>NZ_KB731324.1:3136865-3760523 GCF_000353285.1 Leptolyngbya boryana PCC 6306
GCAAGGATGCTGGCGTGCTGGATGAAATTCCAGGGGCATACAAGCCGATCGAGCAGGTGATGGCAAATCAGAGCGATCTTGTCGAGATCGTTGCGACGCTGAAGCAGGTGGTTTGTGTCAAAGGTTGAATTAGAGAGGGGATTCAAGTGGAGAGTGGGGAGTAGAAGTGATTGGGCAGTCCTTGGTCGTAAGCAGCAGTTGAGTTTCAATTGTCTTCACCGATCAGCATGGGGACTGCTCAATTGAACGGCGAATAAGACCAGGCTGAAGCTGTTCTCGGTAGCATTTTGCACTCAGTTCGTGTTGCTTTGGATGAAAGTGTTCCGTTTCTTCGCTGCTTCGTAACTCTTCACTGTGTCAGTAATCTCAGTTCTACCGATCGACCACAACAGTTCTGTCCAACTACAGATCAAGTTGCTGAATTAAGTGCGTTAAGCTTCACAAAAGTTTATATCAGCACCTTTTATCCTATGACTCCGAATTTGTTAGAAGCCACCCATGAGTACTGGCACAAACTGAATGAACTCGAAGCCGCTTACCAACGAGGGGAAGTCACGCTAGAAGAAGTTGATGCCAAAGTTAAAGGCTTGATGACCGAGTTAGGGCAATCGCGACGAGCAGCGTTTAGCGATTTCTTCAGTAGAGTGCGTCGTTTGTGGGAGGAGCAGCGAGAGACGATCGTTGGCGTTTTGGGATTGGGTGTTTTAACTTATGGGTGGCTTGTGGTTCACTAAACAACTCGCGATCGCGAATCGTCAACTTCTAACACAAGGAGGATGAAGAAAATGAACCTAGGTACGAATGATTAAACGATAACCATTTGAATTCGCCCTCAGGCTCCTTGCTGAATGCTCAACTCAAATCAATACGTTCGCTACTCCCCCAATGTAGAAGTCAAGCAACCGGATGAAGATAGACTGATCTGCCAAATTCTAGACTCCGTTGCTCGGCAAGGACAAAAGGTGTTCGACAAACATCGTCATGCAATGCGCGGTGCTCATGCGAAAAGTCATGGCGGACTGAAGGGAGAACTGCAAATTTACGATAACTTACCCGCTCATCTTGCCCAAGGGCTGTTTCGCGAACCTCGCACTTATCCAGTGATGATTCGTTTCTCAAGTGTTCCGGGTGATATTCTGCCGGATAGTCTTTCGACCTTTCGTGGCATGGCAATTAAGGTCCTTGGTGTAGAAGAACCGAAGCTTCTCTCTACTGAACCTGATGCAGTCACTCAAGATTTTCTGATGATTAACAGTCCGATTTTTCCATCCGGGAATCTTGCTCGCTTTCTTCCTGAACAGTTGCTTCAGGAAAAAGTAGTGGTCAGTGCCCCAGAAGAAGCGCAACAACTATTGGGGATAACTGCCCGCACAGTGAATGCAGTCACTCAAAAAGTCGGCATCAATCTCTATCCGACTGCGCTAGGGATTACGCAACCAGAGACTCATATCTTAGGAGAAACGTACTATACTTCTGCTGCTTTGCGCTATGGAGACTACATTGCTAAGTTCAGTGCAGTTCCCATATCGACAAGTCTTCAGCCGCTCCAAGGTAAACGAATTGAGATGCAGAATGCTTCTACTCTACGCGATTTGATTGTAGAGTTTTTTCCAGAGGCAGTCGGCTGAATATGAATTGCGTGTCCAACTTTGTACCAATCTAGAAACGATGCCGATCGAAGATGCTTCGGTTCGTTGGTCGGAGCAGGACAGCCCTTATCAAGCGATCGCTAAAATCACAATTGGGATGCAGGAAGCCTATAGTCCAGCCCGTCAGGTGTATGTGGACGATGTATTGTCCTTCAATGCCTGGCATACCATTGCAGCGCATCAGCCGCTCGGTGCAATTCAGCGCCTTCGCAGAGAGGTCTATGAGGCTTCGAGTCGTTACCGCCATGAGATGAACCAACAGCCAAAGAGAGAGCCGCGCAGTATTGAGGAGATGCCTGATTAAATCAGCCACAGTCAAACCAAAGCAGAATAAAAAACTTCAGGGAAGTGGGCAACTGCTTCCCTGAAGTTTCTACTCTAGTCACTGTGATTGATTTCAGCCCTGTTATCGATGCGGGTCAACAATCACATCATTCATCTGTTTCAGGCTGAGTCTAAGCCGGAGCAGCTTGTACGCGATTCTGGAGCAGATTCACAATGGCAGTTTTTTCGAGCAAGCCCACTAGGACGTTGTTCTCTTGGACAACAGAGAGTGCGGTTAACTTGCGTTCTTCTAGCAAAGTGACTACTTCCGACAGAGGACGATCGCTCTGTACCATGAGAGATGGGTCAAGCGGTTTCACGAGGGTTTGAACCAAAGTTTCAGACCACAGATCACTCGGAATCGCTTTCAAATCCTCAATGGAAAGCGTACCCAGCAGTTGACCCTCTGCGTTTGTGACTAAAAACTTCTGCCACACCCGCTGATCCAGAATCCGCTGATCGGCAAACTCTCGTAATGTTGACGAAGCAGCAACAACCGGGCTATTTGTGCTGACGGCATCGGATGCTGTCAGCCCTGCTAAGCGATCCAACACCACGCCATACTGAGCAGCTTGGCTAGCATTCTGAAGCAAGAACCAGCCAATTAGGATGTTCCAGAAGTTCACCCCACCGCCAAAAACAACCAAGGGTAGCAGTCCCGATGCGATCGCTAACCAACCAATCAGTTGACCGACCCGACCCGCAACCTTCATCCCCTTGTAAGGGTTACCCGTCACTTTCCAGACCAAAGCTTTCAAAATGTTGCCGCCATCGAGCGGTAAACCCGGAATCAGATTAAAGAGCGCTAACGCTAAGTTCACCGAAACCAACACGCCCAAGATTGCAGCAGGTGCCCCAGAGATGCCCGTACCAACTGCCAAAAGGGTTGCCAAACCAGCAAGGAGCAAACTGACTAAAGGCCCTGCGATCGCAACTTGAAATGCTTCAGCGGGAGTTTGCGACTCTTTGTCTAAGCTCGCTAATCCCCCGAATAGAAACAACGTGATCGATTTGACACCCACACCCTGCTTCAGCGCCACAAAGCTGTGACCGAGTTCATGAGCCAGCACAGAACCAAACAATAGCAGTGCTGTGAGCAATCCTAATCCCCAAGACAGCCCAGAAGGCAAATTGGGAAATTGGGCTGCCAGTCCTGAGCCATAGCTAAAAGTGACTAAGCCCAACACTAAAAACCAGGATGGGTTGACATAGAAAGGAATTCCAAACAAACTGCCGACACGAATATTATTCATATCGGGTACCTCCGATGTAGCAGACGATTTTGATCGCCCTGGGTTCTGTCTTCTCTAATGTAACGAAGTGTAAAACGCTTTCTAATTTTTCTATTGCCGTAATTACCGCCCTTTGAATGAACTGACGGGAGCGATGCAGCCGCTCTTGGTCTTCCACCTAAATTGATCGAGATTGAAGCTTGGCAAGATGCGCTCCAAGCCACAGTTCAACATGCTGAATCAGCAACGATGCCAACGCCTCAGCAGATTGAACGAATGCACAGCTATCTAACTTTGGTGATCCCATCTTGCTGGCAGAAGCGCTCTCTGCGTTGCCAGTCCTTCAGGACTACAACGCATCAGGACGGAAGATTGAATCGACTAGTTCTTCGATCGATTCTAGATCTAAAGAATTCTGTAGCTCACCCTCAAACCATTTCACCTCTTCCGGATCTGTCCCTGGCAGTTGATAGACCAACAATACACCCGTCACGCGCGCGACTGTCAATGGGTCAGGAGTAAGATGACTAAGCAGTGCTTGCGCTTTTTGATAGAGCTGTTGAATCGCTTCTGCATCCTGTGGATGTTCAAGCTCGATCGACATCTGCTGTAGACTTTCCTGAACAGCTTGGACGAGTTCTGCATCTTCGGTAGGGTCGAGTGAATTAGACATCAGGCTTGGCAAAAATAATAGCAGGTTTCATCTATCTTAATGCTTTGCTCTCATTCATTGACTCGGCTTGGCACTACAATCAAAGCAATCTAGTTCTGAGCAAGCCCCTATATCCTGCGCAATCAACGGGTTGCGGTTTTTTCCGTGTTGATGAATTTGTCTAAAAGCTCCTGATGGTCTGAGCTTCTACCGTTTCTATCTAAAATGGCTCAAGTTTTTTTTTGAGAAACCCCAAGAAAGACGACCGGAAATTCATTACACCCGAATCTATTCTGCTTTTCGGCGTTATGAGGCATAGGGAGGTTTCGATGTTATTTTCGCAGGGTCAGTTTTGCATCTTCATCAGCAGGAGGTGCTTGATCTTGGCATAATTCACAGCAATAGGACAACGACTCTTTTTTTGCGACACACCCTCATTGCTCGACTGAATCTATGCGTCCGACAATGCTCAACAAATCTATAAGATAACAAGGTTTGATTCGGGTTAGCCTTAGCGTAGGAAGGCTGTATCTGTCAGAATTCCTGTTCTATTGTTGCGGCTAGCGAGTTATGAAAATTCTACTCATAGAGGACGATTCGCTAATTTCTGAACCGCTTGTCAAGGCTTTGACTGATCAACACTATGTCGTAGATGTTGCAACTGATGGGCAGGTTGGATGGTCACTATTGGAATCCTTTACCTATGACTTAGTTTTGCTAGATGTAGTATTACCAAAATTGGACGGCATTAATTTATGTCGAAAACTACGGTCACAAGGAAATCAGACTCCCATTCTTTTATTAACGGCTCAAAATGCTAGCACAAACAAAGTGACGGGGTTAGATGCTGGGGCAGATGACTACGTGCCTAAACCATTTAATTTGCAGGAGTTGTTGGCACGTATTCGGGCTTTACTTAGACGAGGCGGCGCTGCCTTACCTCCCTTGCTGAAATGGCGAAATTTAGAGCTTGATCCCAGTACCTGCGAAGTGAGCTGTAATGGTAAAATCGCGCGGTTAACGCCAAAAGAATACAGTCTGCTAGAGTTATTTCTCCGCAACCCACATCGCATCTTTAATACGGGTGCGCTGATTGATCACGTTTGGTCATTTGAGGAAACCCCAAGCGAGGATACTATCCGCTCCCATATCAAAGGACTACGGCAAAAACTGAAAACAGCAGGGCTTCTAGGTGATCCGATCGAAACTGTTTATGCTATTGGCTATCGGCTTAGATCTCCAGAGGAAAATCAGAGAGAAGGCAAGAAACAAAGGAACAAAGAGACAAAAAGCGAAGACGAAAGCGCACCGACGATCGCAACACAAACCACTACTGCTGGGATGAACAGCATCTGGAATGAGGTTAAAGAGACTGTTGCCCATCGAATTGCAACTGTTGAGCAGGCAGCAGCGCTGTTGCTACAAAACAAACTGAATCCAGAATTGCGGCAGCAAGCTGAACAGGAGATCCATAAGTTGGCAGGGTCGCTGGGTATGTTTGGCGCAGATCAAGGCTCTCGATTAGCCCAAGAAATTGAACCGCTTTTCCAAAAAGGGCGATCGCTGACTCATCACGAGATGCAGCAACTCTCTAAACTTATCACTGCTTTGCGTCAGGAGCTAGAACACTTGGATGCTGAGCATTTAACGAACGAGCAGCAAACAGGCACTTCAGTTAGTGAACCAATTGATCAACGTCCTTGGCTACTGATTGTCAGCTCAAATTCAACCCTCACCGCACAATTACAGGAAGCATCGCCTAGTTGGGGTTTACGAGTTCAGGTCATTGCCAATCCCGTTACTGCTAGAGAGCAGATTTCTGAAACGCATCCCGATGTTGTACTCCTTGATTTTGCTGTTACTGCTAGCGCAAATAACTTCATGTTGTTGTCCGAACTCAGTGCTTGTACGCCACCAGTGCCTACATTAGTCTTGACCCAGCAAGATAAATTAATCGATCGAGTCAGGATCGCCCGGTTAGGTGGACGTTGGCTTCAACAGCCTGTCACTGCACCTCAAGTCTTAGAAGCAGTCAATCAAGCGCTGCAACATGCCCGTCCAAGGCAAGCCAGGGTACTGGTTGTAGATGATGATGCGCAAGTATTAGTGGCACTTCAGCGGTTACTCATTCCCTGGGGGCTTCATGTTTCGGTCCTCGACAATCCACTTTCATTTCTAGATGTTCTGGAAGCGAATCCGCCTGATCTGCTGATTCTGGACATTGAAATGCCACACATTAGCGGAATCGAACTCTGTCAGGTTGTTCGCAATGATTCGCGCTGGAGTAATCTGCCGATTCTATTTCTCACAGCTCATACGGATGCTGAAACCATGCATCAAGTCTTTGCTGTGGGCGCAGATGATTATGTGAGCAAGCCGATCATTGGACCAGAGTTAGTAACACGGATCTTTAATCGATTAGAGCGCACTCATTTCCTCAAGAGCTTAGCAGAGATTGATGCGCTAACTGGCATCGCAAATCGCCGCAAATCTACCACAGCATTAACTCAGTTACTTGAGTGGTGTGATCAGTGCCAGCAGCCATTTTGTTTAGCGCTGATAGAGTTAGCTAATCTAAAGGACATCAATCAGCAGTATGGTCATGCAGTCGGAGACGAAGTGTTAGCGCGCTTCGGAGAATTATTGCGGCGATCGTTCTGCAATGAAGATGTTGTCGGTCGTTGGGGCGGGACAGAATTTGTTATCGGTATGCCTGGTATGACTAAAACGGATGGAAGTCAACGTGTTTTTGATTTTCAGCAATCCTGGCAGCAGTTTAAGGTGGAGGTGAGTGGAACTTCGTTGCACGTCAGCCTAAAACTAAAAGTTGTTCAGTATCCTCAAGAGGGTGCGGATCTTCAGTTGTTATACCAAGCCGCCCGCTCTAGCTTAAATGAGGCTGAGAATTTGACGCGCTCTGAGGAGCATCCACAATGAAAGCGCCATTACCAGACAACGAATCTGATAGGCTGAATGCTCTCCAACAATACAACGTTCTAGATACTATTTCTGAAGCTGCATTTGATGATTTAACTCAGCTAGCAGCATTTATCTGTGGTACGCCAATTGCTTTAATTAGTCTAATCGATGATTGTCGTCAGTGGTTCAAATCTAAATTTGGGTTGGAGGCTACAGAAACGCCTCGTGATGTTGCATTCTGTGCCCATGCTATCTTGCAGCCTAGCGATGTGTTGATTGTTTCAGATACGCTCCAAGACGATCGATTTGCGACGAATCCTCTTGTAACAAGTGAGCCTCATATCCGATTTTATGCAGGCGCACCGCTCATTACTTCAGATGGCTATTCCCTGGGAACGCTTTGTGTTATCGATCGCATTCCTCGGCAGCTCAATTCTGATCAGATTCAAGCCTTACAAGCCTTGAGTCGTCAGGTCATTTCTCAACTAGAGTTACGACGTAATTTGGTTAGGGTGGAACAAACAACAACCGAATTGCAGCAAGCAGAGCAAACTCGCATCCAGCTTCTTGCCCAAGAGCAGGCTGCCCGCAATCAGATTACAGATATCTTAGAGAGTATTACTGATGCTTTTTTTGCGTTAGATCACGATTGGCAGTTTACTTATCTCAATCGGCAGGCAGAGTTGTTGTTGCAACGAAAGCGAGAAGCCTTGCTGGGGAAAGTTTTATGGGATGAGTTTCCAGAAACGATCGATTCAACTTTCTATCAGGAGTATCAGCGTGCTATTGCAGAGCAGATTAGTGTTCGATTTGAAGCATTTTATCCACCTTTGAACCAGTGGACTGAGGTTTATGCCTACCCTGCCAAAGATGGGTTATCGGTCTACTTTCGTAACATCAATCAACGGAAAGAAGCAGAGCGAACGCTACACGAGACACTGACATTCCAGCGAGCGATTTTAAACAGCGCGAACTACAGCATCATCTCGACTAACGTTGAGGGCACGATTCTTACCTTTAACACCACAGCAGAGCAATGGCTCGGTTATACAACCGCAGAAATTATTGGACAAACAACGCCTCTATTGATTCATGACTGGCAGGAAATTGTGCTGCGATCGCAAATGCTGTCACAGGAATTAGGAGAACGAATCGAGCCAGGATTTGATGTATTTATTACCAAGGCACGTCGTGGCGTAATCGATGAGTATGAGTGGACTTACATTCGCAAAAATGGTTCGCGCTTTCCTGTGTTATTGTCAATCACAGCGCTCAAGAATGCAGACGATCAGATTACAGGATTTTTGGGAATTGCTAGCGACATCACCGAGCGAAAAGCGGCTGAAGAGCAACTTCGGAATTTAAGTAAGGCGTTAGAAAGTGCGATCGAAGCAATTGCTCGATTAAATACACAAGGACAATATGTTCAAATCAATCTCGCCTATGCTGCGATGTTAGGCTATCAGCCTGAAGAACTATTAGGCGTGAAATGGCAGCAAACAGTTCACTCAGAGGATATTGCTGTTGTAGAGGTTGCCTATCAGCAAATGCTGGAGCATGGTAAGGCGGAAACAGAAGCAAGAGCGATTCGCAAAGATGGCGGCGTTCTCGATAAGCAAATTGTGATGGTAAAAGCCTATGACCAGCAGCAGCAGTTTAACGGTAACTATTGCTTTGTAAAAGACATCAGTGAGCGACGTGAAATTGAGCGCATGAAGGATGAATTTATTTCAATCGTGAGTCATGAACTCAGGACTCCGCTCACCTCAATTTCCGCTGCTTTGGATCTCTTAGCTGAAGGCGTTTTGCAAAATCAGCCCGAAGACGCGCAACAAATGCTGCAAATTGCTGCAAACAACACCGATCGATTGGTGCGCCTGATTAATGATATTTTGGATATTGAGCGGATTGAGTCTGGCAAAATTGTCATGACTAGACAAGTCTGCGACGCTGCTGATTTGATCAATCAATCGGTAGAAGCCATTCAAGAGATTGCAGAACAAGCCGAAATCACGCTCTCGATCGCGCCGCTCACAGTTCGTCTTTGGGCTGACTCCGACCGAATAATTCAAGTCCTAACAAACTTACTCAGCAATGCGATCAAATTCTCCTCTCCTGGTAGCACAATTTGGTTGAGCGCAGAATTAATCACCAATGAGGCTTTAGAAGCCAACTATAATCAGGCTGGAGAAGATCAGCAAAGTTCTGCCAACTGGCTTCTCATCAAAGTCATCGATCAAGGACGTGGTATCCCATCCGATAAACTAGAATCCATCTTTGAGCGCTTTCAACAAGTGGATGCTTCGGATTCACGTCGTCGAGGAGGTACTGGATTAGGATTAGCGATCTGTCGCAGCATCCTTCAGCAACATGAAGGAAAAATCTGGGCAGAAAGTACATTAGGAATGGGCAGCACTTTCTGTTTTACCTTACCGATTCTTAATGCTTCTGAAAGTTCGCAGAATTTAAGTTTGATGTCCGACTTAGTCGATTCGGCACTAGATACCAAATCACAAACTCCGCTGGTGTTAGTTTGTGATGATGATGCTTCGATTCGCAAAGTGGTGCGAGTGATGTTGGAGCGGCAGGGCTATCAGGTGCTGACAGTTGCTTCAGGACAGGAAGCTGTAGAACAGGCACGTGCCCATCAGCCGAATGTGATTTTACTGAATCTGCTGATGCCCGGTATGAATGGATGGGAAACGTTGACAGTTTTGAAACAGCAATCTGAAACGCAGGCTATTCCTGTCATTATTCTGAGTGGACTGCTACCCGATGCTAGAGAGGCACCTTATGATGGCGTGAGTGATTGGGTCGTAAAACCGCCAGATCCTAGAGTGCTCCGGCAAGCACTCGATCGAGCTTTAGTCAATCAGACCCAATCTTTGAAAGTTTTGATTATTGAAGATGATTTGGATTTAGCGCAAGTTCTCACAACTTTATTGTCTCGCTATCACATCGAAACATTTCACGCTCAAACCGGACGAGATGCGATTCAACTCAGCCAGCAGGTGCTTCCTGATCTGCTAGTCCTTGACTTAGGACTACCGACTGATGATGGTTTTGCTGTTGTAGACTGGCTGCGTCAGCATAATCGCCTCTGCCAAATGCCGTTGGTCATTTATACGGCTCGCGATCTAAATGACGATGAACGGGAACGGTTAAGACTCGGGCAAACCCTATTTTTGACCAAAGGACGCATTACTTCACAAGAATTTGAGCAGCAGGTGATTAATCTGCTCAACCGAATGATTCGATCAAAGGCAGGAGACAGTCTCGATGACGACTAGACACATTTTGATTATTGATGATGAATACGATATTCGGGCAGTGGCTCAACTCACTTTGAAGACGGTAGGGGGTTGGGAGGTATCGAGCGCTTCTTCTGGTCACGAGGGAATTGCCAAAGCAGCCAGCGAGCAGCCAGACGTGATCTTGCTCGATGTCATGATGCCTGAAATGGATGGAATCGAAACCTTTCGTGCTCTTCAAGCGAACCCAACAACTCAGGCGATTCCGGTCATTTTGATGACTGCAAAGGTGCAAGCGGCGGAGCAACGGCGATTTGCAGAACTAGAGGTGGCAGGAATGATCACGAAACCTTTTAAGGCAATGAGACTGCCAGAACAGATTTCCAAGATACTCGGTTGGAGCTAAGCGTGATGGCTGCCAGTTTAATTGTTCATCTACACAAGTTCTGCACTTTTCAGATCTAACGTAGAAACTATCGGAGGTGGAAGCGTCATTCTTTTGCATCCGAAGATCGTTTCTTCAAGGCTTGACTGCCTGACCTACCGTGAACTCCCTAACTCTTCGTCACTTGAGCGCTCTCCTCTACCCGATTCGACAACGACTAGAGTCGATCGAAATTTCTAATCCTCAAACCGCACGATCGCTCTGCAAAATCATCCCGGCTCGTTGTCCGTTTGAACGGCAAATCAAACTGTTTGATTACACGCTTGTTCGGATTCCACCGCTTTGTAAATTAAATCCCTTCTACGATCAAATCGTCAGTCTTCGCTTTAAATCTTTAGTTTATCTAGCAGACCAGTGTGGCGAAGATGTAACGCTTTATTCTTAGCTCCATTTTGTGGGGAAGGGGTTCTCTCTAAAACTGAGGTTCTGATGCCAACAACACACACACCCGAAGAAATTCCAGCAATGCTCCTCAAACAGCCTTGCTCCTCAGAGCATTTGACAAATGGTGATAAAAATAAATCGATTAAAATGCCACAAAATGATGCATCAGATCAAGCTCGTCTAAATCAGGGTCGAGTTGCGATCTTTGTTGACGGTTCAAATTTATTTTATGCTGCTTTACAGCTTGGAATTGAGATTGACTACTCAAAGCTACTGGGTCAACTCACTGCGAACTGTCGACTACTGCGAGCTTTTTTCTATACAGGTGTCGATCGTACCAATGAAAAGCAACAAGGTTTTTTGCTTTGGATGCGTCGTAATGGTTACCGAGTGATCACAAAGGATCTGATTCAATTGCCAGATGGTTCCAAAAAAGCGAACTTGGATGTCGAAATTGCGGTAGATATGCTAACTTTGGCAGACCACATCGATACTGTTATCTTAGTCAGCGGTGATGGAGATTTAGCCTATGCTGTCAATTCCATTGCTTATCAAGGCGTTCGTGTCGCTGTCGTCAGCTTGCGCTCAATGACAAGTGATAGCTTGATCAATGTTGCTGACTCCTACATCGATCTTGACACAATCAAGGAGAACATTCAAAAGCCTACTGGTGCTGGCTATACAGACTGTGTCACTAGGACCACATAATTTAAGATCTACTTGCTCAAGCTAGTATGACAGGTGTAGAAATCATGGTTTACTTAATTTTTCGAGGTTCTCTCAAGCAAACCTTACGGAGACACTCAGTTATCGCGTCTCCCCGTTACTAAAGTGATATAGCCCTACTTAACGCTGAAATCGCTCAAAAGTTAAATGCTATTTACAACGTTTGTCCCACGTACCCGGTTAAAAGTCGAGCTTTAAGGAAGGTTTGTTTGCAGATACCAAAACTGCTAACCTCTCAAATCAGCGACAGCAAGCAACCTCAAATCCAGCAACCGTGACTTAGTGTCGGCTGCATTTGACGAGTTAGACTGCGTGACTAACTCATTTTTGAAGCTCCCTAGCCTTTGCTTTCTTAAGGCTTTCATATCTACTTTGAAGCTCTCGAAAATTGTGTTCAATTAATGGAAAAAGCTTTGGCGGGAATGGTTCATTTAAATCCATTGGATTAACGTTTTGAAGTTCTTTGATAGAACGAATTGTTTTATAAACTGCAACATGCTTGATGTACTTTAGTAACTCATCGATTAACTCTTTGCTATTTGCTGAATTTTCAGCTAAATGGATCTTTGTCTCTATAATTTCAACTATCTCTTGGTGATTTTTAAGAATAAATTCTTTCTCTATAGCCTCACTTGCAGCATCAGGTAAAACATCTTGCTCAGAACTGAGAGACTTGATTCTTTTCCACATTACAGTATCTTTTTCCAATCTTAAATAGATAGGCCAGTAGAATTCGGAGATTTGCCTTTCTATAAATTCTAGTTCTGCATTGTATCGAGCTACAACAAGCTGATTCTCTAACTCAGATATCTGTTGTTTCTGCTGATTCTCCAATTCAGCAATAAGCTGTCTTTGATAATACTTTTCATTGGTTTCGTTCTTGAATACCTCAAAACGTTTGTTGAGCCAGTAACCTGCTACTAGCACAATGCCACCAAGTAAAACTTTATCAATAACTAATTCAATGATCTTTTCAGAAAGAGCCATTTAGCAATTCTCCCCCGGACTACCTGAAACTTAATGAAATTATCCGTATCAACCGAAAAAGTCCGATTACTTGAGCATTAGTATCTAAAGATACGCCTCAAACTGTACCTCAATCGAGCAATGAGCAGTCTAACAATTGCTAAAACTGCCTCTCTTAGCCTAATTATCTGAATCTAAACGTCGCCGAGAATGATCGACATACTATCCTGTCAGGAGGATTTAGGCTACTTGGATTTGGCATAATATCCTAAATTAGAAAATTAGACTGACTTTTTCCGTCTAATGCCTAGATTGAAAACATTAGGTTAATCCATGTTTCGCATATTACTCCCAAACATGAGGATTAGACCGGAAATTTACGTATTTCTCTTTAGAAATTGCACTATATCTGTCTGAGATCTCGTTCAACGCCATTTACTGGATGCGAGGTTAGGGCAAACGCATGAAAATTATTGAGACAGGATTTTGAGAAGATAACCATCATCCCATCCCGCCTTTTTTCGTTTCGCTGCAATGCCTGCCTTCGTCGTTTTGTCTTGTCCTAATAAGTTGAGCGCAATGTGACGCAACAGGGAAAAGTTTTGCGGTGCGTAATCCTTGCGGATACGGCAAGCATCTTCATCAAAAGCAACGTCTAACACCCAGTGCAAATGGCTTTCCACCGTCCAATGGGTGCGGATGGCAGCTAAGAGTTTCGCCGCGTCTGGGTCGAGACTACTGATGTAGTAGTGCGTTTCGCTGCTCGTTTGTCCCTCAATTTTGCGTTCGCGCTGAAGCATTACTACGGTCTTCAGTCCTTTCCACTGCGGCTTCTGCATCAAATAATCCAGTTCTGTGTCTGCCAACGTCCAGCACCGCCGAATCTCAATGCGTCCGTGTCCTTTGTCTATCGTTTGCACAAAGTCATGCGCGACATCTTGGAATTGCACGGCTTGAGCTTGCTCAAATAACCACTGCACATCTTCAAACAAGCTGCCTTGATTGCCTTTGAGAGCAAGCACATAGTCTGCACCGCGCTCAATGATTGTCGCAGCGATCTCTTTCTGTGTCCCCATCGCATCAATCGTGACGATACAGCCTTCGAGAGCTAGGACTTCTAGCAATTCTGGAATTGCTGTAATCTCATTCGACTTTGCATCGACTTTCTGTTGTCCTAACACCAAGCGATTCTCACTTGCCCAAGCACTCACCATATGAATCGCACCTTTGCCGTTGGCAGTATCATAAGAGTGGCGCACCTTCTTGCCATCAATGGCGATGACTTCGCCCTTACTCAAGGTGCTAATGGCACGAATCCAACCCAGAAAACATTGCTGCATCGCTTCTGGGTCAAGTCGAGCAAACACCCGCGCAAATGTATCATGCGACGGAATGCCGTTCGGCAACTTCAGAAAACTGCTCAACCACGATTGTTTCGATTGCCCATACAGTTCGATATCCACCCAACTCTCTGCCCCACAGATGACGGCACAAATCGTGATTGTGATGATGTCGATAAGTAAATGATCTTTGCCACGCTCATCGCGAGGGTCTGCCAAATCAGCAAAGTGCGTGAGAATCCGCGCATCCGTAGGTTGAGTCATGAGCAGTGTCTCTCAAGCGGGTTACACTGCTTTTAGCCTACGTCACTTTTTTCTTGCGTTTGCCCTAGATGCGAGGTGAATAGCATAACTCAACATGCAAAAATCTGCTATGACATAGCCATCACAGATTTTCTCTAGAGCGTAACTATGCTCATGCACATAAGGATAGGATGGAATGTAATCGATACTTAGACATTCGCCTGCTGCGCTGCAGCAGCTTGTTTCAAATCATTCTGATTGACCCACACCGTTTTTCTTCCATCTGAAATCCGACACAAATAAAATGCTTTATCATGCACCACTCGTTCGACCTTCTGAATTGTCCAACCTGACTTTCCTTTATATTGCACGGACTCTCCGACTCTCGGAGTCCAACCAATCTTCGCGATCGGCGTTAATCTCGCATCTGTATAATGCCAAAGCCAAACCGCACCCTTTACAACCCAAGGCGTGACGTGATCTGCAATCACAGACAATGCTAATGTTCCAAGCACCATCCAAGGTAAAACTTGATAATACAGCGGCAACTGCTGATGCACATACAAATTCAACGTGCGATCGACAACAAAATTGTGAATCAGAAAATAGCTATAGCTATGAATGCCAAGCCAAATCATTATTACACCTAACTTTAAGCGATCGCTGAAAAATCGAAACACGACCATGCAACAGAGCGTTAAACCGATAGCCAGCAAGAAATCATCAAAAATCCAGCCAAAGCGATAAAACTGAGCGACAAATCCGATCGCATAAACTGCTATACCAATCGAAAATGCTCTAGAAGACTTCCAAAAGATCGCGCCTTTACCCTGCGAATACTGCCGAGCGACTACCATTCCTAAAACGAAAGTACTGAGCTTTGCAATGAAATGCACAAATGGTTGCCAACCTGCCGATGCACTGACGATCGCATAAGTGGGATGACCCTTGAAGACATAAACCGCTAAGGCTCGATACACCAATGTAATCACAGTTGTCGTCAGCAACAAATTGCGCGATCCCCATCGATTCATCAGATACCAAAGCACTGGGAAAATCAACGCAAAACTCATAATCAATGGGACGAACCACCAAGGACCATTTGTGGGAAGAAGCAGTTCTCCACCATAATCAAACAAAATTGGGAACGACATGCCTGCGAATGTATGCCAAGCATCAGGAATATAGCTATTCGTCAACTCCCCAACCGTCCAAAGTACTGGGTAAGCCAACCACGCGACTGTCCAGAACGGTAGTAAAATTCTTAAAATTCGTCGCTTGAGAAAGCTACCTACTTCGATCGGTTGCCCTTTCAGTGATAGCACCAAGCTGAATCCACTTACCAAAACAAACACATCGACAAATTGATAGCCAAACCAAACAGGTAAACTCAAAACTTGAGTCAACCAACTATCACCCATCTGACGCGTCGCTAAAAATATCTGTTGCAAATTCGCAGCAAGTCCGGTTGGTTGAGGTGTAAAAGCATATTTCGTAAATAACAACTGAGCATGATAAAGCAACAGCAATACTGCTGCAAAAATCCGAATGCCTTCGAGCCATGCTAACCGCTGTAATTTCTTAGAACTTGCCATCCAGTTTCTCCTCAAATCCCCTTTCTAGGCTCTTGATGCGTTTCCAGGTAGTAGTGTGGCATCGTTTCTATAAATCGACGGACAAATCTGCCTATTGGCGGATTTTGAAAATCATGATTTCTAATATGACGCAAGGAATGACTTAACTACTTTTAATCACTCTTCATTCCTGACCAATGTTACCGAGCCGATGCTTTACCATTTTGCAGACTCAGTATATTCAACTCCTTTACAGAATTTCATCTCGCGTAAGAATGACAGATGCAATACTGAAAGGAGGATAGCTTTGACACATGATCTTTTACGCAACGTGATGCCCCATCGAAAATCTCTGGAAGAAGATCAGGGTTAATGTAAGTGAATTGGAAGCACCGAAATATATTAATCGGGAAACCCGTACATTTACGTAATTGTGTCATCAGAAGAAAATAAAGTTCCAAGATCTTACCGTATAGATCCTTGGACGAATCCGATTCAATCTGTGCAACACATATAAGACGATTACATCATGAGTATTAAATTCACCGCTGAAGACTTGTCACGATTGGACGATTTCCGCCTTGAGCGCTTTCATGAACTTTATGCCCAGACACTTGTAGGCTGTAGATTAGAGCTAAAATTCGATGCGTTGCTCATTCATTGTTCAGAGCCTTGGTGCGTCGATCAATTGATGGAAGAACTCGATCGCATGGTAAACGCTGTGTCGCTGGTACTGGGTACAAAGTATCTGTCGATCTGCTATGCGGCAGAGGAAGTTTATCGGACGAAGACCCGATTACACCGTCAACAATGCATGTCGCACTAAAATAGAGAAAACTCTCGTTTCAGTTGTCCCATGACTCTTACTTCGATTCCGATCGCCTTAACTATTGCGGGTTCAGATAGTGGAGGGGGGGCTGGAATTCAAGCTGATCTCCGCACGTTTGCTTTTCATCGCGTGCATGGAGCGAGTGCGATTACTTGCGTTACGGCACAGAATACCTTAGGTGTGTCACGAGTTGATGCTTTACCTTCAGCAGCCGTAGCCGCTCAGATTCAGGCTGTCGTGCAAGATATCGGAGTGCAAGCTGCTAAAACCGGAATGTTACTGAATCAAGAAATCATCGCTACGGTTTCTGAACAGGTTGCCGCTTGTAAAATTGTTAATTTAGTTGTTGATCCAGTGATGGTGTCTCGAACTGGAGCGCAATTGATTGATGATTCTGCGATCGCGGTTTTACGATCGCACCTGATTCCACAAGCGGCAATTCTGACCCCAAATCGCTACGAGGCTCAATTACTCAGTGGGCTTGAAATTCTCACCTTAGAGGACATGCAGGCTGCCTCTGAGAAAATTTTTGAATTGGGAGCAAAGTCAGTTCTCGTCAAAGGTGGCGGAATGAGTGGAGAACTGCGAGGAGTTGATGTTTGGTTTGATGGCAATGCGTGCGAAACCTTAACCACTCAAGTCGTGAATACACCGCACACGCATGGGACAGGATGTACATTGTCGGCAGCGATCGCGGCAAATTTGGCATTGGGGAAAGACCTACGATCGGCAGTTCACCTTGCTAAGAGCTATGTGACGACTGCATTGAAATATTCATTAGCAATTGGAAAAGGTCAAGGTCCAGTCGGGCATTTTTTCCCCTTGTTACTCTCAGATAGTTAAGAGGAGATTGCACAGATAGCAACAGGGGGAGTAGGGACAATCATTGCATCCCCACTCCCCCTTTTTCGACACTTAGCGCGATGGGAATTACATCATCCCCATACCACCCATGCCGCCCATACCACCCATACCACCCATGCCGCCCATGCCGCCCATATCAGGCGCAGCAGCAGATTTGGGTTCGGGTTTCTCAACGACCAATGCTTCAGTAGTCAACACCATGCCTGCGATCGAAGCTGCATCTTGAAGTGCAGTTCGCACAACTTTCGCAGGGTCAACAATGCCCGCTGCCAGCAAGTCTTCATACTTGTCGGTCAGCGCATTGTAGCCGTGGCTAAAGCTCATTTCGCGGACTTTCTCAACAATCACAGAGCCTTCAGCACCCGCGTTATCAGCAATCTGACGGAGCGGAGCATCGAGCGAGCGAATCACAATATCCACACCGATTTGCTCTTCAGCATTCAGCGTCGATTTCAATTCAACTAGCTTTCCAGCGAGGTGAACGAGAGAAACACCGCCTCCCGGAACGATTCCTTCTTCGACTGCGGCTTTTGTCGCATTCAAAGCATCTTCAATTCGGAGTTTGCGATTTTTTAACTCAGTTTCAGTAGCAGCACCGACTTTGATCACTGCAACACCACCGGATAATTTCGCAATCCGCTCAGAGATCTTTTCTCTGTCGTAGTCAGAATCACTGCGCTCAACTTCTTGACGCAATTGAGCGACGCGCTTCTCAATATTCTCGCTGTTGGCGACATCTGAAACGATCGTGGTGGAATCTTTCGTGACCGTGATTTTTCTAGCGGTTCCGAGCATGTCAGCCGAAACTGCATCTAAGCTCAGACCGATTTCTTCGGAGATCACCTGCCCATCGGTCAGAACTGCGATGTCTTGCAGCATCTGCTTCCGACGATCGCCGAATCCAGGTGCTTTGATTGCAACTGTATTCAATACACCGCGCAGACGGTTGACCACCAACGTTGCTAATGCTTCACCTTCAACGTCTTCTGCGATGATCAACAGAGGTTGACCAGCACGGGCAACTTTTTCGAGAACTGGAACTAATTCTTGAATCGAACCAATTTTCTTATCACAGAGCAGAATTGCAGCATTCTCATACTCAGCAATCAAGCGCTCAGTGTCGGTGACAAAGTAAGGAGAGAGATAACCGCGATCGATTTGCATCCCTTCGACGATATCCATTTCAGTCGCTAAGGATTTCGATTCTTCAACCGTAATCACACCGTCGCGTCCGACTTTATCCATCGCTGCTGCGATCATTTGTCCGACTTCATCATCATTTCCGGCGGAAACAGTTGCGACTTGTGCAATTTCGTTGCCTTCAACGGGTTTTGCGACCGCTTGGATTTCAGTGACCAGTTTCGCGATCGCTTTTTCCATGCCACGGCGCAAGCTGATCGGATTGGTGCCTGCTGCAACGTTTTTCATGCCTTCGCGAATCATCGCTTGAGCGAGAACCGTTGCGGTCGTTGTTCCATCCCCTGCCAAGTCCTTCGTTTTAGAAGCGACTTCACGAATCAAGGATGCGCCTGTGTTTTCTAGCGGATCTTCAAGTTCGATTTCTTTTGCGATCGTCACACCGTCATTGACGATTTGAGGCGCACCGAATTTTTTCTCAAGTAACACGTTCCGTCCGCGAGGACCGAGGGTGACGCGCACTGCATCTGCTAACGCATTCACGCCCCGTTCTAACGCCTGTCTGGATTCGTCATCAAAGACAACAATCTTTGCCATAGGTATGTCTCAGTTCTCCACCTAGAAATTTAGCACTCACTGGGACAGAGTGCTAAAAGAAGACAGATCGGAAAACCGTCCTTACGGCATTGAAGGTTGAATTTTGAATTGGAAAATTCAGGAGAATAATTCTTCAGCAGAAGATGGATGGATCGCGATCGCGTGATCGAGTTCAGCTTTCGTCAGTCCTTTCTGCATCGCGAGTGCAAATCCTTGAATGATCTCGATCGCATCGTCGCCCACGATGTGAATTCCAAGAATGCGATCGTCATGAGTTACAAATTTGATTAAGCTCTGACGCTTTTCTTGACTTAAGGTTCGCAGTAAGGGCGTGAATTCAGTTTGATAACATTTGATGCGATCGCCAAATTTTTCTTGCGCTTCAGATTCGGTCATGCCAACCGTTGCAGCTTCAGGACGAGAACACACGCCAGAAGGAATCAAATGGTAATCGATTGCCATCTGTGACTTGCCAAACACAGTTTCGGCAAAGGCTCGTCCTTCAGCGCGGGCGACCGGAGTGAGTTGCTTGCGATTCGTGCAGTCTCCAACCGCGTAAATATGCGGCAGATTTGTGCGGCTAAATTCATCAACGGCGATCGCTTTATTGTCTTGTTCAATTCCTATGGTGTCCAAATTGAGATGTTCTAAATTGGGGATACGTCCGGTCGCACAGAGCAACGTATCTACCGTCAGCAGGTCTGAGCGATCTCCGGTGAGTTGAATTTGAATGTTATCTCCAACTCGTTCAATTTTTTCCGCAGTTGTATTGCAATAGCTATGGATTCCGCGATCGACTAATTCATTTCTCACAGTATTACGAACAGTGTCGTCAAACCCTTCTAAAATGCAACACTCTCGATTCATCAAAAAGACTTCAACTCCCAATCCGCGCATCAGACTAGAGAATTCTACGCCAATGTAGCCACCACCTAGAATGGCTAACCGTTTGGGGAGTTTCTCAAGATGGAACATTTCATCTGAAGTCACTGCATGTTCGATGCCTGAAATGTTAGGCTTTGTTGCTTTTCCACCAACTGCAATCAGAATTTTATCGGCTGTAAATTTTTGATCATTCACGCTGATCGTGTGTTCATCAACAAACGCGGCCGCTCCTTGCAAGAGTTCGACTCCTTTGTCTTTGAGCTTAGATTGATAAACATGGCGTAAGCGATCGAGTTCACGATCTCGGATTTGCTTGAACTGTTGCCAGCTAAATTTGGGAGTTTCTTGTGACCAGCCATACTCTTGGGCAAGGTGTGCGAACTCTGCAAAATCGGCAGCATAGACCATGAGTTTTTTAGGAATACAGCCGAGATTTACACAGGTTCCACCAACGTGGGCAGATTCCGCGATCGCAACTTTCGCGCCATAGCTCGCCGCTTTTTTGGCTGCGGATAGTCCACCTGGACCTGCACCAATTACAAATAAATCATAGCGATAGGTCATGGCGAGAATTCCTTTTTGAGTAGCGTAATTGAGTTCGCAGAGCGATCCCAACTGTCGCAAGAGAGGAATGAGGCGCAACTCTGGGTAGAGGTTAGCCAAGCGATAAATCCATAAAATTTAGACCGCACATCGAGAGAAAAGCTATGAGTCAGGAATTGAAGAAAGGCGATCACGTTGAGTGGAATACTTCGGGCGGTAAAACCGAGGGCGAAGTTAAGGAAAAGATTACAGAACCTACTGACTTTAAAAATCACCACTTTGAGGCTTCAGAAGAAAATCCTGAATACTTAGTTGAAACTTCTAAAAGCCATAAGGAAGCGATTCATAAACCCGAGCAATTAAAAAAGAAAGAATGACCTCAAATCGAGTTGATCGGAGATCTTTAATTAAGGAGAAGACGTTAAAGTTACCTAAAGAACTCTGGATTCTAAAGATCTCAACTTCTACGTTTATCTCAATCCTCAATCATCATGACTCCCGAACTTGGTTTAGTGTGTGTGTCTGCATCGAAAACGGTGCGATTCAAAACGATGACGCGGAAGCGATTCTTACAATTTGAACTCGCAGAGCAAGAGCAAGTTCTACGTGAACTCTATACCGAAAACTTGCACCGATTAGCGATCGCGATCAAGTTCTGTGCTGAGCATCATATTCGGCTCTATCGTTTAAGCTCTGGCTTATTTCCCTTTGCCGATGAGCCTATCGGATCTGCCATCTTAGATGAGTTTGCAGAAGGGCTGAGCTTAGTGGGAGATCAGTCACGACAATTGGGCATCCGCTTAGTGTTTCATCCCGATCAGTTCGTTGTGCTCAACTCCGATCGCCCTGAAGTCATCGAAAATAGCATCAAAATTTTGACGATGCATGCGCATGTTTTTGATTTGTTAGGACTGCCGAAATCGCCTTGGGCATTGATCAACATCCATGGTGGAAAAGGCGATCGCGTAGAGCGATTGCTAGATACGATCGCAAACTTACCCGACAATATCCGACTCCGACTCACGCTCGAAAACGACGAGTATACTTACAGCGCAGAGCAAATGGTTTCGATTTGCTCTGCTGCTAAAATTCCGCACGTGTTCGATGCCCATCATCATGTGATCTATGCGCAAGTCGATAGCTATGAGCACGAAAGCGTAGGCGCAATGCTGGAAGCAGCTCGATCGACCTGGGAGGTTCCAGAATGGCAGCTTGTCCATATCTCGAATGGAGCAGATAGCTTCCTCGATCAGCGTCACAGCGATTACATTACTGTGATGCCAAGCTCTTATCGACAAGCGCCTTGGATCGAGATTGAAGCAAAGCAAAAAGAATTAGCGATTCAGAAACTTCAGCAGGAATGGTTATATTCTGATCTCAATGTTCTCTCGCCAGTAGAGGCAGAGCCATCGCCCTCTAAAGTCGCGTCCGTTTCTCGTGCGGCTCAAAAGGTCAGCCTTCGGAAATGATCGAATGAACCCGTTTCGGCTCAGGTCGGTTGACTCAATCGCTTTCCTGCAAATGCCTTTGCGAATAGAATTCGCGGCTAGACAAACCAAGTCCGCCGTCGTGGACTGCTCCAACTCTGGCTGTTAACCTGCAAAAGCAGGTTTTGTCTGTGTAGCCCCGAATTCCATTCGGCAGGCAATTTAGATTCATACAGAAAGTCTAATTTGCGCTTGATCCAGAGAAGTTTGATCAGCGAATCAATCAAACTTCTCAATTCACTAATCGCAATACAGCGTCTCGCGCGTTTCGCGTCCCGTCACCGGATTCGTACCTTGTGCAACCTTGCACAGCAGCTTCTGCACGTCGGGGCGTAACTCTACATCGGTAAAATCTGCGCCATCAATAATTGCCCCTTCAAACTTCGCATTCGAGGCAAAGGCACCCGCCAAATTTGCATTCGTCAAATTCGCGCGCGTCAAGCGGGCTGAATCTAACGTACTATTTCTCAAATCTGCCCCTTCCAGATTTGCCCGTTCCAGATTTGTCGCAAAAAATCGCACGCCTTTGAGATTCGTGTGGCTCAAATTACTTTCGCGCATATTCGCCTTGGTAAATTCCGAATCCGTTAAATCTTGACCGGAAAAATCCGCCCCGACCAATGATTCTCGGTTGTAATCTAACGCGAGCACGGGTGTAGCGAAAACAACCCAAGTCGCAATTAGAACGACGACGGCACAAACCAAACCTTTTAAGCGTTTAGAACTCATCGGAAAAATCAGGGAATGTTGAAAGAGAACTGCTTTAAAATCGTACCTGTGGATCAGCAGAATTCGACATCAGAAATTGGAACATCCGGCGAAAACTTTGTCGCAGACTGGCTACAAACACAAGGAGCAACTATTCTGGCGCGCAACTGGACTTGTCGATCGGGCGAATTAGACCTCGTTGCGCAAACGCAAGACCAAGTCGTGGCATTTGTCGAAGTCAAAACTCGCAGTCGCGGCAATTGGGACAATCATGGCGCATTGGCGATTACGGCTGCTAAACAGCGCAAAATCATCACCGCCGCCCAACTTTTTCTCTTAAAGCATCCGCATCTCGCGCATCTTGCCTGTCGCTTTGATGTCGCCTTGGTACGAAAAAGGGGAAATCCAAGAACTTCCCCCCACCTCACCAAAAATCAATTCGTGCTACAAGACTATATCTGTGATGCGTTTTTCTAAGCTAGTGTTTCAGGACAATAGCCTAAGCCTTGTACAAACTGTTTGCGAAATTCTTCAATTTCTTCGCGATCTGGGTTGCCATGAGACACAACCGCGACTTGATACCGCTGCATGACCTCGATCGGGGATTGACCCGTCTCTAAGCCCCAGAGCACCATCTGAATCCGAATGCTGGGGTGACAGACGATACCCAACTCGTTCAGGAATGCTTGAAAGTCACCTTCTGTTTGTTCATCGAGCGATTTAGCCAGTTTCACCCTCACGACCCAACCATCAATCTGATGAATGACAGTTATGAAACTGAGCGGCAGAAACTTTGAGTTGTGCAGATGTTCCACAATTCTCAGAGTTAGACTGGCATTCGCGAGGGAGTAGACATATTCCATAGAACACAAACCCAGCAAATGCTACTCTTCTATTCTGATTGAGGATCGCCTTTTCACATAGGGGCAAAGCCCCCGATATTGGCTAGGGAATCTCACCCATTTTTAGGATTCTATATTTAAAGGCTCAAAATTATCAGAAAATACTAACCACTCACCTGTGACGACCAATTAGGACTGAGACCGTGGAAGCTGATCAACTCCTCTCGGCTTATGATTACCATTTACCCGAAGACCGCATCGCCCAGAATCCCGCTGAGCCAAGGGATAGCGCGCGATTGCTCGTTCTCAAAACATTGACGGAACATTGTCATCAAGTGTTTCATGATCTAGTCGAGATTCTGCAACCCGGCGATTTGCTGGTGCTGAATAATACCCAAGTGATTCCGGCTCGTCTGCATGGACACAAATCGACTGGAACTGAGGTAGAGATTTTGTTGTTGGAGGAACAGCAGCAGAATCAGTGGTTGTCATTGGTGAAGCCGGGACGAAGGCTGAAGCCTGGCAATCAAATTACCTTTACCCCTCGATCGCAGACGGACATCAAGCTGAATGCCCAAATTTTAGCCAGCGATCCAGAAACACGCGGCAGGATTTTACAGTTTGAAGTGTCGGATGGACGATCGCTGCTCGAAGTGATTGATCATTTTGGTGAAGTGCCGTTGCCGCCTTATATTCACGACACTGAAGCAGAAGCCGATCGCTATCAGACGGTGTATGCCGATCGCTTAGGCGCTGTCGCTGCGCCGACTGCGGGATTGCATTTCACGCCCGAACTGTTAGAGCGCTTAGAACAAAAGGGTATCGATCGGGCTTTTGTGACGCTGCATGTTGGGGTAGGAACCTTCCGACCTGTGGAGGTTGAAAATATTACTGAACATCAGATGCATGGAGAATGGATCGAAGTTTCGCCGGAGACGGTAGAGAAGATTCGGGAGACAAAAGCGAAAGGCGGACGAGTGATTGCCGTGGGGACGACGGTTGTACGATCGCTGGAAGGCGCTTCGCAATCGGGTCAACTTGAACCCTATTGTGGCAAAACGAATTTATTTATTTATCCGGGCTATCAGTGGCGTGTGGTCGATGGCATGATCACAAACTTCCACTTGCCGAAATCGAGTTTGCTGATGCTTGTTAGTGCCTTGATCGGGCGAGAACGCTTGTTATCGGTGTATCAAGATGCGATCGACAATCAGTATCGGTTTTATTCATTTGGCGATGCGATGCTGATTTTGCCAGAAGCAAAACTCAGGAATTAGTTTCTAGTCGCTCTGGATTGGGCATTTGCGATGTATACAAGAGGTTGATCGCAAGTTGCAGCTTTGAGCTACATGAGATTCATTGGATCGACATCGATCGTTAAACTCACCGTCGAAGGACACTGCGATCTCAGTTCCATCACATTCGGAATGCGATCGCTGGTGAGTTTGAGAAGAATCTGCCAGCGATATCGTTGGTTAATTTTTGCGATCGTGGCGGGAGCAGGCCCCAATACTTCATCTTCAGAGTGTAAAAGCTGATCAGCGAGTAGCTCCGCCGTACTTCGGACAGTCTGCTCATTCAATCCACTCAGGCGGAGTAACACTAACCGCCCGTAAGGGGGATAGTTCAACGCTGCACGCTGCTCTAGTTCAGTGGCAACAAAAGGCTCATATTGCTGACGTTGAACGGCTTGAATCACTGGATGTTCAGGCGCATAAGTTTGAAGAATCACCCGTCCAGGTTCGGTTCCGCGTCCGGCGCGTCCGGCAACTTGAACTAACGTTTGAAAAGCTCTCTCACTAGCTCGAAAGTCTGCTAAGTTCAGTAACCCGTCGGCTGAGATAATCCCGACTAAAGTTACTTGGGGTAAGTCAATCCCCTTAGTGAGCATCTGAGTTCCGACAAGCAGATCTGCATCTCCGTGAGCAAATTGACTCAGCAAAGCTCGATGCGCTCCTTTTGCGCGCGTTGTATCGCTATCGAATCGAATCGTTTTCAATTCGGGGAAAAGTTTAGCGATTTCTTGAACAACTCGTTGAGTGCCACTGCCAAAGTTTTTGAAATACGAAGAACTACAGCTAGGACAACGCTGCGGTTGAAGCTGAGTATAGTTACAATAATGACATCTTAAAATCGGTTGAGCAGTTTCGTGAACGTGATGATAGGACAGTGAAACATCACAATTGGGACATTCCATCACATAGCCACAACTCCGACAAGACACAAACGTGCTATGCCCACGACGATGAATGAATAACAAGCCTTTTTGATTGTTTTCTTTGAGCTTTTTCAACTGAGCTTGCAGCGATCGACTAAAAATCGAAGGATTGCGATCGTGCAATTCTTTCCGCATATCAACAATGTCGATTTTCGGCAAAGGGCGATCTAAGATTCGCTTCGGTAAAGATAGATAAGTAGACGATTGTGAGTCTAACCAAGTCTCTAGCGAAGGTGTTGCTGAGCCGAGAATTAAGGGACAGTTTTCTAATTCAGCCCGCCATTGTGCAACCGATCGAGCATGGTAACAAGGTGCAGGTTGATCTTGCTTAAAACTCGAATCATGTTCTTCGTCTAAGACGATTAATCCGAGATTGGGCAACGGCGCGAACACTGCCGATCGCGTTCCAATCACCACTTGAGGCGACCCTGTGAGCATTTGTCGCCAAGTGTCGAACCGTTCACCATCGGATAAAGCACTGTGATACACACAAACGCGATCGCCAAATCTTGCCCGAAAGCGATCCGTCAATTGCGGCGTTAACCCAATCTCAGGGACTAAGACTAAAGCAGATTGACCGCGTTGCAACATCGGCGCGATCGCTTGCAAGTAAACCTCAGTCTTGCCTGATCCCGTGACCCCATGCAGCAAAATTTTTTCAAATGCTGTGACTGTATGAATCTTTTTCAGCACTTCTGCTTGATGATGCGTCAGCACTTTTGCCGCATCCTGCTCAACATCCGGTGCATGTTCACTTCGCAGCACTTCTCGCCCCTGAAGCAGCACACAGCCCTGCTCTTGTAAGCGCTTTACAGTGGGTGAAGTCGTTCGGCAGTGCTGCAACAGATCTGTCAGCCACATTTCACCGCCATTGCGCTTAAGCACTTCTAAAATCTCACGTTGTCGGACACTGCTTTGTGTGGCGGAGCCATCGCTCAACTCACCCTGAGTTGAGACTAAAATCACCGCTTGCCGCAATTGGGGACGAATCGTGGCAGGTGGCTCCAGATAGCTCTCGACCCAATTCAGCTTGAGCAGGTCTTGTAAGCCCCGATTCGCGCCTTTGACTTGCCGTTGCACAAATTGCCAGGAATAATCTTTTGTTTTGCTCGACTTGAGCAGTTTGAGAATCTGTTGGGCTGCACTATTCAGACTGGCTTCACTGGCATCGGGCTTGATCAAGCGAATGCGTCTTTGCGATCGCGCCAATAATCCCGGCGGCAACGCCACGCGTACCACCTGCATTAATGAAGTTTGATAGTAGCGTGCGACTTGATCGAGCAATGACCAATAAGAGGCAGGAAAGAAGCCAGCACTGACGATCGAATCAATCGATCGAATTTGCTCGGGCAATAAATCCGGCGGTTGATTCCCAACGCGCACCGCAATCCCACCGACCTGTTGTGCGCCAAAAGGCACACTCAAAATGTCACCCGGCTGCACCAATAAATCCGGACGCGACTGATAAGTATAGACTCCTTGCGACCCTGGACAATCGACTAACACATCGACCCAAGCAGGTGACACCCCATACTCTGCCTTTAATTCCGCCACAGACTGCAACTCAGACATATCGCAAATGAAGAGAAAAACTTAAGAAAATCCGCAGCTTTGCAAACTCGCGGTATTAAATAATCAGAGGAGTTGAGAAGTTTATTAGTTCAAATACACTAACCATTAATTCTAATTTTAACGTGTGATGAGTTTACAGGATCACTCGCCCTATCGCACGACTCTACCTACGATAGATTCACAAAAAACGCTCTGGCTTTTCCGACCATTGGTAGAGATGTAAACCGAAACAGGTATGAGAGTCTGTTATAGCAGCTAGGGATTCATTTGAAATCCTAAATCTCTGGAATCTTCATCCACGCTGAACTATATTGCTGGGGATCATGCCAGCCTATGTGGACGAAGTGAGTGATTTGATCTCCAAATCTCAACTCATTTCTAAAAGTTTCCAAAAAGTTTCTATAAAACGCCGAAATTCGTCATAAGTTCAGGAGGAGTTGATTATTTTGTCATTTATAAATTGAAACGAAAACATAGCATTCAAAACTGTCGATCGCTGACTTAAGGTTCTGTCTAGTTTGACACTTAAATTAGCTCAAATAGCCCCCCTGTAAAACTTCATTGATATAACACTATGAGCGAACAAAGCAACAGTTCCCCAACCGTAGCCCTCTCTCAGGATATGGACTTTGCAATGGACGTTGCTGAGTTAGATTCAGTAGACTCATTGCAATTAGAAGCTGACTTAGAAGACAGCACCCCGATCGAGATTGAGCCGGATATTCTTGAGCTTACGTCTGTTGGAAATTCATCAGAGGATGAGGTCGATCAAATCGCATCAGCTCGCTCCTCTGGCTATAACAAGACCGTTGCCGATGATGCAGTGGGAGCTTTCTTTAAAGAAATGGCACGGTATCCACTCCTGAAAGCGGATGAGGAAGTGGAGCTTGCAAGACGGGTACAGTACTTAGTTGAAGTCGATAGCGCTCGACGCAAGCTGTATCAAGAATTAGGTCATGCTCCTACCAAGGCTCAATTAGCTGAACACTTTGGACTCACTGAACGGCAATTGGATCATCGCTTACACCGGAGTCGAGTAGCGAAACGGAAGATGATTCGATCGAATCTTCGTTTAGTCGTGTCGATCGCGAAACGGTATCTAAATCGCGGTGTGCCGTTTCTTGATTTGATTCAAGAAGGTGCATTGGGACTCAACCGCGCAACAGAAAAGTTTGATCCCGATAAGGGATATAAGTTTTCGACCTATGCATATTGGTGGATTCGGCAGGGGATTACCAGAACGATCGCAAATGATGCTCGTACGATTCGCTTACCGATTCACATTGTCGAAAAGCTGAATAAGCTGAAGAAAGCACATCGCGACCTGAAACGAGAGTTAAATCGCAATCCGACCGAAGCAGAACTGGCTCAATCTTTAGAATTGACCGTTGAGCAATTGCAGCATTTACATCAAGTTCGTCGTCAGTCGTTATCGCTGAATCATCGAGTTGGTAAAGGCGAAGATACAGAATTGATGGACTTACTCGAAGATGGCGATACTCAATCACCCGAATCTCAGATGAGTGAAACGATGTTACGCCAAGAGATTTGGGAGGTATTGGGCAATGTCTTAACCGAACGCGAAAAAGATATTATTTCTTTGCGCTACGGATTGACGACGAGTAAGCCTTGTACGCTTGAAGAAGTTGGCGGCATGTTCAACTTGTCACGAGAGCGGGTTCGCCAAATCCAAAGTAAGGCAATGCGCAAGTTACGCCGTCCTCAGATTGCAGAACGGTTAAAAGGGTGGTTGGGCTAGAAAAATTAGCAATCACTGCGATCGCTGTTACTCAGGCAGAAATGTGTTGGTAGCAGCGATCGTGCTTTATATGAACATGCTCATCTTTCAAGCGCTCCAATCTTGATAGATTCCAAAAGATTCGACTGCTGAAGTATCCTCATACCCGAAGTCGGTAGCCGACTCCTCGAACGGTTTCGATCGTTTCACTTCCCAATTTTTTTCGCAATTGTTTGATGTAAGCATCAATGATGTTCGAGCCGGGATCATAGGTGTATCCCCAGACTCGATCAAGTAGTTGTTCTCGACTCATCACCTGCATCGGGTGACGGAGAAATACCTCGGCTAAGGCAAATTCTTTAGAAGACATTTCGATCAAGGTGCTGCCTCGCCAAACCTGCCGCGTGAGCAAATCCAGCACAATTTCGCCCGCTTGAAACGTTGTTTCTTTGCCTGCTTTACTTTTGAGAATCACGCTATCTCTCAATTGCACTTTCACGCGAGCAAGAAGTTCTGTAAATTCAAACGGTTTAGTCACATAGTCATTCGCGCCACCTTCTAAGGCTGCGACTGTATCTTCCACTTCATCCTGTGCTGTGAGCACAATGATTCGCAGTCGTTCACCTCTACCTCGTACTTCTTCCAAGACTTGCCAACCGTTTTTTCCTGGAAGCCCTAAATCTAAAATCAGTAAATCAAAATCATGGCTGTGTGCCATGCCGATCGCTTCATGCCCATTCGTTGCGATCGTGCAAGTAAATCCATTTGCTCGAAATCCCTTCTCTAAAAAGGCTGCAATTCGCGATTCATCTTCTGCAATTAAGATTCGATTCATCAATGCGTTCCTCGCAACGGCAATGTGATTGTAAACGTCGAACCTTCTCCAAGTCGGCTACAGAGATCGATATGACCTTGATGAGCTTTGATAATGGCTTGTACGATCGATAATCCCAAACCTGACCCTTCAGATCGTCGCTCACTATTTGATCCACGCGCAAACCGATCGAAAATTCGAGCTTGATCATCGAGATCAATTCCTTCACCCGTGTCTCTGACCCAAAATCGGACGGTTTCTTCAACAATTGCAGAACCAATTGCAATCACATCGCCTTTTTGCGTGTACTGGCTTGCATTCTGAGCGAGATTGAGAACGGCTTGGGTGATGCGTTGTCGATCGCAGAAAACTTCTCCCGTTCCAACCGATTCAAGTTTCCAGCTTCGATCTGCCAATGCCTCAGCTTTCGCAAAAATTTCTTCTGTTAAGGTTGCGACATCATAGTGATCTGCTCGTAAGAAGTTCGGACGCTCAATTCGCATCAACAAGAGTAAATCACTGACAAATCGATTCATCCGTTTGAGTTCGTCTCGGACAAGCGCGATCGTTTCTCGGCGCTCCTCTGGATCGTCTCCGAGTAATTCTAGATGTCCTTGAATGATGGTGATCGGCGTTCGCAGTTCATGGCTCACGTCTTTGATGAAATCTTGCTGGCTTGTGAATGCGGCTTGAAGTCGATCGAGCATCTGATTAAACGTGAGCGTGAGTTCAGCAATCTCGTCTGTTCCTTGAACTGAGAGCCGTTGAGTGAGATCCGTTTCGCTGATGTTTCGAGCCGTTTCTGTCACTTGGCGCAAAGGAGACAGGATTTTTCCAGCCGTGAGCCACGCGATCGCGCTAAACAAAATCAGCCCAACTAAAGTCACTTGCACGACAAGTCTCAGCGTTAGCTCTGCCATGTGATACTGCATCGTTGCATCATGCACCGCAATAATTCTTCCTGGTTGCCCATTCAGCGGACGCATAACTGAGACGAGATAACCATCAAGCTGCTGAGGAGCATTTTCAGGGAGTTGCTTCCAGCGATCGAGTACAGCTTGGTTGTTTTGGACAAATTGCGCAGATTGTGGAGTATGGAGAATCTGACCCTTAGAGAAGACCAGTAGATAACGGTTTGGAGTCGAAACTTGACGGCTTGAGAAGGTTTGAATTGCTTGTGTTAGCGCTTCTGGATTGGAAGGTTGAACGCTAGACTGCTCAAATGCTTGAATGTCTCGTTGAAGTTGTCCGCCTAGCTCTTTCTGAGTCGAGTCACAAAAGATTTTATACGTCGCGTAAACTGAAACAAAAGTAATGCTAGCCGTCAGTAGAAAGTACCAAGCCAAAATCCGCGATCGCACACCGACAAAGCTCTGCTGCTTTCGAGACTGTTTCATTGCAACCCGTCGATGATGCGACATTTGGATTTTACCTCAAATTTTACAGAAACCAATGAATTCCGCTCACCAGATAAAACCCGCCTGCAAGAATCAAGGCTGCACTTCCGAGACGAACAACCCATTCAGAATGCTGAAGTAAAGCGCGGCTCTGTTTGACCAGACCTGTATAGAGACTTGCAAAGAAAATCACGGCTGTATAACCGATCGCATAGCTCACCATCGTAACCGTACTGATGAATTGCGATCCGGTTGCGGCTCCTGCTGCTAAGACTGCAAACAAGACAGGACTAGAGCAAGGCGAGCTAATTAAGGCAAATGTTACTCCTACGCCATAGGAACCTGCACTCGATACTGATGGATTCAACTTAGGGAGAGGTAAGTGAAATAGACCTGCAAAGCTGCACCCCATGAGAAAAATCAACGCCCCTACTGCAATATTGATATATCCTCGAAAATCAACCAGCACAGCCGTTGCAAATGACGAGAACAATCCCAGTAAGCTAAAAACTGTGATCACTCCAAGCGTAAAGAGTCCTGCTTTCGTTGCGGCATCTCGACGTGAATGAATATTGAGTGTTCCGATATAGCTGAGATTGACAGGAAGCAATGAGAGTACACAAGGCGAAATACTCGCAAGTAAACCACCCAAAAATGCAAGTGGAATCAACACGAAAGCATTACTCAGATTTTGCTGCTGAAACCATTGGTAATAGGGATTTTCAATTTGAGAAACCCACTGTCCTAGTAACTCATAGAGGCTGCCAAAGTGAGGTGCAATCAGTGCGAGTCCAACAGCACTCAAAAACAATGCAGTGTAAAAGAAAGCGCTTGACGTTACACATTGTTTGAGACGATCAAGGCGAGACGGTTTTTTCGATAAGGTCATGGCAAATTCTTCTCCACATTTCAAGGATGTTGGTCGGAGTTTCCGTAAGACTCCGACCTCTGAAATTTCATCGCTGGCGGACTTGAGTGATGGCATTGTCGATCGCCTTCACATAAGCTTGAGTGTCGAAGTTCTTGCGAAATGTCTGGATGACTTGACCATTTTTTGGATTAATCAGCGCGATCGTTGCTGTTTGCGACTTGTTCGCAGCAAAGAAGTTTGACAGTCCCAGTGCTCGTGCTTTGGCTTCTGAGGCTTGAGTCTTCCCGCGATCGGTCACATCTAAGATCACAAAATTTGCCCGACCTTGATACCGCTGTTGTAATGAAGTCACAATGGGGGCGAGTGTTTTGCACGCGGGACACCAATCCGCATGAATTTGAACGAGTATCGGTTTATCTTGAGCCGTGGGAGACTGAGCCTGAACAGGTTGGACAATGCTCGGCGGTTGGCTGATCGAATCAGAAGAACGAGTCAGCAGACTGAATGCGATCGCGCTGCCACCAATTCCTAGAGCAATCAAAGGAATGAGATACTTTTTCATAAATCGTTGTTTCCCGTGAGTTGAAGGTTTCAGTTGCCTCACAGGTTCTACTATCGGACTCGGGGATGAATGACAAATGAACGGTTTATGAAAGATCTTTCATGTTCTCAAAACCGTCAATTTTTCAAAGATCTATACTGAGAGAAGAGAAGTCCGACATAGGGAAATCAGCGAATGTCAGCCACACCAAATGCCGCGATTTTAAAAGCGATCGAATCTCTCAACTATCGCGCCACCGTTGGGGATGTCGCGTCGCAAGCAGGCTTAAACATCAATCTGGCAGAACAAGGATTGCTTGTCCTCGCATCTCAAGCGGGCGGACATTTGCAAGTTGCTGAATCCGGAGATGTGGTCTACCAGTTTCCGAAAAATTTTCGCAGTATTCTGCGTGAGAAAGATGCGCGCTTGCGATGGCAAGAACGCTGGGAAAAGATTTGGCGAATTCTGTTTTACCTGATTCGGATTTCCTTCGGGATTGTTTTAGTTCTGTTAATCCTCGCTTCATTTCTAGCAATTCTTGCCATTACGATCGCAGCAAATTCTTCGCGCGATGATAACAATGGCGGCGGTTTCGACATGCCGAATATCTGGTTTAGTCCCGATTTCTTCTGGATTTTCACACCAGATTACAACCAGCGTCGTCCAACCCGCGAAAAGAGTGAATTAAATTTCCTCGAATCGATTTATTCCTTTTTATTCGGAGATGGCAACCCGAATGCGGATTTAGAAAATCGACGTTGGCAAGCGATCGCAGCAACAATCCAGACTCATCAAGGCGCAGTAATTTCAGAGCAAATTGCCCCGTATTTAGACGATTTGGGGACGCAATCTGAGCAAGAATACGAACAGTACATGCTGCCCGTGTTGGCGCGCTTTGATGGTCGTCCTGAAGTCAGTCCAGAGGGACAATTTATCTATCAATTTCCATCGCTTCAAACAACGGTGGCACGTGAAGAGCGGCAATGGTTGCCAGCATTTTTGCGCGAGTCGCTTTATCAGTTTAGTCAGGCGAGTTCTGGACAAATTACTTTAGCGATCGGGCTGGGTGTAACGTTGCTGGTTCTCGCACTCGTGCTGACGGCGATTGTCAGTGGAGGTGCGCTTAAAATTCTTGCCTTTCTCTCGCTCGGCTATAGTGCCGCATTTCTCACTATTCCAACGATTCGATATTTCTGGATCAAAGGGCGAAATCAGAAAATTTTGACCCGAAATCACGATCGCGAATCTCGTGCGAACTTCCTCGCTCAAGCCAGTTCAATGATTCAGCAAAAGCTAGCGTATGCGCGTGGATTTGCAGCGAAGCATGTAATTCAAGAATCCGATGTAATCTATTCGAGCGATCGCGATTTGATTGAACAAGACATTGATCGATCAGCGCAAATCGATGCAGAATGGCAGCGCCGTTTAGAAGGTCGATCTCAACCCTAAACAATTGAGGAGTTAGAGTTTTTCAAGAACTCTAACTCCTCGAAAGGCAACAAATTTTACTATTCAGGCGATGTGCGACTTTTTCATGTCCTAGCAGTTGAAAGTTACACATCGCCCACGATTATTGGTCAGTTTTAATGGTTGTCACTCCAGCGCCACCTCGGTAATATTCCGCCAAGATTTGCAGATAAGTCTTACCCTGACGTGCCATGTTGTAAGCTCCCCATTGGCTCATACCGACACCATGACCAAATCCTCGACCATTCACCACAAATTGCATTGAAGGTTTGCCACCAGCTTTGCTCGCTGCCAATTGTTGAGGGTTAAATGCGAATAAGGTACTTCTCAGATTCAAAGCACTTTGAATTCTTTCACCGGAAACCGTGACCGTTTTACGATCGCCCACAATTCTCATTTCTCGAACTCGTCCACAAGCTGTCGCCCGCACTGGAATCACTTGTTGAACCGTTCCCACCCCAAAAATATTGCCAAGCTCAGCCGCAGAAAGCGTTCTTGACCACTCACTCACAGGTGTGCCTTTATCAAAGTCGTTCTTAACCATTTGTAGGTAAGGACGCGACGATGACCAAACGTTTTCAGAGGGTTCTGTACAGCCCCCGGCAGAGGAATGGAAATACGCTTCCACCAATCGACCATTGTGAACTAAAACTTGTCCTGCCGTTTCGGCAACTGCTTGCAGTGTGCCTTGTGACTCAGTTTGCAGCCCTTTATAAACCTGAGAGGTCTGAGTATCGTAGAGATCGTAAGGTTTTCCCGCCCGAATCGATGACTCACGTCTTTCTAAGGCATAACTCCGAGCCGTTACAGCTTGAGCCTTGAGCGCTTCTTTCGGCCAGTTGCCATTCATTTCTGCGCCCAAGACGCTGAGCAAATACTGCTCTAATTCAACATTATTTACAACGGTCAAACTGCCACCTGAAGCAATCAGCCGCACAGTGCCGCGATACCAACGATTGCCAATCCAGACTACACCGTTATCTTTCGGTCGAATCGTAAGGGCACCGGATCGCCATTTGTCTAATGCCACTTGACCATTTTGTGCCTGTGCAGCAAAACCGTTCATGCCTTGGATTTCGCCTAGCAACGTTGTCTCAGCCGCATCTAACACTTGAGCATTGGTCGAACTGCCAACAGTAATTTGCGAAACGCCATTCTCGATCGCGACTCTTAAATTCACAGTCTCTCTTGCCTCAGCAGGCATGAAGGGCACTGCCCAAAGTAAGAGCGCAAAACCCCAAATTTTCGGACGATTTAGTTTTGCGGCTAGAGACGAAAGGGGCGATCGAAAATTCATTTGATTAACCATATTGCTACGGGTTTTCACTAACAACAAACAGCGGTCACACGAGGCTATCTGGATCAATCTGCCACGATTTCTCGAATTTCTAACATTTGTTAATATATGTCACTTCGTCTCGGCTGTAATCCGGATCACGGAAACCACATGAAATTTTCATCGGTTCTTTGGCTCTGACCGCCTCGGTTACAGGCAAGTTCCTGTGGCAGTATGAAGATAGTGTATTGAGTTCAGGTGAGTCGGCTTTGCAGATCACATTTTTAGGAACGAGTTCTGGTGTACCCACACGATCGCGGAATGTCAGTGCGATCGCGCTACGCTTACCGCAGCGGGCTGAAGTTTGGCTATTTGATTGTGGAGAAGGCACGCAGCACCAGTTTCTGCGCAGTGATTTGCGAGTCAGCCAGATTCGTCGAATTTTTGTCACTCACGTTCATGGCGATCATATTTTCGGCTTAATGGGATTGCTGGCAAGCTGTGGACTTGCTGGAAATCCTCAACAGATCGATATTTATGGGCCACCGGATCTCGATCCCTATCTCAAAGCCTGTAAACGCTACTCGCAAACCCATTTTTCTTATCCCGTGAAGTTTCATCCGGTCAGTCCAGGACTGGTGTTTGAAGATGAAGAATTTACGGTGACCTGTCAGCTTTTGAAACATCGGGTTCCAGCCTTCGGCTATCGCATTACCGAGAAAGATCGTCCGGGGCATTTCAATGCTGAGCTTGCTAAAGAGTTAGGGATTCCCTCAGGCCCGATTTATGGAAAGTTGAAGCGCGGAGAAACGGTCACGCTAGAAGACGGGCGAACGATCGATGGCAAAATTCTTTGCGGTGAGCCAGAAATTGGGCGAAAGGTTGTTTATTGTACGGATACTGTTTTTTGTGAAAGCGCGATCGAACTGGCTCAAGGTGCAGACGTACTAATTCACGAAGCGACCTTTGCCCATCAAGATGCCGAGATGGCATTTCAACGGCTGCATTCAACTTCGACAATGGCAGCGCAGACGGCATTACTCGCTCAGGTGCAGACTTTGATCATGACGCATTTCAGCCCGCGATATGCGCCGGGAAATGCGATCGGCATCCAAGATCTGCTCAATGAAGCACGGGCAATTTTTCCGAATACAGAACTCGCCTCGGATTTTTGGACGTATGAAGTTCCGAGACGAATTGCTGCGACTAAAACCAGCCCAGCGGAATCATCTCGATCGGAGCCGGAAGCATCTCGCCTCGAAAGTCCAACAACTGCACCAGCAGCAAGTAGCCCACGCCCAAAATCAAAGAAATAATCCCAGTCATCACAGCGACAAATTTCGATCGATTCATCATCATTTCCCCAAGCTTCTAAACAAAGTTTACAAAATATAGAAGTATCGAGTCGCATGATCGCAAAAAATGCTGAAGCGGGAATTGTAAAGAGTGATTAAATGGCTACTCAGTAGTGATCGAGGCACTTATGGATTCTGCTGTTGCAACTCGCCTTCAACTTCCCACGATCGAACGCTCAATCGCGCTTCAGACCTACGAACTCAGTAAGACTTACCGCACTGGGTTCTGGATGAATAAAAAAGTGAAATCTCTCAATTCTGTCAGTCTCACAGTATACGAGGGAGAGACGTTTGGACTGCTCGGACAAAATGGAGCCGGAAAAACTACTTTACTCAAAACGCTGCTTGGCATTGTCCGCCCCACTTCAGGACGCGCCATGATTTTAGGTGCATCTTTGGGCGATCGTGCTGTCAAACAGCGGATTGGATATCTGCCCGAAAATCCTTATTTCTACGATTATTTAACGGGTTGGGAAATTCTCAACTACACCGGAGACTTGTTCGGAATTGAGCGATCGCGCCAAAAGAAACGCATTCCTGAGCTGTTAGATCTCGTCGGTCTCGCTCAATCTGCGGCGAAGAAGAAACAGTTGCGGCAATACTCGAAAGGAATGCTACAACGCATCGGTATGGCACAAGCATTAATCAACGATCCAGATTTGGTCTTTCTCGATGAACCGATGTCTGGACTCGATCCGCTCGGTCGCTATCAGATGAGAGAGATTATTGTGTCACTCAAAGCTCAGGGCAAAACTATCTTCTTTAATAGCCATGTGCTATCCGATGTGGAGAAGATCTGCGATCGCGTTGCTCTACTTGCTCAAGGCGAACTCATTGCTCTAGGTTCGATGCAAGAACTCCTTGGAACGGCTGAAAAATATTATGTGATGGTGAAAGGCGGCAGACCAGAAATGTTGCAGCCGTGGCTGCCAGACATGGAGTTTCAGGATGGACTTTGGGCAGGACATCTCAACGGTGCAGCAGCCGATTTTATCGATAGCCTCGCTTTGATGAATGCTCAGTTAATTTCGATGTCGCTAGCTCGTCCATCGCTTGAAGAATTTTTTGTCAAGCAATTGCGCGATCGTGGCATTCATTCGAGTTCGTGAGCGCTAGGCTAGAAGAAAGTTACTCTCTCTCGTTCATGCATTGTCAGCTTTGCGATCGCGATGTCCCCGCACTTACTGAACACCATCTAGTTCCCAGACAACATACCAAACGCAAAAAACTTGATCCGGGTGAAACGATCGAGATTTGCCCGGCCTGCCATCGCCAAATTCATACTCTATTCGACAATCGCCAACTGGCTCAAGAACTCAATACGGTTGAGCGCTTGAAGTATGATCCAGCGATGGCGAAATTTTTGGCGTGGGTGAGGAAGCAGAATCCCGATCGTAAGGTGAGAGTTAAGCAGTAGAGGGGTGGGGAGTAGAGGCCTACTCCCCACCCCCTATCTAATTAAGCCGTCTCCCACAAGCGACGAATTTCATCCGGCAAGAAACTTGCAACCTCTTGAATTCGCTCCTGTGATAGCTCATCTTTCGTTGCTGAAAAGACTGCTGAAACAACTTGCTCTGGTGACGTATTCGGCTGCAATCCTCCTTCTTGTCTGACTCGGAACAAGAAAGTCTCTGACTTAATCTTCAACGGTGGACGGATATGACTGAGGAAATGCACGATCGGATTGGTATCCTCCCACAAATCGGAAACTTCCGTTGCTAGTGGAGTCGCCGTATAAAGCGTTCTGTCAGGATTACCTTCGTCGAGAGGAACATGTAACTCTTGTGAAATATTCTCAACTGCCTCATTCGTCATCATGTCGCGCATGGTTCGGAAGACGACTTCTGTCACATCGCGTGCATCATAGAGGTCAGAAAATCCGCCTTTGAGCGCTACTTTTTCAAGGAATGGCGTATCTTTTGTCGCGATCGGAACAGTTGTCCCAGATTGCAGAGATTCAGGCGGCTTAGCTTCCATTTCTTCGAGCATTTTCCGACCTTTCTCAGTCAGTTCAGCTTTTTTGAACTCAATCAGATGAGGCAACGGGCCATCTGCTGCGCCATATGTATTGGCAATTCTTAAACCAAACTCTTCGCGATCGACAACATTCGGTACATCATCCTGGTTTCCATAAGCATTTCCAGAAAATTCAGCATTGATGTACTGGCGTTGATTGAGAAAATCTAAATGTCCTAGCAGATCAACGGGAGTCAGCTTGATCCCTGCAAAATCAGTTTCATCAAATTTCACCGGATCAGGCCCTGGCCCTTGATCGCTCTCGTCGATTTTTTTCAGCATGATATAAACCACGTCATCCCGGATGGCGATCGGCATAATAATTCTCCTTTATCGCTTAGCCTCTCAACTATTCCGCGATCGACCAAATCCTTTCATCTCTCAGGTGAAGCATTTGCTATCTCTACCAATAGACAGACAAAATGGTTCAAACCTTGGTTTCCCTGCTAAAAGTAAAGAAATCCCCAAGACTAGGGCAATCCCTATCAGGAAACGCTACCGTAACTCTAAACTGGACTCTAGACCTATTTGCTTATGGAAACTTACCAACCTGATCTCGAAACTGAAACGCCTGAAGAAGCTGCGATTACAGGGATCAAGCTTATAGAAGTGATTGAAACTGTCATTGGTAGCTTGGATCAAAACAAGAGCGCAATGGTGAGCCACAGTGAGGGCAGCTCTGTATGGAAATTCAAATACGGCAGCGTAGAAACATTTGTGCAACTGACCGGAACTTCTGACGATGATGCATTTTCTGTTTGGGCACATATTCTGAATCTTCCCGTCCAAAACGAGCCGCAATTGATGCGAAAGCTACTTGAGATGAATTGGCTCAGTACGTTTGAAGCTCATTTTGCGATCGTCGATTCCAAAGTCGCAGTCGTTTCTTCTCGAACTGTTGCAGAGCTATCTCCTGGCGAAATTTCTCGGCTGATCACAATTGTGGCAACGATCGCTGATGATAACGATGATGCTTTGCAAGCAGAGTTTGGAGCAGCCTGATTTGATATCGGCTAGTTGTTCGTCAAGTTGAAAACGGTGGGGAGTGGGGAGCAAGAGCCATTGCTAGTTTTCTCCCTATTCCCCCACCCAATCTAACCGTTTAAAACTCTCTCACACTTGGCTGCCCATCTTTGACTTCGCCCACCATAATGATGTCTGCTACACCGACGAACAAGCCGTTTTCTAGCACACCGGGAAGGTTATTCAACGTCTTTTCTAGCTCGGCGGGTTGATCAATGCGATCGAACTTCACATCAATAACGAGATTGCCTTGATCCGTGACAACCGGACCTGCTTTCTTCACGCCCATGCGAAGCTGAGGCTTACCGCCTAGTTTCTCGATCGCTTTCATCACCGGAGTTACTGCCATCGGTAACACTTCAACCGGAAGCAAGAACGTTGAACCCAAGTGATCCACCAATTTGCCGCTATCGACAACCACAATGAATTGGTCGGCTAAGCTATCGACAATTTTTTCTTGAGTATGAGCGGCACCGCCACCTTTGATCAGATTTTTTTGCGGATCTACCTCGTCTGCACCATCGATCGCGATATCAATTTTCTCGACTTCATCCAAAGTGACCAAAGGAATTCCGTACTGACGCGCTAAAACGATCGCTTGAAACGAGGTGGGAATTCCCTTGATATTTTGCAGATCGCCAGATTGAAGCCGTTCTCCGATCGCCTGAATCGCATAAGCAGTCGTAGAACCAGTCCCCAATCCGACGATCGAATTGGATTGGACTTTGGCAGCAGCGGCATAACCGACTTGCTGTTTCATCAATGTTACGGGGTCTGCGTTCATGATTGGTTTCGATAAAAAAGTTTCCAATCATTCACTCTACTAGAAGAGGGGCAGGTTAAAGCCCAAACTCAGCCCGAATGACAGATTGTTTATATCGATCGCAGCATTTGACGATCGTCCAAACAAATACGACGCAGATCCGGCTAAAAATACATCTGGATTAATGTTGTAAATCACGATCGCACTAATCTGATGTTCGGTATCTGAACGAGAAACGCCTTGCGTAAAATTCTTAAACGACAAGCGATAATCTAATGCGCCCTGCACTTGCGGCGAAATGTCATAGCGCAATCTTGTGCCGATCGTATTGGTAATCCGACTGTCTTCACTTGGATTCGTAAAGCTCGAGCGAAATTCATAAAACGAATCGAGTCGAGCTTGCTTGCCTAACTGATCTTGCCGTCCCACAATCAACTGCACCGCATTATCTCGCGTCAGCAAATCGCCACTCCCTGGACGGCGCAAGCTGTCTTGCACCCATCCCAACTGTCCGAATGTTCCAGGTGCAAGTCTTTGTTGTACTGCAATGTTGTACTGCTCAATGTTGTAGTTAGAATCGCCTTCAGATGCAAATCGGACAATTCCACCGCCTGCTGAGGCAATTAGTCTGGTATTCTCGCCGAGCTTGGGTGTGATGAGCAGGTGAGCCGTATTCGTGAAAACAGTATCAGATTGTTTCAGGGCTTCAAGTGCAGTGATATTGGAGCTAGAAAACACCGACGATCGCACAAGCAACTGCACATCTGGTTGACGACGAGTTTGGGCAGGTCGATCGATGATTTCAATTTCTCCGAGTTCAGATTGAGTATCTTCGGGGTCAAGGGGTTGAATATCGTCTATCGGCGCACGATCCAGTGGAGAAGACACTGGATCGGGTTGGGCAAAACTAGGAGAAATCGTTCCTAGCGTTGCCAAAATTGTCAGCACAGCGAGAATGTAGCGCATTGGAATTTACCAAGTGAATTAATTGGGGCGAACGAAGACAGGAACGCCAACTGGAGAATTGGGATTGGGGTTGGGATTAGTATTGGGATTGGTGTCGGGAGTGATGGGTGGAGTGGTTGGCACAACGACATCTACAGGCGGTTGCCGTTCAGGTCGAGGCGTGGTGACATCGCGCCGATCTTGAAAGTCTCGCAGCGGATCGTCAGAATCGGTTGTGATGCAATTTGTGCTGAGCGTGCTTGCTCCTCCCCGAGCATTTAAGGTGCAGAGTCCTTCGAGTTTGCGTGCTTGCAGATTTAACGCCGCGATCGTGGCAACGCGCACCAGATTTAAAGTGGCTTGAACTTTCGCAGGCTCTTGAGCAATCAAGCTTTCTTGGGCGGGTGCTAAACCTGTCGAAAGTGAACTCGTTTGATAAAACTTTCTCAAGTCAAACGTATTGATTTTCCCAATCACGCCATTTTGTACCGTGACGGTTTCTCCACCATTAATCACAATGAAGTTGCCTTTATTGTCTAAAATCTTGATTGGATTATTCGTGAGATTGAAAAACTGAGTTTTATTGTTTGCACCATCGACGTGAACTACCATGGCTAAACTGCGAGTCTGGTATTGCTCGCTGGTTGGAGGAGCATCGATCGCGCTCGGAGGTAATTCTGCGATCGCACTTCCATCTAATGTCTCAATCCGCGTTGCAACGGTAGTCGGCGGACTCATGATCAAAGCGGTTCCATTACGCAACTGAAACCCGCGCATTCCGGGGATAAATCGGAAAATTGCATTTGAACCAATTCGGGCGAGAGAGCCTTCATTAAAAAGGAGTTCGGCTCTCGATCTCGTTGCCGTTTTAATTGCATCTTGGGGCACTAATACATCAGAGAGTCGAGCTGGACGTGCCGGACGATTGCGCTGAAGCAATTGCGCTTGATTCGTGAGTTTGTAGACTTCACCCCGAGTTAAGAGAGCGGAGGAGGCTTGCACGGGAAGAACACAGGCGAACGCGAGAAAACTTGCCGCAACGATGCCACGTTGAATCGTCATAACAGGATTACCAATTGAATTGATCCATAAAATTTGAATAGGGAGCAGTCGCAAAAAATATGCAGTCAAGCCGTAGTTCTGTTATCCGCTATCTTGGGAATTCGATCCGGAAAGTGAAATACTCTGCAACAAAATCTATCTGTAGCGAGGGATAACTTTGCTGAGAGTTCAACAGGATAGAGAGCGTCGATATGGATAAATAACTATGGCACTCAAACTACACGTTCCAACTCTTAATAGCCCTGAAGCTGCACAAGATATTAAAGACACGATTTTGACGCATGAACCTGACGCAAAAGTAGATATTAATCTGGAGCAAAAAACAGTCACGGTAGAAGGAAAAGCCTCAGAAGAAACCTTCAAACAGGCAATCACGGCAACGGGTCATCAAATTAGTGGATATTAAGGTGATTCTGCTTGAGTTGTAAAAGCTAGAAAGAGTGGGGAGTGGGGAGTGGGGATTATTAAGAAAATCACACTCCAGACCTCGCTTTACAACTGATTTAGGTCTAACACCATGCTCATCAGCTCTGAATAAGAGCGATTCATTTCCAGAAAAATGATAAGGTTTGAATCGCTCCTCAGTCATTTAATTCAATGGCAAAGTTTTATCCGGAACTGACCGAATCTCTTCAGGAATTTATTCAGGCACAGCATATTTTCTTTACTGCAACTGCGCCGATTCAAGGACGAATTAATCTTTCTCCAAAGGGCATGAATTCGTTTCGATGTTTGGATGCTCATACAGTTGCTTATTTGGATCTCACGGGGAGTGGGAATGAAGCGAGCGCTCACTTGATCGAGAATGGGCGGATGACGATTATGTTTTGCAGTTTCGCCGAGAAACCGATGATTCTGCGGCTCTACGGCACAGGCTGCGTCATTCGCCCTAGAGATCATGATTGGCAAGATTTTTATTCATTATTTGAGCCGATACCAGGGGCACGACAGGTGGTGAAGGTTTCTCTGGAGGCAGTGCAAACGTCTTGCGGATTTGGTGTGCCACTGTATGAGCATTTGGGCGATCGAGAAACGCTCGTCGAGTGGGCAGAGAAGAAAGGAGAAGCCGGAATCCAACAGTATTGGCATGATAAAAATCAGGTCAGTATTGATGGATTACCTACGTATATTTTGAACGAGAAGTAACGATCTTTTGCCTAAATCGATAACGATCAGTATGATTCAGAGAAAAAGATACGGAGAGATTGCGATCGCGCATGAAGCTCTCTGTATCTATTCTCTGATTCATCAATTATCATGAGCATCACTGTTTTCTTCTCTTATGCCCACGAAGATGAAAGCCTACGTGACAAGTTAGCCAACCATCTCAGCATTCTCAAACGCTTGGGGAAGATTGAGGCTTGGTACGATCGACAAATCCTACCCAGTACTGAATGGGATAAGCAGATCAACACCCATTTGGAAACCGCTAACATCATTTTGCTGCTCATTAGCGATGATTTTCTAGCATCAGATTACTGCTGGGATGTTGAAGTGAATCGAGCAATGGTACGACATGAAGCGAAGGAAGCTTGTGTGATTCCAATTATTTTACGCCCGTGTGATTGGCAAGGTGCGCCATTTGGGAAGCTACAAGGATTGCCGAAAGATATGCGTCCTGTAACAACTTGGGACAACATTGATAGTGCTTTCACAGATATTGCGAAAGGGATTCGACGGCTTGCAGAAGAATTGGTACGAAAAAAAGAACCTCACTCTGATCAGAAACCTCTCTCCAGTTCAGCGAACTCTGAAACTACCGCTAGCGCTCTAACTCAAAATACCTTTAACATCTCAAACAGTACGATCTCCAATTTAGTTGGATCTGGCTCAATTCATTACGAAACAGCACCTCAGAACAGTGATCCCTAAAACACCTTGCTGAGAAGATGCATTGATTCAAGCAGCCCTTGCTCTATCAATCAATATGCACACTAAGTTCTAAAGGTGGTGTATTAATGCGGATGCAGGTTCCGTTAAAGCAGAACCCATCCTTGCAATTCTGACAGTCAGAAGACTCAGCGCGTTTTGGCAAGCGATTCAGGGCATCAGCCCGAATTAATGCCATCCCTACTTCAGACAAACTTCGAGACTTTAGTAAAGTATCAAAAGAAATCGAACCTTCTGTCGCTAATACCTTATTCTCCTCTTCTGTCAGTGTTAACCCAAGTGCTTCTAGAATTGCAGTGTGAATGACGGTATGGCGTTCTGAGTTACTCATATCGAAATCCAATTAGCTTAAGTTTTCCAGTAAGTGTTAGACACTCAACATTGTTTGTTAATATACATCGCGATAAAATAGGCGGAGCGACGACTCAACAAAAAGTAATTTTTGAGCTTTGACGCGAATGATTCTGGGGTGCATGGATAAACAATAAGTGAAGAATAACTTTGGTCAAGCCAATATCAAGGGCATGAACTGGAAACATGCCGACCTTCAATTTGCTGACTTTCATCAGTGTCAGGCTGGATTGTCATTCACTCAAGGTATTGGCTTGCAGCTTATTCTATACGGACTTGCTGCATTCACTGGTTTCATATCTGGAGTCGCTGGGATTGGTGCGACTAATTTATTAAGCTTACAAAACATTCATCGATTTACCTACTTTCCAGGCGTTGCTGTGCTCATTTTTGTCTGGATTGGAATCGTGATTGCAGTAAAACGAGGATTCGCAGAGTTTATCGGATCAAGTGCGGCACTTTTTTGCGGCGTGGCAATTTTATTTCTACTAAGTCGAAGCGAGTTGTGGGGTAATTTTTTGTTTTCGATCGCGATCACTGCCATTCCTGAGTTAGTAGCCTTGCAACTAGGAAGCATCGTTTCCTTAATCGATAAAGGACTTTCTAAATCCATTGGGGCAATTCTAATAATCATGGCTTCAATTGGCGTGGTCACAGGTCTATCTAGTATTTCACGCTTAAATCCTTATGTGAAACCAGATTGGTTAGATGGTATAGTAGCGCTCAGCCTGCTCTTTGCTGCAACAGTTATTGGCAAAAAAGCAGTTCAGCCGAATCAACAATTTTTAGAAACGATTCAATGGGCATCTCGTATTGTCACTTTGATGGGTGGAACTTCATTTCGTGCTGCTAACCTTGCTGGTGCAAACTTTTCTCAAGCTGATGTAAGACATACCGACTTTCGAGGAGCAAACCTGTTCCAAACTTATTGGTGGGATGTGAAAGGATTAGAATTTGCCCGTTTAGAGCAAACCTACCTTGCAGATGCCAGAGTTCGGAAATTAGTAACGACTCTGAATGGACAATCACAGAATTTTGATGCTCTGAATTTAGAGGGAGTTAACCTCAAGGATGCTATCCTCAAAGGTGCAAGTTTTGTTGAGACAAATTTGCACTGCGCGATTCTCCAAGCTGTAGATTTGCGAGACAGCATTTTGGTGCGAGTCACTTTAACAGGTGCAGATTTAAGTGGTGCAGATTTGACTGGGATTTGTATTCAGGATTGGAGCATCAATAGCGAGACAGACTTTTCAGGGATTCGATGTGATTATGTTTATCGAGAATTTGAGAATAACCAACCTACTAATCGGTATCCTAGCGATCGCGATTTTCAACCCGGTGAATTTGAGTCCCTATTTCAGAAATTGACCAATGCTGTTGAGCTTGTCTTTCAAGATCAAATTGATTGGAGAGCTTTGAGCTTTACCTTTGAGAAGTTCAGGCTCGAAGATGATGGCATGGGGCTAGAACTCAAAGGAATTGAGCAGCGGGGAAATTATTGGATTGTCAAAGTCACGCATGGAGAAGGAGTCTCTAAGCAACAGGTTGAGCAACAAGTTCAGAGTACTTATGAAGATCTGCGATCGATTATGGAAGCAAAAGATAAGCAGATCAATCGATTACTCGGCATTGTAGAAACCCAAACAGAAGCAATGCAGCGGCAAGCCGAAGCCTTAACGAATTTTAGCCAGCAACCCTTTGGGAATCATTTCTTGATCTCAGGCAGTACGATTACCAATCTTGCTGGGTCAGGACAGATTGAGTATCGCGAAGCGGCTCATGGAGTTCGCAGTCTCATCACAAATCAGATTGATCCCAATTCAAATCTACAAGAGCTACTCGGTCAACTCAAACATCAAAACGTCGCAACTACTTCTGCAACTCAGAGAGACTTGATCCAACAAGTTTTATTCTCCGAAGCAGATCGAGATCCGGCGCTAAAACAATTTCTACTAGAAAAAGGACAACACATTCTCGATCGCTTACCAGATGGAGAATTTAAAATCGCAATCCGAAATGCGATCTCGTTGATAAGAAATGACTGAAAGTGCTCAGCGCGGATTGCAATGTCTTGTCTAAAGAAGCGCGATCGCGATCCAGAACTTGAATCTGATGCGATCGCGCAAGAAATATTTCGATCAGAATCGAGAAATCGAGACAGACAAATTCAAACACTCTGAGCTATCCGCGCTAAAGTGAAACAGGAATTTTCAAGGGAAAGATCAATGCGTCGCTGGGTTTCTTGGATCGCGATCGTCTGTTGTTTTCTCGGTTTGACTGGATGCAGTCTGCCCCAAGTCAAAGCAGAAGATCGACTGTTTTTACCGTTGCAAGTGGAATTCTTGGGCAGCCATACCTTGTCTGATAAGCAATTTCAAAATACGGCAGTCGGAGGACTCTCAGGGATTACTTACGATCGTAAAAATGATCTTTATTATGCGGTCTCAGATGATCGCAGCGATCGTAACCCTGCACGGTTTTACACGCTGAAATTGAACATCGATTCAACCCCGCGCCTGCAATCTGTTGAAATTCAAAACGTCACAACCCTGAAAGATGAAAACGGGGAGCCGTTTCAGAACAATACGATCGATGCTGAAGCAATCTCCTTGTCTCCTCAGAAAACAGTCTTCATTTCCAGCGAAGGTGCAGCGAATCAAGGCATTTCTCCCTCTCTTGGAGAATTCGATCTGCAAACCGGACAACTGAAGCGAAAACTAAAACTGCCAGACGCTTATTTTCCAGATGAATTAGGTATCAAACAAACGCGCGGTATCCAAAATAATCGTGCGTTTGAAGCGATGTCACTCAATGCTGGGGCTGCGACTGCACCACCCGCTGAACCCTATCGCCTGTTTGCAGCGCTTGAATCGCCCCTAGTTCAAGATTTATCCTTACCAAACCGCAGCGAAAGCGTTTTGAATCGAATCTTGCACTATCAGTTTATCGGCGATCGCGCTGCTCTAATTTCTGAACATGCCTACCCGCTCGATCCTAAACCCGCGAATACGATCGAATACGGATTGACCGATTTACTCTCGATCGACCAGGGCGGACACTTTTTGAGTTTAGAGCGATCTCTAGGACTCGGCGGATTTCAAGCGAAACTGTTTCAAGTCGAAACTGGAACCGCCAGCGATACTTCCAGGATCGAAACATTGCGCGATGCGACAGGCGTACAAACCGCGCGCAAAGAGTTGCTCCTAGACCTCAATACGTTAGGTGTACGGCTCGATAATTTAGAAGGCATGACTCTGGGAGCACGATTCCCGGATGGCTCTCAGAGTCTCATCTTGGTGAGCGACGACAATTTCAATGGACTCGTGCAAATTACACAGTTTCTCCTCTTTCGACTGACAGGGTTAAAAGGCTAAGTCTTTGTCCCACGCAACGTTCTACAATTTAAGTCGCACGTCTTTTATATATAAATCGCATGTCACACTCTACCGATATCGCCACCCTAGCGCGCTGGATGGCAGCCGATTTTAGCAATCAACAACAGGCATTTGAAAATCCGCCCATGTATGCTCACATTCGAGTGTGTATGCGCCCGTTGCCCTTTGAACTGCCCGGTGGGATTGGATTTTTTGTCGAACAGGCATACGATTACATGCTCAATGTCCCCTATCGGTTGCGCGCCTTGAAATTAGTGGCACATGCCGATCATATTGAAATTGAAAATTATCACGTGCGCGATGAAGAAAAATTCTACGGCGCATCCCGCAACCTCGATCGCCTGAAAGAACTCAGCCCCGACCAGTTTGAGAAAATGCCGGGATGCAACATGATCGTGCACTGGACAGGCAGCAGTTTCAAAGGCAGCATCGAACCCGGCAAGGCTTGTATGGTCACTCGCAAAGGGCAAGAAACCTATCTCGATAGCGAATTTGAAATCAACGAATCGTGGTTTACCAGTCTCGATCGCGGTCGTGACCCACAGACCGATGAGCAAGTTTGGGGATCGGTTGCAGGACAATTTGAATTCGTGCGCTGGGCGAGTTTTGCCGATGAAATCCGAGCATGACGTGATCTAGGATACTTAGACCGAGTGAAAAAATAATTCCCAGGATAGAGATTTTCCTTGAGTAGCGCGGTTTAGAGTGAGATTCACTCTAAGTCGTTGCTAGAAGCGATCTTCTGAGTGCCGAAACCTGATAGATTTGGCAAAGTATCGGCAGAAAAGATTGAGCAAGATGAAAGTCCTAGTAATTGGTGGTGATGGCTATTGTGGATGGGCAACTGCCCTCTACTTGTCCAATCGAGGTCATGAGGTCGGCATTCTCGATAGCTTAGTGCGACGGCATTGGGACAATGAATTATGCATTGATACCCTCACCCCGATCGCACCAATTAAGCAACGCTTGCAACGCTGGAAAGACATTACCGGAAAGACGATCGATCTTTTCATCGGCGATATCACAAATTACGAATTTCTCAGCAAAGCGATGGATCAGTTCCAACCGGATGCGATCGTGCATTTCGGCGAACAGCGGTCTGCCCCGTTCTCGATGATCGATCGCGAACATGCCGTTCTGACTCAAGTCAATAACGTCGTCGGAACGCTGAATTTGCTCTACATCATGAAAGAGCGCTTCCCCGATTGTCATTTGGTCAAACTCGGGACAATGGGCGAATACGGTACGCCGAATATCGACATCGAAGAAGGCTACATTACGATCGAGCACAACGGGCGCAAAGATACCCTGCCCTATCCGAAGCAGCCCGGCAGCATGTATCACCTCAGTAAGGTGCATGACTCGCACAATATCCATTTTGCCTGTCGGATTTGGGGCTTGAGAGCCACTGATTTGAATCAAGGAATCGTCTACGGAGTCTTGACCGAAGAAACCGGCATGGATGAGATGCTGATTAACCGTCTCGACTATGACGGCGTATTTGGAACAGCGTTGAATCGATTCTGTATTCAAGCAGCGATCGGACATCCGCTAACCGTTTATGGAAAAGGCGGACAGACTCGTGGATTCCTGGATATTCGCGATACGGTGCGCTGTGTAGAACTCGCAATCGAGACTCCAGCACAGCCCGGAGAATTCCGCGTCTTCAATCAATTTACTGAACTGTTTGGCGTAGGCGAAATTGCCAGCATGATTCAGAAAGCAGGGTCATCCATGGGCTTGAAAGTTGATGTTCAAAACTTTGACAATCCTCGAATTGAGAAAGAAGAACATTACTTCAACGCGAAAAATACCAATCTGCTGGATTTAGGCTTGCAGCCTCACTATCTCTCTGACTCGTTACTCGATTCATTGTTGAACTTCGCGATTAAATACAAAGATCGCGTTGATCACGATGAAATTCTGCCGAAAGTGACTTGGAAGCGCTAATGAACCATCGAGGGCTGCTCTTATTACTGACCACGATCGTGCCTGGATTGAGTGCGATCGTCATTAGCACGTTCTATCTTTTTCCAGAATGGGCAGCCCTCGATCGCGCTTATCGCAACTATGAGCAATTGAGCCGAACTGGAGCCGGAGCGCGTGAACTCTCGATCGCTCAATCTGCCGAAGTACGTCATCGAATCAACTGCTTTGCAGAAGGACTCGGAGTGTTACTCGGTGGTGTGATTGTCGCGATTGGAGTTCATGGATTGTGTGGATTACCTGAGAAAACATCGAACTAAATTTTGAATATGCGGATTGCTCTATTTACAGAGACATTTCTTCCCAAAGTTGATGGGATTGTTACCCGACTCAAACATACTGTCGATCATCTGCAAAGACAGGGCAATCAAGTCCTTGTGTTCTCGCCTGATGGAGGTCTAACCGAATATAAGGGCGCAAGAATTCACGGCGTTTCAGGCGTTCCGCTTCCCTTATATCCAGAACTCAAGCTGGCTTTTCCGCGACCTTCGATTGGGGATGAACTCAATCGATTCAAGCCTGATCTGATTCATGTCGTCAATCCCGCAGTGTTGGGATTAGCAGGGTTACTCCATAGCAAATTACACAGTGTTCCGCTGGTTGCTTCCTATCACACCCATTTACCAGAATATCTTCAGCACTATGGGCTGGGTGCTTTAGAAGGTGTGCTTTGGGAATTGCTGAAAGCAGGACATAATCAAGCAGAAATCAATCTCTGCACCTCTACTGCCATGATGCAGGCATTGACCGATCACGGGATTGAGCGCGTGAGACTGTGGCAGCGAGGAGTCGATACTGAAACCTTTCAGCCTCATTTAGCAAGTTTAGAAATGCGATCGCGGCTTTCTCAAGGTCATCCCGAAGCTCCATTGCTGCTTTACGTGGGGCGACTCTCAGCAGAAAAAGAAATCGATCGCATTAAACCTGTGCTCGAATCGATTCCCAATGCTCGCTTAGCTCTAGTTGGCGATGGTCCAAATCGGCAAGTGTTAGAAAAGCATTTTGCTGGTACTCATACGAATTTTGTGGGTTACTTAGCAGGTCAAGAGCTAGCTTCTGCCTTTGCTTCGTCTGATGCATTTGTTTTTCCGTCTCGGACTGAAACTTTAGGCTTAGTGCTGCTCGAAGCAATGGCAGCAGGTTGTCCAGTGGTCGCGGCTCGCTCAGGTGGAATTCCTGACATTGTGGAAGATGGCGTGAATGGCTATCTCTTCGATCCGACCGATGAGAATGGTGCGATCGTTGCCACGCGATCGCTCTTAGCTCAAACCGAAACGCGAGAAATGATTCGCCAAAATGCCCGCCATGAAGCAGAGCGTTGGAGTTGGTCATCTGCAACCAAGCAATTGCAGAACTACTATGAAGGCGTTTTAGCAAAACATGCGATCGCAGCTTGATCCTGATGGAGTTACCTATTGGTATGAGGGAATTTGTCCAAACTCAAATACTCTCCTACGACTACCACGCACAAAATTTGTCGAAGCGATTGCGCGTCAATTGATGCAAAATCTTTCAGCTTGCGAAGGTAAGATGTACGGCGTTTTACTAGCTCAGTCTGCTTCTGGAGAGCAACACATTCTCAAAGCTTTTTCTGGCTTACTAAATGGACGGAGCGTTGTTGAAGGGTGGGTTCCGCCGATTCCGGGTCGCGATCGCGTGCAACTCGAAGAAGCTAGAACTTTAACCCAACTCAACTCGATTCAGCAGCAATTAATTCAACTCTCTTGTATCCCTGAGCGTCAGCAGTACAAAATTCTAGAGACAGAATACAAGCAGAAACTTGAACAACTCTCAATCCTTCATCACCAACGAAAACTCGAACGCCAACAGCAGCGACAAAATCAAGATCTGGCTTTTGAATTAGATGAACAAAGCAAACGCGATGGCATTGAGAAACGCAATCTAAAACGCGATCGCGATTCACATCTCATTCCACTCAAACAAATCATTGATCAAGCTGATGAACAGATTCGTCAGCTTAAACAAAAACGTAAGCGACTCTCGCAGCAACTTCAAGCACAGATGCACGCTAGCTATCGAGTGACAAATTTTGCTGGAGAAACGCGATCGCTCAGCGAGCTTCTCACCTCAATGCCCACGGGAACCGGAGAGTGCTGTGCGCCTAAGCTTCTACATTACGCTGCAACTCATGATTTAAAGCCGATTGCAATGGCTGAGTTTTGGTGGGGTGAACCGATGGGAGACAAAATTCCAGGACAATTCTATGGAGCCTGCGTGGAGCGTTGCCAGCCAATGCTCGGATTTCTGCTTGCTGGCACAAGTTCGATTGAGACAGTCTATCAGGATGATCACCTCGTTGTCGTCAATAAACCTGCCGGGTTGCTTTCCGTCCGAGGGCGATATGGGCAGGATTGTATTCTCGATCGCTTCTCTGAACCGCTCATCCCCGTACATCGATTAGATCAAGACACGTCTGGCTTACTGATTCTGGCGCGCGATTCACACAGCTACAAACGCTTAAGCCAGCAATTTGAACAGCGCCAAATTCATAAAGTCTACACAGCGGTCTTAGAAAAAGAAATTGCTGAGTTAGAAGGTCAGATCGATCTGCCTTTATGGAGTGACCCCAGCGATCGTCCAAAACAGAAGGTCAATTATCAGTTTGGTAAACCCTGTTTGACCTATTTTCGCGTCCTGAGTTCATGCCAAGTTGAATTTCGACCGATTACTGGCAGAACGCATCAACTCCGGGTTCATGCAGATCAAGGATTAGGATCAGCGATCGTCGGCGATCGACTGTATGGGAATCCACAAGGAGATCAACGCTTACATCTGCACGCACGAGATATTCGATTCACCCATCCGATCACAGGCGAAACGATCGACTTGACAACAAAAACGCCTTTTTTTTGAAAAAAGTGGTGCGCGATGCAAATCTTTTGTTACGATATACATCGCGCGCAGTAATATGAATTGTTGGCTACTCAAGTCAATTATGTCTAATTGCTGAATCGTACACGCTGGTGTAGCTCAGTTGGTAGAGCAGCTGATTTGTAATCAGCCGGTCGCAAGTTCGAGTCTTGTCACCAGCTTTCTTCTAACCCATACCCTGTCAGGATCTCAGGCATTCTGAATATCCGGGAGTACCCCGGAATATGGCAGAATATACCCTATATTTTAGGGAAAGTTTAGGGAAGACAGGGTAAGTGGTTAAGGGTAAATTGACTGTTGAGGCAATCAATGAGCGGTTGAGATCCGCTAATGTTGGAGTGGCGGTTCGACAAAAGGGAAATCGCCTTTACCTGCGGGCGACCCTTCCCCCTAAGCCAAATTCTCATAAAATCCAGTTTCATCAACAGGATGTTTCGCTCAAAATTTATGCGAACCCCGCTGGTTTGGAAAGGGCAGAGGCAGAAGCGCGAAAATTGGGTGCGCTTATTGCCTGCAAGGAATTTGATTGGCAGTTGTATTTAGATCGTGAAGAAAATTCAGACATTGCTACGTGTCAAGCCTGAATTGAGAAATTTAAGCAGTATTGTCTAGATACTCAGTTAAAAGCCGAAACGCCTGAAGCTTCTGAAGTACTTTGGAGAAAACGCTACTATAATCCTGCTTTGAAGTGGCTACCTGCAACATCTGAATTAAGCCCATCTGCAATAATTTCAGTTGCTCAAAGATCGAAGCCAAACACGAGATCACGACAGATTGCTTGTACCGTCCTACGACAGTTTGCGAGATTCGCTCAAATTGAAGTCGATGTCGGACCTTACATCGGAAACTATAGCCCTAAGAAAGTCGTAAAAACGATTCCCACCGATAAGATTATTTCTCAAGCCATTGAACAGCTTCCTAACCCTGCTTGGAGATATCTTTACGCATTGATGGCAACCTATGGGCTTCGTGATCACGAAGTATTTTTCACTGAACTTGAGTGGCGAGATAGTGAGTCCGGAGAACGAATTCTAGTCGCAAAAGTAACGGATGGTAAAACTGGAACACGAGAGGTCTATCCATTCTATCCAGAATGGGTAGAACGATGGCAACTCTGGAATAAGAAGCTTCCTAAACTTACTGCACGAATCAATCAGGATTATGGCGAACGAGTTTCCAGAACATTCAAACGTGCAGGAATTCCCTTTGTTCCCTATGATTTGCGTCATGCTTATGCAATTCGGATATCAGTAGTATTCAAGTTACCTGTCGCAGTGGCGGCTGCTTATATGGGGCATAGCCCAACAATTCATTGGCAAACTTATAATCGTTGGATTAGCAAGGAACAGCATCAACAGGTTTATGATGATGTGCTAAGAGATGAGGATAGACCTAAGCCGCCTTAGCCTGCCCGTCGCCGTTCAGGACGTTCAGAAAGCCTCTGCTGACATTTATCAATGTGAAATTGATAGCGAGGTAGTCTTGCTTGAGGCTTACGACGATCGCGAACTTCATGTCCCACTCGTAAAAGACCAGAACGAACCGCTTCCCTCAACTGCTCTGCATCTTTCAGTCCCAACAGTTGATAAGCCGGATCGGTATCAAACCACTGGCGCGTAACAGGAACTTGAGAGGTGATTCCCAGACCTAACATTTCGGACAATACTGCACGCACTGCTTCTTTAAGCTGGCTTTCAGAGATATATTTCTCAGCTTAAGGGGTGACGACACGACTGAACGGTAGAAAGGATGCCGGATAGCAGCATTGAGAGACAGAAAAAATGAGGTGATTCCACTTGTTTCACCCCATCAATCTAAAAGATGTTGCCCTCATTCTATCAAACCTGTTTACAATCGCAATTAACGGAAGCGCAATTTGTGACGCTAGAAATCTTGGTCGAACTGTTGCAAAAAGAGCGAAGAATTACGATTGAACGGATAGCGACCCTGTTTCCGCAACCGATTCTATTTGAGAGCAGACGGCGGAATATTCAGCGATTCTTGAGTCTGCCGCAACTGACTCCACAAGCGATCTGGTTTCCGATTGTCAAGCAGTGGATCAAACGACATTACTCAGGTAGAACTCCGCTTCACCTGGTGGTTGACCGGACGCAATGGCAAAACCATAACTTGATCATGGTGAGTCTTGTATACCAGAAGCGGGCAATCCCATTGCACTGGATGTGGCTGAACAAGCAAGGACAGAGTTCGCTGGCTGAACAACGAAAAGTGTTATGTCCGGTATTTCATCTGTTGAAAAAGTATCGCTTCATTTTGCTCGGAGACCGTGAGTTTCACAGTATCGAGCTTGCTGCTTGGTGTGTGGAAAAACAAGTCAAATTCGTGTTCCGTTTACCGAAAAGTACGACCATCAAACCGAATGACAGCGATGCGTTTACTCGCCTCGACGATTTGCCACAAACGCCCGGAATCACTGAGCAATATCTGCACATTCAAGTCACGCAAAATCGCGGGTTCGGCAAGCATAATTTAGTCTTGCGCCAAAAACGCGCCTACCGTCAATCGAATTCTGATGCTTGGTATCTGCTGACCAATCTCGTCGGTGCCGAACAAACTCTGAAAGCTTGCTCTAATCGCTTCTCCATTGAGCCGCTGTTCAAAGACTACAAATCCGGTGGCTATCATCTCGAAGATTGCCATGCCGATTCACGCCGATTCAATGCACTACTGGTTCTGATTGCCATTGCTTATTCGCTCTCAACGCTTCAGGGACGACGCATTCGCCAAAAGCAAGTGCAATGCTACGTCGGTCGAGTCAAGGAGCCGAAGCGAACCCGAAACCGACATAGCAATTTCTGGATTGGCTTGTATGGCAGGTTGTGGATTGAACCCTTGCAATTGTGGTCAACTCTGGCGACCAAGTTGATGGCACTCAAGCCGCAAAAACGTCCCTTTTTTCAGCGAGGTCTCAATGCCATTTCCTTGATCCAGTCTGCTCTCTAGCTTCGTTGTCACCCCTTGAGATTTCTCAGTCAAGATAGCTGCTCCTACAATCCTTATATTCTGCCAATCGAGATTATATTATAATATAATTAATCACATTATATTATAATATCAGCTAGTTTCTATGATTGCTTAGAAAGCAGCTTCGATTCGTTGTGACAACATGCAGTCGAGCCGGACTAATCAAGGTTTGGTTTCAAGTTCATCCTTCCAACCACACTCACATTCAGCGATCGACCCAGCGAGTTTTTGACCACAACAAGGACATTTCCCAGTGAAGAGAGGATGCCACATCAGAAGTTCGAGTTTTTCGGCTTTGGTGAAGCGGTCTAGAGGTTGAAAGATTGGTTCTCTTACGTAGAAGGATTCTTCGGTCATAAGTACTTGTACGCTTTTACGCGATATCGTCTTCTGAATTCGATGAGCATGAATCGCCCAAATGTTCAAGAATTTCGCGGGTTACTCCTGTTACGCCCCTATAGTTCAAATTCATTATCTCACCCCGCAGCGAACCGTTTTCCCTTAAATTAGACACCATTCCAGTTAATTCGTGTCCTACGTAGCGCGTAATTACAACTACTAAATCGCACTCAGAAATCTTTTTTTTGAGACGGCTTTGATCAATCGTCTTCTCAGAAAATGGGGGGATTTCGACAACGTTGTTTAGCCCAGATTTTTCAAGTCGAGACAATACACAGTTACGCATTCTTTGGTGTCCTCCCACGATCGCAATACGAAGATTAGACGAATCTAGCCCTGAACTATCCGGTGCTACCCATCGAGGAGGTTGATGGATGTGAGCAACCTTGAATTGGTTTTGAAGCCAGTCTAGCTGCTCTTGCAAATCCCAAACCTCGAATTGCAGGTCATCACGCTCATCAGAGATAGATTGACGTGTTTGTTCTAGCTGCTGAATGCATTGATTGAGTTGTTGGTTATCATCTTCGAGGCACTGTTCATAATCTCTTCCCCACCTTTGAGATTGTCTTGTTTCTTGGCTGGCAAGTTGTAACGTACTGAGTAATTGGGTAGATTGAATCATCTGAGTACGAGTAGCCTGAAGCTCAGTTTCTAAGGCAGTAGAATGCTCCATAGCTGCATTCCGTTCTTGAGAGAGAGCAGCGATGGAAGCATTTAGGGTTTGAATTCGGTTGCTCGATTCAGTTGCTTGTTGATTAGCAATTTTGAGATCATGACGTAAGCGCGTTAGGTTTTCAGCGGTTTTTGCATTCTCCTGTTGCTGAATACTAATTTGGTTCTGAAGCAGAACGATTGTTTCTAACTGCTCCCGTCCTTCAACTTTCGCTTGCTGTGCTTCTTCTAGCTGGAGTTCTAGATTTCTCAGATGCTCTACATTATGCTGCTGCTCTAATTCCGTTTGGATTAGCTTGTTATGATATTGAGCGATTACAGCTTCTAACTCTTGATTGCGCTTCTCTTGCTTTGCTCGGTATTGTTCTCGCTCTGACAAAAGAGAGGACTTTTCCTGTAATTGAACTTGAAGGTCTGATTGTACTCTCTGGGCATCGCGAAGAAGAGTTGCCTCCCGAACTCGTTTTCTATAAAGCAAAAACTCGACCAAGACCCAGACCAATAAAGCCACATTCAGAGACAGCATTGAATTCACAAAGTAAGCTTTATGAGTGCCACTCGTACTGAAAGGATTCTGTATCCAACGCCAATAATCATTTAGAAATGTGGGCGGAATACCGCGAACATAGTAAACGCGCCCAATAATTTGACCTGAGTTTCTGTTACCAGTTGCATCCCGATTTTCTTCGTGTGGACTCTTAAAGCTTTTTTCCGTTTTTATTGGGGGTGGATTCATTAAGAAATCGTAGGAACTTTGAGGTAAGCTCTCCACCGTTAAGCTCGATCTCCACTGGTTCTTCGAGTTTGAAGCAAAAAGGATTTTTTGACCAGGGCATTCAGTTTGAGTCGTTGTGCAGTCTGTCACGACAAGTCCGAACAGGCCATAATTACTGTCCAGAGTACGTTTTAGCTCGTCAGTGTCACCTTTCATTAAGGCTAATGACAACTTTGCAGGTGCTATGTGAGACAAAATATTAAGGTCAACTGTTTGAACCCGTCGTATTGTTCCATACCAGTAGCCCTGATAATCACTAGTATTGATTACTGTAGAAATTCCGAAACCTGTAGCGATTGCAGTCATCAAACGCCATAACGGACGAGTAGATCGTTTCATCCTAGGACTCCCTTAATCTGGCAGGGTGTGGCAAAGAACGCTCTCATATTGAAAATCAAATAACTAGTCGCATTTGCTACACTTAACCCCTCAGAATGACTGCATTACTACCCCATATCCGGAGATCCTAGAAAAAAGTTCAGTAATGTTTACAACCCACAATAATTCTGATTACCTCTTCCAAAATTGATTCGACTTCCCAGCTTTAGAAAAGAGACAGAATATTTGATCGATCGCGCGAAAAGCTTCAATGCTCAAGGAATCGCCTGGAACGAAATGGAGATCGTCTACCGCTCTAAATTCATGGGTGAAAATATTTACAGTGAGTTTGAACAGGTCGGCATTCCAATCGAATGGGTGAATCGTGACAGCGAGAGCCGAAATTACAATCCCACTGCTCAAAGCATCAAATTAGTAACAATGCACTCTAGCAAGGGCTTAGAATTCCCAGTGGTCTTCGTTCCGGGTGTGGGATTTATGCCGACTAAAGATCGCTCCCCTGAAGAAGAAGCGAGATTGCTTTATATAGCAATGACAAGAGCGATCGATGAATTGGTGATGACGTGCGATCGAGAGTCAGAATTTGTTCAAAGGGTTCAGGTTGCCATAAACCGAATCTAAGATAGTTCAACAAAAAAGCCTGTGGAGTAGTAGATGCGATCTTTTCACAGGCTTTGAAGCAATTTAACGGGTTTCCCAGTGACCCTCAACCCAGCGACGACCAATGCCTAAAAAGCCGCGCTCGTAGTGTCCAGGAATCCAGACTCTACGAATATTTTGGCGATTTCGATCCCAGCGAGAATCAATAGGGCGATTTCGATCCCAGCGGACGTTATCACGACGATTCTGCTCCCACCGAGAATCATTCCGTCGAGAACCATCTTGCCGCCGAAGTTCATTCTTCCGAAGCTGCTCACGACGAATTGCCTCTCGTCGATCGCGATTTCGTCGATCCTCGTGTCGTTGATTGCGATTCCGATGATCTTTGTATTGCTGGTTGCGGTCACGTTGGTTATCGTAGCGTGGGTCGTTGTTCCACCGCTCGTCGTGTTCGTCGTATCGTTGGGCTACGACGACAGGGGGGTGTCTGTCAAGTTGATCAGTTGCCGATGCAGATCTAGTCAATGCAGCAGACATTCCGAAGGGCAGAGCAAACAGCACGATAGCAAGTTTGCGGTTCATCATCAAATACCCTCGCGAGACTTTAAGTTTGCAGACTTGAAAACCCGAATAAGGTTCTCTTAATTCACAATTCTTAATTAAGAGAGGGCTAAAATCAACACCCACTGTTTCTAAGCTTCTCTTCCAGCCACTCCCGCAACAGTACAACTTTATTCTTGCCTTCTCTCGCTGCATAAATAGAGAATCGACGGTGTAAGGATTTAGGCAAATCCGCAGTGAAGCGGATCATTTTTTCTTTTGTAGGCTCTGTTTCACTCATCTGGAGATCGTCCACACTGGCAAGTTCTCGTACCGCTCCAGGACTGACCGCAATCTGGACAAGCGTTCTCTAGCTTTTCTTCGTGCCACCATTTTTCAGGTTGGCTCAGCCCAGTGAGACGATATAGCCAAGCATCATCATTCTGTCGATACCATATTGCTTCGATCGTTCCTCCCTGCTGAATCGGAACCATCCAAGCCGGATCGCCAAAATCAAACTTGTGATCTGGAAATAGAGGTCGGGTCGGTCGCGGGGTAGTGTTCTAGATGTGTGGGCATAACGTTATACTGCTCGCCCGAACTCATGACGATTGATGAATAATCCAATCACAGTATCATGCATCTTCTCAGTCTTGGAAAAACAGATCGTCTTTCTGGCAAGCCGCTTGATCCGAGTTCTCAAAGTTAGATGTTTCCGCTCAATGCGCTGTGTGTTGGCTTTGCCAACCGTATGGTGCTGCTCATCTAGCAATCGCAAGTAAGCTCCCCAACTATCGGTGTAAAACCGTTGAATCGAAAAAGGAGCTAACAGTTGCTGAAGTTGCTTAAGAGCTGAGTCTTCATGGGTGGCTAGCACATAGGCAAGGACTTTTCCAGTTTGATGGTCAATCGCGTGCCACAACCATCGTTGATGCTGCTTTGACTCGACAAAACTCCACATCTCGTCCATCTCCGCCGCCTCGACTCTGACGACCATGACTGCAGTGTTATCCGGTTGGTGCTGTTCGAGCAGACTTATGTTTACTTGTTCAAGTTGACTTGACTTTTTTTCAGCGTTTCAATCACAGTCGTTGGGCTAATCTTCAACACTCTGGCGGTATCACGAATACCACTGCCGTTGATTGCCATGTCGCTGATTTGCGCTTTGACTTCAGGCAGTCGTCCTCGATAGCTAAAGTTCAAGATAAATGATCGTCTCGAACACTCTAAGTTACGGCAACAATACCGTTGTTTTCCAGCAGCACTGCGACCATGCTTAACGACATCCACACTCTGGCAATCGGGACATTGAACAGGTTCTAGGACCATCTCGACTCAGCCCTCTAACACATCGTTTTCATTCTGCCATATATCCACATATCTAGAACACTACCAAGGGGTAGTTCCTGGCTCAATCGTCTTTTCATGCATTTTTTGTCTTAAAAGTCTTTCAAAGACAGGCAGACATGAACAGGCTTCACAGGTTGGGTGAGAACCAGGTCGATCGCATCCACATACGGGCGACCAATCTTCTAAAACCCTGTGAACGGCTGAGCGATATCGGGCTGCGGTTTCCTGTAGAAGAGAAGCAAGTCTCAATTGGAACTCCAGATTAGAATAGAGGAAATTTGCTGACGAACAAAGTGGCGATAAAACCCTGAAGGCTATACGCCTGTAAGATTGAATAGGGCTAACATGACCTTAGTTACTTTCTCATCAGGATTATATTATTAGATAATATATTATAAGAAAATACAATTCTAGATTCTTCGATCTTGTAATTTGTTACAGGTTCAAGTAAAAGATTGTTGAATCTGAATACGGTTGGTGTATCAGACAGTTACTTATGACTCACATATGAAGCAGGTCTATTGGCAATGAAGTTCGCGAATGCTTTTAGGGATACAATGTTTCGGTTTAAACTGACCGGACTTGAAATTGCTGAGAAAACTGGTTTAACTACTACACAAATTAGCCACTTTCGCAATGGAATTAAAAACCCAAGAATAGACAGTGTAGAGAAGATTCTTGAGGTGTTCACCCAAGAGCAGCGCGAATATATGCTAAATCTGGTCGCTAAAGCCTACAAGGATGAAACCATTGCTTCTGAAGCTGCAAAGGAAGAAGAGTAGGTTTAGCTTCAATTCACGATCAATCCGAATCTCGTCCCCTGCCGATGACAGGGGATTTTTTATTGTGCCATTGTCACCTTCCCCTTTCCGTGATTATACAAAAGTATAATAGATTATATTTTTCTATAATCTACTCGTTCTAAATGGAAACTCATCACATGAAGACTTCTCAAGAGGTTGCTGTGAAATTGACGATCGAAGATATTCGCTATGCCCGTCATATTGATCTTGCCGCTCTAACTGGGTTTGGAGCGAGTGATTTTGCGGCATGGACGAAATCGAGAGGGCTATCAGAACGAAGCTTAAACGTGCTTGCTGAACAGCTAGGAATGGAGAAAACAGACCTGCTTAAAGGGCTGGAATTAAGAAGACAAGATGCTGCACTCGCAAGAAAGGTGCAGGAACGAATCAAGCAACTCATTGCAACTGAGCCTGAGAAAGCAGCTTCTTAATCTCTCAAGCGTTTGACCTTCAGAAAGTAAACGCCCTACCTGTTTGGAGCAGATAGGGCACAAGTATCTTGTTTTCTAAATTATGAATACTCAATCTTCGCCTATTCACTCGACATCTATCCAGAGTGAGAAATCTTCACTGTCTGTAGTAAATCACACACAGCCTTCATTCAGTTCGATTACGACTTCAGAGGTGCAAGATGTCTAAGCATTATCCTCTGACTGCTGAACTGGCTCAAACGCTTCGTGCTGCCAAATTAACTGCCGCAGAATGGCGACTCTGGAGCTATTTAGTGACGATCGATCCCTTTGGTGAGCATTACCAAGACCTCGATCTACTAACCATACTGACCGAGTGCAATCTTTCTAAGCCAACGTTCTATAGAGCGATCGCACGACTTCAAGAACTAGGACTATTCGATACTCAACATGCCAAGATTGCGTTCCGCAACTTAGTCGGAGCTAGAAAACTTTTGACAGAAAATAGTCTCAAAAACGAGACTCCAGTATCAAAAATGAGAAAGTCGTCTCAAATTTGAGAAAGTTGTCTCAAAAGCGAGAAAATGAAGCGCTAGAACCCGCACCAGATATAGATTCTGGATCGCCTCATATAGATCAGACTAATCAAACTGATCCATTTCTCTCTCAGATCCCAGAAGCAGAGAGAGAGAAGTTTGAAAAGTTTTGTAAGAAGAAAATAGAAGAATTACCAAAGCGTCCAACTTTACCGAAGCGATGGATCGAAGCCCACCTCAAAACGTTGTGGGAGCAGTTCCAAATCGAGCGTTCCACCACGCCTGTGCCCGATATTGACTGTCAGTACATCCACTCCAAAACGAGTACCTTGCTGCCCTAAATGATGAGGGGTTGGGTTGGATCGGGTTATGCAGCGATCAGGCTGAGAAACGGAAGCGCAGATCGTTCTATGAATGGGCGCAGCAACAAGGCTTGTATTAGGGAGGATTCATCATGTCAGACCTCCCTCAATTTCCCAGAGAACCGATTTCTTCTCCAGAGCAACAGCACGATCGTCAAATGTGGCGACCGGAATGGACTTGTTTTTGCTGTGAAGACAGTGGATTCATTGCAAGTAGTCTGATGCCCCTGATCGTCCCGGATTATCGACCCAATGAGGATAGGTTACCGCTTTGCCAAAACTGCTCGGCTGGGAACTGGGTGCAGGGATCATCGCCAGGAGTTTCGGGAACGATTGATTGGCGGTTTAAACGCGAGATCTGTGCCGAACTCGATCGCATCAATCGAGAACAGTGGCGTATTACGTTACGGAATCAGTTTGAGGCGAGACGGCAGGCTTTAGCGAAAATTCAGGACTTGACTCAGCAAATGAATTTGAGGCAGCGCGATCGCACTTGGCAAGAGACTCAGAAAGCTGAACAAGATCATCAGCAAGTGATTCTAGAACCGGATGTCGATCAAGCTGAGAAGCCAGAGGGAGCGGTATGAATTATCGTCTTTCTTCTGTCTGCGAATCACCTGCGGAATACGAATCACAGCCTGATCAGAAGTCGGTTGAACTCGCCGGACATCAGCGCGATTCAACCCGGTTGCAACTGAATCTCTTTGATCAGGAGGAGTCGGAATCGTCCCCAAATGGACACGCTACAAAAAGAGTGCTGGGGGGTGAGGATGACACTACAGGTATTAAGAAAAGACCCCCCAGCACACATTCTTGTGGGTGGATCGAGTTTCATACCGTGCGACGTAAGCGGAAGAATGGGGATATTTGGGAGACGAAACAGGCTTGGCTGCACTGGGAAGAGAAGGGACAGAAGCGATCAAGGTACATTCCCAAGGCGAAGTATGCGGATGTGGAGAATTCGGTTTATGGAGTGCGATCGCCGATTGGGGAAACGTTGAAATTGTTGGAGAAGTGAGGTGAAGTTTTCAACGCTGGAATTCAATCGAATTTTTCCACTTGGGAAATTATGTAACGAAAGATGTAGTGACCGAACTGTTCACTAAACAGTTCGCAGTAAGCTACAGTATCACTGAACAGAGAAAAAATGCTCTAAAGTTTTCTAGTTGGAGGATGTAAATCTCAAACTAGAGGAATGATATTCAGGAACACAATTTTTATTTCTGCGTCGGAATAGTCTAAGCTTCAGGCTATTGCTTGGTTCGAGTGTAGGTGGGTGCAATGTTGAAGTTGTAAAAGCTGCATCTTGTACTACTCAGGTCTCTGAGTAGATGTGAACTCATGAATTTTAAGAAGCTTTTGGATGGAGAGAAGCAACCTCTTTGCTTTATTGAGTCCTTCGATTCGGTTAGATATGCGGAACTGTCAGAAAGAGATTTAAATAAGAGAAGAGTTCAAGCGGAGATTGAACTGATTTACTCACTCTTGCTAGGAAGGCGTATAGTAGTGCCTGAACCTCATAGTTTTGACTCTACTGGTTTTTTAGAAATTGTCACTGATGCACTGAGAGTGTGCCCCCGAAAGTTAGACAGAGAGTGGATTTGTTATCCTTTCCTCCTCTGCCCTCGGCAGGGGTATGCTTCATATCGTAGGATGATTTCCTCATTCTTCGAGAGCGAGAATTTTGTTCTTTCTGCACTTCCTGGGCTGAATCAAGACACAAGTCTAAGAAACAGGCTTGCTGGAATGTTAGAAAATGATAGCTTTACCAAGATTGAAAGGGAGATGGCTTCTGATGGTTCACTCTTGCACTTCTTTTCTCAAATTCAGGAGCTGGATCACTACTTTTCAGAACGTTACTTTGAGAACGAGGGAAAGCTTACTGCTCGAAATCTTGGTTCTGCAATGTCTGATTACGTTAATAACCTAGCGAATGCTACTAATCTTCCTGATCAATTAATGGATCAACCAGAATTTAGAGGATTAAGAGAAGGATTACTTACCTTGATCGATAGAGGTGTAGATGTTACTAGGCGAAGCAATGTACGCATTGAAGGACGACAGTACATTGATGATGATGAAATCTACTCTGGTGTAGTTGAGTATGTTGATAGCTGCTACAACGCTGTGATCTATAAGGCAGTGGGAGCGCAAACAGGTATCTTAACCACAATCGAGTCTACAACCAGCACGTATGTCATTCTGGCTCAGAATCTTAGTGAAGAAAGTGCAGAACTTGGAGAGCGAGATCAAATCAGAATCTCGATTACAGGCGACGACTTATTGCTAGAAAAATGGATTAGATCGCGAGAAAGCAGATGGAAAGAGATATGGGAAATTATGCAGAACGACGAGTGGATCTCAAGCGTTAGAAACTTTTTAGGGGCGAGTGAGGAATCCAAAAGGCTAGCTTATGTAGCACATACGAAAAATCTGCAAGATCTTACACAAAAATCAACACATTTTTCGTTTGAAGAGACTGAAGAACGTGGTCAAGAGATGCGGGCAATTTGTGAAAGCGAAGAAATTGCGTCTTTTGAACATCTATTTGAGCCAGATGAACACTTGAACGATTTTGATGATGAAAGTGATGATGGGTATATCGACGGATCTACTCCTGGCACAGACTTGTAGTACAGCACTAACCTTTTAACGAACGTATGACCTCTCACAGTAATCACTATCTATCGCGTTTACCAGAACAGTTTCGCTACTTAGGCAACTACAAATCAGGAGAAATCGAAATTGCGACTGACTCAGAAGTTATTGGGACAGTTCAAGCAAAACTTCGATCTAAATCTATTGCTTCATCAGAGTCCGCTCCGCAGGCTAGTGAGACTGGAATTGTGTTTGAAGATGATTATATTCTCGTGATTCGAGATCCTGTCATCTTCAAGAATGGACAAGCTGGAACATATCTCAGAATTATTGAACGAGCGTCGTTGACGGGTAAAGCTGGAGTTGTCATGCTCCCTGTGCGAGACAACTTAGTCTACCTCAATAAAATCTTTAGACACGCGACTCGGCACTGGGAATTGGAATGCCCTAGAGGATACAGAGAAGAATCTCAGACTCTTGAAGAAGCTGTAGAAGCTGAGCTTTCACAAGAACTAGGGCTTGAGATTGATGCTATCTACAATCTTGGAGAGGTTTACTCGAATACTGGACTCCTAGCAGGTTCAGCACAAGCTTATTTTGTTCGATTAAAGCCAGGAGATGCAGCTCCTTGTCCTGAAGAGGGAGAATCCATTTCGGACACCGTAACGCTCACCACTCAAGAGGTCAAAGCTAAGATTCGTAGTGGTGAGATTCGCGACGGATTCACGCTTTCAGTATTACAACTTGCTCAAGCTCATGATCTACTGACAGATGATCGGGGTATCTAGCCATGCCTGACAATTATTGCAATATTCTTGCTGAGGGCGTTAATCGATGGAATACTTGGAGATTAGAAAATCCTCGAATCAAAAAGCCGAGTCTTAGAGGTTTGCGGCTTGACCAACTAAAAGGTGTCTCTCACCTAAATAACGCAAATTTTCGCGGAGTTGATCTCTCAAAAGCTAATTTAGCAAGAGTCAGTCTGCTTAACGCTGATCTAACGGGTGCTAACCTCAGTAATGCCAATTTGAGAGGAGCGATTCTAACGGGTGCAACCTTCAATGGGGCTATACTCTACCAATCTGATCTCAGCTTTGCGGAATTAGGAAATGCCAACCTTGTTCGTTCTCTGCTAGTTGAAGCAAATTTTAGCCATGCAAAGATGCAAAAGGTTAATTTTCGCCGAGCAGATCTTTGCTCGGCTCAGCTTGATTATGCAGATTTAACAAATGCAGATCTGAAGTCAGTAAAGGCGTTAGGCACTTCATTTGAGAAAGCGATTCTTACAGGAGCTTGTATTGAGAACTGGCACACGAACAGTGCTACAAAACTAACAGATGTAGTTTGTGATTACATCTATTTAAAGGAAAGGCAAGGAGAGCGCCGTCCGAGTGACCCTAACCAGGTATTCTGCTTAGGAGGGTTTGGCACGCTCTTCCAAAAAGCTCTTGAAACCGTTGATCTCATCTTCGCGGATGGTATCGCCTGGCAAGCCTTTTTCCAATCTTTTCAAGAACTGCGATCGCAATACAATAATCTCTCCATCCAAGGAATTGAGAAGAAAAGCGGTGGAGCCTTCGTCATTCGTTTAGAAGTGCCGCCAGAGGCGGATAAGGCAGCGATTGAGAGTCATGCAAAAGAACTCTATGAGACGAGACTACAACTCCAAGAACAACGCTATCAAGCCGAATTACAAGCCAAAGACGGTCAGATTTCGCTATACCAAGAACAACTCGAATTTCACCGACAAAACAACACGAATTTAATGGAGATTGTCAAAACAATGGCTGAGAAAGAATCCCCTAAATATGACTTTCGCGGTTCGAGCATTGGTAACTTTGTTGATACTGCCCAAGCAGGTAGTCAAATCAGCAATGTTCAATATGTCAACATGAGCCAAGACCTCACCCAAGCGGCACAGCAAATTCAGGATTTATTGCAACAGCTTCAGAATCAGGGTGTTACGGTCGAGGATGCTCAACAGCAAGTCTCGACGGAAATGGCGAAGCAAGCGGAGACAGACCCTACCCTGATGGGAAAAATGGTGCTGTGGAGTAAGGCGATGGCAAATAAAGCCAGTGAGACAACCGTGAGTGAAGCAGCTAAGATGGTTCTTACACTGGCATTGAAGGCAGCAGGCATTCCCCTACCATAAGCGTTGGTGCTTGATTACCTAGATTGACAACGGTTGAAGACCCACATCGTATCACCGATGAGAGGATTGCTCTCTGAAATTGATTGCCTTCTGTTGTAATAATCACGACTGCCTAAACCGTTGATAAAGGCGTATTTGGGGACGATGCTTTCCCGTCCTAATAGCATTGAGGCAGATTTGAGATTGCTATCAAAGAAGTTGATTATAAAGCTATTGTCCTGCCAATTCTCGGAAGTAGCCCTAGTATCTGCAAGTGAGGTTGAGCCATATCCCTGTGACTGTGAGAGATTGAACCGATATAATTCGTCCTGAGACTTGCTTCTAAGGACAGCCGTAGCATAAACTGTCACACTTCTCGAAGTAGGTGGTCTGAAAACTAACTCAAATCCCTTTCCATTTCCATCTCGGTATACAGCCTGAGTTAGTTTGCAATTCTGGGCATAAACGGGAGTCGCCAGAACTATTGTGCTGATTGCAAACAATACGACGCTTGGTTTCATTTCTAAGTACCATCACTAATAAACCGTGATTGATTATACTACTCTTGATTTTTTTCTAACGTCTTCGCAGGAATAGCCTGATTTGTTACGGAAATGCAACTGAATGGAAAGCAGCAGTTTTATGCTGTCAATCTACGAACAAACAAAACAGGGTAGGAAGAAATCATAATGTCAGAGAGTTCCCATCCATTCACACTCGAAGACTACCCGCAATTCGCTCAACATTTCATCGTTGGACTGGCTTAGAATGATTCGCAGGGGAGCAGGCATTTGTTTATTGGTATAGGAATCTCCCCTACTCTTAAATTTAATTACCCTCTTCTAGTTATGACCCTGAGAGAATTGATTGATGCAGAATTTGATCAACTGAGTGAGCAGGAGCTTGATGAGCTTTACAGAATTGTTGAGCAATTTGTCATTCAGAGGAAACAATCAAATAAGGGTGGAATCATGAGCCGACTGAGACAGATTAAAGTGGAAGCTCCCGAAGATTTTTCAGCGAGCCTGGATGCGTACATGAATGGCGAAAAGCAACTCTCAGAGCAATCAGATATTCATTGATACGCTATGCAGTGTTGCGAACACGATAAAGAGCGAAGTAATGATGGGGATGTTCAAACACTACAGAACTGGAATGGCAGCCTACGATCTCTGTCACCTGCCCACAATTCGATCGCAGTGGTCAGCATTCACGGCAGAACTGAAAGAGTTCATCACTGAGCCAAGTTTAGATGAGGGTTCGGATGTATTGCACTCCTTTGGTAGATTAGTTTGGAAGCTGACAGGTATTCCGCTTCAGTGGTTGGCTTATCCGACAGTGAGGAAGCATGGGCAGCGGTTTGCTGAGACGGGGTGTATTCGCAGCAGGCGGAATTGTGAGGGGCGATGTTGCGACAGAGATTATTAATTAACCACAGAGAATTCTGAAATACTCAAGGAATTGGCTGTATCAGTTGAGTATTGAGTCTCCATTTCAACGATGACGCAACCAACGCCCCCAGAATCGACGAATAATAATTCAGAAAAAAGCTAGAGTTACAAAAAAATACAAGTCCTTCATTGCCTTCAGCCGCAAAGTCTCGTTATGAGAAAAAGAGATCGCCGCTTCACAGATTTTGGAACTGGGCAGGCTTTAAGGAAAAAAAGCTGTGGGATGTGTTGCAATTGTTGATTGTGCCGACTGCTTTGGCGATCGGTGCGTTCTATTTGCAGGAAACGTCGAAACAGAGAGATTTGGAGATTGCCCAGGCGAATCGGGAAAAGGATCAGCAGATTGCAGACGATCGAGCGAAACAGGAGACGCTGAATCGATATTTTGACCAGATTTCGACGTTGTTATTTGATCGGGGGCTACGGACTGCGAAAGCAGACGCTGAATCTCGAATTGTTGCACAGGCACGAACGTTAACAGCTTTGAGAGAACTGGATGGAGAGCGACAAGGACAACTCATCAAGTTTCTACATAAAGCGAAACTCCTTCAAGCGAAAAAGCCAGTCCTCGATCTTAGACAAACGAATTTGAGAGAAGCAAATCTGAGTGGAAGCAACTTATCTGAAATCGATTTAGCTGGGGTTGACCTAGTTGGGATCAACCTATCTGATCTAAATTTACCTGATACGGATTCAATTTTGTCAGCCGAGCGCAAGATGGGAAATAAGGAGCCGTCTAGAGTGATGATTTTTCGGTCTTATGAGAATCTTGCAAGATTGGAAAAGACAAATTTAGATGGAGCAAATTTGAGCGGAACAGACTTACGTGCAGCAAATTTAAGAAGAGTGAATCTTAGTAGAACAGACCTTAGTAAAGCAGATCTTAGTATGGCGGATCTCAGAGATACAAATCTAAGTTTCGCTAACTTGAAGGACGCAATTATGTTTGAGCCAATTCTAGATGGGACGCTGCTCTGCAATACCATAATGCCCGATGGTACAAAGAGCGATCGCGACTGCGACAAACTCAAAACTAAGAAATGAGCTTTGATGACTGCTGACCCTAGCACGATTAACGATACCAACGATATGAGCAAAACCGAATTTCATCCCTGCCCCATCTGTTCAACTCCAGTACCACATTGGGCGCGATACCCAAAATCAGTCTGCCACAACTGTTTCGATAAAGCCTGTGACGATCAAGGGCGAAAGTTGGGCTTCTATAATGTCTCCGTGGGTGGTGGATTCAAAGCCATAGTGGTTGAGACTGGCGAGGAGAACGAAAACCACATCTGTTACATCGAAAGCGTAAAGTGCTGGGCAGATGAAGCGCGGTTTGGTGGAATTGTAATCCAGCCCTTTGAAAGTTGAAAACCATCACGCTACTGCTGAGGAACGCGATCGCGGATAAAGTGAGGGTGCGATCGCGCTCCTGATCCTTTCAAAGCACTAGCAAGCAAAGTAAACTGATCCCCGATAGGTCAAGGTCTGACATTGTGATGTTGCACGCTGAGGAGCCGCAGAATTTTGTTGATATTTGACTCCTCGGTAAATAAGGGTCGGGTTGGAGGGAGCCACTTGAGCGCTGGTGGAGTTGGAGTCGTAAGAGCAGCCACGATATTTCAATTGCATGATAGATCTCCTTGGGGGTAAGTAGAGGCATGAAAGAGAGCAAAACTCAGAGGGTGTTATCGCTCTCTTGATTACTTCCACGATGAAGTTCTGAAATTTATGCAGCCAGTTTGGAAATCTGCGCGATCGCTTCTCTTCTGTCGATCGCTTTCTCCTCATCGGGCACTTTGACAGGAGCAGTTTTGTACTATCTCATGCTGTCGATATACGAACAAACCAAACAGGGACGAGGAACGCGATCGCGCATTCTGGCAATTCTCAATGAGACAGACGGACTTACCCGCAACGAATTAGTTAAGCGATCTGGACTGACCTATGAGCAAGTAAGGCGACAGACCCAAAACTTACATATTGCCGGAGCGATTGAGTCTCGATTAGTTGAGGGAAAGCGACGATATTATCTGAAAGAGTCTTCTACTACGCCTGTATTGGTTGGATTCCTTCTGCTCGTATGGTTGCCAATTTTGCATTCAACGATCGAGGTAGAGCCTATTAAGATATCACCCTATGATCAGCGAGATTCCTAACTGAGATTGAGAATTAACTGTAAATAATTACAGTGAGAAAGATTGAACCGAACCAATTCAATTTTGGAATATTCCGATTTCTGGTCTTCATCAAGTCTTTACGATCGTTGATCGGAATTCCGGTAGAGTCTCGGACACGAATTTTTTTGCGAGACTCACATAATATGCACAGTTGATTCAAATGTTTTCCGCTATGACTGACCAGAATTCCGCTGCTGTTGACCAGAATTCCACTACTGAGATGCAGTACCGACCGGACGAAGTTCAACGAGAATTTGATATTAAATCTGCTCAGTATTACGAGCGATTAAAGTTTCTCGGCATCAAAGCTCACAAGGATGAAAAAGGAAAGGCTTACCTCGACCAATCGCAATTTGATCGAATGAAGCGACTCGATCAACACATTCGAGAAACCGGAGAAATGGATGGATCTATTGATAGTGAAGGTGGAGAACTTGCACCTGTAAATCCTACCAACCTCGCAGCAGTGGAAGGTAGTGACCTGGCAGAACCGATCCCCGCAGTAGAAGAACCGACCATCGAGAATGGTTTAGGCAAGCAAATCTTTCGAGCAGCCGCTGAACTGAAGGCTTCCGAATTGGCAATGATTCCGCAAGTCGTTCGAGAAGTCGCGAACCGGATGACCAAGGACGATCTACCTGAAGACCTTAAAGCGCAAGTCGAACGTACCGAGGAGGCAACTCGCCCAAATTTTCATCCAAGCGCGATCGCAGACAAGTTACTCGATCAAATGCGCCAGAGCCGACAAACAGCAGCGTAAATCAAGACGCGCTCGATAAAGTGTGTGCTGTGGTCGAATCCGGTCACAGCGTTCTTGTCATTGGAGAAGCGGGATCAGGAGTCGATGATCTCGCTGTTTCTGCTCGCGATCGTTTCGAGGGTGAATTCACCTGCGCGACTGAAACCTATAAGGGCACGACGAAAATCTTCTTCAAGTCGCTGGCTGAACAGGTTGGATGTCCGATTGAAATCGAGGTCGGCGAGGGCAAGTTCAAGCCAATGAGCGTCGATGAGATGAAGGATGAAATTCTCTCGAATGCTTCTGATGATTGGTTGTTCATCCTGCCTGAAGCGAAACGACTTCCGGCGAGTATTCGGTACTGGTTGGAAGATGCGATCGCATCCGGCGTAAGAGTCGTTGCATTCAGTCCGATCAATCCTGGTCGTGATATGTTTCTGCGGATGTTGGAAGTCGAGCTAGAACTGCCATCAGACGCTCATATCCGCAATGTGATGACATCGGAGGCACAGAGACTCGGATTGCAGATTGATCAGTCGCGAATCGCAGAATTACAGCCACTTGCGGGACGAAACCCGATGATTGCGCGGAAAGTGATTCAGCGCGAAAAGTTGGGCATGAAGCAAGACAAAGTAGAACACACCCAAGGAATTGTAATCATGCCGATTCTGGTTGCTGCACTGTTCTCGTTTGCGGTCGTGCGATTTGTGGGGCTGGGAACTGGGAATAAAGGACTCTACATCACAGGGAGAGTGTGTTTGACCGTAGGAATGGCGTTGAAGCAGTTGAGTAGAGTTTCGGGAACTAAGAGGAAGTTAGGGCAGTGAGGACGTTGAATCTATTACTGAAGAAGTTTGATGAGTATGGGTTTGAGGATTTTGCGGTCTTTGCCGATTTTGTTGTTGTGCTGTTTGCGAATAGCGATCAATGGGAGGAATTACCGGATTTGGTTAGGGCTGAGATTCTTGAGCTTTTGGGACGGCAGCTTGAGAATGTACAGCAACGCGAAGGATGACCGTCAGAACTTCTGATCTTCATGGCTCTTTGATTCACAAATTAATTCTTTGCATTATCCAAGACTGATTTGCAGACCTAAAATTTAGTCATCGTATCGATGGCTTTATCATGCGTACTTTTTCGACTATTGTTCTTGCGACGATCGGTTGGATTGGACTCAGTAGCATTTCCAGTCCGCTCAATGCGACGATCGTTAGTAACTTTGAAATAACAGTTGATCGATCTTTTGATTCCGATCGACTGCCGCCAGTCGGAACAAAGGGCTTTGGAACTTTGACGTTCGATGAATCCCAAATTCAGTACAACGAGAATAACTTTTTCGATCCCTATGCACGACCACCGTTTGGCTACTATGCTCAGAGACCAACTAGCCTCTCCCTTGATTTCTTCAACCGTCGCTATACACAAGTGAACGACTCCTCGATTGGTCGTTCTACTACTTACTTTTCATTCAACCGAACCGATACAGGAAGCTATCAACTCAAGGGTTTTCTGGTTGGCACGAGTGATGAAAGTTCATCGCTTGCCATATCGAGCAATGGCTTTGCCGCTGCATTTAATAATGCTGGTCTCGCTTACGGCACGGTGCAATTGACGAGTTCTGAGGTAATCCCGGAGCCTAGCATGATCGCAGGAGTTCCGGTTGCCTTGATGTTCGGCTGGCTTTCCCACCAGAAGTTAAAACGTAGACGCTCTAAGACGATCGTTCTCAAATAAGGCTGTACTAGAAACAGCGAGGGCAATCTAGAAGCAAGTTTCAGAACTCTTGCTCCTTATGATGTCCGTGACTCATGCCGCGATCGCAACCGCAGGTACTTCCCTAATCCTCGGAACCGCTGACCCCCTAGCACTCTTCCTATCGCTCATTGGATCACAGATTCCAGATTTAGACACCTCCACAAGTTATGTCGGGCAAATCTTCTTTCCTGTGAGTCGATGGATAGAAGCGCGATTCCCACATCGAACGATCACACACTCCCTGATAGCCACTGGATTACTTTGCGCGATCGCTCTCCCAATCGGCTATTTCACCAACAATCTCCTAATCTGGCTCTCCCTGCCACTCGGACACCTGCTAACCTGCATCGCTGACTGTTTCACCGTCAAAGGCGTTCAGTGGTTCTATCCAGTTCCCGCTTGGTGCTGGAGTGTGAGCAATCCGAAACGGAGAATCACGACTGGGGAGCCGAGCGAGTATTGGGTTTTAGTTATCTCGATCGCGCTTCTCGTTGTGGGATTGCATCTTGGGAGCAGTGGCGGACTCACTCAGCAGGTTACGACTGTTTTGGGCATGACCGATGGAGCGATCGAGGTTTACAACAAGAAATCTCCAACTCATCACGTTTGGGCAGATGTAAAAGGGATTTGGGCAAGCGATCGCACCCGCGCTGATGGAAAATACTTCATCGTTGCCAATGAAGGCGATTCATTCATCGTGACGGATGGTAAGGGCGAATTCTTCAAAACGGGTCAGCAGATTTTGACAGAGCGGATTACTGCGACGATCGGCAACCCTGCCACCACCCAATTACAAACGATCTCATTCATGGATGAGGAAATCGCGCCGAAACTTCAGGAGATTGTGGCATCACAGCCCAACGCTTTGATTTTGCTGAGTGGCTCGATCGTGGTTGATCTGCCAGAGAATGTGAGAATTCCGATCGAGGCGAATCGATTCCAAACGGCGAAATTGGTGGATAAGACGGTAACGATGACGTTTCACCCGATTGAATCGGCTCTACAGCAATTGGGTGAACAGTATGTGACGGGAACGTTGACGCTGAAGGCAATTAGTCCGCGACCTCAGTGAAGTTTCGTTCAGAGGGTTGCTAGAACGATCACTGGAACTTGGTCAAGCTGTTTCTCGATCGCATCATGTGAAAGTGTCTACCTCATCCTTAGAAACGTGGGAGTTGCTTGATTGACTTGGTGCGGTTCAACTCAATCGTTATACTGCTTTCGTCTTGAATGATGGCAGTGGTTTAGAGGATATCTGTTTTTTGCAAGCAATCTGGAAAAATATAATTTTCCTGTGTAGCAGTCTGTGTTTAGCTCCTTACATCGTTGTATGCAAAACAAAAAGCCACAGAGCAAACAGAATAATTTACCCACGCTTTTGTTGTCGATCGCAGTTACTCTTTACCTATTGATGATGGCAACGACATTTGGAATTAGTTCGTACTTAATGCTTAATCCAAGAGGAGCCACACAAACAAGTGTAAGAGATGATATTGAGAAGGAGGTTGATCGCTCTTACACTAGATTTTTCACTCAGTTTAATTTTGCAGTATTCCTAATAGGTATCTCTGTTTGGGTTTTAAGACAAAGTGTAATCAATAACCTGCAAAGTGAGCTAAGGAAGCAATTCAAAGAAGAAGTTGAAGAAGAGTTTAAGAAAGAACTCAAAAACTTAAAAGAGGAAGTCGAGAATGATTTTGAGAAAGACCTTGACAATTTACGCAGCGATCTAGCTGCTCAAAGGCAGAAGGATGAACTTATTCAAGAAATTTCAGTCTTCTTACCATCACCAAATTCATTTTTTCAGGAAGAAATCAAACCTGAAATTCAAGAAATGCTGACAGAATTGATAGTTAAGCTTCAATCTCTTAAATCTGGAAATCCTCGATTACGTTTGACATTTGAGGATTATACAAAATGGGGAGATGGCTTGTTTTACTTAGCGAATTATCAAGTTTTATCAGACTATCAATCAATCAATGCTTGGTTCAAAAGAACTGGCTCGACAAATCATGTAGAAGAAGACAAGATTATTTCGCAATATGAAGAAGCGATTCTGAAATATGAACAAGCAATTGAGATCAAAGAAACTTATTATGCCTATCTTGGTTTGGGAAATGCGCGAAGAATGGCAGGAGAATATAAAAAATCTATCGACTGCTATGATCGTGCCATTCAGCTTGAGCAGCTTCCTTTCGTAGCATTAGTTAATAAAGGTCTTGCTTACAGAAGATGGTACAACAACGAGCAAGAAGGAATGAGTAGGGGAATTAAGTGCTTTGAACAAGCAACCTTAATTGCACCTAACTATCCTAGAGCCTGGTACAATCAAGCTTGTTACTATGCTTTTTTAGGTAATATTGAAGAAGCTGTAAGAAACCTAAATCAAGCAATAAATCTTGCTCCATCAAAAGCTAGGCAGCTAGCACGAAAGGATTCAGATTTTGAACTAATTAGGGAGAGGGAAGAATTCAAAAAATTACTTGAAGAGTTAACAGCATGAGTTGGAGTATGGTGATTGAGCAAAATTTAGGTTTGTCAAAAAACGGAAGTCGATCAATGTCTAGAAGGTTGATCATAAAGACAAGGCATAACAAAGCCCATACACCTGAGTGTTGAGGGGTGATCGGTGAAGTTCGAGAAGTTTTTGCGGCGGGTGATGGGCATCATTATGCTGCAAGTTCTCGGTAGGGGCGAGTTGAAAATCTATACATCAGCAGAAACTGGTGGCGAAATTAGACGTTAAAGCTCTCTGCAAAATTTTCTAAGCTGGAATCAGATCGGATAAGCTGGAATCCTCAAAGACTCAGGAGCAAGATATAAAGATGTTTTTGGATAAGGATCTTGTTGGTCAGCAAGAGGATGTAGAGTTATTTAACAATATTGGACATTTGGATAATCTTGAAGGTCGTTTGACAGTTTGGCTTACGATTAACCAAACTCCGCGAGTGCATTGGGAATTTGAAACAGCCAGAGGGGAATATGATTTTGACTCTCTCTCTTTTGCTCCACCCCAAAAGCTGAGTTCTTGGGATGGTTCAGAGCCTCAGTTTGTAGTTGGAAGACCAACGTTTACATTTCGAGGTGGGCAAAGGCGACAAAGCAGAGGTTATGCAGAGCAAGCTTTATATGGGGATATAAATGCAGGTGCCCACTATTTTGATTTCTACCTACCGAATACAGATTTTTTGAGAGAAGCTACAGCTAGCGATCTTGCAGCCATCACCAAAGCATTAAAATGTAAATCTTTTGTGGTAGAGATCAGTAACGATTGGAGTGTTGAATTTTCTACAAATCAAGATGCCTTGGATTGGCTGAAACCAGAATTTCAGAACAGAGGTTCAATGGTTACCCTAAAAGTTCGCCTCTTTCAGACCAAGCAACCTTCTACAAAAATTCAAGATCTATTGAGTATCTCCCTATCTGATGCCAGTAAAACTCTCTCAGAGTTATGTTTAATGCTGTCGTATATCAATGGAGGATATATCAAACCAATCTATGCAATTGCAAAGAAGTTTGTGGAAATGGAAACAGATCGAGTAATTCTCGAGGATGTGTCCTCATTAACTGAAGCACCTTTGATTGTTCCACAAGAAGAATTAGGACAAGGTTTCATCAGATATTTTGGTATGCAAGATTTATTAGATTTTGTTCAATGTTTTCCAGTTTTTCAACGAATGCTTCAATCTCCTCATTGGAAAGAGAAATGGATTATTCTTTTAGAATGGTACTTTCAAGGAATTCCAAGACCATTTGGACGTAGAAGAAATGTTTTGGCACCTGTTGTCGCTAATGCCCTAGGGACGCTATTGGAGAATTTAGCTCGAATTATTTTGGTAGATGAAGAACCCAATCTTACACAACGCAAGACTAACGAGACCTTAAAGGCGAAACCTCGCCTTTAAGCTCTTCTAAATCGAATTGGTATATCAGGAGAGGATGTAACTGTAGAACAGTTCGTGGACATCCGGAATAATTCGACTCATGCTGAAACAAAACCGATTCCCCTGTCTGATGTCCAGCAATGGGAGGTGATTTTACGAGCAGTGCAGTGGGTGGATGAAGTAATTTTATGGAGATTAGGGTATCGAGGACAGTATAGAGAGAGGAATCTAACGTTAAGTCGGGGTATTCGACCCCGTTATGACCTTTCGCAGCGTGATCCAAGTTGGTAGATCTAAGCACCATAACGTTCCTGCTCACTGGACGCAAATAACATTGTTCCGGTGCAGCGGGAACGTTATGACTGAACTCTACAGTAAGGGCACACTAACCCAAAGTGATTGCCCTCGTCGTCAATGAATCGACTGTTAACGTTTATAGTGAGTTTGCTCCTAACAAGTTGTACTGCCCAGGCGCAGAATTCAACTCCGAGTCCGACTCCCACCATTATCCCAACTCCCACAGCTTCCTCAGTTTCTAACACCAGAGCGAAGCGCTTCACCCTAGAACTCAGCTTATCCGCGCCGGAAGATTTGAAAGTCCGAGAAGGCGATGTTGTCGTTATGGGTCAAGTTCTCTCAGATCGCACTCGTGAACGCCAACGATTAGAAGCGCAGAAAGCCCAAGTCTTGATCCAACTCGATCGACTCAAACAAGCCCCAATCAAACCCCTCGCACCCAAAGCCGCATCGGGAATTGCCAATCTTCCAACCCCATCATTTATCGAGGAAGAAGCCGAAATCGATCGTGAACAAGTCGCCCTTCAGCAAATCGAGCAGGACTGGAACCGACAGCAGCGCAAAATCGATTTACTGCAAGGCTTCAATCCAAGTGATCTTCCCCCTAGCACTCTGCCCCACGAACAAGAGAAACTGCGGCAACGAGAGCGTGACGTGAAACAAGCTAAGGCAGAGTTAGAACTCTCAAGAGCGAAACTCGATCGCGCTAAGGAAAACTATCAATATCGGCAATACGAGCATTCGCTAGAAATCAGTAAGCGCAGCATCGACCTTGAACGTCAGCAACAAGAATATCAGCGACAGTTACAAGAACATGAACAGCAAGAGCGAGATCGCGTTTTCCAACTTGCTCAAGTCAATGTGCAACTTCAAAACTTAGAAACGCAACTTACCAACTTATCGATCGTCAAGAGTGCCTACAATGCCAAAGTTCAACGGGTTAAATGGAAAGGTCAGAATAATCAAATTCTCACTGTTGAACTTACTCTTATTGTCGGTGATTTGCGAAACACCCCTCGCTCAAAGCAAGCCAGTTCCAACGACTCAGACGACCCAAAGCCAGAAACGCCCCCCTTCCAATCCTCAAATCCTCAAAGATGAATCAGAGCCGGAAGAGTCGAGCGAGGAAAAGACCGAAGACCCCGATACCATCAAAGCCGATGAGAACCCGCTTAATCCGGCTGGAGACTCACTCGATCGCTTAATCCAACTCCGCATCAATGATGACCTCTGGAAAGGAATGCTCGGTGATTTGCCCTGCTTGGATATGTCGGATGCCTGCATTCAGCAATTGCAGCAAAAAGCGATCGAGACTTCCCCCGAACTGAAAGCGATCGATGAACGAGTGAAGGTCATCGAACAGAAAGTCGATGAGGCAAAGCGCAATAACATCAAAACGGTTCAACTGGGTGTGTTTGAACCCTTGGTGCAGTCCTGGCTCAAAGTCGAAGACGTTCCAACTGTTCCGGGTCAGCCAGCGAGAAAGAAAGGCATTCTCAATCGCATCGGGGATTTGTTCTTTGGTAATACGCTCAGTTCAGTGAATGAGATTCTTTCTCTTGTCGGTGTGCCCTTATTCAGGAATGCGACAGGTGGCGATGCTGCTGCTCAAAGTCGAGCGATCGCGATCGGAGATTTGCAGGTCAAACTTGCCGAAATTCAAAACAAACGGGGGGAAATTGCCGCGAAGTTGCGTGAGAATGTCATTCTTCAAGTTCTCGACTTTGATCAAACCCGTCGAGAGTTTCAAATCTCTCAAGAAATCGCTCGTAGACAGGCTTTGCAGCACAAATTAATTGAGCTGGACTACAGATTAGGAAACGGCGAAACAACGCAGTTTTTAGGCAATCTCAGCGCATTGGACAAACAAAAAGCCCAAACTTTTCGAGAATGGGCAAGACTGCGATCGCAAATGATGCGAATTAAACTGATCGTTCTAGGAGCGGGCGAGAATTAGCACCTTGTTCACGTTTTACTGAATCACGACATTATTCCCAGAACCACCGTCGAGCACGTCGCTCCCAGGACCACCGAGAAGAACATCATCCCCAGGACCACCGAGAAGAACATCGTTGCCATCACCACCATTAAGAATGTCGTCGCCATCGCCGCCATCTGCTGTCAGCCCAATCACAGCAGGAAGAGAACTGGCTTCGACGACATCATTACCAGCGAGTGCATTAATCGTCAGTTTGTCATTGTTACTCTCTGCTCCTATGATCGCAATATTCGATGCTAATCCAATCACATTAACGGCATTGCCAGATGCAGCCAACACTACGACATCATCAGCGTTCGTGCCATTGATAATGATCGAATCTTGTGCCCCGTCTCCTGCCCCTAAATTGAGGTCAACTTGACTCAGATCGGTGCCTGCTAGGTTGTTGATCGTGATGGTATCTGCCCCGCCCAAGGCATTGAGTTCCAACCGTTCTACATCATCAAAATCCATCGTCACGTTGGCAACATTACGGAACAACCGAACTCGACCCCCATTTGCAGATACGTCAAACGTCTCAGCAACGTTTGCACCGTTGAAGCGTAGGGTGTCGCTGCCTGCTTGCCCCTCGACTACATCGTTGTCATCCCCTGGGTTCCAGATGAAGGTATCGTTGCCCGCTCCCATAAATGCGGTATCCGTGCCATCTCCGCCGTTGATGAGATCATTGCCCGCACTGCCAAAGAACGTATCGTTGCCAAGTCCACCATTGAGAGCTAGTTGCATTAAGTTCGCTGCTAAGCCACTGGCGTTGATGGTATCGTCTCCGGCTAAGCCATTCAGAGTGAGGGTGTCTGTTGTTTCAGCGCCAACGATCGTGACATTAGCAGCTAAACCTGCGATCACAATCCCGCTGCTTGATGAACTTGCCGTAATCGTATCATTTCCATTCGTCCCGCTAATTGCGATCGTATCGACTTGACCATCACCCGTGCCATTGTTTGCCAGATTCAGGGCAATTTGACTCAGATCGGTTCCAGTCAAATCATTTACCGTGATGGAGTCAGCACCACCGAGCGCATTTAGGTCGAGCCGTTCTACATCATCGAGATCCATAACAATGTTGCCAAGGTTACGGAAAAAGCGAACTCTCCCCCCATTTGCAGAAGCATCAAACACTTCATTACCATTGGAGCCATTGAAGCGTAGAGTATCACTGCCCGCTTGCCCTTCCACGACATCACTGCCATCGCCAGGGTCCCAAATGAAGAGGTCATCGCCAGCACCCAGAAAAGCAATGTCGTTGCCACCATTGCCATCGACGATATCATTCCCGTCACCGCCAAAGAAAGTCTCTACACCTGCTCCGCCAAGCATAGTATCATCGCCTGCTCCAGCATCGACGGTGAATTGCACCACTGACGCAGGAAGGGTAGAGCGAATCGCGTCATTTCCTCCGAAGGTGTTGATCGCTAACGAATCCGTTGCTTCCGACCCTTTGACATTGATGATTGCAGACAATCCGCTGATGGAATAACTACCAGTGCCTGTCCCCGTAACATCAATCGTTTCTGCGTTATTCGTTCCATTCACAATCAGACGATCAAATGCTCCATCCCCGCTGCTAACACTGCCCTCTAAATTGAAGTTAATCGTGCGGAGTGCAGTTACAGCCAGAGGATTAACCGTAACGGTATCTGCTCCACCCAAAGGATTGAGATCGAGTTGCTCAATGCCGTCCAAGTCTACTACACCGTTGCCAAGGTTGCGGGTGAGGCGAACTCGATTAGAATTGGCAGAAACATCGAACTGTTCAGCGTCAGCACTTCCTGTAAATTGCAGAACATCGCTGCCAGATCCTCCAAAGAGCCGAGTCGCAGGCAATGCACCGAGGGTTGTATCTAAGGTAATCGTATCGTTGCCGCCGAAGCCCAATACATCAATCTGTTGGGTACGCGAAGCAGAAGGGCGAGATCCGAAAATGGAGACGGCTCCATCATTGATTAAGAGCGCGCCCGACGCATCTCGACTCACCTTAATGGTGTTATCGAGGTTGTCACCCAAAATTGCTAAGTATCCACCCGCAGAAAAAGCGAAAATTGCCATAATATTTCTGGGAAAAATAGATTGGATAGAACTGAAAAACGAGCACTCCAGAAGGTGAAGTGCTGTAAGCAAAGTACACGGTGCGATCCTGGATTTTATGCAAGGAGCTGAGATGCTACAGTCGCCCTATTCCTCAATTTTGCCGTTAAAGAATTGCCAGATTTGTTCAATTGCCCCGATATTCTTTAATTTCAATCGAGGCATTGGACAAAATCTCAATTTACAGCGGTTTCTGATTGGGTCTGCCACAGAATGGGCACCTTAGCAGCAGTCATGAGGAATGAGCAATGCCTGCTGCCTACTCGGTCGATTTACGCCAACGCATTCTGGATGCTTACGAGGCGAAAGAAGGAAGTCAACGCCAACTGGCAAAACGGTTCAAGGTCAGCTTGTCGTTTGTGCGAGACTTGATGCGCCACTACCGAGAGCAGAAGACGGTGCAACCTAAACCGCATGGGGGTGGAGCCGTCGCAAAAATCGGTGTGAAGGAGCAAGCCCTGATTGCCGACTGGTTGAAACAGCAACCTGACCTTGTGTTGTGGGAATTGTGTGAGCGACTCGAACAAGAATGTGCTGTTCAAGTCGGCATCTCGACGATGTGGCGAGTGCTGGAGCAGATGAACCTGAGCGTCAAAAAAAACATTTAGGGCAACTGAAGCCGAAACAAAGCGAGTGCAAGCGCTACGTTTTGCATTCCGACATTGGAGCTTCAGCATTGACCTTCGCAATCTGGTCTTTGTCGATGAAGCAGGCATTCATTTGGGCATGACCCAAATGAATGGTCGTGCTGCGAAGGGAGAGCGAGTGCATGATGTCCGTCCACGCAATGTTGGACAAAACATCTCGTTGACTGGTGCCATTGGACTAGAAGGACTCATTGCGACAATGACGATTCTGGGTAGTGTCAATACCGAGGTCTTTGTCGTCTACTTGCTCGAAGTGTTGATCCCGCAACTTTGGGTCGGAGCAATTGTGGTCATGGATAATCTTCCTGTGCATCATGCTCAACGAGTTCGGCAAGCGATTGAATCTACTGGCGCACAACTTGTCTTCCTGCCACCTTATTCTCCAGACTTATCTCCGATTGAGTGGTGTTGGTCGAAACTCAAGCAGTTACTACGCTCTGCTAAAGCCCGATCTTTGGAAGCTCTCAATCAAGCTTTGACTGAGATTGTGACTGAAAAAATCTCGGAGGAGGATGCAATCGCTTGGTTCGCTCATTGTGGCTTATTCATTTAGAAACCGCTGTAAGTCAGTTACAGCTCCTAAACTGCTGGTCGAAACCAATTTTGCATATTTTGCGAGTACGCCTCGCTGATAGTGGGGTGTAGGCGGTTGCCAAGTTGCGCGACGCTGTTCAAGTTCTGCGTTTGGAACATTAAGATGCAGCAATTGAGCATGAGCATCGATCGTAATTTCATCTCCTTCTTGCACCAGTGCGATCGCGCCTCCGACGAAGGCTTCAGGCGCAACATGACCAACCACCATGCCATAGGTTCCGCCAGAAAAGCGTCCATCCGTAATCAGTCCCACTGAGTCGCCTAACCCTGCACCAATCAGTGCCGAAGTCGGAGCTAACATTTCTCGCATACCGGGTCCTCCTTTCGGTCCTTCATAGCGAATGACGAGAACATCACCTGCGTTGATTTTGCCTGTGAGAATCGCCTCTAAACAGGCTTCCTCTGAGTCAAATACGCGAGCAGGTCCAGTCAGTTTAGGATTTTTGACCCCTGTGATTTTTGCCACGGCTCCTTCGAGAGCTAAATTGCCTTTGAGAATGGCTAGATGTCCAGTCGCATAGAGTGGATGACTCCAAGGACGAATGACCTCTTGGGATGGACATGGTGATTCAGAAATGTCTTTGAGGCATTGCGCGATCGTGTTTCCTGTAATCGTTAAACAATCGCCATGGATCAAGCCCTGTTTGAGCAACATTTTCATCACTTGAGGAATGCCGCCTGCTTTGTGCAAATCTGTCGCGACATAGCGACCGGATGGCTTGAGGTCACAGAGGACAGGCACTCGTTGACGAATGATTTCAAAATCATCAAGCGTCCAAGGCACACCCGCAGAATGGGCGATCGCTAAGAAGTGCAGCACCGCATTCGTTGAACCACCGATCGCCATCACCACTGAAACCGCGTTTTCAATTGACTTGCGAGTAATAATGTCACGCGGTAAAAGTTGGTTCCGAATGGCTTCGACTAACACTTTCCCAGCAAGTGCTGTGTTCTCAGCTTTTTCAGGGTCAATGTTGGACATAGTAGAGGAATACATTAAACTCATGCCCATCGCTTCAAATGCAGCAGACATCGTATTCGCAGTGTACATTCCACCACAAGAACCTGCACCCGCACAAGCATTGCGCTCGACTGCATACAGCATTGATTCTTCAATTTTTCCAGTGCTGTACTGTCCCACCGCTTCAAATACACTGACAACTGTTAAATCTTTTCCATCGAGATGCCCAGGTTTGCTCGTGCCACCATAGACAAAAATGGCGGGAATATTCATTCGTGCCATTGCAATCATGGCTCCCGGTATATTCTTATCGCAGCCGCCGATCGCTAATACGCCATCCAGACTTTGAGCATGGCAGACCGTCTCGATTGAATCTGCAATCACATCTCGCGACACGAGCGAATACTTCATTCCCTCTGTTCCCATCGAAATCCCATCACTCACGGTGATCGTGCCAAACATCTGAGGCATTCCGCCTGCTGTACGAATTCCTGATTCTGCTTGAACAGTCAGCGGCGCAATTCCCATATTGCAAGGCGTAATTGTACTTTGAGCACTCGCGACTCCTACGATCGGCTTTGTAAAATCAGTATCCTCGAATCCGACGGCACGGAGCATGGCACGATTCGGCGATCGCGCAATTCCTTGAGTAATCGTTTGGCTTCTCAAATTTTCGGGCATGGTGTTGCTTGCTCTTAATGGATTGTTTCTGGAGTATAAAAAGCGTTTTTTGAGATGTCCAATATATGTTTTGATAGATTTAAGACGAAACACATATCAAAAAATGGAACTGCGACACCTGCGTTACTTTGTGGCGGTTGCGGAAGAACTTCACTTCAATCGCGCTGCTGAGCGTTTACACATCGCTCAACCTCCATTGAGCCAACAAATCAAGCAGTTAGAAACTGAATTAGGCGTAGCACTGTTTCACCGGCGAACCAAGCGACAAGTTCAGCTAACCGAGGCAGGACAAGTTTTGTTGCAGGCGGCTTACCCGATCCTGGCTCAACTGGAACAAGCAATCTACGACACACAACGCGCGGGCAGAGGTGAGCCTGGAACTTTAACGATCGGATTTACTAGCTCTGTGGTTTACGATGTTCTGCCTACTATCCTGCACCAGTTTCGACACCACTTCCCACAGGTTGAGCTTGTGCTACAAGAATTGACTACAACTCAGCAGGAAGAAGCATTGCACAATCAGCGGATCGACATTGGTTTTTGTCATCCTCCCCTTAAAGACGATCGCTTGCAGTCAGAATCTATTTTGAAAGAATCTTTAGTCGTTGTCTTGCCTGAATCTCACCCATTGGCAACTGAAACAATAATTTCGATGGATTCGCTTGCTGATGAATCTTTTATTCTGTTTCCGCGCCATTTGGGACCCGGTTTGTATGATCAGATTGTGAGCTTCTGCAAGCAAGTGAACTTCAGTCCAAAGGTGATGCAGGAAGCAATCCAAATGCAAACAATTATTGGATTAATTTCAGCAGAAATGGGAGTTGCATTAGTTCCAGCATCGCTACAAAATCTACAACGAGTCGGCGTAGTCTACAAGTCATTACGAGAAACAACACCACAAGTTGAAACGGCTATCGTATGGCGACCAGATAGTACTTCAGGTGTTTTGCGCGAATTTTTGCAGGTTGTTAAATGCTACGTGAATGCAAGAAGTAACAAAATAGCCTGAAACTATTGTTCGTTCTGATGCATTGTGCATGTTCCAGAAGTTACCCACATCTATCCTTTTTTCGATTTTTGCGACGAAATTTCGATTGCTGCTTTTGACCCAATTCGAGGACACTTTCACCTAAAGCAATATCAACTGAGCGCGAAACGCTATCGCGAACAACTACGTCAACGCTTCGAGGATTGGTGAGAAGTTACTATATCTTTAGTAATTGACTTCTATCAATAGACTTGTTGGGAAATAGGTAATAATAGACAAGACCAACAGTATGCCGCCACATGCTTAACCTTGAACGCGCACTGAACCAGGATCGCCTGCTGCGAGCATTAACCGGGCTGAATCGAAACGCTTTTGATGCCTTGCTGCCCAGTTTCGAGCAAGCGTATGAAGCCAGTCGAATTGCGGCAAAGCCCGTGCGAAAACGAGCCAGAGGCGGCGGGCGCAAAGCAAGATTACAAAGTATCGAAGCGAAATTGTTCTACATCCTGTTTTACTTCAAATGCTACCCGACGTTTGATTTAGCAGGCATCTTGTTTGACCTCGACCGTTCACAGACGCATGAATGGATGCACGAATTACAGCCTGTGCTTGAGGCAGCTTTAGGACAGGAGATAGTGTTACCAGAGCGCAAGCTGCGGAGTATTGAAGCATTTCTGGAAATGTTTCCAGGAGTCGAGCGGGTGATGATTGATGGGACAGAGCGCCCAATTCAACGTCCGCAGAATTCAGAAGCCCAGACGCAGAACTACTCTGGCAAAAAGCGTCGTCAAACTCGCAAGCATCTCGCGGCAGTAGATCAATCCAAGCGAGTGTTAGTGGTGAGCCATGCCCGTGAGGGAAAGCTTCACGATAAACGATTTGAAACCGAAGAAGAGATTGCGTTTCACATTCCCGACGAGATTCCCATCGAAGTAGACCTGGGCTTTCAAGGCTTGCAATCTGAGTATACGAACATTCGCATTCCACACAAGAAGCCTAGAGGGGGTGAGCTAAGCAAGAAACAGAAGCAAGAAAATCGCAGTTTGAGCCAGTCGCGAGTCGTTTGTGAGAACGCTTTCGCAGGCATCAAGCGTTATGGTGCGGTCAGTGCAATTTATCGCACTTGCTTGCGTCACGCAGTGCTCGGATCAAGGATTTTGATGACCATTTGATGCTGACTGCCGCTGGATTATGGAATTTCTACTGGAAAGCTGCTTGATCTGATGACAGAAAGCTGAAATTGTCGGAGTTTCACTTTGAGGTAAAGTTATTCCCCAACAACTCTAATACTTCGGACAAATTTTGGGTGTCTTTTGAGGCTCAAGCACTGATTCAATCGTGAACTGGATTCTTTTTTCAAACTTAGGGGTAGGGCTAACTTTGAAAAAATAGCTCAATTCGGAAACCGTGGAGCCTGAAGCCTTGTGGAACTATTCAGAAAAATGTCCGAAGTATTGAGGTCTAGAACATTACCGATTCATGTTAGGGAAAGACAACTTTTGTAGCTTCGGTTACAGAAAATATTGTATAGTCATGAATAAAACAAATCACCATTATTCCCTGAGCTTATGATGACTAGCACAATTAATCCAAACGTTTCCCAAACGTTTGCCAAACATCAGGACAACATGATGGCTGCCCTTGCACGCCGTATCGAAGCTGCTCAAGCAGTCAATGATCTCCAATTGATGAAATTATTGGAGCAAGAAAGACAGCAGATTGCACCGACAGCCGCTCCACATCGAGATAGACGATCGCTCTCTTCTAGACTCAAAGCGTTCAAGCAGAGAGTTGCTGAGGTACTTTTCGGTGGCACAGAATTGCAAGTGTACCAATACGAACAAGGCAGCGACCAATGGTGGTACGCCTTTGACCCTCAGACTGGTGAGTGTGTTTATGCAGACTCCGAAGCAGAGCTACGCCTGTGGATTGAGCAGAACTATCAAGGCAGATAAGTGAAGCCATCCATACACTCGATCAAGTGAGTCGGGATGCTGACTTCAGATAGAAATTATTGCTTCGGCAGTAGACCTAGATTTTTGCCAAAAAACCTGTCTAGCCAACGATCGGGCAGTGCCAATGGTAACAACCAATTGCGAATTGGATGAGGAACGATCGCATATACCCATAAGGCGCGGTTTTTATCCTCATAGAAAGAAGTCTCAGTTACATCTAGCTTCAATCTTGGGTTGAGACAATTCGCGCAATCAACGCTAACAAAGTTAGCGCAGGTGAGACAGGGAAGTGCGATCTCATTGTGATCCGAGTTAGTCCAAGTCAGTCCTTTTTTAGTCCAGAGTTTTAGTCTTGATTCAGTCTCACGCTTGAAGCATTATATAGAGAGGATTTCAAAACTAGAAGAATATTGGTTATCTGCGTGATGGACAGAGTACCGAGAGCGAAAATCCCTGAAACTCAGCCAAAACAGCGATTTTCCTGATTCTGTATTTAGTCCGAGAGCGATCGCCTAGTCCACTGAATGAGACAGATGAGACAAGAAAAATCGATCGCGCTTACAATCAGAAGAAACTAACTACCACTGCACTAAACCGCTTAAAAATGGCTAAAGCCGTTATAGGGCAATGGGTTTAGGGTGCTGCACTAAATTCGACGTACAAGATCAGAATGTCCCTGTGGAGGACATTTAGCCAGAGATCGCTCCGTTTGAGGAACAGACTTTCTTGTCCTGTAAGGCTTTGAGCATTCCAGCGATCGCCTGATTGAGGAACTAAACCCGATGGGGACTCCCCCCTAACTTTTTCAATTCGATAAAAACGGCGTTTCAGCCCATAGTATTTTCGCGGCAAAATCCTCTCAAACGATTGGCGAGAAAGGATTTAAGCCTATAGTGTTTCGAGGGATAACCCCGCTCATTTTCGAGCAGGATAGCTACATCCTCAGCACTGAGGAGATGGAATGCAACATCTCAACTTATTCCACATGGAATGAGTTTCACAGCCTCAGTATTGAAGAGATGGAGGACGGGAGCCACATACCGGAGCCGTTTACCGGCTCGATCAAGAACGCTCGACGATCGCTACGAGAGAATCAACCTCATGTGGTAACAGCGTGATTTCACTTTTGAATTGATTCCGATAGCCTGAAAGTCTTTGCGCCAGAGCAGGATTTTTCTCGCCAAGCAGTTCGACGAGCCGTACCACTTCTGAACCATCCAAGCGAAGGTTCCCAGTGCGATTCTGATGGAGCGATCGAAAATCCGTAAGCTTTCTCAACAATGCCGATTTTGCAGTTTTGGCTCGTGCGGCTTCAAGGGCAAGCGATCTCTCTTGCAGAAGAGTTTCGAGGGAAAGATTCATGATGATTAATTCATTTGATCCCTCCTGTTGTGACATCAAAGAATTCAGTTTTTTGACTGCCTCATGCTTATTGTCCAAAAAAGTCAAATTACAGCGCGCGCACGATCTTCGATAGCATTGCCGTTACTTCATCAATTGCGGCTGCACTGTATTTCCCAGATCCCCTATAGTATTTTTGTTCAAATGATTTGCTCAGAATTCGGCTTCTATCCTTACTCAATCGGCATTTGAAGCGAACGGGGAACGGCTCAAAATCAGCTTTGCCACGGAGTCGAGTTGCGATCGTAAAAGGAATTTCTAGATCAATTTTGAACGTCGTTTTCGGATCGAGTTCCAACAGGGTGCAAATGCGCCGCCACTCACGGTAAGCAGGGCTAAGGTGCAAGTTCTTAGCAACTTTCGCCTTACCTTCGGGTGTTTTTGCACCCGTTGAGTGTTGCCACGGCTGCCAGTCGTGAATATTATGCGATTGGCTCGAATGCGGACGATGCTTGATTTTGATGCGATTCTTATTCCGTGGCATCCGTTCAACTCCAAACTATTTTTAATTTATTTAGAACACCCGTACTCTATTAGTTTGAACGATTTTTGGCAAAAGGAGAGCTAAAATCGAGCGCTATAGTTTGAATATGAACAATTCTGAAAAATATGGATATCCTAAAGCACCTTGATTCCCTGAAGGATTTGAAGCTTGCCAATGCTTATGCCGACAGCGTGAGCAGATCGATCGACTTAACAGGCGATCCGAGAGTAGGGATTCGTGCCACAAAAGATCCCGGTTTCGGCGCGGCAACGTCTCTCATGATTTGCAAAGGCAATCTTGTTGAAGGATCAAAAGAACTCGCTGGCTATCTCGGAGCAGTTGACGATCGCGTTCGCGAGATGGAAGAGGACTTTTCTAAAGCCTCCGTTCGAGCGCTGACGGTGCAATTGGTGGTCATGGAATCCTTAACCCTGTAACTCACCAATCTTGCTGCGATGAATTTGAAACAGCCTCAAATCGCACAGTCATTGTTTGAACTCGCGTTTAAGGCATCAAATTCATGCCGAAAGCTGATTCTAGCGATCGACACCATCAAAAATCCGAAGAAACCGACGCAATTTATTAAAAATTACGTTGACAAGCAACTCAATCAGTTAGGGGGAATTCATGGCGGGGAGATGGACTCAGGAACGGCGAGAGCGACAACAGCAGATGATGCTGACGCTCAAACCGTGGCTCAAATCAACGGGAGCCAAAACCCAAGCTGGGAAACGTCGAGTCAGTCAGAACCGACTGAAAACCGGGAAGCAATCCCAGTGGTATGTCGAAATCCAGCAAACGATCGCACAAGCCGATCGCGTGGCAAGAGAAAGTCTCAGTCGGTTGGATGATCAAACAAGCTGACAATCGATTGCCCATCATTCTTCACACAAAAAATCCCGCCACAAGGACGGGACACCACAAATGGCAATGATCTTTTGTTCAACTTTCCCAAATTTCGCGATTTTTGCGACGCGATCGCGGAAGGTACGATCGTTCTTGAACTGGATGCCGTGACTTTGCCTTTTTTATAAGTTCTGCAAATTCTTCAATCGCATAATTACGATCGTTCTATGAACCGGATGCTACCTGCTCGTGGGGTGGCTTTATTTTTGGAGCGTTGTAAGAAACCTGCTTAGGGTGATTGAAAATGAACGAAGCACTGAGATCGATGATTCGAGATCTGCAACAGACGATCGAGAAAGCTGACCCAAGAGATCCCCAATCAATCACAGCCGTTGCAGAAGCATTCCGTGCCCTTGCATTAATTTGGTTCTGGGTGCGAATGTGCGATCGCTAATCTTGAAAAGGTTTCCAGCCATCTGATCACATTAGCGTCTCGAATCAAATTTCAAAGCGACTGAAAGGGAACTGTTCGATCGTGGAAACCAATCAGGCGATCGCGTGTCCAGTTGGAACATCACGAACGACATCAAATTGCGCCAATGTGCATCCGCGATCTCTGAGTTTTACACAACATAATCTGCTTGAATCAGTCTGTGCTTGATGTCACTTTAGCTATCAGTCCTATCGTCAATAAAGCGATCAGGTATCTCGCTAACGGTAAAATTATCTAAATTCTTCTCTAGGAGTTTTTTCTGTGTATCAACCAGACCGGGTATGTCCAGCACATCCGTGACCTTGCTGTAGGGTGCATTTTGTAAAATCTTCTTAGCCAACGTAGGATACATCCCCGGATAAGCTTGAAATGCACGCACATCAGCATTGTTTAAATCAATCATCTTGAGAAATCTCTTGTCTGAAATTTATAGTCAGAACCTATCATTCCTCAAGAGAGATTGTCTATCCGACATAATGCGGAATAGGATGACATCGCCTTAACCGATGTCATTGATCGCAGCTATGCGTTTGATAGATTTCCACCGCACAGGCGCGAGAACCAATCTGCATATTTTATTTGGAAAAACTCGTTAGTGCGATCATACTTCTGGCAAAAGTCTTTAGGCAACCCCGATCGTTAGATCGGGGTTTTAATGCGCGATCTCGCTCATCTCAACAAAAAATCCCGCCACTCTGACGGGATGGATGCGTGAACTGACAAATAGGTATCTCAGGATTCCCATGCGATCTGTGAGCGATCGTGCTCATCACCTGCTCGTAAAGATTGCGGTTTTTGGGTCTGATTTTGGTACAACAATTTCAGGCATTGCCTACAATGACAAACAGCTAAGCTTTGAGTATGTATAGATTTGGGAGCAATAATGGAATCTTGGGTATCAAGCAGTCCGATGCATACAAGTACTCGGAAGGAGGAGTTCAGCTATGCCTACGTCCATGCAATTGCCTCAACTGCTGGTTTTTGTGTTCAGCCAAAATCTCGTCCAATGGATAGTGCTGGGTTAGACATCATAATTGAAGCGCCAGGTGCAATGACAAAAGGAGTACTCAGTTTTCCTAAAATTGAAGCTCAAGTCAAATGTACAGCTACTAAAGCCAACATCACTGAATTATTCATTAAGTTTCCACTTGAGGTGAAAAACTATAACAAGTTGAGGCTAACTTCTCATTTGGTTCCACAAATATTAATCGTGGTCTTAGTGCCAGAAATCTTAGAGAATTGGATTGAGATAACAGAACCCGAATCTACTGTCATACGAAAATGTGCCTACTGGTTATCCTTAAAGGGAAAGGAGGAAACCTTAAATGATGAAACTATAACCGTCAGCATCCCTCGATCAAACTTGCTTACTCCCGAATCCCTGACTGAACTTATGAGCAAGGTCGCACACAGGCAAGACTTATGAAATCCCCGACGCAAAGTATTGATGTTTACAATGCCGTACAGCCAAAAGCTGTTCTAGAATATCTTCGGCAGAACGGTTGGTCAAAGCGGGAAGATTTTTCTGACCAGGCTCAAATCTGGATTCACCCAGCAAAACACGGTGACAGCGTTTACGAAGTCTTATTACCTCTTACAACAGACATTCCCGATTACGCTTCTCGGATAGACGATGTATTTCGGATATTGCAATTAGCTGAGCAACGTCCTCAAACAGAAATTTTTAATGATCTGGTAGATGTTAGTGCAATTGCCACTGACAAATGCCGCGAAATTCTAAATATGCACTTCTACTTCAAGTTAGAAAACAGCAATGCATCAGAAGAAGCTTCAGCAAAGCATTTAGGAGCAATTCTGGACTCTTTACAATCCCTGTTTGACTCACTTGGACAAGTGAAGGCAGGTAGACCTAGTCCCTTTGGAAAGGTTGCAAAAGACATTACTGACCAGACTCGATTATCTGTATTAGGGACTTTCAAAGGATCGTTTGGGTTGCGATTGGCTTTAGCACCTAAACCAAAAGAGGAGCAACTACAACTTCCTAATCAATCTGCATCAGATTCTCTAGATGAAATGGTTGTGCAAGAATTTTTAGAAATCTTAAACCAAACGCACGAGCAGGCATTAGAGCAATTGAGCGAACGTCTACTTAGCTTGCAACGTAGAACTGCTTCTAACTATCGAAAGTTTCTACTCGCTTTGTGGGATGCCAATACGGACTTGAAGGTAGATTGGGGTTCACTCAATCCCAATCGGGGTGGAACAGCAGGCATAACATCTTCTGATGTAATTGCTACTGTAGACGCGATAAAAAAGATTGAGGCGGAGGCACCACAAGAATACGAATTGGTTGGTGAGCTTTTAACAGCAAGTAAGACCAATAAAAACTTTGAAATTCGCACTATGGACAACGATGTCTCTCTTTCTGGAAAAATAGCGGATGAGATTGTTAGTTCTAGAGAGATTGAGTTAACAATTGGTAAACTCTACAATGCAACGATTAGAGAGAAAATTTCTGTATCACCAATTACTGGGGAAGGAAAGATTGAACGAACTCTAGTAGCAATTCACCCTTGGCATTTAGATAGAACACTGGCAGCCTAGTCAAGTCTACATATCAAAACTGACTGAATCAAATAAACGAATGAGGCTAGAGTTCCTAAATCTGTTAGCGATCACACTCGGAGCCGTAGAGGACTTTTCCTGATCCATCTGGAGAAAATCTCACGCACCATTCCCCATCCGCCACCCAAACCCGCAACGGGTGGTGGATAAACTTGCCGTAGATGAAGGCGAGAACCACGATAACCAGGGATAAGATCACGACCCCTTGAACCACTTTCAACGGTCGGGCTGTCCATTGATTTTCCATTGGCGCAAATCTTGAGGAACGGGCTTAGGATTCCCAGACGTGGAGTTCGTCGATGCGGACTTCTAATCTCTAATCAAGTGCGTGTTAGAACCACGCTATAAGACTTCCAGCTATTAAAATCAGCTTCTAACACACAAAGAGACATGGTATCAAATCGGTATTCATAACTTTTTACTGGGATTTCTTCCCTTAAGAAGCTGTGAATACGCTTTGATATCGCGTTCCATCCTATTCAGTTGTGTTTCGGTTTTAGGGGTAATTTGGGGTAATGTTTTTCCCTGACCTTTGAAACCTATGGCTCAGGCGAGATTTGAACTTGCGACCTTGGGCTTATGAGTCCCCTGCTCTAACCACTGAGCTACTGAGCCTTACAACATTCCAATAATATCACAACTGTAACTACAAATAAAGCCCTATTTTGGAAGAAGCCTTCAAGGGAAGGTTGACCCTCCCCTTGAAGATCAATCTAACTTCGAGACTGAGGCAACAACGCGATCGGGTTTACAGCCCCCCGACCGGGTACATGAACTTCAAAATGTGAGTGAGGACCCGTACTGAAACCTGTACTTCCCATCTCAGCAATTTGCTGCCCTTGTCGGACTTGTTGACCCACACGAACCAGAATCCGGTTGTTGTGAGCATAGAGCGTCACACTACCATCTGCATGTTCAACTTCCACAAGCTTCCCGTAACCGCCATCATTCCAGCCAGCCGTCACAACTTTACCGGAAGCGGCTGCAACAATCGGAGTCCCAACCGGAGCTGCGATATCGATCCCTTTGTGCATCCGTCCCCAACGCCAGCCATAAGGAGAAGACAATACCCCTTTCGCAGGCCACATATAGCCCTTGAAGCGATCTCCTGGCATATAAGCGTCAGAGCGCCCCAGAGGCGGCAAGTTCGGCGAAACCGTCTTGCCAACCGGAGAACGCAGAATAGGTGCGTAAGACTCAGATCCAGCTGGCGCAGTCGCAACCACTTGACGCTGTGGCTTCGGTGCGTCTGCTAACATTCGCTCTAAACGCGTTTGACCAGAGTTGTTTACATCAGAACTATTGGCACTACGGCTCGTCGTGCGAAGGGAAGAGACCGTACGATTCGGGTTGAACTGAGGATTACGACGAGAAGAAACTGCTTCGGCGGCCTTCGGCGCTTCACGATTTACAGAGCGAGATTGATAGCGTTCTCTCAGTCGCGAGATTTCGCCCAGCAAGGTATTCACGTACTGATCGTCAGATCGGCGCACATCCACCTGTTGAACTTCAGGCGCGCGATTACGAGCAGGGCGGAATGCAAACTGGCGTGCATCACCGCCAATCGCTAATGGCACACTCGGATTTTGAGTCGATGCCAAACTGGGGACGGTCGGAACCTGGATATCAGCAGGAGCCTGTACTGATGCAACAGGAGCTTGCGGGGCTGGCTCAGGGAGAGCTTGAGCAACCAGAGATTGACCTGATTTTTGAGGAACTTGAATGAATTGGTTTGCCTGCACCAAATTGGGGTTATTCAGGCGATTCAGTGCTGCTAGGTCGCGAGCTGTCATGCCATGCGCTTGTGCGATCGAGGAAAGCGTTTCACCTGGATTCACTCGATATGTGACAAGCTGCTGTGACTCTGCCTGAGGCATGATCGCAACGGTTTGAGATTGGGCTGGCTCCTCAGACTTCAACTCCGCCAAACTTTGCTTCAAGCGATCACGGTTTTGCTTCAATTCAGCGAGTGCCGTTTGCTTAGGTTTTGCGACAACCGATGCTACACGTTCCGATGTGGACTGGACTTGCGGTTGCGCGGGAATCACCGGAATAGATTTGAGATTCGGTAACGACTTGATGGGAGCGCCACTGATAGTAGCTGCCATACGATCGCCCATCGGTACCTGTAAAACTTGTCCTACCGAGAGGACTGCATTGGCTTGCAAGCTATTTAGATTCGCTAGCTTTGCAGCGTCGATGCCGTAGAGTTCGGCAATCTTCCAGAGTGTTTGACCCTCTTGAACAGTATGGGTCGTCGTGGAAGCAGCAACTGCAGTCGGTGCAGTGGCGGTGGGCGCATCTACCGAAGCAGGCGTGCCAGGTGTCAGGTCAGACGCTGTCGAATCAGTGGGGACAGCCGCTTGTGCCTGTTGGGGCGCAGCGAGTCCGTAAGCACCGACTGAGAAAGCGAGTCCAAACATGGCAGCAGAGGTCCGAACGGTTCGGGATGTCTCTTGGGGCAACTGCCGGGGCTGTTCTTCAGCGCTTTCGGGTTCGATCGCGCTAAACAGAACTGAGTTTGCGTCTTGCGGAACTGCTCGTTTCAAAAAAACGACCTCCTAAAGTGTGCAGCATTTAACTGTCATCGAGTGCGAAACCTTTTGCCAGTCACTCGATTTGGTTTTTCAAATCGTTCGGAGCCAATCCGGAGCCATTACTCAAACCAGGGAACCCGCTTCTCCCAAATTGGGAAAATCCGGAATGCTCGATGCATCTTTTCGTATCCGAAAGAATCGATAGCAGATATTCCAACTGGCTGTCAACTCGTCTGAGTTGAATAAACTGGCTGAATCCCAGATGCTGTAAGGCTGCAAAGAATTTAGAAAAATCCTTTGGCAACGAGGCAAAAATTAGGGGAGCCAGTGTGTTCATCAGGGTCAAGTGAGACAGAAAGTTTAGCTGATTTGGTGAACTCGGAGTGAATCATCCCGACTGAGATGTTTTAGAACAAATTCGAGATTTTAGTCAAGCCATTTGTCGTCCGTATTTGATGACAAGAAGTTAATGTAAAGAATATCATCGCTCAACCGTGAAATCATGCAGGCGACAGAGCACGTCTATTTGGTTTCTCTATGGTTTAGATTTCTGAAATCCAGTGTGGCTGTAGGTTTGAATATGATATTTACTCACAATTCAGTTGAATGAAGCTGATAGAAAATCCGCGAGATTACGGACGCGAAGAATGAATTTTCAGATATGGATTTCTTATCTAAGAAGCGGCATTCGGTGATCTAAATAACTAATTAACTGTGAGAACGTTGCAGGTTGTGGGAGGAGCGATCGCGCTTGGGAAGAAATTGTGCGATCGCTCCTGCTCCTATCTATCTCATATCTATATATATATATGTGGGAAAACAACTAACTCAGGTGCCCGAGTTGACGGCGCGCTTCAAACAGCCCAAGTGCGGCGCTGACCGAGAGGTTAAAGCCCCGCACTGCAGGTTGAGTAATGGGAATATAGGCAAGAATTGGGCAAGTCTGCATCACGTCGTCAGGCAGACCTGCGGTTTCACAACCAAACAAGAGCCAGTCATCGTCTCGATACTGAATTTGGGTGAAGTTCTGGGTCGCTTTGGCACTGAAGCCGATCCAGCGTCCACCCTGGCTTTGAGAGTAAGTTTGGAAGTCGTCGATCGAATCGTGAACCGTGAGGTTGACGTATTCCCAGTAGTCGAGACCCGCACGCTTGAGATAGCGATCGCTAATTTCAAAACCTAGCGGGGCAACGAGGTGAAGTTCAGTTTGAGTTGCGGCACAAGTGCGGGCGATATTACCTGTATTGGGCGGAATTTGGGGATGAACGAGAACAACTTTAGGCATGAGTTAATCGATACTTTGGATGAGAATGAACGAGATCCTGCTTAAAAAGTAGAAAATCATGCTCATATACGATTTTTTAATGATTGAGCACAAAGAAGAATTGATTAAATATTCTAATTACATCGGCATATCCACCGAAAGTGAGATAAACCTCCTTGATTTGTTATCAATTTCCAACTTTTTAGTAGAAAAACTTGTGGTTTCTCTCAGATAAGCTCAGGCAGATCGCTTAGAAGATCCAGACATATCGCTGAGCAAGAAAATTAGCTAGAATTCCGATAGGATAAGGGTTTTCGTAATCTAGATTACAGTTTATCGACAAACAAAAAAGCCAGGTTGGAAAATTTTTTCTCCAATTTCTGGCTTTTTTAGGAATGAGATAGACGCTCTAATTGCTTTGAGCAGGATTTGTGGGAGCCGCTCCTGGATTTGGCGTAGCGGGAGCAGAATTGGTTGGGCTAGTAGTTGGGCTAGTGGTTCCCGACTCTGAAGCTGAAGGTTGAGTTGTACTTAACCGAGTGATTTGATCTTTAAATTGAGCAGGTGCGAGAGAGGTCGCTTTATCAAAGAGCGGTTTTGCCTCATCGTTTTTACCCTGTTCCTTCAGCACTAGGGCTTTGTAGAGAACTGGCTGAAAATCGTTGGCATTGGTTTTAGAAGCCTCATCAAATGTGGTTAAAGCTTCGTCATAGCGTTTTTGAGACGCAAAAACTTTGCCGAGTAAGACTTGAACTGCAGTGGTATCTACACTATTCGGCTGAGTTTTATTGGCGGTTGGAGCTTGTTTGAGGGTGTCTTGTAACAGCCCGATCGCGGCTTCAGGACGTTTTTGTTTGATTAATAAGTCTGAAATTCCAGCGAGCGCATTCAAATCACCGGGTTTGGATTGCAAAATATTGCGGTAAGCTTGTGCGGCTCCTTCTGGATCGTTCAACTGCTGTTTTGCCTGAGCGAGCAGAACGGCATATTCAGTCTGATTCGGATTGAGTTTGACGAGTTTTTCGAGCGGGTCAATCACCCCTTTAACATCGTTGAGCTTGAGCCGCGCTTCTAAAAGCCCGCGCAGAGCAGTCGAGTTTTCGGGTTCACGCTTGAGAACTTCTTCGTAGCCTCTCGCTTGTGCTTCGATATCCGCTTTTTGATCTTGAGGAGTGGCGGCTTGAGAAGGGCTAGGATTTGGCTTATTGGCTTGTGAGTTACTGCTAATCGCAGAGGTAACCAGGGGTAACATCGTCACACCCAATAAGCCGACCGTTGCCACGATTAAGACAAGGTTCAGGAGCCAACGATTTTTGCGCGTTTCGGTCACGGGATTACCTCACAGTTCTTTGCAGAAGTCAACAGGCTAAATGGGATTAGCAGATTCAACGATAGCGCAAAGTTGTGAAATGGAGGCGGAAATGTGGGGAGTGGGGAGATAGGGGGTGAGGAGAGCAGTAGAGATCTCACATCATTTGCTTTTACCCTACTACTCCCTACTCTCTACTTAAACTAGGCTTGAGCAGGTCGCTGAGTTGCCACTGGCGTAGACGACGATCGCGGTTCTGCTGCGGGGTCAACTTCTTTCAGTTCGATGTGATTTAACAGCGTCGTGACAAATGCAAATAGGAGAAAGGGGAGCGATAAAACGAGAATTAAACCGACCGTTGCAAGTGCGTAAATAGGGCGACTTGCACCCATCATTGCCATTGCAGATGCCAAACTGAGAAAAATGACGATCAACCAAACAATAATCTGACCGTAGATGTCGCCAAACGAGAGCGTACAGACCATTCGGTAACGGTGCATGTTATTCATAATGCTCCAAACATCAGCAAGATTTGAGAGATTATCTAAACGTAACGCTGATCAACAGATGGAGTCGATTTCTCAAGAATATTGAAAGGATCTGTAATTTTCCCTCAAGGCAATGATCCGCAGTGGGGTAGAAAAGTTAATCAAATTGCGGCAGGCGGATCAGTTTGACGTGGCTGAGCGAGACAGTAAATAATCGATCGCACTTAACATCTCAGCAGGTGGACAGGGTTTGATCATGTACGCATCTGCACCTTGTTTCATGCCCCAGTAGCGATCGAAATCTTCACCTTTAATCGAACAGATCATGACTGGAATGTTCTGGCTGCGTGGATCACTTTTGATCCAACGGCAAAGCTCATAGCCATTCATGCGCGGCATCACGACATCTGTAATGACCAGATCGGGTGGATGTTTTTGAATGACGGATATGGCATCAACACCATCATTCGCAACGGCAACATCAAATCCTTGATGCCGCAATTCGGTAGAAATGAGTTCTCGCACAACCGCGCTATCGTCCACGACTAAAACCCAACTCATAGCGATTCCTTCCACTCAACCTGGTATCTAGCCTTACTATTTGCATTATTCATCGAACTTCAGACCGCTTCCGAGAAAAATCTGTGAAGAGAGTGTGAAGGGTTTAAACAGGTTTTTTGCCGTTCAGAACTGGAGTTCGGTTGATGGCGAGGGGTCGATCGAGATGTTTTGCCCGATATTGTCCTAAGACATATTGATCGACGTGTTGGAAAATGACGATCGGGGCTGTGACGCGGCAAGTAAAAAACTCGATCGCAGCTCGCCCCTCTGAAACTCGGACTTTGGGTGAAAAATCTTTCGGGGGTTCAGTTCGCCACTGCCAATTTGCAGAATCTGGAGGCGCATCGATCAATCGATGGTGTACCCAGTCTGCAACCTGCCCAATTTTTCCCATTTCCAGAAGTTCACGGCGTAAGAGTGAAGCCATCACAAAAGACCGGGGAGAATGATCGCCGTCGATCGCGTCCATGCAGTCTGCCAATGCGCCTTCAGGTTGAGGAGGATTGTCGCGTCCGCTGGCTGTGAGTAATGCTTTTTCCAGATGAGAAGTGGTACTACAGGACTCAGGTAGTGCCCAAGTTACGCCTGTCCCGTCTTCCCCTAGACGAAAGAGATAAGTCACTAAACGAAAATCGGGCTTGAGTTTGATGCTTGGAAGTGTCACGAGGACAGCACCAGGGTTTGTGGCGCTAATAAACCATCGCCCTTGATTATTCGGCATTTGCAGCGTTTCATCGAGTGAACTGCCGAAGTGAAATAAGCTGCCTAACTCCTCTAAGGAATCGGGTTTTGGAGGTTCATCCATGTTGTTGTAGAGATTGGGATGATTCTCAGATTCGGGTACAACCAAAGCAGATCTCAAATGTTGTCGAATTTTTTGGAGGACTTCGAGTGGAACTCTTTGGGTAGACATGGGTGAAAAGGGGCGGGAGAAGACTTCTATCGTTTCTATAAAGTGCCCCGAAGTCAGCTAGAAGTTTGTACGAGGAAATCGAGGAATCAGGGTGAGGAACTTGAGAAATCAGCAATCAAGAAATCAGCGATCGTCACGCATTGCGGTACGAAGGAGTACAGTCTCATTTCTCCCCCGTTCTTCATAACCCTTCATAATAGAAGGAGCTTTTTCACGATGTCGAAACTATGCCGAGAGACTTGCGAGGATTTATCAAACAGATCGAAGAGCGCGGACAGTTGCGTCGAATTAAGACGCTGGTTGATCCGGATCTAGAAATCGCTGAGATTGCAAATCGGATGTTGCAACACGGCGGGCCAGGATTGCTGTTTGAGAATGTGAAAGGGTCAAACTATCCGGTTGCTGTCAATTTGATGGGAACTGTCGAGCGGGTTTGCTGGGCGATGAATATGGAGTCGCCGCTTGAGTTAGAAACGTTGGGGAAAAAGTTAGCGCTGTTGTATCAGCCACGTCCGCCGAAGAAATTTTCTCAAGCGATCGAACTTGGAAAAGTTCTATATGATGTCGTTCAAGCCAAACCTGCGCGGGACTTTTTCCCTCCTTGTCAGCAAATTGTGCTGAAAGAAGGTGAGTTTGATTTTAATCAAATGCCGTTTTTGCGCGTGTATCCGGGTGATGCAGGTAAAGTTGTCACGCTGGGATTGATGATTACGAAAGATCCTGAAACGAAAATTCCGAATGTTGGAGTTTATCGCTTACAGGTGCAATCGCAGAATACGATGACGGTGCAATGGCTTTCGGTGCGTGGCGCGACTCGACATTTAAGAAAAGCAGCAGAACGCGGTGAGAAATTAGAAGTTGCGATCGCGCTCGGGGTTGATCCTCTAATTATTCTGGCGGCGGCAACTCCTTTACCTATCGATCTTTCCGAATGGCTGTTTGCCGGAATTTATGGGGGAACGGGCGTACATTTAGCAAAATGCAAAACCGTTGATCTAGAAGTGCCAGCAGATTCAGAATTTGTGTTTGAAGGAACGATTACACCCGGAGAGACCGGTGTAGATGGGCCTGCGGGTGATCACATGGGGTATTACGGCGGGGTGAATGAGAAAGCGCCCTTGCTCAGATTCAACTGCGTGACGCATCGGAAAGATCCAATTTATTTGACAACCTTTAGTGGTCGTCCACCGAAGGAAGATGCCATGATGGCGCTCGCGTTGAACCGTATCTATACTCCGATTCTGCGTCAGCAAGTCCCAGAGATCATTGATTTCTTCTTGCCGATGGAAGCGTTGAGCTATAAAGCGGCGGTTTTATCGATCGATAAAGCTTATCCAGGTCAAGCGAGACGTGCAGCCTTGGCATTTTGGAGTGCGTTGCCGCAGTTTACTTACACTAAGTTTGTGATTGTGGTCGATAAGGATATCAACATTCGCGATCCGAGAGCCGTAGTCTGGGCGATTACGTCTAAAGTCGATCCGGCGCGGGATGTGTTTATCCTGCCTGAGAATCCATTTGACTCCTTGGACTTTGCGACGGAGAAACCGGGTTTGGGCAGTCGGATGGGAATTGATGCGACGACGAAGATTTTCCCAGAAACAGATCGACCCTGGGCAGACCCGCTGAAGTCTGATCCGGATGTCGCTGCAATGGTCGATCGACGTTGGGCGGAATATGGGCTTGCCGATTTGGAATTGGGTGAGGTTGATCCGAATCTGTTTGGCTACCAAATCGAGCAGTAAGCAGAACAGCAGATCAGATTCGGTTTCAGTTCGTTCATGACATTGAACCTTCTATGCCAAATGGCAGGGAGGAGTATCAGAACTGCGATCGCGCTCTTGATTACGAAATTAGGGAGATGTGTGGATTAAGGCATAGCCTAAACAGAGCATTCTGCCGTAATTATGCACTCAGGCAGAGGCAATTGATCTCTAGCTAAAGAGACAGGTGATTGCACCAGTTGCTGCCTAGACTGAGAAACTAAGCGAGCGAATGACTTGCTAAATTTGTTGAGCTATGGAGGTTTAGCGATGACTTTGACATTCAAGCGGGCGATTACTCCTGGAGTTCTTGCTGCGAGTTTAGTCAGTGCAACTCTGCTGCCGATCAAACCTGCTGCCGCCGATCAAAACATCTGGCGGGACATTGGAATTGGGGCAGGAGTTGGAGCTGCATCTAGCGCAATCACGCGACATAAGGTCGTTCCGAATATTATCAACGGAGCTGCAGCCGGAGCAGCGGTCAATCAATCGCGAGATTTAACCACGAAGAAAGGTCAGCGTCCTGACTTTCTCAGAGATGCTGCTGTGGGTGCAGGAACGGGTGCAGCAGTTGGCTCCGTGACAAATCGCCGTCATGCCGTGCGGAATACTGCGAATGGAGCTGCAGTAGGAGCGGTGATTAATATTCTGACTCCGAAGCCCCGCCGTTAGGAATGGGAGGGGGGATATAGCACTCTTTAGAGAAATGCTATATCCCCCATTCCCCTATTAATTCAGAGAACATTTTCGGTGCGATCGACAACTTGAGTTTTACTCTGCCTTAACCTCAATCTGGTAGATTCCTCCTGATGCGAGTCATGATTGGAGTTCTACCTGATGAAACGCCGGAATTTGTTGCTTTTTCTGAGTGCAGCGGCGGGAACTGCTGCGATCGCGAGTCTTGCAAAGAATCATCAGAAGTTTTCAATCCCTTTTCAGTCTTCTGGCTCGGCAACTATCAGCTTCAAATCAGTTCAAGGTCCAATGCCGCTTTTGACAGATGCAATTGCCTCAGATCAGAGCATTTCGGCATTGGCTCAGTACGAAATTCAAGACGATCTGGTCTTACCTGAAGGCTTTACCTATGATGTGATTGGAGCCTGGGGCGATAAGATTGGAGACTCACGGTTTGGGTATAACAATGACTATCTTTCATTTGTTGAAACGGCTGCAAATGAAGGCTATCTCACCATTAATTTTGAATATATTAGTGCAATTCCTTGGTTGCAGAGCTACTCGAAAGTACTGGGTAAAAAGCTGCCCGTCGAAGCGGTTCAGGCAGAATTGAAAAAGAACGGCGATCGGGGGTTGAATGCGTTTGCATTGGCTGAGAAGAATCTGCTCAAGACTCAGATCGCAACCATCTGCAAAGAAGCCTTGATTGATCAAGGGATGGGTGTGATTTCGATTCGCAAAAATGCAGAAGGCAAGTGGGAACGAACTTTTTCGTCCAACGATCGACGAATTACCGGAATTTCTGGTCTAGAAGATGGACGCTATCTCAAATGCACAGGAGCCGCAAAAGCCGTCTTTGAGAAGAAATCGGGTAAAGGGTATTTGGACAAATTGGGCGATCGTATAATTGGAACGTTTGCAAACTGTGCAGGAGGGACAACGCCTTGGGGCACTGTGCTTAGTGCAGAAGAGAATATTCAAACCCAAGTTCCTGATCCGGTGTATGCAGATGGCACTTCTTTTCCGCCCGATCGCGTGACGTTCAGAATCGACGATGAAGAAGTGTCTGGGCAGGGAAACGTCTTTGGGCTAGCAGGTAATAAGTACGGCTGGATTGTTGAAGTAGATCCTGCGAATCCCAAAGATTTCGGCACAAAGCACACTTGGTTAGGGCGTTATCGACATGAAGCAGTTGGAGTCAGAGCGGAAGCTGGTAAGCCGCTAGCATTTTATTCAGGCTGCGATCGACGAGGTGGACATATTTATAAATTTGTCAGCCGTGAGCAGGTTACTGATCCGAAAGATAAAGCAAATTCTCGGTTACTAGCTGACGGAATGCTTTATGCTGCAAAGTTCAATGAGAATGGCACAGGAGAATGGATTGCGCTCAAAGCAGATACCCCCGTGAATCCTGACGATCCAAGTACGATCGTGGGTGGAATGATCAATCTCCCCAATCGTCCGGCAGGCGGCTTCGCGCCATTTCGCAAGCAAGCAGAGATTGTGAAATACAAACAAAAATTCAAAACCTTGGGCGATCTCTATGAAGGCAATCCAACCGAAAAACAAGGTGCGATTTTGATTGATGCTCACTATGCCGCGAATGCTTGTGGTGCAACCTGTACAGCCCGCCCTGAAGATACAGAAATTGCACCCGATGGTTCACTCTACATTGCGTTTACTTCTGGCTCACCCGATAGTCGCGATGGTGGTCCTGATCAGCGCATTTTCAAAGGGTCGAATGGCGAAGTGCCTTATGAGCATGGATTTGTGATGCACTTAACTGAGGAAGGTAATGATCCGGCTGCAATGACATTTCAGTGGAAAATGCTAGCCCTCGGAGGTGAACCAACCGCAGGTGGTGCGGGCTTCTCGAATCCGGATAACTTAATGATTGACCCTGATGGGCATGTTTGGATTGTGACGGATATGTCGTCTGACAAGCTCAATAAAGCAGTGCCAAAACGGGTTGGTAAAAACGGAGTTCCAATCAGCCAGTCGAATTTGCGCGGATTGTTTGGCAATAATAGTCTGTGGTTTGTTCCAACTTCGGGCGAGAATGCTGGCGAGGCGTATTTGTTTGCGATGGCTCCGATGGAGGCAGAACTTACAGGACCATTTATGAGTCGCGATCGCCAATCTCTCTTTTTGGCAGTTCAGCATCCTGGCGAATTTAAAGGGATTCGCCAGGGGATGAAATCTGAGGCTCGGCAATTTGCGATGAGAACACCGGATGGGAAAGATTTTACCCAAATCCGTCAAGTGCCGCTTGGATCTAATTTTCCGAGTAAAAAAGCGGATGCGCCACCTCGTCCTTGTGTCGTGGTGGTGTCGAGAGATGCAGGAAAAGCGATCGCAGGTTACGCTACAGATACAACGATCGTCTAAGACACGCGATACGGTTCGACTTCGCTTCACTTATGGCAACAGAGCCAAAGCAGAGTGAGCAAAGTCGAACCTTGAGTTTTAGAATCGCAGACCGACTCCACCTTGCAGGGTTGCGGCTGTGCCCCCATTCTTATAGCCATCAAACGCAATCACCGCATTGCCAAATACGACAACATTGCTGTTGGGTAATGCATAATCAATCCCTGGCTGAATCGCAAAACTAGTGCGATTTCCCAACACCGTATCTCCGCCGAGCGGAATCGAAGCCCCTGCTCCGATATAAATATCAGTCTGCCAATTCAGTGGGTAATCGTAAGAAACGGTGGGTACGATTGCGGTTCCACTGCCAATAAACGCTTGGGCGCGCAATGATATGGGTGCTCTGAGAAACTTGTAGCGTCCAGCCACAACCGCTGAAACGCGACTTCCATCTCCATCTCCGCTCGACAATCCAAATGCTGGTCCCACACCGACATAGCTACCATATGCGGCTTGCGCAGAAGCAGGCGCTTGAATTGCACAAATTCCGATGAGCGCTGCTCCACAAATACCAAGTTTTTTATCGAATCGTCCAAACAAACCTGTTAAAAATTCCATTGCTCGACTCCTCATGACCAGGAACAGCGACGCACCAAAATGCGATCGAATTATTTTTCATCATACCGAAGAATGCCCGATTCTCAAGCCCTACGCACTTAGTTTTGATCAGAACTTTGATCAGAAATAAAAGACTTTGGCGGAAACTTTTAGAATAGGGAAAGCTCCATTTATTCTGATTCGTTATGTCTGATTCTGCACTGGGCGATCGCTATTCTAATTTGATTGAACAAATTATTCAGCAAACGCTGAAGGGGAATATTCGATCCAAAGAACAGGTTTATCAAATGCTGGTGCAAGAGATTGAACCGGATAGCGGTGAAGTGTTTGATGCCAAATTTCGCGATCGCATGGTGCAGACTCAAACCACAGCGAATGATAAAAGTGATGAGTTAAAACAGGCGAAAGCGATGCGAGCGATGCGGGCATTGCAGACGATTGAAGGAGAATGGAAACGCTGGCAATCGGACAATCAAAATAGAAGTGCGATCGCAACTTCTGTGCGGCAACTTAATCAGGCAGATAAACGCGATCGCATTCTGATTTTTCTGACGTTAAGCGATCCAAATCATCCTGAAAGCCTCAATTCTGATCAACTCAAGCAAGTTGCGCTGACTCTCAAGCAGCAACCGATTTCTGATGCAGAAACTCAGCAAGAACTCTCGCAACTTAGTGATGGAATTCTGCGAGGATTCAAATCTTGGGAGGTTTTGCAGCCTCATTTAATTAGCTGGATTTATAACCCGGAGCAATTAGGATTTGGAGGAACATCGAGAGGAGTCAGACCCTGGGAATTGTGGGCAGGGCAAGCGATCGGGAATTTGCCAAAGTCGTTTTTTGCGGCTCTTGATCAAGAACAATCCGCAGGAGAATGGGCAGAATCGCAGACTGAAGTTGCATTATCAGATTGGATTGAATTTCTGATCGTTGTGCAAACGTTACAACGAGGATTAGTCAGTTGGGCGGAAAATCAAAGCTATAGTTCCAAAGCAGGAACGTCAATGTCGGTTTCGATTTTTCTTACATTTGCGTTGATTTGGTCGGAGCTAGCAGGAGGATTTTCTCGATCGACGGGTTTGAATTCGATCAATCGCGAACGTTTTTCAGAAGCCTCGTTTCGAGTCACGTTGCAGATTCTCCGAGTTTTTGCCCAACGGAAATACTTCCCCTTATATGGAACGATTTATACGTCTTTTACTGGAACTTACTTCCGCGAGGCAATGAACTATCTGAGTGAGCCTTTGAAGCGAGTGAAAGGAACCCAGGAAAAGGCGCGAATTCTGACGCTGATTGGATCGACACAGCGCATCATTGGCGCATTAGAGGTTGCAAAAGAGCTACATACACAGGCAAAGGAGATTGCTCAAGACGCGGGTGACAGGCGTTGTGAGATTGCGAATTTCAATCATTTAAGCCGCATTAGTATCATCGAGAAGAACTATGCAGAAGCAATTAGTACCAGTCAAAGAGCTTTGATTCTCAGTCGGCAATCGGGAGATCGTATGGGTGAAGCAAATGCGCTGGCTAACTTGGGCTATGCTGAGGTTTTCCAAGCTCAATTACTCGAATCTGATCCGGATGCTTATGAATTAGCGATCGGCTATTTAGAACAAGGCTTAGCTTTGTCTGAAAAACTCGGAGATTTGCAGAGCCAAGCTTTATGTGCGATTAGCTTAGGCAGTGCTTACGTGACGTTGAATGACGCTGAACAAGCTTTGAAGTACCTCGAACAAGGCAGCTATGCGGCAGGAGAGTCAGGAGATCGCTATTTACATGCACTCTGTTTAGCGTATGTGGGTGAGGTATTTTATCAGCGTCAAGATGCAGAAAAAGCAATTGTGGCTTCGGCAATGGCGATGTACAAACTTGAACAGATGGGTTCAACCGATTGGCGCACCTCGGCTGGATTGCTCACGATTTTGCAAGGACAATTAGGCGATCGCTTCGAGCAGATTTTGCAAAGTCAGCGATCGAGTTTGATCGCAGAAATTGGAGTCGATGGATTTGACTATTTGAGAGAATTACTCGATCGATATCGCCAAGCTTAAGATTTCACGGTGAACTCAAGGTTTTTCATCATCAATGCTTTTCTATCGGCGTAGATTCAATCTTGCGCTCATCAGAGTTGCTTAAAATCAAATGAACTAATTGATCTACGACTCGATCGCGGGAGAGTTGCATCAATTCTTCTCCATAAAGCATTTTTTGCAAGATCACCCAAGAGACCATTGAGCCGAAGAAGATCTGAGCGATCGCTTCTGGGTCATGCAACTTGAGTTCTTTGCGCGATCGCAAATATTCACACAGCATTGATTTTCCACGCTGCACAACTGCTTGTGTATAGAGTCGTGCTAATTCTGGAAATCGCTCTGATTCGCCAATCACAATTCTCAGGAGCGGAATATAGTTGCCGCGATCGACCACATCATTGAAGAAAATTTCTGCCAATCGTCGGAGTAATTGTTCAGGCTCAACCTTTTGATGATCTAGCTCAAATAGAGTGGTAAAGCGAATAATCGTCGCTTGCTCGATCAGTGAGCGAAACAATCCCTCTTTGTCTTGGAAGTAACTATAAATTGTTTGTTTAGAAACGCCTGCCTCTGCTGCAACACGATCCATACTCGTTCCAGCGTAGCCGGATGTGAGAAAGACGGTCATTGCACCTTTGAGAATTTGCTCTCGTTTAACCACTTGACGATCCGGGGAAAGTTTCGGCATTTGGTGAACTTTTCCAAAGAAAACATTGTTTAATCATACTAGACCGTCTAGTATGATTTGTATTCTGCAACCAGACTTCACAATATGGCTCACACTCTTCCACAGCCTGCAGATCACGTTCCAGATGCGCCGTCTCAGAAGCCATCTCAGAAATCGAAGCGAGTCTTGATCATTCCTGCGGTTTTCGCGATCGTCGGAATTGGATTTGCTACTTGGCACTTCTTGCCAAAGCCAGAAGCCACGACCTTACCGCTTAGCGGACGCATCGAAGCCGATGAAACCGATATCGGTGCGAAAACAGCCGGGCGAATTAGTGCAATCAATTTTCGCGAAGGAGATGAGGTGCAGAAAGATCAAGTTGTCGCGCAATTGATCGATGAGGAAGTGAATGAGCAATTGCGGGCAGCAGAAGCACAGGTCGCAGCAGCACGGCAAGAAGAACAGCAGGCGCGATTAGAGATTACAGTCGCAGAGAGTCGGATTCAAGAAGCACAGTTGAATGTGCAACAATCGCAAGGGGATTCGCGGGGACGAATTGATCAAGCGACTTCTAATGTCTCGGCAGCAAAGGCACAGTTAGCACAGTCAGAAGCTCAAGTAAAGCAGGCAGAAGCTCAAGTGAAAGAAGCGCGATCGCGAGCCAAGCTAGCAGCATCCGATCGCGATCGCTATGCGCGGTTAGTGACTCAAGGCGCTGTGAATCGGCAGCAGTTTGATCAAGCTCAGATGAATTTTGAGACGGCTCAGGCAGGAGTAGAAACGGCGATCGCCACTTTACAAGCGCGAGAAGAAGCGGTGAATGCAGCGCGAGATCAGTTGAATGCGGCGCAGGGTGGATTAACCCAGACTGAAACGACCGAATTGAATCCGGAGATTCGCGGGGCACAACTGGCTGGATTACAACAGCAACGACAGCAAGCTCAAGCAAAACTCGCTGCCGCACAGGCAAAAGTGAAAAATGCGTTAGCCAATCAGCAACAGATTCAGAAACGCTTAGATTCTTTCGTTGTGAAAAGTCCGATTCGTGGTGTGGTTACGGCTCGACCTGTTGAACCTGGAGCAGTGGTGGCAACGGGCAAGACATTGTTAACGGTGGTTGATTTGAACACAGTTTACTTACGAGGATATATCCCTGGAAGTAGTATTGGCAAAATTCGCGTAGGTCAGCGCGCTCAAGTGTTTTTAGATTCTGCTCCGAAAGAGCCGCTCAGTGCGAGAGTCGCTGCGATCGATCCGAAAGCTTCGTTTACGCCAGAAAATATCTACTTTCGAGACGATCGAGTCAAACAAGTCTTTGGAGTAAAAATTGCGATCGACGATCCAGCCGGATTTGCCAAGCCTGGAATGCCTGCGGACGGGGAAATTTTACTCAAGGAGTAGAGCTATGACTGCGATCGTATCTGCTCCTCTTTCTCAGCGCGTTGCTGATCCGATTGTTCAAGTGCAGCACTTGCAGAAACAATATGGTCGCGTGACGGCAGTTCGCGGGATTGATTTTAGTGTTGCTTCAGGTGAATTGTTTGGCTTGATTGGGCCGGATGGAGCCGGGAAAACGACGACCTTTCATGTTCTGGGAGGGGTGATGGAAGCAACGGCTGGCAATGTTCAAGTGTTGGGACGATTGCCGAGAGAGGCAAGATTGCAGATCGGCTATCTCACTCAGCAGTTTTCGTTGTACTTGGATCTCAGCATTGATGAAAATCTGCGCTATATGGCTGGCTTGCGAGAAGTTCCAGATCATCTTTTTCAACAGCGGCGAGAGAAGTATCTGCGATTGATGAGTTTAGATCAATTTAGCGATCGCTTAGCTGGACAACTCTCAGGCGGAATGAAGCAAAAACTCGCACTCTGTTCTGCTTTAATTTCTCAGCCTCAAGTGCTTTTGCTCGATGAACCGACAACGGGTGTCGATCCCGTATCGCGTCGTGAATTCTGGGATGTGCTTGCGACTTTAGCAGCAGAGGGAGTGACGATCATCGTAGCAACACCTTATTTAGATGAAGCAGAACGCTGCAATCGAGTTGCATTGATGTATGACGGAATGATTCAGCACATTGGCACTCCGGCTGAATTGAGACAAAGTTTAGGCTTGCATCGACTGGAAGTGCATACCCCGCAGCTTGCAGTCGCCGAACAGATGTTGAGCGATCATCGCGAGATTGCAGATGTGCAAACTTTTGGCGATCGCTTAGATGTGTTAGTCGTCGATGAAAAAGTGGGAGAGCAAGCCATTCGAGAGCAATTTCGCGATCGACAGCTAGAACTCTCCTCACTCCAGATTACAGAACCCACGTTAGAAAATGTTTTCGTCACTCAACTGCGGCAGCAAGGTTTAGCTCCGAAGATTTTAGAATTTCCGCGTGCTCGATCGGGTCGGAAATCTCCAGAAGAGATTGCAATCTATGCGCATAATCTCAATCGAGTCTTCGGCACATTCCAAGCAGTTAGGAATGCGAATATTGAAGTTCGCTACGGTGAGATTTTCGGATTACTTGGTGCGAATGGAGCTGGAAAAACCACCACGATCAAAATGCTGTGTGGATTGCTGCCGTCTAGCTCAGGTGAGATTGCCCTTGGTGGAGAACGGGGAAATCTTCGCAGTCGCGATTTGAGAAAGCGTATTGGCTATATGAGCCAGAAATTTACGCTATATGATGATTTGTCGATCGTTCAAAATCTAGAGTTTTACAGTGGTGTGTATGGCGTGCCTCGTCAACACAGACGCGAGAAGATCGACTGGGTACTTGCAACCTGCGGACTCGAAGGACAGGAAGATATGGTCACGGGACAATTGCCGGGGGGATGGAAGCAACGGGTTGCTTTTGGCGCATCTGTGATGCATGAGCCTGATATTTTATTCTTGGATGAGCCGACATCTGGTGTTGATCCGCTCGCAAGACGGCAATTCTGGCGATTGATCAATGATTTTGCCCGAAATGGTGCTGCGATCTTGGTTACTACTCACTATCTGGAAGAAGCAGAACAATGCAATCGAATGAGCTTTATGGTGGCAGGTGAAACGGTACTAGAAGGCTCACCGAGTCAGATTAAAGCAGCGCAGCCTGGACAACTGATCGAAGTCGTTGTTCCTCACGCTCAAATTGCTTCCAACTTACTCAAGCAACAGATGGAAAGTTGGCGTGTTTCAATTTTTGCCGATCGCTTACATGTGGTCATCGATCATCCTGAAGAGATTGAAGAACTGCGATCGCGGCTCATCGCTGCAAATTTATCTCCTATTTCCCTACTTCCCATTCCCTACTCCCTCGAAGATGCCTTTATCGGGGTTGTCCAGCGCGCTCAGGCAAAGCTATGAAACGTATTCTCACTCAAGCTCAGAAAGAACTGGCTCAATTTAGACGCGATCGCTTAACTCTAGCACTGGCGTTTATTTTGCCATTGATGACCTTATTCATTTTTGGATTTGCAATTCGATTGGAGGCAAAGAATATTGCGTTGATTGTGCAGGACTTCGATCGCACTCATCTCAGTCAAACTTATACAGAAAGGCTGTATGTGACGAATCAATTTGTTCCGGTGCAATGGAGCGGGCTTGATCCATTACGAGATGGCATCGAACGCGGGATTGCTCAAGCTGCTGTGATCATTCCGCCTAAGTTTAGTGCAGATGTGGAGGCAGGTCGATCGACAAATGTGCAAGTGCTGATTGATGGAACTGATGTGAACAATGCGCGGGTGATTAAGAATAGTATTCAAGCCTTCACAAATGCGTTTATTCAGGATGAAGGTTTACTACGATCGTCTCCTAAATTAGTCGCAAAAATTCGATTGTGGTTTAATCCTGGGCGGCAAGAATCTCTGTATATTGTTCCTGGAGTGTTTGGGGTGATTTTGGCAGTTTATCCGAGTTTACTTGCAGCGCTAGCAATGGCGAGAGAGAAAGAGCAAGGGACGATTCTACAAACTTACGCCTCTAATATTAGTGCGGCTGAATTACTTTTAGGAAAATGTTTGGCTTATTTTCTAATTGCGATCGGACAAGCGATCGTGGTGATAGGAATTGGAGCAGCGATTTGGCAGTTGAGGTTTGTCGGCGATCCGACTCCGTTTCTGTTTGGAGGAGCATTGTTTCTGCTAGCAAGCGTGATATTTGGATTGTTAATTGGAGTGAGAACTGGAAATCGATCGGTTGCTGTGCAAGCGGTCGCAACGGCTGGCTTTTTACTTGCGCTGTTGTTATCCGGCTTTATCTATCCACTCAGCAACATTCCATTTCCGTTATCGCTAGTTTCGAGTGTCGTTCCAGCTCGATACTTTATCGAACTATCACGGGATGCGTTTGTGAGAGGAGCAGGATGGACTGGAGTGTGGGCGGCTCCGGTTTGTTTAGCTGCGATCGCGTTTGTCTTGTTCAATATTGCTCGTCGAATCCTAGGTCGAATGCAGCTACCCGGATAGCTTGCAGTTGAAGAACAAAAGAATGCTCCTATTCCCCCACTCCCCCATTCCAATTTATTGGAGATCAACCCATGCCTATCCTTCGTCATTTCCTAGCCAGTCGATTTTTTGTCCTAGCACTCAAGGAAATTCGGCAGATTCTCCGCAACAAACAATTGATCTTTTTGCTTGTCTTTCCGCCAACAGTACAGCTTTTGATTTTCGGATTTGCTCTGAGTCCGAATGTGCAGCATCTGAAGCTTGGAGTCGTAGACTATGCGAACACGACGCTGAGTCGAGAATTGACGGCAACAATGACGGTCAATCGGGTCTTTGACGTTAAATCGAGTCCGATCGATGAGCGCACATTAGGTCAGCAAGTTCAAAAAGGCGAGATTACAGCGGGATTAGTCATTCCAAGCGATTTTAATCGATCGCTCAAAGGCGATCGACCTGCGGAAGTACAAGTTCTCATTGATGCAGTCGATGCGAATACAGCGGGGATTGCTAGTGGCTATGCGTCTCAAATTATTCGACAATTTGGGCGGCAATTTTCTCCTGATACGGTTCCTCCAATTCAAACCGAAGCTGCAATCCTCTACAATCCGGGATTAGTTTCAAGCTGGTTTATCGTTCCAGGTGTGATTGGGCTGGTGCTTAATCTGGGTAGCTCTTTAGTCTCAACATCAGCGGTCGTGCGAGAGAAAGATACGGGGACTTTAGAGCAGCTACTTATGACTCCTGCGGCAGATTGGGAGATTATCTTAGCGAAAGTTGTACCCTTGTTCTTTTTACTATTAGGTGAAGTGATGTTGGCACTTTCGGTAGCTTACTTTATCTTTCATGTACCGTTTCGCGGGAATTTGTTGTTGTTTCTATTTTTTTCTGGGCTGTATGCTTGTGTTGGAATTGGAATAGGCTTTTTACTAGCAACGATTTCGCGATCGCAGCAGCAAGCAATTTTGACTTCGTTTTTTATCAATCTTCCGTTGATTCAGCTTTCAGGAGCGATCGCGCCTGTAGAAAGTATGCCGAAGTTTTTTCAAATCCTGTCGCTTGCGAATCCACTGCGACATTACATTAAAATCGCGCGAGGCGTTTTACTAAAAGGCAATGGATTAGATGTGCTGTATCCAGAGGCGATCGCGCTTTTTGTATTTGCGATCGCGTTTCTGTTGATTAGTACAAATCGATTTCGCAGTCAGTTGAATTAGACTCCTGAATAAGGCGTTGACGCGAAAGTTTTCGTCTGATCGGTTAGTAAAACGCGATCGCATAAATGAAACAATTCCGTCTCAGTTTGAGTCTGGCGCATCGACTTCAAAAAATTCCCTTCAGCATCAATACTCAGCGCAACATAGTTCAAAAACATCTTGAGATAGCCAAGTCTTGCACGCTCTGGAACATTTGCTGCTGTTGGAGTTTTCCATAATCGATCGATATACTGACGCACTTCAGCTAAAGGGACAGGAGTAATCTTCTCACCTTGTAACCCTTGTCGAATTTGCTCAAAAATCCAAGGATTACCAATCGCCCAACGCCCAACCATTACGCCTGCTGCACCTGTTTTAGCCAGAACGTCGATCGCAGATTGTGCCGAGTGAACATTGCCATTTGCTAGCACAGGACAATTCACCCATCGAACCGCTTCAGCAATCAAATCGTATTTCACAGTCCCGTGATACATATCTTTAACAGTTCGACCATGCAAGCTGAGGAGATCAACGTTGTGGCGATTGATCAGGTCTAAAATTTTGTAGAAATTATCTGTATTGTCAAACCCAACTCTCATCTTGACGGTAAACGGTCGATCGGTCACGGTTTGTCGGAGTGCGCCTAAAATTTGATCGACTTTTTCAGGTTCTCGCAGCAATCCGCCACCCACATTCTTTTTGTAGATTCTGGGTGCTGGACAGCCCATGTTTAAATCGATTCCAGCACACTCATAGCGGCAAAGATCTCTTGCAGTTCTGACGAGATCTGGAATGCTTTCCCCAATCATCTGCGCAAAAACTGGGCGACCTGTATCATTCTCAGTAATCGCTTCGAGAATGGTGCGATCGAGTCTCGATGTATCATTCACCCGAAAATACTCAGTGAAGAAATAATCCGGGCTACCGTACTGAGCGATAACTTTCATAAACCAGAGATTCGTCACATCCTGCATCGGTGCAAGAGCAGTGAGCGGTAAATCTGGATGCGACGATTGAGGGAGCATAGAGAAAAGCGCGATCGCTCGGATTGAACTCGCTCACTCTATCAAAAAACAGGGTTCAATAAGGGAATGGGTTGCCTATTTTAGATAGCTTTTAAGCTGAGTGCGCACCTCAAAGAAATCTTCCCAAGCTAGATAAGGCTTTTTCTGCTCTTCTAAATATTGAGTCAGCGGTGGACGTGCAAACACGAGAGAAGCTGCCATTGCGAGATTCCAATCTGTCACCGAATCTCCGATCGCAATTGTCTCATCTGCTCCATAGGTCGCCATAATCTCAGCTTTGGCAACAATTTCAGTGCCACTCTCATAGGGCGAATTCAAACGTAAGCAAGTATCTGTCGTATCAATATCCATCGCATGAATTGCCACAATGCGATCGAGAAACGGTTCGAGTACAGCTTCCACCATGCCTCGAAATCCACCCGAAATCACAATAAATGGGATCGACTCTTGCTCTAGAAAATTTAGTAACTCAACAAACCCAGGTCGAATCGCTTTTGGGCGCGTGAATTCAATAATATCCGAGTAACTCGAAGAAGGAATCGCTTCCACCATTTGCCGCACACCCTGCCGAAGCGTGACTCGTTTTGAGTAGATTTCAGGCAGCACTTGAGCCGCAGCTTCAGGTGCAAATCGTTTCAACATTGCTACAAATGTTTCTTCGACTGTAATCGTGCCATCGAAATCACAAAAAACCATTCGCTTCACAGACAACCCTCAACCCATCGCAGTTTGCCTTGTCAATTGTAACTGCTGAATGAGAGCGACAGTTTGCTGATACGCGATCGTATGTCCGTGTTGCTCAAACAGAGAAGCTGCATTCTTCAAGTCTGAAAGTGCGCTTGCTGCTCGACCCTTCTGAGCGTGAGCAATTCCTCGCTCTAAATATGCGCTTGCATGATCCGGTTGAAGTGCGATCGCAGTTGTAAAATCGGCGATCGCCGCTACAAAATTCCCTTGCCAGCGATACAGACAGCCGCGATTGTAGTAAGCTCGCTCATCCTGTGTGTTCAAATCAATCGCTTGACTAAAATCTGAGATTGCCTTTGGCATCTGCTGCAATGCAAAATAAGCTAAACCGCGATCGGTATAAATTTCAGCGATCGTGGATTGATCTTCTGGCTGTTGAGCGAGTGCTCGATCGTAATCAATTAAAGCCTGCCAGTACTGTTGCATTGCGACTTTTGCCAATCCGCGATTAAAGTAAGCGCGAACATCAGCATGAGTGCGTAACAGAGTACTATTATCCGCGATCGCAGCTTGATAATTGCCCATGCGATAGTAAGCCAGTCCACGATTGAGCAGAACTTCGGATTGATTAGGCTGCTGATTCAACGAAGCTGTACAATCCGCGATCGCCTCTGAATAATGGGCTAATTCAAGCTGAGCAAGACAGCGATTCGCATATGCTAACGGTTGATTTTGATCAGCATCAATAGCAATGCTAAAGGCACGGACTGCATCTTCAAACTGCCCAGTCTGTAATGCTTCAACGCCTTGATGAAACGAGATCGAGCAAGATAGCGCAGGTTGGGGCGTAATCAGCCATATCAAAAATGCCATCAAACCAGCGAACACTTGCAGATAATTCGGTCGGCTCATCAGGCTAGCTCCAGTGACGCGATCGCTTTCATTGTGAAAAGGCTTTTTGATCCCGTCAAACGACACTCCGTAGAATATAAAGTTAGTTAAACAAGAATTGATATCTGTTGAGTAAAATGATCAAATGTGTCGCAAATCTCTCAAATTCAGCCGCGATCGTGTCTAAAATTGCGTTACACCAACTCTGATTAAGATATGTAAACGTTATCAGACTAAATCGAATAATGGCTCGCCTTCACCCTTATGATTATGAATAACTCACGTAAGAATTCGTAAGAATTAAGGGAGATTATTAGGCGTGGCAATTCCTCTTTTAGAATATTCCCCGATTTCACAAAACCAACGGGTCGCTGGATATGAAGTGGGAAGTGATGAGCAGCCCCGGATTTACTCCACTGAAAACTTGCTGTCCCCATCCGATATGGACACGCTGATCGAAGTGGCATATCGTCAAATCTTTTTCCATGCGTTTGCAGCAGACAGAGAGCGTTTCTTAGAATCGCAACTTCGCAGTGGACAAATCACCGTGCGCGACTTCATTCGTGGACTCGTACTTTCTGATACCTACAAGCGTAGCTTCTACGATCTCAACAGCAACTATCGCTTTGTGGAACAGACCGTTCAACGGGTGCTAGGACGTGATGTCTATGGCGAACGTGAAAAAATCTCATGGTCGATCGTGGTTGCAACCCGAGGAATTGTTGGGTTTATCGATGATCTGCTCAACAGTGCAGAGTATCTAGAAGCGTTCGGATACGACACGGTTCCCTACCAACGCCGTCGCATCTTGCCGAGCCAAACTGCTGGAGAACTTCCGTTCAACATCAAATCACCCCGCTACGATGATTACTATCGTGGCAAGCTTGGCTTCCCGCAAATCATGTGGCAGTCTACGGTTCGCAGTTTTGTGCCTCAAGACAAGCAAGCCAAAGCAGGCAGCCCAGCAGCGTTCTTGGATATGGCACGCAGTATCAGCCCAAGAGTTAATCCGCCGCAACTGATCTCTGCACTCAACATTGATATTGAGAAGTCAGTTCCTTATCGTCGATAAGTGCTGAAAGTTTGATCGATCAGTTCCGAATTAAGTCGATCGTTGAAAACCTGAAAGTAAGAGATTTTAGATTCTCTTGCCTTCAGGTTTTTCTATTGGCAAAAACGCTCAAGCTCGATCGGCGTTCTCTTCTAAAAAGCCTAGCTCTAGTAACGCTTTTCGGATTTTCGCTTTAGAGGGCAACACCTTTGGTGCAGTCAACTCTAGTTCACGAGCCGTGTCAAATAGCTCCCGAATTAAGCGATCGAGCGAATCTTCCTCAGCCGTTTCAGGAAGCTGTTCGATTCGCCCTTCGTAAGCCAACGTGTAAAGCTCTAAATGGTTCTTGCCAATCACTCTTGCAAGCTTTCTCAACGTTTCAGGGGTCGGACAAGTCCCTTTAAAGCAAGCACCCCTCAAACGAGGTTGAGGCACACCGGATAGCTCTGCCAAGCGATTCATACTGATTTGATTTTCTTCCAGATATCGGAGAATAAACTGCCCTAACGGAGAGCAATCTTCAGCTTTAATCTGCAACCGGGCTGGCATGACTCAAGATTCAGAAAGAGTAAGTATCTCCAGAATAATTGGCAAGGTGCAGCTTAAACAGAGATGATCAAAATTGTCATATCACCACTCCTGCCCTTCGCCTCTCCAAAACGCTAAGGGGTCTGGGATTAAAGGACAAGGCGGATAAAATCGCAAACAGTCTTCCTGTCCAGGCTGCACGATCGGTGGTGTAATCTCCAACCCTAGACAAAGATGCGTCAGCGATCGCGCAAACTGCAAATGATGACCCGGTGAGCCTGCATGAGCATGAGCATATTCGTGCAGAACCAGGAGCAACCAATCTTCCGGCAAGACTCGCCCCACATCGACCAAAATCGTGATTGGCTCAGTTTCAAGATTACAAATGGCATCGATGCCAAACGATCGAGCAAACGGTGCTGCAAAAATTTGGAGATTCGGCTGCTCCCACGTATGAAAGCAGTTGTGGCAGTCTTGCAGAATTTGATGGAGTCGTTGATTGACCGCATCAATTTTCCGCCCGATCCAAGTACAGATCACTTCACGATTCTTGGAATCATGAATCAGATCGATCATCTCTGGATCAGGCGCGAGACTGCGAATTCCGTAGAGGTAATCGAGTCCGCGCGCAAAAGCGTCTGCACTGGTTGTAACAATCAAACGATCGCTCACCCTCTACCAACCAAAATAAGAGAAATACTTTGTAGATTCAGCCGCAGGAGCCTCAGCATCTGATGTTTCAGCGATTCGAGTCTCTGTACAAAATGTCGCGGTGCTAAATCCACCAAACCGCTTAACGGTGCTGGTTCGCATACGCAGGTCAGGATTTGCAAACCAGAACCGTTCGGTCGAACTCATCGTTTCATATTCAGTCGTTAGCACTAAGCCATCTTCGTCGTCGATATGATATTGTCCGGCGACCGGAACGATTTCGGCATAGCCACGTTCGCGCAACAGTGTGCCTCGCCGAGGTGTTTCTGCATCCGGAATTAATGCAAAGACGGTCGAACCTTGGTGATTTTCATCATCTTTATCCCAAGCCATCGAACCGTGCCATGCCACATACGCGCCGCCGATCGCTAAACTCGGATCGACCTCATGTAACTGGCAAATCTCAATCACTTTCGGATGGTCAGCCGCGAGTGCCTCAACTTCAATCTGAGACTCGCCCGGTTCAGCGCGTTTAAATGCGAGGTGATGGGTGGTGCGCTGCGATCGCCAACGCCCTGTACTTTGCTGAAAAAACTCCATCGCATCCTTCATCTCAATCTCGCTCCCTATAAATTCAACTCAAACGACCCTTGAAAAGCTGGTTGATTAAGCGTTGTGAACTAACTTTCTCATCGTATCGCAGTTCTGATAGATTCGTAGCCTGCTGAAACCGCATGTTCGTCAAGCAACCGCAACCTCCCAAAGCGTAACTTTATTCAACTCAACAAAGGCTAGACATTTTTTAATATTAAGGATTATTACTTTGTTTCTCATTCTTGAGACAGCAGCTCCCTTGATCTCTTATCGTCATGAGAAGCTGGTTCACGAATTCACCATTTTTATATAGATTATTCAGTTTTAATTTAAGGAGCACAAAATGTCTAGTTCTTTGACATTCACCTTTTAAGCCTGGGGCTGTAATTAGAAAATTTCAGCGATTCGAGTGACTCAGCATTCTTTCTGAATCCGTGCCAGCAGATGCTGGAGATGATCAATAAAAATACGGAGCAATTAGTGTGATGGGTCAATCATGTTTTGGAGTTGCAACACCTTAGGGCAGAGGTAAGGTCACGATGGAAAAGCAATCCTGTAATCCCGCAGACTTGATGGACCAAGCAACCGAAACAAGGCAGCCGAATGCCTGCGGGCATGAAACTCGCCCCAGAACGATTTTGATCATTGATGACGAAGAAGCAATCCAGATGGTGATTCGCTTTGGGCTGCAGATGACTGCCAGTTGGACGGTTTTAACAGCAGACTCTGGTTTAACCGGGGTTCAAATTGCTCAAGCCGAACAACCAGACGCAATTTTGCTCGATTATATGATGCCAAAGATGGATGGTATGGCAACCTTAAAAGCGCTTCAATCCTGTTCCGAAACAAATCGAATTCCTGTGATCTTTTTAACGGCAAAAGTGCAGTCTTTAGAAGAGCAACTTCAGACTTTAGGAATTAGCGGAGTCATTACCAAACCGTTTAACGCTCTGGATTTGTCCAAACAGATCGCCAAGATTTTGGAGTGGATTGAATGAAAATATTACTGGTTGAAGATGATGAGGCATTGTCTGCGATCTTAGTTCAGAACTTAGCTGCACATCATTATGTGGTGGATGCGGTTCATGATGGAGAATCAGGCTGGACGTATGCCTCGACGTTTGACTACGATTTGATCATTCTGGACTTGATGTTGCCAAAGTTAGACGGCATTTGTCTGTGTCAACGATTACGATCGGAAAACGATACTACTCCGATTTTGTTGCTTACTTCTGAAAGTGCGAGTACTGCTAAGGTCAGTGCTTTAGACGCAGGTGCAGATGATTATGTTGTTAAGCCTGTTGACACTCAAGAACTTGTTGCCCGCATTCGTGCTTTACTTCGCCGGAGTAGCAATTGCCCTTTGCCTATCATGACTTGGGGGGCGTTGTTTCTCAATCCGAGTACGTGTGAAGTCACCTATGACGGGTTACCACTGACGTTAACAACTAAAGAATATGAGCTACTAGAACTGCTCTTACGCACCAGTCCAAATTTATTAAGCGTAGAAGAAATTCTGGATCGTTTATGGTCTTCTGATGATTTTCCTTCAGAGGCAACGGTGCGATCGCACATTCGACGATTGCGTCAGAAATTAGTCGAAATTGGCGCACCTCAAAATTTCATTACAACGGTACATGGACGCGGCTACTATCTCGGTACGCTTCAATCTGAGCCAAGACCTGCGCCGACTCCCGAACAAGACAAGCAGCCCAATTATTTAGAATTTTTGAACCACCTTTGGAGTAAAACTCAGCCGAAAGCACTTGAGCAATTAGAAGTGATCAATCAAGCGATCGCGGCACTACAGGCGGGAACATGCAGCCAGGAATTACAAGCTGAGGCGCGCCAAATTGCTCATAAGCATGTGGGCACGCTCGGAACATTTGGACTGAATCAAGCGATGGAGCTTGCTCGCTTACTTGAGCAAGAATTTTCCAGCCAGACGATGCTTTCATCGCAGCAGGCAGAACGACTTGAGCCATTGTCGATCGCGCTTCAGCAAACTGTGCAACTGACGGCAAAAATTCAATCGGTTCCAGGAACACAAAGCCAGCCGAATTCTACGATCGTCTCGATTCCACTTCAAATAGAACCGACCCCTAGGGCAAATCCTCGCGTCATGATCGTGGATGATGACCATGCTTTTCTACGGATGCTGCCGACATTACTCCAGCCCTGGCACTTCAACATTACAACACTGGGAGAGCCGCAGCAGTTTTGGGCGGTTCTAGAAGCCGTTCAGCCTGATGCGCTGGTGTTAGACATCCATATGCCAGAAATCAATGGATTACAACTCTGCCAGGCACTTCGGCAGCAGCCGGCTTGGCGACGGCTGCCGATTTTAGTCTTGAGTTCTGTGACTGACCTCAGTACTCAAAATCTCGCGTTTACTTTGGGAATTGATGATTATCTCTGTAAACCAATTGTTGCGATCGATCTCGCTAATCGAATTTTGAATCGCCTTCAGCGCGTTCAAGCTTGGAGCCAAAGCTAAAGAGAACTGACCCAAAATTCTGCTCAAAAATAAGAACGCGATCGCGAAAGATTGCGACAAGCTGCAATGCTTAAATTAAATGTTAAGAACAGTATCTAAATGTAAACGGAATGCAAGGTTTCAGAAATCTTGTAAAAGCCTCAAACTTCTTGTCTGGTAAGGGTTTGAGGCTTTCGTATTATTTCTTAACTTCTTCTTTGAGCCTGATCCTAGGATTTGCACAAAATCTGCACAATTAAGTTGCTTTAATCATAACTATCGGAGAGCCGCTGAGCAGTTGACCTGGTTTCAATCGTTCAGTTCGCTCAAGTTCAACTCAACGAACTTGAGATTAGGTGCGGAATAAGCAGCTTTATATAGCTACTCATTTCCACCAAAGTTAAGGCTTAAAACTCCTTAGTAAACTTATCTCATTAACAGGAGATGTTTGAATGCTAGACGCTTTTACCAAAGTGGTTGCTCAGGCAGATACTCGTGGCGACTACATCAGCGATAGTCAAATCGATGCTTTGAAAGCAATGGTTGCAGACGGCTCGAAGCGGATGGACGTAGTTAACCGCATCACCGGAAACGCTTCCGCTATCGTTGCTAACGCAGCACGGGCATTGTTCGCAGAACAGCCTGCATTGATCGCTCCTGGTGGAAACGCATACACCAACCGTCGCATGGCAGCTTGCTTGCGCGACATGGAAATCATCTTGCGTTATGTTACCTACTCTATTTTCACAGGTGACTCCAGCGTTCTCGATGATCGTTGCCTCAACGGACTTCGCGAAACCTACCTCGCATTAGGCGTTCCTGGTAGCTCTGTCGCTGCTGGCGTTGGCAAAATGAAAGAAGCTGCAATTGCGATCGCAAACGATCCCAACGGTGTAACCCGTGGTGACTGTAGCTCCTTGATGGCGGAAGTGGGCGGCTACTTCGACAAAGCAGCAGCAGCAGTTGGTTAGTCTCTAAGACCAACCCGCATCCAAACGATTGAATCAATTTGAACATTCTTTGTACACCATCTTGAGAGGTTGATTAGGTATGAAAACGCCTTTAACAGAAGCGGTCGCAACCGCAGATTCGCAAGGTCGCTTCCTCAGCTCGACCGAAATGCAAGTTGCATTTGGACGCTTCCGTCAGGCTGCTGCTAGCTTAGATGCTGCAAAAGGCTTGAGTTCCAAAGCATCCAGCTTGGCTGATGGTGCAGCTAACGCTGTTTACCAAAAGTTCCCCTACACAACTCAAATGCAAGGGAACAACTTTGCTTCTACCCCTGCTGGTAAAGCAAAATGCGTTCGTGACATCGGCTACTACATCCGCATGATCACGTACTGCTTGGTTGCAGGCAGCACCGGACCGATGGATGACTATCTGATCGGTGGATTGGCTGAAATCAACCGCACCTTTGATCTGTCTCCGAGCTGGTATGTAGAAGCTCTGAAGCACATCAAAGCCAACCATGGTTTGAGCGGCGACGCTGCTGTCGAAGCAAACTCCTACATTGACTATGCAATCAATGCCCTAAGCTAGGGAATTTTGAATGCCCAGAGCGACTATTTCCTGCGGGATGCCCGATACGACGCATCTACAGGAGGTTGGAGGTCTGGGCATCTTGCTGTCAATTTCACCCCGTTGAATTGAAACAATTAGAGGAGAAAATCCTGTGGCGATTACAACTGCTGCTTCCCGTTTGGGAACTGATGCATTTAGCGAAGCCCGCCCGCTTGAACTACGATCGAATTGGACTCCAGAGGATGCCAAGATCGTAATTCAGGCGGTTTACCGTCATGTATTGGGCAACGATCACTTGATGGCATCAGAGCGATTGCTGGGTCTAGAGTCGTTGCTGAGCAATGGCAAGATCACCGTGCGCGAATTCGTCCGCGCAGTCGCAAAATCTGAACTCTACAAGACGAAGTTTTTATATCCTAATTTTCATACTCGTGTGATCGAGCTGAACTTCAAGCATCTCTTGGGTCGTGCGCCCTACGATGAAGCAGAAGTGATTGAGCATTTGGATCGCTATCAGACGCAGGGATATGAGGCGGATATTGATTCTTATATCGATTCTGCTGAGTATGATGCAAATTTTGGGGACAATATTGTTCCTTACTACCGCGGTTTTTCAACCCAAGTTAGTCAAAAGACCGTTGGATTTACTCGCATGTTCCGGCTGTATCGGGGCTATGCAAGTAGCGATCGTTCTCAATTAGAGGGCGCAAGTTCTCGCTTGGCATCGGAACTGGCTCGAAACAGTGCTTCTGCTGTCATTGGAACTTCTGGCGGTTCGAGCGGGTTTGCTTATCGTCCTTCTTTGCAAGGCGTAACTCCAACTCGGACATTTGGACGGTCTTCCACTGGATCTTCGGATCGGCTCTACCGGATTGAGGTGGCTGGCATTTCGTTGCCTCGCTATCCTTGGGTACGTCGCAGCAATAAAGCGATCGTGGTTCCTTACGAGCAGTTGTCTAGCACGCTTCAGCAAATCAATAAGCTGGGCGGTAAAGTAGCTAGCGTAACTTTGGCGCAATAGATAAAAGGAGCGTGTCATTATGTTGGTTGGATCAAATCGGTCTGCAACAGCAGATAATCGTGTTTTCCTTTATGAAGTCGAAGGTCTACGTCAAAACGATCAGACGGAGAACAACAGCTATCCGGTTCGGAATAGCAGCACGGTGACCTATGCTGTGCCTTATCGTCAGATGAATGCTCAGATGCAAAAGATTACCCGCATGGGTGGAAGAATTGTGAACATTCGTCCGGCTGGGCAAGCAGCACCTGCACCTGCTTCTGAAGAGCACGGCGAATAATCGTTTCACAATTCTATTAATTAAGTGGGAGATCTAAAACGATGAGTTTGGATGCTCCCTCTTTTTTTGTGAGGTTGCTAGTCATTGCATTAATTTTGCGGAGTGGGGAGAACCCAAACTCAGATTGCTCCCTATCTCCTCATCAGAGATTCTCATCACTTTGAGAAAGTGATAAAGCAAGTCCACGGTAGCGGCGAGGATCACCTTCGGCGAGGACAAGCCGTTCTTGCCCTTTGCGATCGTACAGTTTATCTAAAATCATCTGCCAATCAGAAGCCGATAGCGGAGAGGGTTGCTCCTCGACTTTAGCAGCGGGAACTGCGTTTTTCACTTGTTGCTGTGCCCAACACGCCCGAGCGCGAACGGCATCGCTCTCATCTTGCTCTGCAATTTGTTCAAACTGAGCGAGAATCTGCGATCGCCATTCGGGATAGGTTTGTGAGATTGCTTGTGCCAAAGCTTGTAAGCCCACGATCGCTGAATAGCGCACCACCCATTCTTCGTCCTGGCGTGCGACAAAGATCAATGCTTCTAGGGCCTCTTCTTGAGCAATCTCTAACAAATTTTCTGGGAACCAATGCCACTTCATGGTTCCGAGTCCTTTGGCTGCGGCTCGCCGCACGCTGAGCGAAAAATCAGCAGTTGCGACGCCTAACAATGTCACTAATCCTCTTGGATCACCAATGCCTGCCAGTGCCCGAATCGCCCAAGCTCGTGCTGTATAGTTATGTCCATCGAGTTGTTCGAGCAGGGGTGCAACCGCAGGTTCTCCTAACTCAATTAATCCTTCCACGGCTGCAACGGCTGCCCCTGGATTGTTATAGCTCAATGAGGCGACCAACGTTGGAATCGCACCTTCTAACTTTGCGTCGGCAAGATTTTGAACAGCCTTGAGCAAAGCATAAGCAGAATCTGCGGCATCGACCGCCTGAATCAACGATGAAAGAGAGTCAGACATGAGGAGAAGAATTTAAGTGCTAAGTGTATTGTCGCTCGATCGCGTCTAAAGGAGTTCATCCATCAAGTGCATCACTTGAATTGCGCCCTCAGATAAGTTGGGGAGCGGACTTTCGACTAATTGCGTTTCGAGTAATCCCTTTAAAGAAATTAATTTCAGACTATTTTCTGCTAGGGTTTCAGAAATCGGTTTTGCTGCAGCTAAATACCCGATCGCGCCTAAATCTGCTAAGACCGTGCGCCGAAGTTGCAGGTCTTGACTCGATAGTGCTTGCACTAAGCGATCGCCATATTCAGCCGCAATTTCAGGATTTGGGCTGAGTTGGTACATTGCTCTTAATGCAGCAAATTGGGTTCGAGGGACAAAATGGTTTAAAAATGGCTGAATGTGAGGAATCGCTTCGGTTGCACCCAAGGTTCCCAACGCTTCTAAAATGGCATCAAAAGGTTGTTCTAGCTGAGGGGGTTCAGGTGCGGGTAACGTGCCGGGAACTTGATTATTCAACAATTCGATCAGTCGAGGCACACAGGCTGAATCTTGTAACATCTCTAAAGATTGGGCTGCGGCTTCACGCACATAGAAATCCGAACATTCCAGCGCATGAATTAATGCCGGGACTGCACGTCGATCGCCTAATTTTCCCAAAGCTCTGGCTGCATTGCGTCGCAGCGGATATCCTCCCGCATCGGTGCGATCGTCTTCATCATCTAACGCTGCGATCAAAATCTCGATCGCCTGAGGAGCATTGACGCGAAATCGCCCTAACCACCAAGCAGCATAAACACGCAATCCCAAATCCTCACCTTGAAGATTAACGATCGCTTGTTCTACCGTCAAACTCTCACCTTGAAGACCCGCTTGCAGCTCTGCTTCATTTGCCATAACAGTTTCTTTAAAAGTGATTCACCACTCTTATCTTAAATAAGAAACTGCCCGGAAAAGAGCACAATCACGAATTCGCGATCGCGCGCTCTTCCGGGCAGGAGTCAACCTAAACTTTAGCTCAAAGCATTGATTGCGTAATCGAGGTAGGAATTTGCTTCAACAGCAGCATCGCCACTCAAGCCATGATTTGCTTTGATATATTTCAGCGCTTCTACATACCAACTCGGAGCCAAGTCGAACGTCCGGTTGATTTCAGCCAATCCGCTGATCAAATAGTCATCCATCGGGCCAGTTCCACCGACGACTAGGCAGTAGGTAACCATGCGCAGATAGTAACCAATATCACGCACGCACTTGTCTTTGCCGGTTTGCGTCGAAGCATAGTTCGGGCCAGACATGGTCGTGGTGTAGGGAAACTTTTGGTACACTGCATTTGCAGCACCACTTGCCAAGCTATTTGCATTCGCAGTTAATGCTTTTGCTGCTTCTAAACCTGCTGATGCTTGGCGGAAACGTCCGAATGCAACCTGCATTTCGGTTGAACTGAGGAAACGTCCTTGAGAATCAGCAGTTGAAACTGCTTCGGTTAAAGGGGTCTTCATGATCGGAACTCTCCAATAAATTCTGGTCGGGTCTGTTGGAACGGCATGGATCGATGTAGAGTTCTCGACCCATGCAGATGAGAAATTAAGCAACAGATGCTGCTGCTTTATCGAAGTAGCCACCGATTTCCGACATTAAGCTAGAGCAATCGCCAAGCGTGATCCCATTGGTATCACCCACGATCGACAAAGCTGCGTCTTTCATTTTGCTAACGCCTGCTGCAACTGATGCACCTGGGGTGCCCAATGCCAAGTAGGTTTCTCTCAAACCATTCAAGCAACGATCTTCTAAAACACTTGCATCGCCTGTGAAGATCGCATAGGTGACGTAGCGCAAAATGATTTCCATGTCGCGCAAGCACGCTGCCATACGGCGGTTGGTGTATGCGTTTCCACCAGGAGCGATCAATGCAGGCTGTTCAGCGAACAGTGCCCGAGCTGCATCTGCAACAATTTTCGACGAGTTGCTGGTAATCCGGTTAACAGCATCCATGCGCTTGTTGCCATCTGCAACCATAGCGATCAAGGCATCGATTTGGTTTGCGCTCAGGTATTCGCCGCGTGTATCAGCTTGTGCAACTACTTTTGCAAATGCGTCCAACATAATCTTTCTCTCTTAATAGCGTCTAGCGTGTAGGTTCAAAAAGAATCCGACCAAAGAATGCTTCCTTTAGTCCAGTTGAGAATCTGTGGGTTGAATTTTCCCGTCGCGATGCTGCGAGAGTCGTTCATTTCCTGCGATCGCTGATTGACGGTTCACTGCAAGATGACGAACCAATCGGCATCTCCAGGCAGTAGTCTGTCTTTCAGCTTGCTTGTTTATACTATGTCGTTCAATCCCGATTTGTTACAAAGTATTTTTACAAATCGTTACAATCTAAATGATGTCTAAAACTTCTGAATAGCGTGCCTGCTCAAGTTTTGCGGCGGATTGGGCTACTACACGCTTAATTTCTTTTCTCAAAAATGAGAAGGCGATCGTAGGAAGGTACGATCGCCGTTCGCGACAGATTTAAGCAACGGTCGCTGTCCAGTCTTTTTTGCGTAGGGCGATGAAGGTTGCGAGTCCTTTAGAAAATCCTAGCGGGTCAGGAAGAAAATACTGGGGAAACTCTTCGTAATGTCGCCAGGGTTCTGCGTCGGTGTGTCGTAAATGTAAAACGCGATTGTTTCCTTCTAGTTTCCAAAGCATTTGCCCGCCCATAGGTATTTCACTCATACGGAAGTCCTCGTTCGTTAAATCATCAGCAAATGGCTGATGCTCTACATTGTGCCAGCCTAAATCATTAAGTTCTGTCAACTTAACGACATTGAGGCTAGACATTTATACCGAATTACGATACAGCAGAACTTTACTATACACCTCTATCTTTTGCACAAGATTTGCACAAAGATTTATGAACCTTAAGACTCAGAACTGCGGGCTTATAAGAGAATTCGATCATAAGAAATCGTATAAATAAAACGTTCAGCCTTTGCGGACGGAGTTTGAATAAAAAGGCATCGCCTCCTGACCTTTGAATAGCGCTATTCGCAATGAAAACGCACTCTTCGCCTGATCTCTATCGAAGTTCTGCTGAGGATGAGAAGCTTTCTCCCTCTCTCGCGCAAAAGAAAATGCAAGCTTGGATTCGCAGTCGTCATTTGATTTGTGCGGGTCATTTCTTTGTGTTTGAATCGGTTGATCTCAGCGCGATCGAGCGCTTTTCTGAGTGTGTGGCGGCGCTAGGAGGTTCGGTGATTTCTATTGATCCGGCGGATAAGCTTTGGATGGGGGAGCATCGGCAGGTTGTGCTGTATCAAGCGAAAGCGAGTTTGCATACGCCTTGTCATTCTTTGAAGCAGTATTGGCTGAAGTATGGGGGAGTGCGTTCTCGGTTTGATTCGACAAATTAAAAGAGAGATCGCATCAAGTATGCGATCTCTCTTTTATTAGCTTAGAAGCAGATTATTGGTTCGCAGGCAAAGAACCAATCCCTTTTTCTGCAAAGTACTTGTTCAAGAAAGTTGTTGCAAAAGACAGAACAACGGGTCCCAAAATGAAAGCTAGAAATCCGTGAACTGCGAACCCAGGCACAAAGACTGAAGCGAGCCAGAAGCAGAGTCCATTGACAACGAGCGAGAACAATCCGAGGGTTAGAAAGGTGATCGGCAGAGAGAGCACAGAAAGTACAGGCTTCACGAAACCGTTGACTAATCCAACAGAAACTGCGGCAACTAAAGCAGCAGGGAAAGTTGCGATCGTCACACCCGGAATCACAAGGTCAACAACCAAAAGACCGAGTGCCGTGGTCAGCGTGGTGAGCAAAAAGCTAAGCATATTTGTTTCTCCTTCATTTGAGAGTGTAGAAAGTGTAGGTGGAAGCTAGATCGTGGACTGTTTGATCTTTTCGTCATGCTTCGAGATTGCCCAGAGTGCATGAATGATGCCAGGCACCCAACCAAGCAACGTCAGCCCAATACTCACGATGAGCGTGAAGCTAAAGCCATAGGTCATGAAAACAGCCACAGGAGGCAGAAGGATTGCTAGAAGTAACCGAACGAGTTGCATAAAATTAACCTCAATGGAGTGAATTTTGGACGTTGGAGCGGTGATGAAGCGGTGCTCGTAGAGATTGAGCTGTAAAAGCTTGGCGCACCTCTGAAAGTTCTAGGATTTAGAGATTACGGTATTCAGGTATTCTTTGACTTGCTGCCGAATTTGCTGCTCTTTTCGGGCAACAAATGCACCCTGGTTAGCAATCTTGAGTTCGATCTCTGCTTGCTTTTGCTGCACTGGATCAATCTCACTTGCTTCTGCATTCGCCTTCGTTTTGTCGTACCAAAGTTGGAACAATCCGATGCGTTGCTTCACCGTTTCATACCGATTTCCATATTGAGTTGCCAACTTTGCATCTAGGTTAACAAGCTGACTTCTCAATTGATTCACAAGCCGTTTCCCCAACCCTTTGAAAATGGTTGAAAAGGAAGGTGCTTCAGAACTTTCAGGCGTTTCTGCATCATTCAATGTTTGAGCAACTGTTGAAATGCTTTGATTGGCAGTCGCACGAATTTCACCCATACCTTCTTTCAGTTCTGTCATCGATTGGGTCGCGGCAGTCTGAATGATTTCGCGAATTCGAGATGTTCGGTTTCCGCCTTCTGTTTTGATGGCTTGCAGATCCGTCTTAAGGCGATCTTTAAGAGAGTCAGACATAGTTAACCTTCCGCATGAAGTGATAGAGTGGCGATCGACTTAAGTGGTTACGACTGAATCAGCCTTGTTCGCTTTGGTTTTACGATTCTTCAGTTGTTCACCTAGAATCTGAGTAACTTCGGCTGCGAGTACAGTAATCACAACACCATCATCAATCCAACCTAGAACTGGAACAACATCAGTTGCGAAATCAAGTGGACTAATCAAATAGAGCAAACTACCTGCAACCACAATCCAACGATATTTAGAATTCCGCAGAAGGGCGCGATACCAGTTGTAGAGGGGCTGAACTAGGAACTTCTTCATGATGGCGCTCTTTCAATCGACAACATCATCTTCGCAAACCTAGAAGCGACTGTCGGGTGTGGAAAACCCCTGGTTTTGGTGTAGTTCTACGACCTCGCAACCCTGGGGAGTGATCAGGTGATGCAATCCTGATGAATGGGCAGTTGCTAGGGTCATTTTTAGTGACGATCGCTGCGGATAAATGTCCAAATTAAGGTGTTTTTTGCAGTTTCTGCAAGCGCAGGTTTGCTTCTTCAATCTGTTTCTGAAGCAGGGTTAAATTTGATTCCATGTTCTTCTTCTGAACTTCTAACACTTCCGTCTCTTTGCGGAGTCGTGCCATGCGGGCTTGATGATCTGCACTGCGTCCTGGTTGATAAATCAAGCCTAAATAAACGGTGACATTCGAGGCATCTAATGTATTGACACCAACTGACAAGTTCATCCCAAAATCATTCTCCGTATTGACATAGGCATTCGGGAGGTTTTGTAGCGGGTAGATATTAGGAACGCGAATATTGGTGGTGTTGACGCTGTTGATGGGAACTTGTGGATTGTTTTGCAACACTTGGTTGAAGTTTGAGTTTGCTCCAACGGTGCTGTTTTGATTACTCGTCGCGGTTTGGGCAAGACAGACCGGATTGTGAATGAATTGGACAGTGGCGATTCCAGACGCAATAGAAACAAAAGTTGTTAGAAGTCGTTTCATCGTGATTAGAAAAGTTTTATTTCTATTTTTAAGATCAAGAAATGAGAAATTCGTCAAAAATCAACGATCGTTTAACGATTGAGTCTATCGATCGTTGATTTTTGTATCTAACGGACGCTGACAATCAAACTGTGATTAAACGTGCCTGTGCCACTTGCTTGCTGTGAAACTTGAGTTCCTGCCCCTGAAAATTCAATGCGTAGCGCTCCACGCGCGGGCTGATATTTGCCGGAAATGTCGATCGTCTTGGTTCCGCGGGAGAGATAAGGAGCCAGATTAACAACAGTTCGCGAGCCTTTCAACGATTGAATCACTTTGTCTCCAATTTTGATTTGTCCACCGAGTTGTCCTTTTGCGATCGACACAGTTAACCAACACGGTTGCTTTAGCGCTGTTGATCTGAGCGTGACCGAAGTTCGTTGCCGATTGCTTTGCAAGGAAGAATTCAAAAGGGTTGTTTGCCCATTAGACTGAATCACCATACTGTTATTGCGGATTTGAAGCGAAGTTTGAGCAAAACTGCTCTGGCAAGCCAACAGCGAGAACACACAGAACGTTCCAAAGCTCGATCTGAGTAATAATTGCGAATTCATAAAGAGTCCTCCAAAGTACAATCACCGTCACAGAAATTCAGGAGATCGGATGGAGTCGCTCCTGAATTGTGGGGCATATTTTTAGGCAAGGCATGAGTCGCACTTAACCCATGTTTGTTTGTGGAATTCCACTAAAGCGATGCATAAAGGTCGGATCGAGCGCAGGACTATAAACATCAACTTGAGTATTGACTGGAATCTGAATCGTCGGACCTCCAATGCCTGGAACATTTGGAACTCCCTGCATTCCATCTGTAATTGTCGATTGACTATTGCGAATTTGCGTAGCGGTACCCGGTGTGACTGCTGTTTGAGAATTGGTCGTGACTGCTGCACCACCAACACATCCACCATTTGCAGTCATGCCCACATTATTTTGCTGAGTGGAAGGGGTTTGCGATCCATGAATAGCTAACTGATTCGAGACATCAAGCATGACGCATTGAGCAGAAGCAGACGACGTAAATGCAGGTGCGAAAGGCAAGAAAGCTGCTGTAGAGAGAAGACCAATTGATAGTGACTTAAGCATGAGTGTGACTCCAGAATTGGGAGAGAGGAAAGGAACCTGCCGATTTTTTGCATCAGGAATCGGCAAACCTGGGTGAATCTTGAGCGGTAAATCTTGAGCTTAGTGCTGACCTACAACGGCGGTAGCTGCATTGCCTTGAGCACTGGTATTGCCATAGCCATACTGACCTGCATTTTGCACATTGCCTTGATAGACCATTGCACCATTGATGTTCGTAGGATTAGAGGGATAGTAAGGATAGTAGGGAGCGCTACCTTGGAAGACATTGGCAGTAGCAGAGTTGCCTTGAATCGAAGTGTTGCCATGACCAATTTGAGTGGCATTTTGATCATTCGATTGAATCACGCTTGCGCCATTGATTCCAGCAGTTGGGCAGGGTGCAGCAAAGCACTGAATTCCGTAGTAAGGCGAACCATTTTGAGTGACAACTCCAGTTTGGACGTTTCCTTGAACAGATACATTACCGCTACCGACTTGAGTGGTGCTCTGATCCGAAGTTTGAACGACCGAAGCTGCATTTTGAGCGAAAGCGGGAGCCGTTGCGAAGCCACAAACAGAAGTTAACAATGCGATCACGCCAAGTTTGATTGATTTAACAGACATGATGAGTTTTTCCTTTTGTTGAATAGAGTGTGAAGTGAGTCTGCCGATTTTTAGCGAGTGGGGAATCGGCGAAACCCGGTTGTGAAATTTAGTGTTGGGTTACGGTTGCATCCGTTGCACTGCCTTGAACAGAGCTGTTGAATCCACCGAATTGAAATGCACCTTGTTGGCTGCCTTGAACGACATTTGCACCATTCACACCCGGAGTCGGATAGCCGGGGAACCAAGGAGAAGTCGGTGTTCCTTGCGTTACCGTTGCGCTGGTTGCGTTGCCTTGAATGTTGGTGTTGCCGTAGCCAATTTGACCTGCTTGTTGAGAGTTGCCTTGAATCACGTTTGCGCCGTTGATGCTGGCGCCGTAAGGATACACGGGTGAACTCAATTGAGTCACATCAGCCGTTTGTAAGTTGCCTTGCACCGAAACGTTTCCGACTCCAGCTTGTTCTGTGCCTTGGCTGGATTGTTGAACGACCGAAGCTGCGTTTTGAGCGAAAGCAGGAGCGGTCATCAATACAGCAGACATTAAACCGAAGAAGGAAGTTTTGATTGCTTTTGCAGTAGTCATTGTTCGTTGTCCCTTGTTGAATAAAGTGTGTGTTTGAGTTGAACCTGAGAGGTTGTTTTAGCGGTTCACTCTTCTCTACGACTCGTTTTTCGATTTATGCAGCTCTGAATCTTTTGGTCTATTTTTTGTGACACATTCAGTGTTGTTCTGCGTTGTCGAATCTATTGCTGAACTTGTTAGTTCGAGTGAGTCAGATTTGAGTGATTTGCTTTGTTTCCTCTCACACTCTGAACTACGACCTGTTCTTGTGGCTTATGCAGGCTTGCTCGAAAATTTTTGAATTTAAAGCCTTGAAACTGCTGCTGTATATGAATTGCACAATTTTAGGAAAAGTTTTACGCTTGCTTTTAATATAGGGTGAGCTGCATAAAACCTGTTCGTCATTCGCATAGAAAAGAAGAAGCCAGCAATCATCTCAACTGTGCTTCTAAATTTATCCAGTCGTTGGATTACAAGATTATCCACACAGGAGGTTTTTATGGTTGAGCATCAAGCAGGAGATGCCTTTGTCAGAATTGTCTACGCCAAAGTGCAGTCCAACGGCAGAACTGAGATGGTTCCACTCAAACTCTATGTCGATGGCTCACTCGAACACATTACCGGATCGCTGTTTGCCTCTTCTGAATCAGAAGTCTCTGCTCAATCTTTACTCAGCAATCGCTATCAGATTCAGCGAGTCCTCGGTCAGGGAGGCTTCGGTAGAACTTATCTCGCTGTCGATCGACATCGGTTTAATGAGCTTTGCGTCGTCAAAGAGTTTCATCCGCACAGTACAGAAGAATATGAGCTTGAAAAATCTCGTGATCTATTTGAGCGAGAAGCTAAAATTTTGCATGACATTGATCATCCTCAGATTCCAAAGTTTCTGGCTTGTTTTGAAGAAATGGATCGTCTGTTTCTGGTGCAAGAGTATGTGAAAGGACGCACCTATTCTGCATTGCTGCGAGAACGGCAGGGAGAAGGATTTGCTGAAGGAGAAGTTCTGCACTGGCTGAAAGATTTACTGCCAGTGCTAGCTTATATTCACGATCGTAATATCATTCACCGTGATATTTCGCCGGACAATATCATGCTGCATCAAGATCTCAATGTTCCGATGCTGATTGATTTCGGGGTCGGAAAATGGACGATCGAGCAGCTTTCTAATGAAGTTCCTGCTTATTCGAGAAAGCATTCGATCGTTGGAAAAGTAGGGTATGCACCTCATGAGCAGCTTTGGATGGGGCAGTGTTTTCCTAGTAGCGATTTATATGCTTTGGCAGTAACCGCGATCGTACTTTTAACCGGAAAAGAACCAAAGAATTTAGTCGATTCTCGGACACTTTCCTGGCAGTGGCAAAAGCATGTGCAAGTCAGCGATCGCTTTGCCAAAGTGCTTAATACTATGCTGAATGACAAGCCGAGTGAACGGTATGCTTCCGCTCAAGATGTGTTAGCAGCATTAGAGAACTCAGATACTACCTTAGTGAGCCAGGTTCCTGTGGTTACAGTGGTGAGTCAATCCGCGATCGCACCACAGCAGGCAACAATTAGTGCGGTATTGATTGATCAATGCGAGCGAGAGTTAGTCAATTACATCGGGCCAGTTGCTCGATTTTTAGTTCAAGAAGTTCTCAGTGGTGTCACTTCGTCAGAGGGATTGCTCACAGCATTGGCCGCTAAAATTCCGAATGCTCAACATGCGATCGAATTTCAACGTAAGTTATCTCGAATCGTTGCATAAGCTCGTTTTTCAAGTCGTAGTGATTCATAGAAGTAACAGATTTATCATTTTGTAAAAGAGGTCAACTCATGTCTAAGCCCCTTCATGCTTTCGTTCAAGTAAGTGGAATGCTAGCGATTTTACTCAGTGCAACTTATAGTAGTCCGTCAAAAGCTTCTGCCCAGTCTCTTCTCCCGGATATTAGCCTGATCGAAGGCGGACAAGTTTGTCTAGCACTGTGTACTTCAACACCGACTCAAGGTGCTCCGAATCAAGGGTTAGGTGCATTACCTGCTCAATTGATGCAGCTTCCCGGTCAAGTCCTTCAACTTCCAGGTCAAATTCTATCTTCTCAAAGCTCTCAAGTGATGCGCTCTAATCTTCCAATACTGCCACCTGGAGGTGCGCCGATGATACCACCGGGAGCACCACAAGGATTGCCGCCCGGAGCACCACCTCAAGGACTCCCACTTGGAGCACCTCAAGGACTACCACCTGGAGCACTGCCGCCTGGAGCACCGCCTCAAGGATCAGTATCACAAGCTCCACAGTCTCAACGCACTAGTTTTCTGAAGAAGATTGCACCTGTGTTGCCAGTGGTGATTCAGCAGTTGGCGAAGTAATCTAAATTCACAGCAGAGAAGTAGATGGGCAGAATTAAACATCAGTTTGGCGAGTTCTCTCGCTTCGCTGCTGGCTCGCCCTGGAATGGAATTCCGGGGCGAGTTGAACGAAGACCTGTCATGGGATTTGTCAAGTAGCTGTAAGACATCATTTGCCTGCATTTCTAGCAACCATTCATTGAAATGTGATCGCTCAACTCGCTCCCCAATTTCCCGACGAATCCGGTAAATTGCCACTAAGTTATCGAGGTTGAAATCACGATTCAGGCGATCGTATACTTCCAGCGCAACAGGCTTAAAGTCCTCATAAGATGCGATCGCGCTTTTCTTCCCGTTACCATTTATCACACTGGCTGCACAATTTATCCGAATCCATTTCAACAAAGCATTTGCTGTCTTCGCCCCAATACTGGCATCAAATTCAAACGACTCTGCTCTTAGACCCTCTCTAAGAGTTGTTGCCCTTTCGGATTGAGTTGAACCATTTTGTTTTTTAACGCGATCGCGCCATTTTTATCTAATGTCGAAAAAATTGGCTGGTAATCTGCGGCTTTTTCACCTTTGCGCTGCAACCGCCTCGTTAAATCACTCTTCTTGATTTCGGTCTCAATACTGCTCATCTCCCACAATGTCAGCAAAAGGCGAGTTTTTGCCTGGGATTCAGTTCCTCGTAACGTCATCAACTCTCTCCTGGGGACTAAGTTTGTTTACGTACACGTCGTCCACTCAGTATTTACTCAAGAAACATCGGTTTCTCCCAAAATACCTGGACATAAAAAACGATTAACGTAAAGAATTAAACTGCATACTTAGGTTTTATAAAAAACACTCAAAGGGGTGAAAAACACTTGTATTGCAAACAATTGAGCAACCTGCTAAGTATGCGAAAGAAGTCCGTCTACTACCATACAAGCTACAAATGCTGAGTGTCGATGGTGATCAGGCGAAATTCGAGCGCAATCGGTAAAGTTCTGATGAAGAATGCGTAGGATCGATACATTATTCGATAATGAATCCGAAATATTACTGAAGCATTTAATCTCGATTCTTCTACATCAAATAAAGTCTCGTCTAGTCAAAAACAAGAAATCATCTTCCTTTCCCTGTGCCGATTAACGTATGTCTTTCTGAGGCACTCACAGTCTTATAATTGAGAAATGCAAAAGCTCACGATTACCCGACCTGACGACTGGCATCTCCATCTACGCGACGGCGCGGCATTGAAAGCAGTTCTGCCGCATACGGTGCGTCAGTTTGCCCGCGCGATCGTCATGCCAAATTTGAAGCCTCCAGTTCGCTCGGTCGCTGATGCCGCAGCCTATCGCGATCGCATTCTTGCAGCCGTTCCAGAGGGGCAACAGTTCGAGCCACTGATGACGCTCTACCTCACTGACAATACCAGCCCCGAAGAAATTATCGCGGCAAAAGCCTCTCAGTTTGTCAAAGCAGTCAAGTACTATCCAGCCGGAGCAACGACCAATTCAGACCTTGGGGTAACGGATATTCGCAAGTGCGATCGCGTTTTTGAAGCGATGCAGCAGGTCGATCTGCCTTTACTGTTGCATGGAGAAGTGACTGATCACACGGTTGATATGTTTGATCGCGAGAAGGTGTTTATCGATCGACATTTAATCCCACTCAAGCAACAGTTTCCCAAGCTGCGCGTCGTTCTTGAACACATTACGACCTCAGATGCAGTGCAGTATGTTCTATCGGCAAGCAACATTGCTGCAACTATCACGCCACAGCATTTGTTGTTTAATCGCAATAGCCTATTTCAAGGTGGGATTCGCCCCCATTTTTATTGCCTGCCCATTTTGAAACGAGAGGAACATCGATCGGCGCTTTTGCAAGCAGCAACCTCTGGTAATCCTAAATTCTTTCTAGGCACCGATAGCGCTCCTCATCCTCGCAATAGCAAAGAAAGTTCCTGTGGCTGTGCGGGTTGCTATTCGGCTCTGCACGCGATGGAGTTGTATGCAGAAGCATTTGAGAGCGTTGATGCTCTGGATAAACTTGAAGCTTTCGCCAGCTTCTATGGAGCAGATTTTTATCAACTTCCACGCAATACCGAACATATTATTTTGACCAAAACGACTTGGCGTGTTCCCGATGAAGTTCCATTTCCGGAATCTGAGCTTGTGCCTTTATGGGCAGGTCAAGAAATGACTTGGCAAATGGCGTGATCTTAGTACAAGAGCCGTGGATTGATGTCAGCGATCGTATGTTATCGATATGCTGTTCCTTGATCATTGAAAGCTAGAAATTCTTACGCTCCTTCGAGTGCTTCGAGATACAGAAACCTTACAAGGCTTTACCCGTTAAAATGCTTTTTCCAGCAATGTGTAGGGGCTGTTAACCACGCATCACCTGAATAGACATTAGGATGCCAAACCATAGACCTATACATGCGCCAAGTGCTCCCCCATAGAAGAGGGCATTCATACCTGGAGAAAAAATGAGTCCATCCCAATCTCTGTCTATGTAGGCTGAAATCGGTATTGCGATGACTAATGCAAGAACCCAACCAACAATGGGGCTAAACAATTGTGTAGTAATAATGGAAACTCTTTTCCTTAAAGGAATCAGTTGACCTTCTCTTATTCTCAGCCGAATCAAAAGAAAAATGATTGAGAGATTGATTAGCGCTCCGATTGATAATAAAGCAATAGTACCACCTAGACTATTTAATCCTGGAAACCATTGCAACAAAAGCAACAGAACTGCTCCTGGCAAAGTTATGCCAAGTAAGAACGAACTCAGGAAAAACAAGCCAGCCTGTTGAAATAAAAGCATGACGACAATCGTCAGCACTACCAAGCTAACATAGGTGCAGAGTATGGTTGCTGTTATCTTCTGAAGTCTATGCATAGTCGGTTCAATGTCTTGGAGATGAGTGTACTCTAAATCTGATAGCAGAGTCTAGACTGTATGATCGATAACCTAGAGTAGTGGAGCGAGCATCTCAGTGATTTGGTGAAGTAGCACTTTTAGTAAGGAAACCCACATTATTCAGGTTTGGAGTGCCGTATGAAAGTCAAACAAGGAAACCCACATTATTCAGGTTTGGAGTGCCGTATGAAAGTCAAACTTAGAGAGATCTTATTTGCTTCTCCAACGTCTTCTAACTCTCGATTTGTTTTACTAAGCTCTTTACGATCTAAAGAAGAACCGTTTTAGGGAAGGCTAACAGTTCGCCTCATACCAACTTGATTCGGCATCACCCACTGTTAGCAGCAGTTCCTTGAGCAAGGAGAAAATAGCAGTTTGACTGCTTAGCCCGGAATAAAAGACTTAAAATACATTCCCAGCAAGGGTTTCAACTGAGGCGATCGCGATTTAGCTCAAAGTCGATCCAGTCTTTTGAGCAATGATATAAACATGATTCTCAGGATATTGATCGTATTCAAGGTGAAGACACGTACACTGATGCTCAGCCAGAATCTTTAGGAAAGCATTTACGCCCAGCGTGCTGTACTCAAAGTCCTGACCTTGAAACGTTCCAGAAACTTCACTTTGTCGATATCCGCCTCCACAGGTGAACATCAGCACGCCATCCGGTTCAAGAGCATCGCATAGCTTTTGTGTAACAGGTTTTGGCGTTGCTGAATGATGGCATGAATTCTGCCCTCATCCCCTAACCCCTTCTCCCAATTTGGGAGAAGGGGAACTAGAATTCTGGCTCCCTCTCCCAATTTGGGAGAGGGTTAGGGTGAGGGCTGCAACCGATTCAAACGAAGAAAACATACTGTGATTCAGCAACGCCCAGGTTTTTGCATCTCTAACGGCAGATGAAATGTGCTATCCCAAGCAACAATCAAGCTATAGCGTTTGGGAGGGTTCCAACGGCAGATGTCTGCTCGATAGAAGGTGATGCCTGGATGCAGTTGTTTAGCTAAATCAATCATTTCCTCAGACATATCAAGCCCTTCTACCTGAAATCCATGTTCTTTTAGGACTTGAATAAAACGTCCGCTGCTGCCACATCCTATATCGATCGCCAATTGCTTCTTAGGAGTAAATTTGATAGCCCGCTCCAACTGTGCAATCCCATAAGACGAGCTTTGATGCTGAGTCTGCCACCAAGAGGCAATGCGATCGTATCGAGTAGCGGTATCCTTTGGATGCATATTGATTCTCAACTGACAACTCTCTAAATTCTATTGCTCACACTTCAAACTAAGCTCAGTTGTAACTAACAATTCCAGCAGTCTAGCGTTCTCAAGCAGCAGCTCCAAGCCGCGTACCGCCATTATCAATCTTGTGAGTCCGTCTGTCTTGAGCTTGTTAGACGACAAAACTGAACAACCGGCCCAAGCCTAAAAGCTATCGCCTACGGTTACGATATTTGGTTTTCGCTTCTTCCGACGCAAGACTATCTACAAAACTTTCTAAAACTCCTCGTACATTGTCATCCATAAAGTGAACATTCAGGGTGGAAAATGCCAAGTTTACATATTCACTACTTGAATCATTCAATAAATCAATCAGGGCAGCTACATGACGATTAGAATCCTGCTTCATAATTTCAATCACGACCTCATCTAGTCCGAACGATATGTAATGCTCAACTCTAAGCAATAACTTGCAGTAAAGACTTTCTAGAGGCTTCCAGTATGAGCCAGATAGCCGTGCATAGATAACAGATAAGCGCCCTAGTATAAATGCCAGAATAAGATATGGAATACCAACAAGAAGCTGAAGCATGAAATAAAATTACTAATTTCTATCGAATACCATGAACATCAATAGACATTCAGCAATTCAGTCTAACTATTGTTTAGACTGAATCTTTCCACCTAATTCTCCAAATTTGGACATTAGACCGAAAGCTCCCTCTAGAGGGATTTAGACTGCTCAAAGCCAGCATAATATCCCAAATTAGAGAATTAGACCGATTTTTTCTGCATAATTCCGGCTTCTGGAACATTAGATCGACAGATCGACTGATATTCCGCATAATACCCCTCGACAGCATGTTAGACGGAAAATTTAAGTATTGCTTCTTCAAGAAAGCTAGTTCTCGTCTGCCTACGATTCCAGTTCACCCGGTTAGCTTGAACGGTAACAGTTCTGCTGTGTAGTTGCGGGGGCACTATCAACGAAGCAAGGAGACTCTATTCGCTGCTCCAACAGAACTGATAGCTAGCAATGAAGATTTCGGCTTGATTTCAAACTTAGACTTGGGGTGGTAAAAACAAATATCAAATTCAAGCAAAAAGCATTGCTAGCTGATTGAAGACCAAACTCATAGAATAACGAGAACTACTATCAGCTTGATGTAGAGCTTACTAGGATAGATAATGCGACCTTGTATCACATCAACAGAAAACGTTCACAGCATTTGCTAAGTAACAATTGCTTGTCGAAAAAGTGGTTCTACTTGAGCTTTAAATTGAGCTTTAGGCACGCTATGCAGATGAGCGCCTTGTCACTTGAATAGATAGCTTGAATACCGTGCCCTTGTCGATCGAAAAAGTCAGCCAACTGAATTGGTTTCGATGAGATCAAAATCTTCTTTCGCAGAATGAAAAGCTGACTAGATTGCAGTTCTATTTTTCTGAACAGCGATATTACAAAATCGGCACACATCCTGCTAACTTTAATAAAGACCACTTTTCCGATGTGAAAAGCGGAAATTTAAACCCTTTAATTTCCATACCATGAGTCACCCTGACGGCATCGCACCGCACGGCGGAGAATTAATTAACCGCATTGTTACTGGCGCTCAGCGCGAAGAATTCCTCTCAAAAGCTGAATTCCTGCCTCGTGTTCAATTAGACGAACGAGCAGTCTCTGATCTACAACTGATCGCGATCGGTGGATTTAGCCCTTTGACCGGATTTATGGGCAAAGCCGATTACGATCGTGTGGTCGAAGAAATGCACCTGGCCAATGGGTTACCCTGGTCGATTCCGGTCACACTTTCGGTGACTGAAGAAGTTGCTGCACCGCTACAAGAAGGCAGCTTAGTCCGTTTAGATGACTCGGCTGGACGATATATCGGCGTATTACAGTTGAGCGAGAAATACACATACGACAAAGCGCGCGAAGCCGTAAAAGTTTACCGCACCGATGAAGAAAAGCATCCTGGAGTTGCGGTCGTTTACGCTCAAGGCAATGTCAATTTGGCAGGCGAAGTTTGGTTATTAGAGCGTGATCCGCATCCGCTATTCCCGTCTTATCAGATTGATCCAGCCGTGTCGCGGGCTGCATTTCGAGAAAAAGGATGGAAAACAGTGGTTGGATTCCAAACTCGCAATCCGATTCACCGCGCGCATGAATACATCATCAAGTGCGCCTTGGAAACGGTAGATGGATTGTTCTTGCATCCATTGGTCGGTGCAACGAAAGAAGATGACATCTCGGCAGACATTCGGATGCGCTGCTACGAAATCATGTTGGAGCATTACTTCCCCAACGATCGAGTCATTCTCGCCATCAATCCCGCAGCCATGCGCTATGCCGGACCTCGCGAAGCCATTTTCCACGCGCTCGTTCGGAAAAACTATGGCTGTACCCATTTCATTGTGGGACGAGATCATGCAGGAGTCGGCGACTACTACGGCACATACGACGCTCAATATATCTTTGATGAGTTTGAGCCAGGTGCATTAGGCATTCAGCCTCTGAAATTTGAACATGCGTTTTACTGCACTCGGACACAAGGGATGGCGACGACCAAGACCAGCCCGAGTTTGCCAGAAGAACGCATTCACTTGTCAGGGACGAAAGTGAGAGAAATGCTGCGTCGGGGTGAGTTGCCGCCACCTGAATTCTCACGTCCTGAAGTTGCAGCAGAATTGGCGAAGGCGATGAAGGTTTAATCACATCTCCATCATTAAAAAAGAGACGTTGCGATCGCAACGTCTCTTTTTTTAGCAAGACATTCTGCCTCGGGTAGAAGCAGAATTTGCGAATGATTGCGTTCTACACTACGCTCTGTTCTAGCTTGATCGCTCTCTGTGCTCTTGGTAAGTAGTTAAACTTCAACCAATCGGCTAACCGCAGCGACATACCAACAATCATCAGCGTCGGATTAGCATAGCCCGCCGTTGGGAAAACAGAGCTACCTGCAATGAACAGTCCTTCTACGCCATGAACTTGGCAATTAGAATCGACCACGCCTTGAGTGGGATCATCTGACATGCGCGTTGTGCCCGTCGGATGAGCGCGATCGCTAAAGTTCGACTCCCACCCTTCTTTTTGATCCAACCACGCTGATAGCGTTGGCTTCGGTAGACCTAAGCGATCGAATTCATCACAAATTAAATGCGCTAAGCGTCGAACAGATTGCCGTTCTTGTTCGCTAATTTTCCAGTTCAGTTTGGAAATCGGCATGCCTAAGCGATCGACTTTATCCGACAACATCACGCGGCTATCGGGATCAGGACGCTGCTCAACATGACAGAACAATTCCACTTTTTCTGCCTTGTTAATCGTGGGACGATGCTTTAAATAGCGGCGATACAGCCCATGTCCAATCTCAGGAGAACGAGTCAGGACGTTCAAAGCCGTTTGGTAAGACTTGAGCGAAATTTTCCCTTCTTTTAAGCGGGTCTTCAAGTCTTTTAACGTGTTCCAAGCATCGTCTTCAGAGGCTACCGTTTCGAGATAAGCTGCACAGTTGAGTAGTTGCTCTTTCTCCTGCAATTTGTGGCTTAAAGCAATGCCATGCAGATACACATGCCGCCCTTTCGCATCATCTAGCCAGTAATGCCCAAAGCGATTGCGCACCTCTTGTGCCGAGTCTGGGTCAAAACTGCCCAACACACAGCCTGGATGATCCATTAAGAAGCGCCCAACGAGATCGTTTTGATTACCAACGCCATGCGGCACAATCCGATTCGATGCCAACATGAGCCGGGCATTTTCGACTCCACCACAGGCAAGCACGATCGCTCGAGCTTTCACACAGGCTTTTTTCCCTTCTAGTGTCGAAACTTCAACCGATTCCAGTTTCGTTCCAGCTTGATTCGTATTGAGATGCGTGACATTCGCGTGCAGAATCAACTGGATATTAGGCGCGCCCTCCGGCATAAAGTCTTGTCCAAATCGCATTGGTTCATGGCGGTTTGTCACGTGTTTGCTAAACTGCCAGAACACAGGCTGCACCTTTGATGTATTCAGCGAAGCAGGGCGATTGACTCTAAATTTTTCCCAAAGCCGCTCATCATAACAGTGAGGACCAATCCCCAGATTCTCGCCGCCTCGGACTAAATAAGGATCGAGGCTACGACGAGAGATTGACCAACCTGAGTAAGGAACCCACGATCGTTCCTTAAAATCTAATTCATCAAACGGTGCCACCCGACCTGTCCAAATATGAGACGATCCGCCCAAAATTCGAGAGCGGATTACATCTTGATTGAGTTGGCGCGGCGCACCAATATTTTCAATTTCATACAGCGCTTGCGTTTCAGGTTCTTCTGACTTGCCCCCGCTTTCTAAAATCACAACTTTAACATTCGTTCCTACAAACTCTTTCGCGATTGAGAGTCCTGCTGGACCACTTCCCACAATACATAGATCAGTTTCGATAACCAGATTATCTTTCAAAGCTCTGAGGTCACTGACGTTCACACTAACTACTCCGTTGCCAAATCGAATCCTTTCAATCACACTCACTCCGATAGAGCAAAGCTTTCTTCACAACGATGTTGCGAAAATGACTTCAATGCACCTAAAGATAAAGTGAGTAGCACTATTCATTCCGTATAGAAAAGACGAAGATGAACATCTCGGGAAATGCCCATCAATCCGACTGTTCCTTTTTGTTCTTTAAAGCACAAGTTTGCTCTCAAGATCGGCGCGGAAGAACACGTAGAATATACGCTAGGGGACAAGTTGATTCTGTAAACTCCGATCAACTTTGCAGAAAATCTATGTAAAAACCCGGGATCATTAGGTTTGCATCAAAGAATGTTTAATTTGTGTAAAGTTAGCTTGTGCTGATCATTGAAATTACTACTGTGAAAGGTTTTTATCAGATTTTTCGGTGATCAAACTCCGGAGTTTTACGGTTGTTGAATTCCTCATAATTGGTAAGGCAGTGTCAAGATTCTCCGGATTTCGGGTGTCGAATGTGATTTTGAGGAGCAAGACCCTTTAAACTCATTGCAGGTCTCGATCGAGATATTGCATTCAATCCATAGACTGAGACGTGAAAAAGCTGCTTCTGTTTGCTGAAACCTGTTTCGTCATCTTCGGCTTAACCTTCTTTACAGGCGGTCTTGCCTTGGGAGGCAGTGAGGATGGAACCACATCTGGTCCTGTTCCAGTGATTGTGATGACCGCCATACGGTACTTCATCTGGTTAGTGAGTACCTTACTAGTGATGCTCAATGCCAAACGCGCCATCATCACAGTGAAGCGAGATTGGATATTGTGGCTCTTTATCGGAATTGTCCTTTTCTCCTTCGCCTGGTCAGACTTTCCCCAATGGACGCTCCTCGCCAATCGAGAAGTGCTCCAGATGACTACCTTTGGGCTGTACATCGCTACTCGGTTTTCACTGACTCAGCAGGTGAAACTTTACGCGATGACATTTGCGATCGGGGGACTAGCAAGTGCTGCGCTTGCCTTGGGCGTACCCTCGATTGGAAAACATCTTGTCGATCACCCTGGGGCGTGGAAAGGGATTTACGACTACAAAAACACCTTTGGCAGCATGATGGTGATCGCAATGGTGTCGTTCTTTGCGCTGCCGATTGAACATCCGCGCGATCGCTGGCTCAAATGGATTGGGATTGCTGGAGCAACTGCACTGATTCTGCTCTCGACCTCCAGAACGGCTTTGCTTTTGGGTGTCGCGATGTTAGCCATGATGACATTTTATCGAAACTTCCGATGGCAAGGGAGAAAATCGATCGTGCTTGGAAGTTTGGGAGTTTTAGTCTTAGGTTCGACTGTGGTTGGGGTCTTATCGAATTGGACTGAGTTGCTCAAAGCATTTGGAAGAGATCCAACGTTGACGGGACGAACCTACATTTGGTCAGTTGCGCTTGATCGCTTGTGGGATCGCCCTTGGTTCGGCTTTGGTCGCAGTGCGTTCTGGTCGCCTGAAAGCCCGTATCCAAAGGCGATTGGTTATTATCTATCCCAGAGTTTTAATGCACCTCACGCTCACAATGGGTTTATTGAAGTCGCTCTAGATGTTGGTTTGGTTGGATTAGCGCTGTTTTTAATCTGCTATGTGATTGGGTTTGTGATGGCTCTGATGAAAGCGTATGGGTCTAAGCATCCAGAGCATCTTTGGGCGTTGGGCTTTTTGACCTTTCTAGCGCTAAATAATGTCACCGAGAGCTACATGTTGCGGTTGGCAAATATCTACTGGGTTTTGTTTGTTGCTACCATTCTGACGGTGAAGCAGAAAGTGCCAGCGTTTGAGGATGAACGTGAACGAGTTCCAGAAGTTTCACAGTTGCGACAGTTCTCTGAGTCTCAAACTTGAGGACGGATCATCTCTCTTGCAACAGCGCGGCTCCATCCATGGATAGAGCCGCGCTGTTTTGATCTAATGTTCAATTCGATGACTTTAGTCTGTTCCAAAGCGCGATCGCAGTTCACACTTTGCTTAAATCGCAGGCTCTTTATACTCGATCAACTTAGCTTGTTGACCACGTAGCTTAGTTGACCAATAGTTAAACTGTCCAATCGATTCAGGAAATTTTCCTAACACACAAAATCCTGCATACGATCGCGCATCAGATGCCGAATCTCCCCGACTCAGACGATAGCGATAGATTTTCCAGCACAGCAACGGATAGCCCAAAAACGCGAGCAAGCTTAGCCCTGACGTAAAATACGCTAGCCCGATTGCAACTAGCGGCAGTCCCATGACCCAGCCCCAGTGCTTGCGATTTTCGCGCACCATATACCGTTCAGGTGGCGCCCCATGTAAATCTGTCCACGCTGCCATTGCCCAACCGCCACGAACTGAACGCTTCCACCACTGCCGAAATTCCAGCATAGCGGCATCATGTCGCGTCATTTCGGCATCAATTCGCTGAATCTTCCAGCCCAATTTCCGCAAGCGCACACACATCTCAGGCTCTTCACCTGCGATCAGGGTTTCGTTATATCCGCCCACGGCTTGGATCGCTTCGACCCGTATCAAGGCATCGCCTCCACAGGCTTCTGCTTCTCCCACAGGCGTATTCCACTCCATGTCAGCTAAACGGTTATAGACAGATCGCTCTGGAAATCGCTCTCGCCGTCGTCCACACACGATCGCGAATGTTGCGTCACTCGCGAATGCCGCGATCGCAGTCTCGATCCATCCTTCAACGAGTTCGCAATCGCCATCAATGAATTGCACATATTTGAGATCTGGAACCTGGGCGACCAGATGCCGGAATCCAGCATTTCGCCCCCGCGCCATCGTAAACGGAATCGATAAATCCAAATTGACAACCTGAACTCCAAGCGACTCCGCAAATGCAACGCTGCCATCGGTTGATCCTGAATCCACATAGACGATCAATGTTCCGGTTGGCATTTGGGCGACCAAGGATTTCAGACATCGCACCAGTCGATCTCCTTCATTTCTGCCGATCGCGACTACCCCAATTTTTTCCAACATGATCTTAAGTCGCTCAACTTTGTCCAAGTTAATGATTACAAGCCCTGCACCGTCACGAGTAACAATCTATAACTTTTAGGATTTGATAGATTGCTGCTCTATCTATAAATCGCCCCATCCATCAATCGTTGCGGTATGTAATTAGGATGACAGTAAATTATCTTCAAAAAAATTATATTGGCATTTACAGTAATCGTGATTAGAACCTTTTAACCATGAACAGATGAATCAATCTTATCGGTAGACCTAGATCACATTCGCAGCGTTTCAGTGCTATTCCATGGCGTGGTTCAATATTTTCATCGCTCCTTCACAATTCCATGACTTCCAGCAAAGAATGAAAAAGAGTAAGCTCAAAGAATTGTGAAAATATGCTCCGTTCTTATACTGAGACTAATTTCCTATCCGTAAGTTGCACTCTGAAGTCTTATGAAAAATGATATGACTAAAATTGCATATCTGGTGAATCAGTATCCGAAAGTCAGTCACAGTTTCATTCGGCGTGAGATTCACGGAGTCGAAGCTAGCGGTATTTCGGTCGGTCGGTATGCCATCCGCTCCTGTCATGCAGAACTCGTAGATGACGAAGATCAAAAAGAACTGGCGCTCACCCGCACAGTTTTAGAGAGCGGTGGATTTACATTATTGAAGAGTCTGGCAGCCGCAATCGTCACTCGTCCTCATCAAGTTCTCCAGGCACTTAAGCTCGCTGTAAAATTTGGGCGACGCTCCGATCGCGGAGTCTTACGCCATTTGATTTATTTGGCTGAAGCTTGTGTTCTAAACGACTGGTTTCAAGCAGACGGTATTCAGCATATCCATGCCCATTTCGGCACGAATTCAACGACCGTTGCGATGCTGTGCACTGCCCTAGGTGGTCCAACCTACAGCTTCACAATCCACGGACCTGAAGAATTCGACATGATTCAGTCTTTATCGATCGTCGAAAAGGTTCAGCGTTCCTCTTTCGTCGCAACGGTGAGTTCATTTAGCAGAAGCCAGCTTTATCGCTGGTGCGATCAATCGCAATGGGACAAGATTAAAGTTGTGCATTGTGGAGTCGATCGTTCTTTCTTCACAGACGCCACTCCTATGCCTTCAGAACCCAGAATCGTCTGTGTCGGACGACTCTGTGAAGCGAAAGGGCAACTGCTTTTAGTTGAAGCGATTAAGCCGATCGTGGCTGCAGGCATTGCAATTAAGCTAGTGCTTGTAGGAGATGGTCCCTTACGTCCTCAAATTGAAGCTTTGATCGCTGAAGGAAACCTTCAAGATCACGTCGAAATTACAGGCTGGGCAAGTGGCGAAACAGTGCGCGAACACATTCTCGCTTCGCGTGCTTTAGTTCTTCCGAGTTTTGCAGAAGGGCTACCTGTTGCCTTAATGGAAGCACTCGCCTTACACAGACCTGTGATTAGTACCTATATCGCAGGCATTCCTGAATTGGTCATCCCGAATGATTGCGGTTGGCTAGTTCCTGCAGGCTCTATCGCAGAACTCACCTCTGCAATTAAAACTGCGATCGAACTTCCTGCCGAAGTCCTAGCTCAAATGGGGCAAACTGGAGCAGCACGAGTACTGGAGCAGCACGATGTGGCGATCGAGGCGCAGAAGCTTGCCAATCTCTTTAAAGATATGACTGCAAAGCCTGCTGTAGAAAGGGGTTTGACTGAAACCCGTGATCTGATTGTTCCACTTGTGCAATCTTCTCAATAGTTTCCTCTCGATCGTTTCTTCTCAATGACTCACCCTACCCTTAGACAAGAGCCTCAATCCATGAGCAATGCACCCGACTCCCTAACCTTGTGGCAACAGATTGTCGAAGACTGGAATGCCCATGGGCGTGACTGGACAAAACCCGGATTTCGAGCCGTTGCCGTTTACCGTTTCGGGGTTTGGAGAATGCAAATTCAGCCTCTTGCCTTGCGTGCTCCGCTGAGTGTGCTCTACCGTATGCTCTTTCGCAAAGTTCGCAACCATTACGGCATTGAGTTACCTTATAGTGCCAAGCTAGGGCGAAGAGTGGTGATCGAGCATCAAAGTGCGATCGTCATTCATGGAAATTGTGAAATTGGAGATGACTGCATTATTCGCCAAGGCTGTACCTTAGGCAATCGTTATCTGGATCGCGCCTACGAAGCCCCGAAGCTGGGAAATCGGGTAAATGTCGGAGCAGGGGCGAAGATTTTAGGAAAGGTTGTGATTGGAGATGATGCTTGTATTGGAGCCAATGCAGTAGTTCTCAAAGATATTGGAGCTGGAGAAACTGCCATTGGGATTCCTGCCAAAATTCTTAAGCCAAAAGCTGTTCCCGTAGGGACATCTGATGATGTGTTGAACCTAGAAGCAGCAATGGCTGCTCCTGCTGCTCCCATTACTAAATAACCCTACATAGGCATATTAATATATAGCAATATAACCCCCTAACAGGTGATTCAGCCGCGCCTATTAGGGGGCTTTGTTTTGCGAAGCGATCTCGTCTTCTCTCTGAAATCATATAGTCTGCTGGTTCTTATCGATCTCGGTCAGATCTACAAATTTCCACGGGAAGTAGCAACGTCTAAGTAGCCCATCATACTGCCAAGCCTAGAATTCACTACTGCAACCTGAACTGTTGAAAGGAAGCTCGATCGTGTGATTCTAGATCGAGCACTCCCCAAGCGATTCAGCCGAAAAAGCATTGCTATGGCTCCATACTCTCGTTGAAAAAACTCTGCCTATATCCAAGGAGGTAGAAAGTTCTCAATCGAATTGAGTCGCTCATGTAGTTGGGTATGCCAGACCATAGCCTAGAGTGCGGCAAGCCTTCGTAAAGCATCAATGAAGAAAATCTGGACTTTTAGAGCGAAAAAGATATTGTTCAGTGCATTCACGTAATCTACAATAGAGCGCTCGTAAAATGGTTCAAATGCCCAGTTCTGACATTGATAAAATTAGCCCTAAAGCATGGCTAAATTATCATAATGCACCAATTCTACTTGCAAGATATTCTGGTATTGCAAGCTAGACTATTCCTTGAGAATAAATGATACATTCCTAAAAAATAGCGTTGATAAGATTCAGGTTTTATTTAAGCTGAAAATTGACGATCTTAGATATATTTCAATATAATTCTGTTTGTTTTATAACAGCGCAACTTGCGCCCACGCTGAAAGACTTCTAGTTTAGAACAACGTAAATCCATTCTTTTGTAAATTGGTAACGCCCTAAAAAACCTAGTCTCAAATCATTAGAACGATAAAATAGTTCATGTAGTGATGGCGTAAATGCATATCATCTTCGTTGGACTAGAAGTCTATATACGTCTAAATTAGTAAATCAGGTGTTTAGAATCTAAGTCTTGTGATATTTCAAAAGCAGGCCTGTTAATAAATAGACAGATAGTTTCATGGATTTATGTCAGATTTTATCCAGTAATATGATGAGAAATTATCAAAATCTCTATTGGTGAGATCGCTAAATCTTGAGCCTATTTTGTATCAAATTCATAGAAAAAATCTGCTAATGAATTTGTTGTTAATCGTTCAATTGATTGAAGTATGTTGTTCCAAATTAGAAGATAGCTTCTCTCTAAACCGCTTAGCTCAATACGATCAGGCGCAGCAAAACTTTTAGAGCGCTTCGTGTGTTGTCTTTGTGTAACAGATGATTAACAACTTCACAGATTCATTAGAAACATGTTCCGTAGTTCCACGGTTCCCTAACCGAATAATCCCTTAATAGTCGCGTGAAGATTCAGTAAAGCGAGTAGACGCACCTTCAGAAAGCCACTTAGATTACATACAGAGCCGCCTCGGAGTTCGATAGGGCAACTGCTCAAAATAACTTCTGAATCAGCTGGGCTTCTTGTGTGTTGTTTTTTCAACTTGATACGGGTGCAAATCAGCAGATCACCGAAATATGTCTCCCAACTGGGACAGATATTTCGGTGCACAGGCTCTAGCTCTCCATTGGGCAAGCCGTAGTAGAGATCTTTCGGGCAAAGTAATGAGACAGGTTCACCTTCTTAACATTGGAATCCACAACCTCACGATGATTGAGCTACTCGAAAAGCTGCGGCTTGGCGGGACAGTCTTTACACCCAATGTGGATCATCTCATGAAGTTACAGCATGACTATGAATTCTACCGTGCCTATCAAGGGGCGGATTTCAAAGTCTGTGATAGTCGTGTGTTAGTATATGCCTCCTATTTTTTAGGAACCCCGGTGCAAGAAAAAATCTCTGGCTCTGATCTGTTTCCAGCTTTCTACACGTACTATCAAAACGACCCCAGCGTCAAAATTTTCCTTCTTGGGGCTGCTCCTGGCATTGCAGAGGTTGCCCGAACTCGAATTAACGACAAGGTTGGTCGCAACATGGTTGTTGCGGCTCATTCTCCTTCTTTCGGTTTCGAGCGAAACGAAGCAGAGTGCCAAGCCATCATTGACCTGATCAATCGTTCTGGCGCAACCGTGTTAGCGATCGGGGTTGGCGCACCGAAACAGGAACTCTGGCTCACAAACTATAAAGATCAGCTTCCGAATGTCAAAACCTTTCTCGCGATTGGGGCGACGATCGATTTTGAAGCTGGCACAATCCAGCGTTCTCCTCGCTGGATGAGTGATGTAGGACTGGAATGGTTGTTCCGGATTCTGTGTGAACCGAAGCGACTTTGGAAACGGTATCTCGTTCACGACCTGCCGTTCTTCTGGCTGATTCTTCAGCAGCGCTTTCGCAATTATCAAAACCCCTGGGCATCCGAACCGACCACTGCATCGCATAAAAAATCACGATCATTAATGAAAACAATCTAGGGAGACTACGGATGCATTTCAGCATGTTTTCTATATCAAATCCTTAATCTCACCTTTTTGAAGGCTAAGTTATGGCATAGTTATGGGAGAAAGGCTGACAAGGTGATCCGAACGCGATACCATCTAGCGAAACTGTACTTAAAAAGCTGCGCTCAAAGTCGTATCGGTTGACTGAACTCAAAGCCGAATATTTTCAGGCTTGCATCTCAACCGAATCCTGTTTGCTTCTCAAATCATTCTCAGCGCCATCAGTTTTCGGCTTCCTATGTTCCCCAGGTTATGAGTCCCTCATTCCTCAATTCCCCTTTATGACAAGCATGAAAATGGAGACCAAGCAATATTCTGAAGACTTCGATCTTCAAAACTATTGGCTTATCCTGAAACGCCGTTGGTTAACTGCTGCTACTGTTCTTGCAGCAACCGTTGGGCTGGTTGGGCTAGCTACTTCGATGCAACGTCCTAGCTTTGAAGCAAACGGGCGACTCTTAGTTCAGTCAAACCGCACGACCTCTTTAACCGGAGTCGGTGAAAAAGTCGGGACACTGGAATCGCTCAAGCGCGAGGGTAACCCGCTTGACACGCAAGCGGTTGTCGTTACGTCGTATCCGATCTTGCAGCGTGTGATCGATACTCTGCAGTTGAAAAACTCCAAGGGTCGTCCGATGGATCCCGAGGAACTCAGCAAGCAGCTCAAGGTTGAGGCAGTGCCGACAACGGACATTCTCAACTTGAAGTACAGCGATAATGACGCAGAGATGGCAGCAAACGTGGTCAACCAGATCATGAAGGCTTACATCGACAATAATCTGAAGACGAACCAAGAAGAAGCAAATAAAGCAGGTCGCTTTATTGAAAGCCAACTGCCGCGAGCGGAAGCAGAGTTGCAAAAAGCCTCTGAAGAGTTACGCCTATTTAGAACTCAAAATCAGATTGTAGATTTAGAACGCGAATCCGCTGCAAATATTAATTCGCTCTCGCTCCTACAAGATCAGCTCAACCAAGCGCGATCGCAGTTAGCAGATGTCGCCCGTCAAGAGCAAGTCGTGCGCGATCAGTTAGGGTTAGAGACAGGGCAAGCAATCGATCTCGCTTCACTCAGCCAGTCGCCTGGAGTTCAAGAAGCCTTGAGCCAATTGCAACAAGTCCAAACTCGTTTGGTCACTGAGCAAGCTCGCTTCAAGAGCACCACTCCGCAAATTCAGACCTTGCAGCAACAAGAGCAAGACTTGAATGCACTACTGCAATCTCGGGTGAGCGAAGCAGTCGGAGCAAGTGTGCAAGTTGCTCCTGGTGCGCTACAAGTCGGCGATATCAAGCGGAAATTAGCAGAGAGCCTAGCCACTCTGCAGTCGCAAAAATTAGGGTTAGAGGGCCGTGTAGGAACGCTTGCTGGATTGCAGTCAAGCTTCCGCAGTCGCATGGCAGCAACCCCAACATTAGTGAAACAGCAAAGCGAATTAGAGCGTAAGCAAGACTTAGCACAGAAGGCTTATGAGAATCTCACAAGCCGCTTGCAAGAAATTCAAGTTGCAAGAAATCAGCAAGTTGGCAACGCCCGTGTGCTACAAAACGCGCTTGTTCCGACACAGCCAACCGGACGGATGCGGTTGATTCTCTTAGCCGCAGGCACAATGATCGGCTTGCTCTTGGGAGTTGCGGCAGCATTCTTTAGAGACATGATGGACAAGTCGCTGAAGACGGTCAAAGAAGCCGAAGCGCAATACGGCTACACAATGTTGGGGTTAGTTCCGAAGTTTGAAACCAGTGATACGCCAACGATCGTTTCGCCGAGTGCCGATGACATTTCGCCACGGGTGATTGCAATGACTTCACCGCGATCGATGATTCATGAAGCTTATCAGATGCTGCAAGCCAATCTGAAGTTTATGAGTCTCGACAAGAAAGTGAAGACGATCGTAATCAGCAGTGCGGTACCCCGTGAAGGTAAGTCTGAAGTAGCAGCGAACTTAGCCGCTACGATGGCACAGTCGGGTCGCAAAGTCTTGCTCGTCGATGCCGATATGCGAAATCCCTCGCAGCATCACTTGTGGGGCATTGTCAACTCGGTTGGGTTGAGTAACGTGGTTGTCGATCAGAGCGAACTGCGCCAAGCAGTCAAGCCGATTACGAACAATCTTTCGATTCTGACTGCGGGTGTCATGCCACCGAATCCCCTGGCAATTTTGGATTCTGAAGCAATGACGACCTTGTTAGAAACGATTGCTAAGGATTATGATTACGTCCTGTTTGATACGCCACCCCTAGCGGGAACTGCAGATGCGGCTGTCCTAGGCAAAATGGCGGATGGCGTCTTGATCACAGTTCGTCCAGGCGTAGCTGATGCTGGCAGCATCTCTGCTGCTAAATCTTTACTCGATCGCTCTGAGCCAAATATTCTAGGCCTGGTTGCGAATGGAGTCAACGTGCGTTATGAGCCGGACAGCTACTTCTACTACACCAGCCCGCGTGAGCAGGTTTCGGAACGGGGAGAAGGTGCGCGTTCAGTCCGTTCGTTACTGACAAAATAGTCTCAGATTCTCTGTAGATGTGAAAAGGTTGCGGCAAATCATCTGACCGTAACCACACCGATCTTCTTGATTTTGTATTTATGCTGAGTGCCTGTTTTTTGGGAGTTGCAGCTCTTTTCTTGGGGCTGAGCTGCTGGACATTTTTAGAAACTCTGGCTGCTGTGTTCGCACGGCGAATCGAGCCAGCTTATCCGTCGTCTTCATCTGCGCGGGTGGCGATCTTAGTCCCTGCTCACAACGAAGAAATTGAAATTGCAGAGACGCTGCAAACCTTAACAGCACAAAAGCGACCTCAAGATCAGCTGATTGTTATTGCAGATAACTGCACGGATCGAACTGCCGAAATTGCTCGATCGATGGGTGTGACTGTACTAGAGCGCCATGACACACTCCGGCGTGGCAAAGGATATGCTTTGGACTATGGCACAACGCATCTAGCTGCAGATCCACCTGATGTCGTGATTGTAGTGGATGCAGACTGTCAGGTGCAGCCAGGCACGATCGAACAATTAGTCGATACAGTGATGGCAACGGGCAGACCGGTTCAGGCGACCTATTTACTCCAGAAACCGCCTCAAGCGACGGCTAAACACTCTGTTGCCGCATTTGCTTTCACGCTCAAAAATCTGGTGCGACCGCTCGGATTAACTCATCTTGGGCTGCCGTGTTTATTAACGGGGACAGGGATGGCGTTTCCTTGGGCAGCGATTCAAGCCGTGAGTTTAGCGAGCGGTCATATCGTTGAAGATATGAAGGTCAGTGTGGATTTAACGATCGCTGGATTTGCCCCCCTTTATTGTCCAGAGGCACGAGTAACGGGGGTGCTGCCGCAGAATAGCCGTGCGGGTGAAAGTCAACGCACCCGATGGGAGCATGGACATTTGCAAGCGATCACCACCTTTGTTCCAGTCTTAATCAAGAGTGCAATTCAGCGAAGAAATTTGGATGCGCTAGGAGTTGCTCTAGAGCTGAGTGTCCCGCCCTTATCGCTGTATGTCATGAGCTGGTTGGCAATCAGTGCCATTACGCTGTTTTGGGGTTGGATAAGTGGGCATTGGTTCCCTGGAATGATTGCGATCGCGGCTGGAGCTTGTCTTGCAGGGACAGTTTTTGGAGCTTGGGCGAAGTTTGGGCGCGACGATTTATCGCTGCGCGACCTGATCACAGTTCCAATGTACATATTGTGGAAGATTCCGGTGTATCTGAAGTTTTTAGTGCGCCCGCAGAAAACTTGGGTGCGCACAGAGCGGGATGTGCGCTCGGCTTCAGAGTAGTGACTCGTGAAGCGTAAATAATTAGGAACTTTGGCAGAGGATTTAAGTCGGGGTTAAAGTCGAACATAGCGCACACAAGCTGGTATAGGAAGTCTTACCGTGAAGCGATTCGTCTCCCTGAAAACACTCGGTCATAGTTTTATGTGGGGTGCAGCCCTAGCTCTGTCAGCTGTTGCTCCTAGTTTCGCTGCTGAACGTTTAAATTTGCGATTTGGACCGTTTGAGCAATCGATTGAGGTTGCGGATTTAGAACAGTTTGCTCAAAGTGGAAAAGTCTCTACATCGCTTCAGCTCTATACTGCAATTCTGACTCCTGAATTTCGCAAAGCTTTAACGAGTCGATTAGAGCTTGATCCCAACTTGGGCACGCGGATTGTTGAAGACTTGTTAAAGTCTCCATCGGGGCAGCAGGTTTTAAATTCGATCCGACAAGCTGCTCCAGAATTAAGTTTAGAAACGCTGCAAGCGGGGTTTTGGTTAGCAGCTCGGCAGGCAAATCAACTCGATGCAATTGGGGTGATCAAAGCGATTCCACAAGATACGGTGACGATCGATGTCACCCAAGCGCTAGGCATCGCGTCTCAGTTGAATTTTTCCTACTGGAAAACTCAAGGGATTCAATCGCTATTAACGAATAGTTTGCCAGCGGGCAATCCAGGATTTCGCGCTGAACTTGATCCATCTGCGCCCGGAAATCAGCCGGTTCGAGAACAGTTTTTTTCATTCTTCGATGATCAACGGAATCGCCAATTGCCTGTGGATTTGTATTGGAGTTCGACCAATCCTCAAGCGCCTTTGATTGTGATTGCGCCAGGGTTTGAGGCAAATCGGAAGTTTTTAACATATCTGGCTCGACATTTGGCATCGCATGGATTTACAGTCGCCGCGATCGAGCATCCGTTTGTCACGCGTGGTGGAGCACTGCCCGCTTTGAATCCTGATCGCTTAGTGCCTGGAACTGAGTTTATTGATCGCCCCAAAGACGTGAGTTTTTTGCTCGATCGCTTTGCGGAATTGAATCAACAACCGGGCGAACTACAAGGAAAACTCAATACTCAAAAAGTTTCAATGATTGGGCATTCGTTGGGGGGGTATGAAGCGTTGGCGCTGGCTGGGGCTGAGTTGCGGATTGATGAATTACGCGATTTCTGTCGAGAAAGTGGTCTATTAGAGCGGGTTCCAGCGGATTGGCTGCAATGTGCAGCGGCTGAACTTCCCCAAAACCGAATTAGTGTTCGAGATCCAAGAATTGTGCAAGCGATCGCGCTCAACCCGGCGATCGGGCAAATTTTTGGTAAGGAAGGTCTAAAATCTGTAGCTACGCCAACGATGATCTTGACCAGTACCGACGATCGGTTAGCTCCAGCATTTACGCAGCAGCTTCAACCCTTTTTGCAATTACCGACTCCGAAGTATTTATTAACGGCAATTGGGACAACCCATCTCAGTGTGAGCGATCCCGGCAATTTCAGTGGAGCCGTGGCGCAAGGAACGTTAGTCAAAGAGCGCAGGGGCAAGGAAGTTGAACCATTGCGGCGATTGTTGCAAGGGGTCACTTTGGCATTTGTGCAACAAGCGACTCCTGCTGCCAAAACCTATCAGCCGTTCTTAACCCCGGATTATGCGCGATCGCTATCGAAGCCAGAGTTACCCATGCGGTTGAATACTGAACTGCCTGAAAATATTACGCGTTGGCTGAGTTTGGCGTCGGTTTTTTGAATTTAAAGGACTGGAGAAGTTCTATCCAACCTGTGCGGATTGGCTCGAACTTGTTCGTAAAAGTTTCATAAAAGTTCATATCATGAACCTGTGCGATCGTCCGCGCACGGAAACCTACGAGACAGAGGAGTCACCTTAAATGAGTTCAGCTTTAGCTGTATGGATTACCAGTACAATGCAGTCGCTGGGATACATCGGAATCGGATTTCTCATGTTCATGGAAAATCTATTCCCACCGATTCCGTCCGAGCTGATCATGCCGCTAGCTGGATTCACTGTCTCGAAAGGAGATATGGACTTTCAGTATGCCGTGCTGGCTGGTGTGGTGGGGACAATCTTAGGAACGCTGCTCTGGTACTATGGTGGACTTTTGATCGGCGAGAAGCGAATTCGAGAACTGGCAGATCGCTATGGCAAATGGATCGGCGTAACCGGTCAAGACATTGATAAAGTCAATCGTTGGTTTTACAAACATGGAACCAAAGCCGTTTTATTTGGGCGACTCGTTCCCGGCATTCGCACGTTGATCTCGCTCCCTGCGGGGTTAAGTGGAATGCGACTCATGCCGTTTTTGGTGTATTCCACGATCGGGACAACGATTTGGACTGCCGCTTTAACGTATGTTGGGTATGTTTTGGGCGACCAGTATGAATTGGTGGATGAATATCTTGCGCCTGTTTCTAAGATTGTTCTCGGCATTTTAGTCATCGCCTTTGTGGTTTGGTTAATTCGACATCGAAAGGCTTCCCAATAAGGCATGGGTATCTCTAGAATTGTGCCGCAATTTTGAGATGAGACGGGGAACAGATTCAGGCGTAAACTCTTCCAGAAATAAGGCTCCTAGCTTTTGAGCAGATTGTCTCAGCACAACCGTTTAGATCACAAGCACAGGCATCAAGCGGTCGTGCCAACGCGATTTCGACTTATTGTGCGAACCTTGACTTCAATCGTTGCGAGGATATGAGCAATGCGCGATTGTCCCTTTATTTCGTTTAATCTGATAAGGGGATTGGACATTTAGACGGACGGTGATAGGATACTCGCTCGGAAAAGTCACTCCGGATGTAGATCAATCGCTGGTGCCGATCCTTCTAATTATTAATCGTTATGATTGCAAGTTCACTTTTGCTCTCTCACATTCACATCTACCAGGAACACAAGTCAAATCGATCTTGAAAAAACGTTCTAACTACTGGCAACTTCTCGCTTATCTTCGCCCCCAATGGCGCACGATCGTTTATGCCTTGATGTGTGCGGTCATTTTTGCTGTGACTTGGCCCGCCATGGCATTTTTGTCAGAAAAAATGTCTCGGTTTATCAGCGAGGGGCGAATTGCTGCAATTGCGGAAACCGCTGGCTATGTGATTTTGATTTGGGGAAGCCAAAAACTTGCACAATACGGTCAAGAAACGCTGATTGCCAAAGCTTCGTTGAGTATTGCGATGGAGTTGAGAAATCGCACGTTTTCTCATATTCAACGCTTGAGTCTCGCTTATTTTGAGACTGTGCAGACTGGAGATCTCACCTATCGATTGACAGAAGATGTCGATCGCATTGGTGAGGTAATTCAGAAGCTCTTTAGCCAGTTTGTGCCGAATGCGATGAAGCTCGTTGTGACGCTGATTACGATGCTGTATTTCAATTGGCAGTTGACGCTTTCAACGCTGATCGTGGCTCCGTTGCTAGCTGGATTAACGGCTTGGTTTGGCGAGAAGATGCGGAAGTTGTCGTATCGGAGCCAGAGCCGGATTTCAGACTTGTCGGCGTTGCTGACAGAGATGTTAAGTGGCGTGAGATTAGTGCGCGCCTTTGCAGCGGAGGATTATGCGATCGAACAATTCCGCCGAGGTTCAGAACGCAATCGTCAAGCCAGATACGCGACAGAACGCTTGAGAGCGATTCAATACCCAGTTCAAGGATTTTTAGATGCGCTAGGAATTCTCGCGCTCTTGTTAGTGGGCAGTTGGCAAATCTCCCAAGGGAATTTGACGGGCAGTGAATTCATTGCGTTCGTGGTCGCGGTCGCGATGTTGTTTGAGCCGATTAGCACAGTGACATTGAACTACAACGAGTTTAAGCAGGGAGAGGCTTCGGTCGATCGTGTGTTTGAACTGTTGCAGATTAACCCGTCGATCGTGGAACAACCCGATGCCAAAGTTCTGCCTTCTGTGACCGGGAGAATTGAATTTGAGAATGTCTCTTTTGCCTATCGTCCGGATCGTCCTGTTCTGCAAGATTTGAGTCTGCGAGTCTATCCGGGCGAAATGGTGGCTTTAGTGGGGGCATCGGGTGCAGGTAAAACGACGCTCGTGAATTTAATTCCACGATTTTATGATCCTCAAGCAGGAGAAATCTGGATTGATGGCACGAACATTCGCGATGTCTCGCTGAAAAGTTTGCGGCATCAAATCGGGATTGTGCCGCAGGAAACGATTTTGTTTACGGGAACGATCGCGCAAAATATCGCCTTTGGACAACTCGATTTTGATATGAATGCAGTTCGAGAAGCTGCCAAGATTGCCAATGCTCATCAGTTTATTAGTCAATTCCCCGATGGCTATGAAACTTGGGTCGGTGAGCGAGGAGTAAATTTATCGGGAGGACAGCGGCAGCGGTTAGCGATCGCGCGGGCGGTGCTGCTCAATCCTCGGATCTTGATTCTCGACGAAGCAACTTCAGCGTTGGATTCAGAATCCGAAGCTTTGGTTCAAGAAGCTTTAGAACGCATTATGCAAGGTCGAACTGTGTTTATCATCGCGCATCGTTTAGCGACGGTGAGACGCGTCGATCGCATTCTGGTCATGGAGAAAGGACGAGTTGTAGAGTCTGGAACTCATACAGAATTGCTCGCAGAAGGCGGACGATATGCACGATTCTATGCACAGCAGTTTAGCTAAGCTTCACGTTTACCATCTGTGGAGCAACGATCGGGTGTCATTTTGATTGTTCTATAGCAATCCGGTTTGAGGTGTAGAGGCTAAGAAGAGTAGGGAGTAGGGAGCTAATCCAGAGAACTACTCCCCACTTCACAACTGATTTGGAATTGCGATTTATAGGTTTCGATCATGACCCTACCCATTAAATGCCTGACTCAACCCTTGATGGATGCGATCGCTGAACAAGCCCGCACGAGTCCTCGCCATCGCAAGAACTACAATTTTCATGAGCATAGCGACATTGTTCAACGCTTTCTCAATGTTTTGCAGCCTGAAACTTATGTTCGCCCACACCGCCATGTTCGCCCAGAAGGTAAGAGTGGCTTTGAATTCTTTCTAGTGTTGCAAGGCGCGATCGGTATTCTGATTTTAGATGGATCCGGAGAAGTCATTCATACCGAGAAAATTAGCGCAACTGGAACGACTAGAGGAGTAGAACTTGGAGAAGGCATGTTTCACACTTTGATCGCGCTTGAGCCAGATACCGTCATGTTTGAGTTAAAAGAAGGACCTTACATGCCGATCGAAGACAAGGACTTTCTGCAAACTTTTCCTTTAGAAAATACAGCCGAAGCTCAACAGTGGATTCAAACTTGGATGCAACATTTTCAGTAGTACTGTGCAGGTGCATCTATTCAGAATCGATCGTAGAACGAGACTTCAACTTGAGTCTATTGCTCAAGCAAAATTGAAGTGAGCTTTTCGGAATACTAAAGTTCTGATTCATGGCAACCTTCTTTTACTGTCAGTCGCTTCTGAGTCAAAGCGCAATGTGCTTACACTCCAGTCGAACCGAATCCACCTGCTCCGCGAATAGTGTCAGATAAACGATCGACTTCTTCAAGCTCTGCGCGAATCACAGGCACAATGACCATTTGGGCAATTTTCATATGCTTCAGCACCTTGAAAGATTCTTGCCCATGATTGATCAAAATCACTCCAATTTCACCTCGATAGCCTGCATCAACTGTGCCTGGAGTATTGAGAACCGTAATCGAATGCTTCAGTGCTAGCCCACTTCTCGGACGAATTTGGGCTTCAGTTCCGAGCGGTAGCTCGATCGCGATTCCTGTTCCAATCAGCGCTGTCTTTCCAGGAGGAATGTCTTGCTCTTCTAGCGCAAACAGATCCAAACCTGAATCATCTTCATGTTCGTATCGGGGTAGCTTAGCAGAGTCTACTAGCTTGACAAGTTTTACTTTTGCGCTTTGCATACCTTACAACATTAGCTTGACATCGCATATCGAACCAACTGACATAATCGCTGTCTGAGTGTTTCCAGCCCTAGTCGCTCATGGGCTGAGATAAATGCGGCTTGAGGAAACTCTTCGCGAGCGATCGCTAATTGTTCTGCATCGACTTGATCGATTTTATTAAACGCTAAGAGTGCAGGCCCCGGTGTAATAGGCATCTCACCCAGAATGTGCATCACCGATCGAATCTGACTTTGCCAAGCCGGATGCGACAGATCCACCACATGCAGCAAAGCGTCCGCCTCTGTCACTTCTTCTAATGTGGCACGAAACGCATCCATCAAAGAAGGCGGCAATTCATGAATAAATCCAACGGTATCCGTTAACAACAGTTGCGTTGCTTCATGTGTTTCTGAATCGGTGAAATTTAATCGCCGAGTTGTTGGATCAAGTGTTGCAAAAAGCTGATCGGCTGTATAGACTTCAGCATTTGTTAAAGCATTGAGTAATGTAGATTTTCCTGCATTGGTATAGCCGACCACTGCGATCGAGGGAATTTCTTCGTGCTGTCGGCGCTGTCTCAGGCGCGCTCGATGCGCTTGGAGCTGATTCACCTCTTGCTGAAGTCGCGAAATTCGCCGCTGAATTGCGCGGCGTTCGGTTTCTAGCTTCGTTTCTCCAGGTCCTCTTGTACCGATCCCGCCTCCTAATCGAGACATCGCTTGTCCGCGTCCTGACAATCGCGGCAGCATATATTCAAGCTGAGCCAGTTCCACTTGAAGTTTTCCGGCTCCAGACTGTGCTCGTTGCGCGAAAATATCCAAGATGACTTCGGTACGATCGACAATTCGGATGCCAATCTGCATCTCTAAATTACGAACCTGAGCCGGGGAAAGATCACGATCGAACACAATCAAACTTGCCCCGACCGTTTGCGCTGCCAAAGTAATTTCTTGGACTTTTCCTTCTCCGACTACGGTTTGAGGATGCGGACGCGGGCGTTTCTGCTTCACCGTTTGCAGGACTTCGCCGCCTGCGGTTTCGACCAGTCTTGCCAGTTCCTCTAACTCGGTCTGAAACCGTTGCGCTGACTTATTATCCGTTTGTAATCCGACAATTAAGACCTGATCATGATCGCGATCGACTTGCTGAGCAATATACTCACGGCGAAATTCTTCTTCTAGCCCTTCAACCAACGCCAGAAAATCTTGCTCTGAAACCACGTCTAACCCTAGCGGCGGCGAGACTGTCCAACTCACCTCTGGATGCGGCACTAAATGCGCTAAGTAAGCCGCCTTCACATATCCGGTTGCACCACCACCTCGCCGCTCAAATCCGCCTCCCGTCAGCGTTAATGCTACATAGGTATCTAGTCGTTGCAATGCCATCACCGTCAGCATTGCGTCTCCCGGTGGATCTGACTTGAGTTGAGTCGCAATACAACGAATGCCACAGAGTCGCTCTGCACCATAACGCGGCAGTTCCAGCATTGGAATCTGAGTTTGGCGTAAAGTTCCAACCCCAACCCGAATCACTTGACCGCGACGATTCACATACGTACAAACGGGCTGATTGATTTCAGAACTAATGGCTGCGATCCGTTGAGCAAACTCGGCTGTAGTGATGCGATCGCCCGGTAAGCGCTGATGATACAGCCGTTGAAGCTGCTTGAGTTGACTGCTCTTTAGACCTTGGAGGTTTCCGTAGACGGTTTCGATAACTAAACTTTGCCAAACGCGACTTGATCTCATTCTAGATCGCAGAAGACAGTTGCAAGTTACAGTTTGTGAAATCGCAGACAAATTCTCGCTGCCCTAAACCGCCTGCGTCAACCTCGATCGCTTGAGTCAATCAATTTGACATCCATCTTACTTTTACCCGATCGCATTTCCTGATTCCATCAAAATCTGACGCACCTGATCATGCGTTAAAGTTGGGTTTGCGCTTAACATCAATGCAACTACACCCGACACATAAGGTGCTGCCAGAGATGTGCCCCACCAGCCCGATTGATAGCTATTTCCTGGCACTGTTGTTTCAATGTCTTGTCCAGGTGCAAGCACATAATTCATCTTTGGATTCGACCCCGATCGATTTGAAAAGGCAGTGAGTTGTCGATCGCGATCAACTGCTCCCACAGCAATCCCAAACTGTGTTGCATAGCTCGCTGGATTGCTCGGTTGAGAGGCTCCTTCATTTAATGCCGCAGTCACAGTTATCACATTGCGGCTAGCAGCATAGGCAATTGCCTCTCTGAGTTCTGCGGAATCTGTCCACCACAGCGACATATTAATCACACGTGCCCCATTATCCACGGCATAGCGAATCGCTCTTGCTAAGTTCCCATTCCAGTTATCTTGAGCATTCGTCACCCGCAGTGGCATTAACTTAGCACTGTAAGCAACTCCTGTGATACCAACATTGTTTTGAGCCGCAGCAATCACTCCACTTACCGCAGTTCCATGAACACTCGAAGGTGAAATATCGTTGTTGTTTAAGCTAAAGTTCCAGCCATTTACGTCATCAATAAAGCCATTGCGATCGTCATCAATGCCATTGTTAGGAATTTCACCTGGATTCGTCCAGATATTAGACTTGAGATCAGAATGAGTGATATCAATACCAGAATCAATCACAGCGATCGTAATTCCCTGCCCCGTATAGCCTCGCGCCCAAACTTCTGGAATATTCAGCATATCTATGCTCCAAGACGTTGCTGGAACTGAAGTCATAGGAGCTTGTTTCACAGCAGTAGCAACTGCGATCGCGGCATTCACAAGCCCATAACCAAAACTTGCACTATAGCTTGGGCTTGGAGCATAACTTTGCTCAAAGGATTGAATGCGGAAATTTCCGAAGTCTAGAAGTGTGACCGTCTGGAATTGAAGCTGATTGATGCCCCAGTAGCCGGCTGCACCTGTCGTTGATTGCTGCCATAAAATATCCGTTGTTCCATCTTGGTTGTAGTCACTTAAGCCTTTGATATCCCAAGAAAAATCAGGCGCGATCGACAAATTAGACTTCTTGCCGACGCTCATGCCATTAATTTGCCAGATCTGAACTTGTCCCGATTGCCCATTGCGCCAAAGCAGATCGAATTGTCGATCTCCATTAAAGTCACCGCTGCCTTCCAATGTCCAACCTGCAACAGAGTCGATGTAGAGACTGCGTTCTAAGGTTGTGCCATTCATCTGCCAGAACGCGTTTTCATGAGTTCGATCGTTGCGCCAAAACAGATCTAAATCGCCATCATTGTCATAGTCCTGAACATCTGCAATCTGCCATGCTAAGTCACTGATTGTTGTCGTAATTTGGCTCGATTCGAGAGACATGGCATTCAAGCGCCAGAATGCGACTTCTCCAGAACGCTGATTACGCCAAAGAATATCGCGATCGCGGTCGCCATCAAGGTCTCCAATTCGCTCAATCTGCCAGTTCAGGTCACTAACGGTGTAAAGATCGACGCGCTGTCCCTTGGTCAGAAAGTAGTAGCTTTGACGATCGCGCCAGAGTAAATCAGGATTGCCATCGCGATCGTAGTCATAGATATCAATGATTTGTGTATTGCGATCGAGAACGTAAGAAGCTCGATTGACCGCACGATTTTCCGCGATCGAGAACCAAGACAATTCATTGGAGTTTGCAGCAATCAGATCACTGGGATTCGCGATCGCACTCCAAGCAGGCTTGTCGAAAGACATAGTGACGAATTAAGGCAGGAACGACCTTCCCAGAGTTCCCGCTTCAATTCGTCAAATCTTTATAACACTGGTGATCCTAATCACCTAGCAACAGTTCACCCAGCTAGAGCGAATCGCGCCATCTTCACCGTAGTAAAACTCTTTTTTCCAAATCGGGGCGCGATGTTTCAGCGTATCGATCGCGTATTTACAAGCCTCAAATGCTTCCGTCCGATGCGGGCATCCAACGGCAATTAATACACTGATTTCCCCAATCTCTAATCGTCCAACGCGGTGATGAATCACGACATGAGTGACATCCTTCCAAGTTTGTCGAATCTCAGATGCAATTTCTTTGAAAACCGCGATCGCCATCGGTTCATATGCTTGATACTCCAGATGCAGCACTGAAAATCCATCAGTATTGTTCCGAACCATACCGCTCATCAGCACGATCGCGCCATTGGCTGCGTCATCTGCTTGGCTGTAGACTTCTTCGATCGAAAGCGGCGCGATCGTAATCGTGAAACGATCGCCGGGATGCGTGGGAACGGGCTTTGGCGGAGTCGATGAAATCATAGAAGAACGCAGCAAATCAATGTTTTCTCATTCTAAGCAATCGGTTCGTATACCATCTTCGGAACTAGCACCCCATCTTCTCGAACCTCCCCAATTCCTAAAAAGCGATCGCACTTCACCCGCACAATTCCTGCCGCAAGTCCCAAGGCAATTTTCTGTCCCTGACACCAGCGCCGCGCAATGATTTCGTCCACCTCCACCTCTGGCAAATGCAAAACTGCATGTTCAGAATTCATCAAAGGCGCAGGCAAGTCTTCAAGCCTCAAACTATCTGCGAGCAAAAAACCATTACTCTCGGTTCTGAGCAACTTCGCCAAAGTCGCACCTGTGCCAAGTTCCGCTCCTAAATCGCGAGCAATCGATCGAATATAAGTCCCACTCCCACAAGCGATTTCCAGATCCAACTCCGGAAACTCGCCCGCTCTCCAATCCAGCACCTTTAGGCTGTAAATTTCTACAGTTCGAGCCGGAACCTCGATCGTTTTGCCTGCCCGAGCCAAGTCATACAATCGCTTGCCATCGATTTGAATCGCACTGTAATTTGGCGGAATCTGCTCAATCACTCCTTGAAACAAAGAGAGCTTCTCTTGCACATTCTCTAAGCTCAGATTCGCAACCGCTTCTTGCGTCAGAATTTCGCCTTCCAAATCATCGGTTGTGGTCGTTACCCCAAATCGAATCGTCGCATGATAAGCCTTATCGTGATGCAGATATTGCAGCAATCGAGTCGCCCGACCGATCGCGATCGGTAAAACGCCCGTCGCTGCCGGATCAAGCGTTCCCGCATGTCCCACTTTCTTCGTCCCCAGAATCCTCCGCACCTTCGCCACACAATCATGTGACGTAAATCCAAACGGCTTATTGAGATTCAAAAACCCATCCACAAGCAAATCACCTACCCAACTGCGAAAGCGTTAACGATTGCACCAGACTTAACCGTAACGGATCTTGGGAGATTGCACGGGCATAGGTTGCAGAAATATAGGGTCGGAAGCTCGATTGATTGTTAATGTAAGTTTGAAAAAATGCCAAACTCAGCGCATTCATATAGCGCCGCGCGATCGCGGGATTCGCTCCAATCACTTCCGGCGGCACCGGAACCCCTTCATCATTCCCCTGTCCTAATGCTGAGAAGTGCGTTCCTTGCTCAATCACCGCCAAATATCGTTCATTCGTTTGTAACCACGTAAACGGCTGAATCTGCTCTGGCAAAGCAGGCGCGATCGTATCTGCATTGCCTCCTACCATCAAAATCGGTGTTTTAATCTGACTCACAGATGCCTGTCCGAACACACTACTGGTGATCGGATTAATCGCAACGATCGCTTTCACCCGTGGATCGCTCAAATTGTAGTTAATCGGCGGTAAAGCAGCCGCACGGCATTGCAGCAAGAGAGAAAGATTCAAGGTTCGATCGATCTCATCTGGACGACAGGATTGCTGAAGCTGTGCAAAATTGATCGGCGCACCCGCTAATGCCATCACCGTATAGCCGCCAAAAGACTGCCCCAACAGTCCAACTTGCTTGACATTCAAACGACTGTATTGAGGATCAGACTTGGCTCTACGCTCCAGTTCATCCAGTACATACTTAATATCGAGCGGGCGATCGACAAACTCACTCGGACTCGTGACCTCATTGGCGATGCCATCGACTAAAGCTTGCAACTGTTTGGCATTACTGCCGGGATGTTCTGGAACGGCAACCGCAAATCCATGAGACGCGAGGTGTTCTGCTAAATATCGGAACGTTCCGCGATCGGAACCCAGTCCATGCGAAATCACAATCACGGGAATCGATGTTGGCAAAGCTTGACGGCGCGCGATCGGCAAATAGACATCCACCGGAAATACGCGCTCTCGCCCTAACGCTTGCACAAATCCGCGCGTTCGATCGACTAATCTCCAAGAGTCTCGCCGAAATCCATATGCGCCTCGCGCTGTTAAATCAGGAATGTTCCCCGGTAGGGGGGTAGAGTCTTGGCTCGCAAGTTGAGCGACTACATCAGTAGCTTGCTTCGTACGTCCAATCAAATCTCCAAAATCATCCACAATCTGGAGGCTTCGCTGCAAATCAATCCGAATCCCTCGCGTCGGAAACCTCCGAAATACATTCAGCAACGTCAACCCTTCTGGATCAGCCGATGCCAAAATCAATGCCGCTCGAATCGCGAAAAATCCTGTATCGCGAGATTCCGGTTGAATCACTTCTCCCAAACGGCGTAACAAAATCTCTCCCTGCTGTGTATACAGGAATTGCGAAACCGCAACAGGACTAAGGTCTGCCTTTGCAACCAACACCTTACGCAATGTCGCCAATTGCGTTGCATCGACATATTGCGAATACACGTAAAGGTCACTATCGAGTACTCCCTGACGCGCATACGCTTCCAGCGCCGACACAGAAACCGATCGCTCTAAAATGCCATACGACAGAAAAATCCGCTCAGCACTCCGGGCTGGGGAACTCATAGCGAGAACAGAAATCAGTCCTGCGATCGCGGAGAAGAAAAATTTGGCGACTTTCGACTGTTGCATATCTTCGGACGGAATCCTAACGACCTGAACCTAGACTGGCTCATTTTGACGCACCTACAGAAAAAGCGGCAACTTCCAAAGAAATAAAAAGAATTCCTTCTATACAAAAATTAAGCCAAGCTGAAATTTTGATCATTAGCTTGAAGTCTAATTTGCAACTCCGGGCACTTTGGATAGAGTGTGACAGATGAGTTTGATTGATTTCTGCTACTAGTAGTGTGTCTCATATTTAACGAGCACCCTTACCAAGTTCAGACTTTCGATCGACATAATTTCCTCAACTTAGTCGTATAACATCTGGTACGGCAATTTTAAATTTCAGATTTTCCCCCTGAAGTCACAGTTAAAGCAGCACAAGGACGAATTTTTAGTGATAGGATGATGTCCCTGCGCTCCGACAGCCTAAAAAAACATCTACTTCAACATGACGAGGATTTCGATGGCGGTTCTACCCCCCGACACCATTCAACAAAGTTCAGAGGTTGCACTCCAACAGATCGATTGGATAGCACCTGCTGAATCCACAGAGATTGAACTCATTGACTATCTAAAAGACGAATTGGCAGTTTCAGACGACTCGATCGACCTTGCTCTGCGTCACTGCCAACAAGAACGAGGCACGTTGCCAATGGTGCTTTGGCGCTACGGATTTGTCTCGATTGATCAGTTGAATCAGATTTTTGATTGGATGGCTCGCTAGTACTTGCTTGAGTTATTGCTTGCTCATTTTGTTGAGTAGCCACAGCGATGTCGAAATCGCAGCAAACTGAGCCAAAATCACGTTAATACTAGCTTGCACCACCAAAATATCGATCGGTTGAATAAACTTCGCTGGATCAACGTTCACGAACCCTGCAAATCCTTGATTCACAGCTTTTCCAAACAGTAATCCGACGATCGCTTCTGCCCCCAATAGCGCCAGCAACGTCCCCACCAAACTTGCCATCAGTCCGATCCGAATCGTCTGAATCGCCTCTGCCTTTTTCGGACGTGCTGCTGGATTCTCTGATCTGAGCTGCCGCCCAATCGGAACATATTTCATTAACGACCAATACATATTGAATCCCAGCACCAAGATTCCACAGACGGTCAGCACAACTCCAATCCCTGTGGTTGGATTCGTTCCTTGAGGATTGCGATTTGAAACGGCGGCAAATAACAAAATTGCGCCAGAGATCACAGTTAAAACTAACTGAAACCAAAAGCTAAACCATCCCGCGAATCGAAATGTGTTTGCAATTTCTCTCAAGGTCGGAGAAGAGTCGGATCTTGCCATAGGAATTCACACAGAAGCTAGTTCCAGCTTAAAACAAGATGCAGTCGGAAGTCGGACTTGCAATTAAAAATGATGATGAAACTCGCGATCGCGCCCAAATACAACAAAGCCGGGACGAATTTCATCCCGGCACACTCAGACTCAAATGCTGCTCTAACTGACCACCGCAGGCGATTCAAACTTATAACCTACGCCCCGCACCGTCTGAATCAAAGCAGGCTGACTCGTATCGATTTCAATCTTTTTGCGGATTTGTCCGATATGCACGTCCACCACACGTTGGTCACCGACATATTCATAATCCCAAACTTCTTGAATCAACTCAGCCCGTCGCCAAACTCGCCCGGGATGTGCTGCGAGGAAATGCAACAAATCAAACTCTAATGCCGTCAACGGCACAATTTCCTCATTCAACTTGACCTCACGCCGAACCGGATCAATCATTAATCCACCAAACGTGAGACACTGCTGTTCTGCGGTGGTCACAATTCGCTGACGTTTGAGAATTGCCCCCACTCGTCCACCTAATTCCACCAAACTGAAGGGCTTCGTAATGTAATCATCTGCACCTTGAGCAAAGCCCCGAACTTTGTCCGCCTCATCCGTGCGGCTTGTCAGCATCAAGACAAATACATTTGTCCGGCTCTGCATTTCTTGGCACAGCGAGTAGCCATTTGCATCCGGTAAATTCACATCTAAAATCACCAAATCAGGATTAAACTGCTCAAACACCTGCATCGCAGACTTTCCATCTTCAGCAGATTCCATTTGATAATTTTGCTTAGTCAAGAAACGATGAACCAAATTGCGAATCGCTGGATCATCATCAACGACGAGTATCTTGGCTGGAGCCATGACCATAACCTTGCGCTAAAAAATAAATTGAGAAGGGCAGATGACAGTACCTAGAGCAAATTGAGATCGGAGCCAACAGAAAAATCCCTGATTCTGCTTACACAGAAGAATCTTGTCATCAGCATTAGTATGCCTCAGCTTTTGAATAGAATATCCCGATTTGTCCGAGTTTCCGCAAAATCACGGTCGCCGTTCTATTCGATGTGGAAATTGCGAACACTCCAAGTCACGAAGTTCTCGCAGTGTACGGATATCGCAGGGCGTAAATTTGCTGAAGGCAAAATATCTCAAGTCTGTATTCTATCGTCTACACTCTAGTTGTAATCCCGACCATCGCTAGGTTACTTTAGTAGGTGAAGGTGGAGTAACAAGCCCATGAGCGCGCAAAGTCCCTATGAAAAGTTAGGCGTTTCCGAAGGTGCGACGTTTGAAGAGATTCAAACGGCACGAACTCGTTTGGTTGAAGAATTAGCTGGTGATCAGCGAAAAATTTCGGAAATTGAGGCAGCATATGATTCTGTGCTGATGGAACGACTACGGTTGCGGCAAGAAGGCAAGATCAAAGTGCCCGATCGAATTCGCTTCCCTGAAAAGTTGGCGACCCCGGCTCCTGTCGAAACGCCTGCACCTGCAAATCAGTCGGCTCAATGGTTGAAAAGTTTGATCGATCAGCCGAGTGCCAGAGATATTGTCATTCCTGGAATGACAATGGCAGCGCTAGGGACGTTAGTGTATTTCTCTCCAACGAATGCTGTCCTTCAGATGGCGATGGCGCTCGCAACAGGCAGCACGTTGTATTTTCTTTACCGTAAGGAGCGAAAATTAGGTCGCTCAGTTTTATTAGGCGTAGTTGGGTTGCTGTTGGGATTTGCGATCGGGGGCGTGGCTTACACATTTTTAGCACCTTATTTGGGTGCGTTGGTGCTGACGAATGAAGTTTTGATCAGTTTGGTGACTTTTCTGGTTTTATGGTTGGTCAGTAGCTTTACCAAATAAATCCAGATGGCGGCGGATCAATTTCAGAAAAGTGATATTAGTTGGCAAATTCAGCAATTTTTCCGGCAGGCGGGTGAATGGCTTGAGTTGAGGTTCGCTGGATTGCAACCGCCTGGGGTTCCCGATATGCCGAATTGGTCGTTTCCGGCTTGGTGGTGGGAAGCAGCATTTTGGCTGATCATTGTTGGCGCGGGGGGCTGGCTGTTGTGGCAAATTTATCTGTGGCTGCGTCCGCTGTTAGAAGCTAATCAATCGCAGTTCGGCAAATTTCTCGATCGCAGATCCACGCAACCCGAAAAAGAACGCTCGATCGCGGCTTGGGTCAGATCGGCTCAGGAATTTCAACAGCAGGGAAATTACCGAGAGGCTTCGCGTGCGCTCTATATGGCAATGTTGCAGCGGTTAAGTGAGACAAAATTGATTCCAACGGATCAAAGCCGCACAGATCGAGAATATTTGCGCTTGGTTCAGCTTCTACCAGACTCTGAGTCCTATCAGATGGTGTTAGAGACGCATGAGCTGCTTTGTTTCAGTAATGCGCCGATTTCTGCCGAAATGTTTGAGCGGGTTCAGCGAGCTTATGGCAACATTGAACGCGCGACCCTCGATATGGCAAAAATGGCGTGATGAAAAAACTCGATCGACGTTGGGTATTTGGGCTGATTGCAGTCGCGGTGCTGATTGTCCTCACGTTATTTGTTGCGCCCAGAAGCAATCGCTTGATGAGCGGTTCGACGTTTAGCCGTTCGCCGGATGGCTACGGGGCTTGGTACGCTTATATGCAGCGTCAAGGCACCCCTGTGCAACGCTGGCGCAAGAGTACTTCGGAAGTCGATCGCTCGATCACTGGAACGGGCAATACGATGATTCAGATCGATCCGACGCAATCGAGAGCAAACGACGTAGAAAACTGGGTAGAACGTGGAAATACTTGGATCATTCTGGGACGAGAGTTACCCGCAACCGAGGCAGGATTTTCGACACAGCATCAGAGCGATCAGGGGACAGTAAAAATTGAAACATCTCGGCGATTGCTGAAATCTGGTGCAATGGAGATTTTAGGCGATCGATTCGGCTCGATCGTGTGGGAAGTCAAGAAAGGAAAAGGACGCGTCATTTTCGTGGTAACGCCTTTCATTGCAGCCAATGCATATCAAGATGAGCCTGGAAATTTTCCATTTTTCGCTCAGCTTGCTACTCGATACGGGCAGAAGATTTGGGTTGATGAGTATCTTCATGGCTATCAGGACAAATCCGAAGAATCAGGAGCAGACCAAGCACGGAACTGGGGCGATTATTTGATGAGAACGCCACTCGCTGTGGTGTTGCTCCAGACAGGTGTAGTGATCTTGGTATTAATTTGGGCAAAGAATCGCCGATTTGGGCAACCGCAACCGTTGGAAAGTCCTAAGACAAATGATAGTCAGGCGTATACGCAGGCGCTAGCAGGCGTGCTGTACAAAGCGAGACGGAGCGAGTTTGTGGTGGATGTTGTCGGGCGAGAGGAGCGGTTGCAGATTCAGCGATCGTTAGGCATCGGGGGAGCGTTGCTCGATCGAGAAGCGCTGATGAGCGCCTGGGTCGAACAAACGGGTCGGACTGCTTCAGAATTGGAGCCGCTTTTTGCGAATCGGCGCTTGAGTGAGACAGAGTTACGCAAATGGTTAACTCAAGTTCGCGAAATTAAACAGCATCTTCCAAGGTGATTTTCGCCACCATCAAATTGCAAACCGTAGGCGTTTTGGCTGCGAACTACACTTACTTCAAAGCCTCTTCTAACTGGTTTTGCTCCCAGAGCGATCGATAAAGCCCTGGTTGCTCAATCAAATCACCGTGAGTGCCCATCTGTACAATTCGCCCCTGATCCATGACAAAAATTCGATCTGCTAAGGCTGCCGCAGAAAGTTGGTGCGAAATAAACACAACCGTTTTCCGAACCGTGCCTTCTGACAAATTCTTCAAAATCCGAGTTGCCGTTTGATTGTCTACACTCGACAACGCATCATCTAGAATCAAAATCGGGCTATCGACTAACAAAGCTCGGGCTAATGCAGTCCGTTGCCGTTGTCCACCCGATAAGGTAATTCCTCGCTCTCCAACGATCGTGTCGTAATGCTGCGGGAAATTCAGCACCTCGCCATGAATCTGAGCAATTTTTGCAGCCAGTTCCACGTCAGATTGATCCGCCATGGGGTTGCCGTAGCGAATGTTATTGCGAATTGTTGTACTAAATAAGAAACTTTCTTGAGGCACATAAGCGATCGCACCTCGCAAATCGGTTAATCGCAAATCTGTAATGTCATACCCATCCACAAATAGCTGATTCGGTGAGATATCGAGCAATCGCGGCAAAGCATTTGCCAACGTCGATTTTCCCGATCCAATTGCACCGACGATCGCAACTGTTTCACCCGGATCGATCACAAAATCAATCTGATTCAATGCAGGCTCAGTTGCACCGGGATAGCGAAATGTCAAATTCTGAGCACTCAGCTTGCCTCTAACTTGCGCTAACGGCAGCGGAATCGAGTCAGGCGTATCTTGAATTTTCGGCTCGACGGTCAGAATCGATTCAATGCGATCGATACTCACCTCACCGCGTTGATAAGCCGTAATCGTGAATCCAAGTAATGCCGTCGGAAATGCTAATCGTTCGACGAAAATCAGCAGCGCGATAAAGTCACCGACTGTAATTTCTCCCCGCGCGATCGATCCACCTCCAAACCACAGCAAAATCAATGCACTTCCGTAAGCGACACCCTGCAAAATCGGAAACAGAATATTTCGGGTCAAGGCGAGCTTGAGATTAGCATTTAGTAGCGATCTGTTCAGACCTCGAAACGCATTCCGCTCATTTTGCTCTTGCGCATAGATCTTGATCAGCGCAATGCCGCTCATATCTTCTTGAACCAGTTCACTCAAAGTTGAGAGTTCTTCTTGAACGGTTAACTGTTGCGATCGCAGTTTATTACTGAACAAACTGACCAAAATCAGCATAAATGGATAAACCGAAAGCGCGAGCAGGCTCAGCCTCGCATCGATCGCAATCATCGCAGGCAACGTCAACGCATAAGCAAACAGAGTATTCGCTAAACTCAAGACTGCAAATCCCAAGAGGCGACGAATATTATCCACATCACTCGTCGCCCGATTGATCAAATCTCCGACCGTATTCGCAGCAAAATAAGCAGGCTCTAAGGTCAGCAAGTGATTAAAAATTTTCTGTTTTAAATCAAATTCAACCTGCCGCCCTACCCCAAACAGCAAAATTCGCGAAGTCATTCTCACGACTAGCATCACAGATGCAAGTGCCAAAATTAACAGCGCATAAGAGAAAATTTGTTGGACACTAAATGTCACACTCAGCGTATCAACCGCATTGCGGATTTGCAGCGGAATATAAATGCCGATCGCATTCACCACTAACAACGCCGAAACCCCGAGAGTTGCATCTCGCCAATGCGGACGAAGATAAGTTCCCAGCTTTTGAAGTTGTCCCTGCGATCGCGCCATAACTCTGCCTACTATCGAAACTTTCCTATAGTAGCGTGCTTGAAAAAGCAAATTTCAATTAAATAAAGAGAAATACGGATGCAACTTAACCAACTTTTCACGCAAAGTTCACAAGATCACTAAGGGGATTTACGGAATCGATAAGCGACTTGTTGGACAATAGAAAGTATCAAATTTATCTGGCGCTTCTAACGATGCAAACCACGCAGAGGCTGGCAAACCAGTACTATATCTATGTCGATCCAACCCTTCCCCCGGAACCTTGGGATATCTACGACCCAAACCCTCAGAACCGCGGGTTTGTTGCCTACTTTGGTCAGGTCTTGCAAAAGGTTGAGGAAAATCTAGGGAGAAGCGGGCTGGTTTTCTATGTCACGCTGAGTGATATGCGGACGTTGCCCTCTTATGGTGACAATGTCATCGTCTTAATCATCGGCGATGAACACTATCGAATTCCTCAATACATTCACAAAGTTGGGGCAGTCTTTAAGTCCTATGGCATTACTCAGGAAATGCAATGGAAGAATTTCTTGAAGCCTTCCTATCGAGATTTCATCACGCTAATTCAGTATTTTAGCAATCTATCGTTACGGCTACCGTTACTAATTAACTACGAATTTCAAAAGCTCAGATCGCTTATCTTAAAAAACGTAAGAGTTGCGCCTATCTTTGATATACCCGGCGGATATTACAATTCTGAAAACTTGCCTATTAAAGCAATAGAAGATCGTACCTATGATGTGTTCTTCGATGGCAGTGTTCAGAACAATATCTATTCCAAGTGGTCAACTAAAAACTGGCTCAAAACACCAAAGATTGTGGCGCGATCGCAGATGCTGGAAAATCTCGATCGCTTTCACCAAAACCATCCTCAATATCGGGTGCAATTAGCCATTCAACAGGCGTTTGGAGTCGTCAGCGAAGAATCGGCATGGAGTTACAGCGAGAACTTAATGAACGCCAAAGTGTGTTTAGTGCCCCGAGGAACCACCCTTGAGTCTTTTCGGATTTGTGAAGCCATGCGCTATGGCTGTGTGATTGTCGTTGAAGATTTACCAAACCGTGAGTTCTATCGAAATGCTCCAGTCGTGCGTGTGAAAAACTGGAAAAATCTTGAACCTGTTCTTGCAGCACTACTGAGCGATCAACGGCAAATGCGGGAAATTCACGAGCAAACTCTGGCATGGTGGGAAACGCAAATGGCAGAACCCGTCATTGGCAAACAGATTGCAGCAGCGTTGAATCAACTCCCTCATATTCCCTAATCCCGCGGGGCTGTCCGAAGAACAAGGGTAGAGACGGACCATCTCTACCCTTGTTCAATACAAACTCAATGCAAATGCGTTCTAGAGCGTCCGAATCGGTCGAATCCATCCTCGTAAGAAGTAATAGATCGAAGCGATGTATTCATTAAGCACTTTAGAACTCAGAGACAACGCATCAATACTGGGCAGGAGATCCGAGAGTTGAAAATTGCGCTCCACCACATCTCGTCCTTGTGCCCTGCCTCGCAGTGACTCTCTGGGCGGCAACGTGTAAAAGTTCGTCGGACGCGAAATTACGCTCAGCGGAACATTATTCAGATTAAACTCGCGAGTGAACGTGAGCGTCGCCCGATTCATCTCGATCGCAGAAGCGACCAAAATCAACTGATTGCCAAAATTCACGCCACGTCGTCGTAACTCTTCACGAGCATTTCTTGCACTATCAATGATCGTCGGACTATTAGAATCGCCGATAATATCCTCTGCTGGAATTCCTAATCGCTGTAAAAATCTCCGCGCATCTGCGGCTTCAGACACCTCATCCCGAGTTTCTCCCTGCTTGCGATTCCGCTCAGGTCGAGTGCCTGCACTTACCAATACCAGGGGAGCCGTTCCCCGTGCTCGTTCGTCCTGATAAAGCTGATTGGTATAGGTGAGAATATCTCCTCGCTCTGTTAGCTGAATCGGTTGCTCTGCTAACACCGTAAATGCTCCAGGCGGAATCGGAGCCGGCGGCTGAATGAGTTGATTGGTCGGAGGCGCAGGGGGCGCAGGAATCGGTTGCGTGAGCGGTCTTAACTGTAATTGAGTCGTATCCTGTGCCAAAGCCACAATCACTCGCCTTGCCCCCGCCGGAAGCGCTTCGGTCGCGATCGGACGAGTAATCGAGATCGCTTCCGCCTCTGCTCGCTGTGCTAAGAAGTACGATACCGCAGGAATACTGAGAATCAGTAACGCCGGAATCGCAATTCGGAGCAGCAGTAATCCAGTCTTGGACAACTTCCCGCCCCGAACCAACTCAGTAAAGGCAATCAGCAGCAAGACCAAGATAATCCCAAGCGGGGTAAATGGAATCGCAATTACTCGGAACAGATCACCAATCAGCCCTTCTTGAGGCGATCCGCGATAGAACGTAAATGCAGCTACCCCTAATAGTAGTAAAAGAACTAATCCACCCAGGAATGCTCTCGGAAGTGCGCGCAGCAAGACATACCAGGCAAACAGACCCACTACCACCCAGAGCAACACCTGAGTCAATAGCACAAATACATCAGTTACTAATAAAACCATCTAACAATCCCTTGCATTGTTGAAATGTTCCTCACCACCGAAAGCACTCCTTCAACGATTAAATTGAAGATAAAACTTCATCGCTTCAAGATTACCCGTAGGTATCCAATTTGCAAACGTAACTCGTTCGTAAAAAATGAATCACCTAATGATGACGATCGAACTCCATTAATTTAGACTTGCACTAAAAAATAAACGGTTTCAAGACTAGGATTGTACCGAAATTTCTTAGTTCGTAGGGCGTTTCTTGAACCGAATTGCAGATTTTTTTCAAAAACATCGTAGCGGAAACACTTTTTTGGAAAATCTACGGATTTTGAGTGTCAGAACGGATCAAAAATCAGGCAAAATTCAAGATTGATGGCTTGAATCTTCCAATCAATTTTGCAAAAGTGGCAAACAGACTAAGGGTGTACAGGAGGAAAATTCAGTGGAACTGATTTTAGCGGGTATCGTATTTGCAGTGATCTTATTCTTGTTAACGCGCGATATTTTCAAGTAACTCCCGCGTCATGAAAACTTAAATAAGTTCGCCGCTTTCTCCTGAATGTGAAAGCGCGTTCCTGAAGTGGGAATAGTCCTAGAACTTGGGTGAGGATTTATTGTGTCATCTGAAAAGCCGATCGTATTAGTGACAGGTGGAGCCGGATATATCGGTTCTCACGCGGTGCTTGCTTTGCAAAATGCGGGCTATGAAGTGGTGGTCTTTGACAATCTCGTTTACGGACACCGCGATATTGTTGAGAATGTGCTGAAGGTCGAGTTAATCGAAGGAGATACGAACGATCGCGAATTGCTCGATCGTGTGTTTGCTGCTCGTCCCTTTAGCGCGGTGATGCACTTTGCTGCTTATGCCTATGTCGGTGAATCAGTCGCCTACCCAGATAAGTACTACCGCAATAATGTGATTGGAACGTTGACTTTGTTAGAAGCAATGGTCGCGGCTGGGATTAAATCTTTTGTCTTCTCCTCGACTTGCGCGACGTATGGCGTTCCGAAAATAGTCCCCATTCCTGAAGATCATCCTCAAGATCCGATCAACCCGTATGGTGCGACAAAGCTGATGGTTGAGCGCATCTTAGCCGATTTCGATCAAGCCTACGATTTCAAATCTGTGGCGTTTCGTTACTTTAATGCTGCGGGAGCTGATCCCCAGGGGCGGCTCGGTGAAGATCACCAGCCTGAAACTCACTTAATTCCGTTAGTGTTGATGGCGGCTCTAGGGAAGCGAGATGCCATCTCAATTCTCGGAACAGATTATCCAACTCCTGACGGAACCTGTATTCGGGATTATATTCACGTCAGCGATCTGGCTGACGCGCATGTGCTTGGGCTGAATTACTTGCTGCAAGGGGGTAATTCTCAGCGATTTAACTTGGGCAATGGCAACGGATTCTCGGTTAGAGAAGTGATCGAGATGGCGCGTAAGGTGACGGGTCGATCGATTAACGCGATCGAGTGCGATCGTCGCCCGGGCGATCCGCCTGCGCTGGTTGGCAGTGCAGAAAAAGCGCGATCCCTGCTCGGTTGGAATCCGCAATATGCGGATTTAGAGCAGATTCTTAGCCACGCTTGGCAATGGCATCAGAAACGCCACGCTTAGACGAAAATTTTCGGAAGGCGGAGTCTTGTAAAACTCCACCTTCTTGCCTCATGCAAAATGACACAATCCCCAATTCATGCCAAAAGCTCTGAGTTTCTCAAAACTCAGAGCTTTTGTTTGCAATGATTCGAGTGATCTAAAACGCTCCAACCCTGGCAAAGATGACATAAATCGTTCTCACAATCAGAACAATGTCATAAAACGGTGTCCACAGCGCTTGATACCGCAGATCTAACTGAACGATTTCTTCAAAATCCTTCACCATTGATCGTCCATTCACCTGCCATTCGCCTGTAATACCAGGCTTTACATTTAAGCGCTGCCAGTGATGTTCGCTATACTGAGCGACCTCATCGGGAGTCGGTGGACGAGTCCCAACGAGACTCATTTCGCCCCGCAATACGTTCCAAAACTGGGGCAACTCATCGAGGCTCGTCTTCCGAAGGAAACGCCCAACCCGAGTAATGCGCGGATCTTGTTGATTTTTGAAAATTAAGCCTTCTGCTTCATTCTCAACCTGGGATTTTAGATGCTCGGCTCCATCGACCATGGATCGGAACTTGTACATCCGAAACGGTTTGCCTAACATATTCCCTGAGCTTCTCTAAGTCAAGTAAGAATGTGAAAAAGTGCTTCTACCATCATTGTTAGATTCATTCTAGACATCACAATTCTATCGATTCTCAATCTGATAACTTCAGTAAGTTTAGAATCGAAAATCTAAATTACATTGAGTTTCATTCCTACATTCACACCATGACAAATGTCGCGTTCATGCTTGTGAAAGAATTTGCTGTGCTAAGGGTGACCCTTTTTGGTGCAATGCCAGGAGGTACTTGGCTTCATCATACGGAACTCGGTCTTGCCAGCAACGAAATAGAATCCGAATCCACTTAAACGCCAGTGCTCGAATTGCAGCTTGATGCGTCTTTCCAGCTTGTTTCTGAGCTTGATAGAATGCCTTTGCCCAGAGGGACGCTTTGCGCGATTCATTCGCCCACTCAATGAAGGTTTGGCGTAAGAATCTCGGTGCTCCCCAACGCCAATGTATCCAACACTTTTTCCCACTGCGTTCGGTTACCGGAGCAATGCCTGCATACTGCAACAAGTCTTGGGCAGTTTGATAACGAGTGCGATCTTCTCCAAACGCCAGCAGCAATCGTGGCGCGAGGTTAGTTCCAGCATGAGGGAGCGCCGCAAAGATCGCAGCATCAGGCAGTTGATTGAATTCGCGATCTATTTGGGCTTCAAACTGACGCACCGATGTGAGCAAGCTACGAAGTTGGCTGACCAAGGCTTGCACCATGAGTTGAGACGATTCGACGATCGCCGAATCTTGCGTGAGTGGAATACCGTTGCGTAAACACTCAATTCGACGAGCATTGCAGTCTTTGTAGCGAGAATGATGCTCACAGAAAAACTGCTGCAACTGTTCATCGCTGACTTGCTGCACCGCACTCAAAGTTGACCATTGTGTGAGAAAGTCACAGAACACCATCGTATCGCGATGCTCGAAACAGTCAATCGCTTGAGGAAAGTATCCTTTGAGCACATCGACGAGACGATTGGTCGTGCGTCCAATATCTTCAATCAGCGTGCGTCGCCATTCGACGAGTGCTTGCAGTTTTCTGAGCATTGGGCTGGCAGGTTGCCAAACCGTCAGTTTATCCCGGTGTTTCCGAAGAAGTTCAACCTGCAGTGCTGCATCCGTCGGATCATCCTTTGCACGACTCGGAGTAAAGACTTGACGATACTTAGAGACGGTTTGAGGATTGACGGGATAGAGGACAAGGAACTCGTACTTACACAATGCATAGATCAACGGTCCTCGTTTCTGTTCCAGGCAAACAGCAATCGGTTGTCCTCCATAGCGCACCCGCAATTGCATTGCCCAGGCTTCAATCGCTTCTGGTCGAGCGCCAATCACGCAATGTTCTTGAGTTTGAGCCGCACAATCATACAAACACACATCGTGCTTTTGGTCTGCCCAATCTAAACCAATCAAAGCCACATAAGGCATGTCAGTCATCTGAGTCCACCTCCGAAGGAATGTGTCATCATGAACTTGGTTTCAATCCCAGTCTTCAGGCGAAAGTATTATGGCAGACATAAAAATCTGTCCCTGAGGATTCGTTCATTGAGGACTAGGAAGCGAGGTCAGTGCGACAATATGTTAGAAGTCATCTGGCTGTCGCCCGTTGCATAGTCGTCACTGACCTTGCCTATTCTCAGGGCAATTCTGATCTCTTCGGTACTGCCCTTGTCTACCCATAAAACCATGCCGTTCTTGCCCATAGAAAATTGGCCCTGGGCTATCTAACCGAATCGCGATCGCCAAAGGGACGAATAATATCGCTACGATCAAGAGTCCGGCTACGCTACCAACAATGTCGATGGCGCGCTTCAAGAAAGAAGTAGTAGATCGATGGGGCACTTGAAAATTGGTTGATGCAATCTGAGAATCGGTGAATGACGAGGCAAGAGTAGGATTAAACATAGTTCGGGCAAATGCTTGAAACCGTGGTATCACTGAAGTCAGGTCTCATACTTTCATGTAAAGCCTAACGAAAGCCCAAATTTACTAATAGCCCTCACTCAGATATTTCCTCAAAACTTTTTACTCTTGTCCGCATTTTTGGTTTTTATGAAGATTCCGTGAAGAGTAACCTGAGTAGTTTTACGCTTGACGCAATTAATTACAGCGCAGGGAATGAGAAAGCTCGATTAAAATAGGGTTCAGCCGTTGCCCTATCAAATTTCAGCTGATGAGGAGGACATTGAATTTTGGAATCACAACAACTTGCGGCGATCGTGCACGATCTTGCCGAGACGACGATCGCGGCGGCTGAAACGATCGAGCAACTCTCTGATCGACTCGACACGATTACGACACAAGTCGATCAGCAAGGCAAGCAACTCTCCGCCTTAACGAACGCTTTACAGACCTTGACCGAAAATCAATCGACGTTGGTCAATCATATTGTTCATCTCACTGAAACTCTAGATCGGATTGCCACGTCACTCGACTCCAAGAGCTAGAAGATTTTAAGAGTCATCGAGCGACTTTTGAGAAACGATTTATACTGAAGCCTCGGATATAAGTGAGTGCGGTGTTTACTAGTCTTACCCGAATGGGTAAGTGATTTTGTGAGCGACTCTGCGGCACACTCTATATCAGGGCATTGAGGACGGCAACCATGACATATGTAGAACAGATCGCCGAGGACTGGCGATCGCGGCTTAAAACTGAACTTCCCCGTAGCAGCGAGACCACGAGAGAAAGTATCGTTCAATGGTTATTAGGAGACGATCTCGATCGCTTTGAAACCTACACCGCAGAACGGCTCGACATCGAAGTCCAAGCGATGGATTACCGCTATCGCATTCTGGTTCAACGGTATTTTGAGACTCCTCCCCAACGCGCTTACAAGAATCTGATGCAGCGTTTGGGAAGTATGTTTGTCATTCGTAACAAAATTAACACCTGGATTGCGCTGTCACGCGATCGGCAAACGACGGTTGTCGATGTCTTACAAGAAGTGATCCAGGACTTGCTGCAAAATGACAACTATATGCAGCAACAAGTGAAGTGGATCGCTGAATGCACCAGTGATCCCCGATTACGCAATGCCATCGTGCTAACCGCAACCGAAGAGTACTGTCTCCGCCCGATTCGCAACCAGCCTTTGCTAGTTTATCGATTCGTCAATTTTCAAAAGCGCACTCAGCGGGGCGGCATGACTCAAGTGCCTGCGGCTGATTTTATTCGGCTCGTCTCTGAAGAGATTACCTCGGATGATGCAGAAGGCACAGTCAGTTTGCTAGATGGAGAAGCGCTCGCGCAATTCCAAGAAGCAGAAGCGCAACAACAGCAGCAAGAACTGCGAGGCGCGATCGCGCCTCGCAGTTTGAAGACTATCTGACCGAGAAGGTTGGAGAAGATGCTGCCCAGTGGTTACGGTTTTATTTACAAGGTAAAACGCAAGAAGCGATCGCGCAGATGTTAGATATGCCAATCAAGCAGGTGTATCGACTGCGTGAGAAAGTGAATTATCATGCAGTCCGTGTGTTTGCTCAAAAGAGCCAGCCTGAACTCGTTACAGAATGGTTAGGACGTTAACTTGTTCGTTTGAGAGTCGCGAGTGGGCACACTGAATCAGAGTGGTAGTGTCCGTAAGATTACTGAACTCGTTTCATGAGGTTTAGGTCAACTCCCTCGTTTGTTCTCTGGGAATGAATTATGAGTACAACGTCAGACCAACAGCCGCAAGATCTGCGATCAAATGCTTCAGAAACTGAAGCCCAGATTGCCGTCGATGAAGTCGATGTTGCTGCTTTGGAGCCGTCGCGTACTGAATGGGTTGAGCCATCGATTCACCAAGCTCAAGAAACCCTGTATCGGTTTCTCCTCGAAGTTGTGAAACAATGGCCGCCCGAAGAGGTGCTGCTGGAATTTAAGCGTTTGTTTTTCTATCTAGGGGATACAGCAACTTCTGGCGCGGCTCAGGCTGTGCATCAGCTTGTCGTCAGTAATAATCAAGTTGCATTTAAAAATACGCTGAAACGGGCTTGCTATATTCTTGTTAATAATTGGGATGCAGCCAGACAGTACAAATCAATTCAAGAATTAGTGCGATCGTTTCAAGAAATTGCGATCGCAGCCCCATCTATTTCTCCTTCTGCAAACCGTCTCAAAGCTTGGATTGAAGATTTCAGAAATAGCCAAGATTATACTGATTTAAAACTTTTTACTGCACGCTACGAGGAACAGCCCAAAGAGAAATGGGTGAGTCGATATACTTCTTATTTACTGGTTCCTCAGTATGTCGATACCAAGAATCCGATTGAGCAGCGAGAAGCAGCGCGGGCACTGTCTCGTCAGCTCAAAGACCGATTTAAGTTTGATCTAGCGATGTATATTGCAAAATCGCAGTCTGCAACATCCGCTGAAAAAATGCCAAAGAATCCGACTGCTTTAGGCGATAACGTTTTGATGTTAATTAAAGCGATCGTGGCAAGGCGTGGACAATATAGCTATGCTAATTTAGCGCATATTTTTATTAATCAAATTCAGACTTTGAACTATCAACAATTCAAGCAAAGTCTGCAAAAGTATCTGATTTTCTCGGTCGATCATCACAGTCAGTTCGCAGCCGAATTTGAGGCGAGACTGGTTGAGAAATTAGAAGCACTCTATCCAGATTATGAACAGAGGGCGCTGAGTGATGCTTTGGTGTTGAGAACCTGTAATCGCCTGATTGAAGCGTTGACGACTGAAAATCGCAAAGATCCATCGCCGCTGTTTGTGCTACTTCTGGCACAGGGTAACCCGATGACTTTGGTGATTGTCTTGCTCAAACTGGTGCTGATTTGTAATGCTTCGCGATCGCATCTTGAGGCTCAAATCGCTGCCCTCATTCGCTATTACGAACAGTTACCCGAGCAAGAGTGCCATTGGGTTGTCAACTTCTTGGAATTCTTTAACGTTACTTTTGCAATTCATGCCGAAAACGTCCAATACAATCTTGTCAAAATGCAAGAAACTCCTCCAACTCAGACGACGCTGGATCACTATCGGATTTTCTCGCAGATGAAGCCAATCATTCGCCCTCAACCTCCAGAAGTCTCTCAATCTTGAGGAAAGAGCCGATCGTCAATCCATGCCAATCCTGCTCCTAAAGTTTCAGCCAGGGTATTGACCAAGCGATACAGAGCCACGATCGCTAAAATTTCACCACTTGGAAACGATCGGCTTAGGAATGCAATTGCGACCGCTTCAAATACACCAATGCCTCCTGGGAGTCCTGGCGTGATCAGTCCGAGGAGCCATGCCCATGAAAATGCGGTGACGAGAAGCGGTAGATCTCCCCAATTCACCGTACGCAGTGCTAAAACGGCAAAGACAAAGCCGATGGATCGCAATCCCAAAAAGCCGAGCTCTCCGAGTAATGGCAAAAGCGGATATTTTTCAAGTCGCAGTATTGAAGTTGATGGCTTGAGCTTGCTGATTTGTCGAAGAATCGGGTTGAGAAAGATCGGGTGAATTGCAATCAGGATCGCGATCGCGATGCCAATTTGCAGCCAAGCGATTGACCCTGATCCAATCAGAACAAACAAACAGCCTGCAATTACCATCAAGAGCGGTTCTAAGAGAATGCTTAAAGTTGCCGCTTCCACAGGAATTTTCAGTTTTGTAGCGGCGGAAATGCGCCCATAGAAGTGCCAAATATTTCCAGGCAGGTATTTCGCTAGATTCGTTGTCAGGTAGGTCTTTGCACCCCAAGCGCCAGAAACGCGATAAGACAGAAGTTTCAGAATCCATGCCCAGACGTAGCCTGCAAAGATATGAGCGAAAAGGGTGATTCCGAGTGCGATCGTTAAACAAGCAATTCCAGCCGCATCAATTCGGATTTGAGCAACCTCGCGCCAATGATTTGCCAACGTTTTCAGCAGGAAAAACAGCACGGCAGCCAAAATCAGCCCGCGCAAAAAAGGTTTTAACTGCTTGCGATTCACAATCCAAAGCCTCAGCAACGCTTACTCAGCGTAATCGTTCTAGGGACAGAAAGAAATGCTGAAATTTGAAACCTGAGATGCAACTTGCGCTAGAGGGCACGAAATCATGCGGTTCTATATCGTCTAGGTGTCTCGATATGCACAATTTCTAAATTCAATGGAGATTTTTATGAGCAAAATCGCATCGGTTGTCAAAGCACTTCGATTAAAAGAAATCACGATCGCATTCCTTGCTGGAGTCATGTTGTTACTGAACACCGCTTGTAGTGGTGCGGCTCAAGCTAAAATGCCTTCTTTATCGACATCGACTTCTTTAGACAATGATCCGCATCCTGTGAATCAAACCCAGCCTTACAAAGGCGGCATGAACAATTACGATGACACGCCACCAGGACAAATTCCTTCAGAAAAAGCGAAGTCTTTGGTAGATAATGCAAAGCGCAATGTGGATGCGCGTTATGGCAACGCACTAGAGAAGACCTCTGACGAATTGGGTGACACGATGGGAGAACGGGTCAATCGCGTTACAGAAACTGCGAAAAATGCAGTCGGTCGAGGAACTCAAAACATCAAAGACAATGTGAAAGATGCCGCAGATGATGCTGCTTATCAGTCAAAGCGAACCACGAAAACTCTGAGCGATAAGGCTCAAGATGCCATCGACGCAGCAAAGGACACGGTCAAATAATTTCAGCCTCAAATTAACCTCATAATATGATGACGCTCGGATCAGCCGGGCGTTTTTTTGAAGTCTTGACACACAAAAAATACACAATATATAATCCAATAAAAGCTGAATTCAAGTGGCTTATTTACTTGAATTTTACTTAGATTCAGCGTGGTGCAGCGAAAGATTATTCTCTGCGAAGTGAGTGAGTGTTATTGAATCTAACCTCAAATCCACAACTGGAGGCAGTCATGAAATGTGTAAGCGGGTTGCAATTCTGGAAATCTTTCTTTTCGATCGCGGATGCCTATCATCAACCTGATTTCGAGATTGCAGAGAAAGTTTATGAATTAGGACAAATTGCCCAAGTCTGTGAGAAATTACGACCTGGACAACTTGGGCAGGTCGAATTTCGGGGCAGTTGGTGGACGGCTTTGTGTCTAGACAACGTTGTATTGCTACCCGGAGCTAGCGTTCGTGTTGTCGATCGGGTGGAACTGATCTTAGTCGTTGAACCGCTCGCTACTGCGCAAGTCCGTGCATTGCGACCTAAGAAACGAGGAGAAATCGCTGCGTAGAAGAACCCTGCCTACGAGAAGTCGATCGTGGGCAAGGTTAAGTATAAAATTCACAGAATAATTACATATCAATTGTTCATAACAAGACCCATGTTCAAAACCAGAAAGGTGTGGATAATGGAGATAGTATGAGTGAGCAAAAGTGTATTCAAAGCAGATTCCATCGGGGTGCAGCTTTTGCTTCAATACTTATGATGAAATGGCTTGCGGAATCGCGTAGTTGCTCGTAGAGGATTAGATAACAATGGTGGAGAATTCTCCTGTGACAGATTCAACTTCAAAAAAATCTGCCACCACCAAACTCAGAAAGAGATTAAATCTAGATTTGTCTCCGGAAGCTTACGACTTATTGCAATCGCTTTCGGATGAGTCAGGCAAGAACATGGCGGAGGTACTCAGAACAGGATTGGCATTGTACGGGATTGCACGCGAAGAGAAGAAGAAAGGTCGGAGTTTGGGTGTGGTCGAAGACGATCGCGTTGTCAAAGAAATCGTCATTCCTTAAAGCTGAGATGTTCCTATCCCCATTGAAAAACTCAGGACGGTGATTCCTCTTCTTCAAACTGGCGTAGATTGTGCTCAAACTTTTCAACGAAGTTTTGAACTGTCCTGTGTGGAGAGGAGTGATCGTTCTGAGGTTTAGTGTGTACCTGGAGGATCAAGGGGATTATGGAGCGGATTTCATCAGATGACTATCTCAGTCGGCGAGGTGTGGATCAAACAGGAATCAGAATTACGAGTATGCTCTGGTTTTCGAGGTGGTCGAAGCAGCGGCGGAAAGTGCGATCGTCACCAAATTTTGCTGCAACTCAGGTCACTAAGCAGAATCGATTTTGGATATGGATTGCGATCGCAATGAGTCAGATTTTGTTTGCAACCTGGCTCAGTTTGCCAGCAAAAGCACAATGTCAGGATGAAGTCTCTCAAAACTGGCTACAGTTCTCGATGGAATTAATCACGGAGTCATTAAAACTTTAGTGTTCTTCTAACAAGAATTGCTTGGTTAAATACGCTACAAATTGAGTCTGCTTCTCAACCAAATGATCAATAAAATTAACAAGAAAAACCGGAGATCTCCTTACTCAACGGGTAAGTTCCCTATGGCAGATGTTGAATGAAACCTTTATTGTTATGACTGATAGTGGGGAGACATTAGCCTCGTAATTTAATTTGTCTCTATTCAAAAATAAGGTTAACGCTATGCCTCTATGTCCTTGCTGCTCAGAAAAGCTTCTTCGTCATGTTCGTCAAGGCAAGGTGTATTGGTTCTGTACACATTGTTGGCAAGAGATGCCGGACTTAGAAACTGTCATACATTCTAGTGATAAGGAAACAGTACTTGTTGAAAAACAGTAGGGGTTAAGTATGGCATTGGGAATGATGGTCGATGGAAAGTGGACGACCAATTGGAATGAACGAGATCAAAGCGGAAAATTCAACCGATCGCCAACGAAGTTTCGCGATCGCATTACGGCTGATGGTTCTAGCGGATTTCCAGCCGCCTCAGGGCGCTATCATCTTTATGTGTCGCTAGCTTGTCCTTGGGCACATCGCACGTTAATGATGCGATCGCTCAAAGGATTAGAGGCAGTCATTGGGCTTTCAATTGTTGATGCAGTGTTAAGTGAGAAAGGCTGGTATTTCTCTGAAAATCCGGGGGCGATTCCGGATTCGGTCAATCAGGCTGAATATCTGCAAGAGATCTATGTCAAAGCGGATGCAAAGTATACGGGGCGAGTTACAGTTCCGGTGCTGTGGGATAAAGAGAAAAGTACGATCGTCAATAATGAATCTCGCGAAATTATTCGCATGTTCGATACAGAATTTGCAGAATTTGCAACGCGAACGAATGATCTTTATCCACAGGATCTCCAACAGCAGATCGATGACACGATCGATAAAATCTACATGCCAGTTAACAATGGTGTATATCGAGCGGGATTTGCCACCACGCAAGAAGCGTATGAAGAAGCAGTGACCGAGCTTTTCCAGAATTTGGACTACTGGGAGGCTGTATTAGCAAAGCAAAGATATCTGTGTGGCGATCGCTTAACAGAAGCAGATATCTGCATGTTCTCCACATTGTTGCGGTTTGATTCGGTTTATCACGGTCATTTTAAGTGTAATTTGCGTCGAATTTTGGACTATCCAAATCTGTGGAACTATCTCAAAGAACTGTACCAACATCCACAGATTCAGCCGACTTGCAATCTAGACCACATTAAACGCCATTACTACATGAGTCAGACTCAGATTAATCCGAATCGGATTGTGCCAATTGGTCCACAGATCGATTTTGATGAAAAACACGATCGCGATCGGTTCAGTTAGAGAACGGTTTGGAGAATTGCTCTCTAAGCTCGCTGCATCGACTCGCTGCATTGTGCATCCGCCCCGAACTGGAATTCGGGGTGGAATAGAATCGGAGTGAGTGAACTGGAGTGGACTTATCGAAATGACTTAATCAAACCAGCCGACATCAGGATCTGAACTCTTCACGGGTGCAAAATTATTTGGGAAAACTGGATGGGCAAGCGTTACAGCTTGGCGTTTTTTCAAAATGTCCTGATGGCTTCTCAGATCTGCTTCAGCCTGAGCGGTTGCTAATGCAGATTTCTGCTCAGTGGCTTGATTTTCTTGCAAGGTTTTGTTTTCAGCAATTAGGGCTTGATTCGATTCTGCAAGCTTCAAAGCTGCTTGTTGCGCTTTTTCGAGTTCAGATTGCAGATGATCGATTTTCCCAGCACTGGTTCTCAGTTGCTTGTTCTCTTCAATCAAAGTTTGATTCGATTCTGCAAGCTTCAAAGCAGTATGTTGAGCTTCTTCGACATTTGCTTGGAGATGTTTGACGATCGCATCGTGATCTTCAACTTGCGCTTTTAATTGGGTGATCGACTCTTGTAATGATTTTTCGGTTTGCTGGGTTTGTTCTAACTGTTTGACGATCGCATCATGATCTTCGACTTGCGCTTTTAATTGGGTGATCGACTCTTGTAATGATTTTTCGGTTTGCTGGGCTTGTTCTAAAGCAGCCTTTAATTCATGAACCTCAGTCTTCTCTGAGTCTTGATTTTCGGGCTGTACAGTTTCTGCTTCAATGGTGAGGGTTTTGTGATTTGAGGTGATGTTTTTTTGCGATCGTCGTTGCGTTGCCATAGTCTCAACCCCTAAGTTCCTATCTCAACATTAAAAGAGACTCAGGCGGAGATCGATTAATCTTTGTGTCGTATTTGTTGCAGAAAGTTAGAGCTAAAGTTAGAGCCATTTGGTAATAGCATTCTGAACTACCTCTGGAGCTTCTGCCATCACCAAATGTCCAACGTTGGGAACGGTAATATGAGAGCTGTGCTCAGATTGAACATGTAAAAGATTCGCTAACCATTCATGACCCATCGCGGGCGGAAACATGGGATCATCGCCACCTGTAATCACGGTAACTGGGCAAGAAATCGGATGGTGCTGAGCGTCATAGCCCCAAAAGCCCTCGATCGCTTCAAAAGGATGAGCATCCGTCGGAATCGAATTGCGGCTGTAAAACTCTGCGAGCTGCTCATTTGAAATCGATTGCAATAAGGCTTGGACAAACTGCCAGCGATAGAGATGATGTCCGCCCAGCGCAAAAAATTTAATCACCGGAATTTCCCACCAAGGTGTAAGATTATGCGTTCCGCCGCCGATGGCGATCAGCGCTCTAGCGTGATGCCGCTTCGCCCACTCTAAACCAATGGGAACCCCATAACTATGGCAGCATAGAATCGGCTGATGAATTTTGAAGTGATGCAGCAAACGATTGAGATCCCGCTGGTGTCTCCCCACTGAGTAGCGTCGGTAGCGTCCAGACTCACCATGTCCAGCGAGATCATAAGCAAGCATTTCTTGCCCTAGCGCTTGAAAATAATCCCACTGTAAACACCAATTTGTCCGACTGCCTAAGCCTCCGTGAATAAACACGATCGCAGGAGATTTGCCAGGTGAATGAGCGACTTTCAGCGCTACTTTATTGAAGCGAATGAGAGTGCCATCTAAACTAGCAGGTGTAGCCATTAAGGTTTGCGATTCGAGTAGGAGCGATGGCTCTGAGGGAACAAGTAACGCATTGAGGCAAGCCCACCTAAGGTGATTGCTCCAATGATCAACACGACAAGAGCTACAGGAAGCATAACAAAACGATGCGGAATTGATAACCTTGTCATTGTAGTTATCCAGTTTGACAAGCTCATGTCGAAGACATGACAGCGAATTTTGAATTGTTAGAGTTTGGATTTGGGATAAGCCGATTCGGGAGATTCGCGATCGCGCAACGAAGACAAAAGTTTGGGTCGCTCCACTAAAATCGGTAACGAGAATCGGAACGTACTGCCTTGACCGACTTCGCTTTCAGCCTCGATCGTGCCTTTTTGTAATTCGACCAGTCGTCGAGAAATCGCAAGTCCAATGCCTGTTCCGCCTGAATGGCGATCGCGCGAGCGATCCGATCGCCAAAATCGCTCAAATACATGGGGCAAATCTTCCGCAGCAATGCCTTTGCCTGTATCTTCCACTGCAATCCAGACTCGCTCTTGTTCTGCCCAGGCGCGTAGCGTAATGCTGCCTTCGGGCGTGTAGCGGAGCGCATTTCCGACCAAATTGATCAGCACTTGTTCGACCCGTTCGGGATCAGCTAAAGCTTGAGGAAGCGTGTCTGGACAATCTACTTTTAACGTTGGACTCTCTTCGAGCAGTTGGTCAGAAAATTTTTGCACGATCGCCACTAAGAGCGGTCGAATTTGCACAGGTTGAAGCTGAATTGGTAAATAGCCTGCTTCTGCTTTGGACAGTTCTTGCAGATCATTGACTAATCGCCGTAATCGTACCGTTTCTTTGGCAAGACGTTGATAGATATCCGAAGAAGGCTCGATCGTGCCATCTGCCAATCCTTCTAAATAGCCTTCAATGACGGTTAAGGGTGTCCGTAATTCATGCGTCAAGTCCCCGACTAAATCTCGTCTGCGTTGTTCAACGCCTTCGAGATCGTGTGCCATCCGATTGAAGCTATCTGCCAGTCGGTTCAGCTCTGGAATTTCATTCTCTGGAACTCGTTCTTGTAAGTGTCCGGCGGCAAAGCGTTGGGTAATCTGCTCCATTTGAATCAAAGGCTGCATAATGCGCTTTGACACCCAGTAACTTAATCCGATCGCTGTCGTTCCTCCCACCACCACTGACCAAAACGCACCTCGACTCCAAGCCGACTCGAATCCATCGACCAGTTGTCGCTTGACGCGAATCACGTTAAAGCCACTGCCCTGCAATTGTTCTAAATGCAGCACAAACAATCGGGGCGTGTAAACTTTACCCACGGTTATTAAGGTGCTTAGCCCCACAACCATGACGATCATGTGCGACAAAAATAGACGGGTGCGGAGATTGGGCTTTGTCATGGGGTAGTGTCCTCAAACTTGTAGCCGACTCCGATCACCGTTTTGACAAAGGTCGGATTTGCAGGGTCCGGTTCGATTTTCTTTCTCAATCTTGCGACATGGGTATCGACGACGCGTTCATCTCCGAAGAAGTTACTGCCCCAAAGCTTGTCGATCAGTTGCGTCCGGTTCCAGACTCGACCGGGATAGCTCATAAACGTAGAGAGTAAATCAAATTCGAGCGTTGTTAGATCAAGCGGTTCGGCTTGATCATTGATCTGACGAGATGCCGATCGCTGATCCACATCTAAAACAAAATTTTGGGTGCGATAGACCTGAGATTGTCCACCTTGGCGCATGGTTCGCCGCAATAATGCCCGCACTCGCGCGACCAGTTCTTTCGGACTAAAGGGTTTGACCATGTAATCGTCTGCGCCTGTGGACAGTCCGATAATGCGATCGATTTCTTCACCCTTTGCGGTCAACATTAGGATAAAGGGATCTTTTGTACCCGGTTTCTGACGAACCCGCGCACAGACCTCCAATCCATCTAATCCAGGGATCATCAAATCTAGGATGATCAGATCAGGTTTTTGTTCTTGGAAGATTTGTAACGCGCTGAGTCCGTCGCGGCAGGTGCGACAGGAAAACCCCTCTTTTTCCAAATAAAGTTGGATCAGTTGAGCAATTTCAGCTTCGTCTTCGACAATCAGAATTTCCATATCAACCGGGCAAAAAAGGGACGAAAAGACTTGCCTTGAGTTTAGCAATGAATTTTCGTGATGCTGCCTTCGGATTTTTATTGAGTTTTGTAAAGTTCTTTAAGATTGGGGAGCGCGTACCGATAAAATAGCTCGTATTGCAGCTTTGTGACTTTCCTATATTAAAGGCTTGTTGGGGGGACAGATGGAGTTTTTGAGCTTTCTGAACGATATTAACCTTACAGGAATCGTTCAATTGGCATTGATTGCCATGATTATGCTGGCTGGGCCAGTGGTGATCTTCTTGCTAGCGCTCCGGGGTGGAGATCTGTAAGTCGATTCCTCAAGGTGACATCAAAAAGTTTTTTCAGGTTTAAGAGAGAGTAGCTCCATAGCTCGATCGTTTCGATGATCGAGCTTTTTCATGTCGTATTTGTCGATGAACAGATTAAATTCTGGCTCTCTTCAAATTGCTTCTCCTAGAGTGCAGGCAGCAAACTAGCTAGCTTTTCGTCGGAACTTCACTTGGAGTCCATCTTTCGGTTGCGGTGTTGGAATCATTTGCAAGTCAAGATTCTGTCCAGGGACTAACTCCCATTCATAATTGCGAACGAGTAGCGCTGCAAAAATTCTCATTTCTAATCGGGCAAACTCTTTCCCCAAACACTCGCGGATTCCACCACCAAAGGGCACGTGACTAAAAGGCTCAAGCTTTTGCTCTGGATTGAAGCGCTCTGGATCAAACTGTTTCGGATTCGGATAAAGGGTACTATCTTGATGGGTTTGACCAATCTCGTATAGGACTTGTGAGCCTTTAGGAATCTTATAGCCGTCAAACTCACACTCTTGAATGACTTCTCGAAATCCTCCACCTACAGGAGATACGACTCGCAGCACTTCTTTCAAGACTTGATCGAGAAAGTCCATCTGCTTTAAGTCTTCGAGTGTGAGTAAGTCGTCGTTCTTAAACTGCGATTGTTCGGCTCGAAGCCGCTCTAAGATCGCTGGATGTTGCGCCATCAACAGACAGAAAGACGCGATCGCTGAAGTCAAGGTTTCATGTCCCGCAAACAATAAGGTCAATACTTGATCTTTGAGTTCATCAATACTCAAGCGATTTCCCTCTTCGTCTTTCGCATTGAGTAAAAGACTGAGCGAATCTGATTCTATGTTTTCTTGCGATTGGCGAGCTTTGACAACGCGTTCAATCTCATCTAGCAACAACTGACGGCTTGTTAAGGCTTGACTAAACTTAGTTCCTGGCAACTTCAGAGGCACAGAAAATAACCCTTTTACCCAGATCTCAAACAATTCTCCAAACCGAGTTTGCGAACCAGATGAAATACCCACAATGAGCTGACAGGCAATGTCGAGTGTGTAATTCCGCAGTTCTGGATACCAACGGATCGTCTCTTTCTGCGCCCAACGATCGAGATAGTTTTGGGTGATGCTCGTCATTGTCGGAATATAGCTAGCTAGTGCTCTTGGCTGAAACGCTTGAACTAATAGCTTACGGCGCTGTTGATGAAGGCTCCCTTGCTGAACCGGGACTGAGGCAGATCCTAGTAATGTCTTTACGCTGGGGGGCCAACTGATAACAAAGTATTGATTCTCGTTGAGCAGCACAAAGCGAACTGCATCGACTCCTGATAGAACAATCGTCGATCGACCAAAGAGATTGGTTCTAAAAACGTTGCCAAACTGTTTGTGTCGTTTAGTAGAAAAGTCAGGATCGTTCAGAAAACCGAATGTTTCACCGATAACGGGTAATCCTGAAGAACCGGGAGGCAAAGGGAGGGAACTGGACATGCTGCTAGGGATGGTAAATGTCAACTCTTAGAGTTTAATCTCTATGTTGCCAAAAGTAAGTTCACGATCGTCCATTCCGTGGCTTAAAACACCCTCTAAAACTTACGAAAAATCAGCGAAGTAAAATCCGGCTTCTTGGACCAATCTGAACATCAGAATTTTTTGAACCTTCGAGGATAACGCGGCTAACGTCTTGCAATGGGTTATTGCTAAGCATACCTCCAAAGCTCGGGGCACTGTCGATCGTAGAGGATGCACTCGGCGTTGAAATCGGATTGCTAGTCGGATTGCTAATCGGATTGCTCGTTGGATTTGTAATTGGAGTGGGAGTTGTGCTGAGTGGAGCTAAGCCTGCGGGAATGATGACGCGCAGTTGAACTGGCATCGCAGTGATTTGGAAAGATGAAACAGTCGGACGTGGAGGAATTTGTGGATTAGCGGAAAAATTGTAGTGCGATCGAAAATCGAAAACGGTCGGGCTTGTGCCGCCATTGCGATCGCTGTAACGCGGACCTTGTCCAGTGATATCGAAGACTCCTTGATATTGCAATCCCGTATTCGGATCGGTGGCAATACCTTCGTATCTTCCTCGTACGACTAATTCGTCTTGAATTGTGCCGTGGAAGCGAGTTGGGGCGTTGTGATTACGGCGAATGGGTTGGAGTTGACCGTTTGAAAGCACCGGAGAAGTGAGTGTGCCATCGGTTGAAACGATTGGAATTCCTCGGAAGTCTACAAAGTAGCGTCCTTGACTATCGACTTGGACTAAATTTGGATCAAAGTCCTGTGCAGAATAGACCAATTGCCCATTTCGGAAATAGCGACCTTGGCTATCTGTCGTGACTCTGGTTGTGCCTTGGTTGAAATTTGGATTTTGACTCGGAGGCACGACTGTTCCAGTCACTACGCCAGTACTGCGGATGGTGATTTGAGCAGACGCAATCGTACTATGACAGCTAAGAGCCGCGATCGCAAGTGAAAAAGTAACCCAGAATTTCGAGAGCATGGTCATTGTTCCTAGAATCTAAAAGTTGCCCGAACTGCCCCGACGACAACTGGATCATTTGCTTTGTTGTGATTGGGGTTGAAAATAACAATTACGCCAGGTGTCACCTCCAAGGCTGGATTGACTCTAGCTCGGTAGAACAGTTCTAAATGTAAGGCTGTGTCTGGCTGACCGCCTTTGCTCCCTGTATCGCTAAATCGAGGAAAGTTGTACTCTTCGGGTAGATTGCTGCTCGTAATTTTAGGCGGTTGTCCGAAGAGGATGCCACCGAGATTTCCCGGCACAAACAGATCCGGCAAGGCAGAAAAGACCATCCAATTTGTCGTCTGTACTGAACCCACAACGCTGAGCGCTCTAGAAGATGTCCAACCGCCCCAACCGCCGATCGTGAATTTCCGATTCACCCGCCATGCTAAAGTCGCGCCGACGGCATGAGTCGTAAAAGCTGTGCGGGTTGGGGCAAACGGTGAAAGGAGTTGAGAATCCCCGATTCCTGTGCCCAAAAAGCCATCTGGGCTGCGAGAGAATAGGTAATGAATGCCGAGATCGATGTTGCGAGTCGGCGCGATCGTCAATTGTGCCCCTGCTGCATATCGACCGCCAATCAATCCACCGACATCCGCATTTCCAGGAAATCCAGGAATTTCCGCGCTGTAAACGCCTTGCAAACTCACGCGCCGATTAATTTGCCAATCGAAGCCGATGCCGCCTGTGCCATTGCCGATCGCTAAAATCGGATTGCGCTGTCCAAGCAGAGAAAGTGCTCCTTCTCCAGAGCCTTCGAGTGGATTGATCCCGCGAAACGTATTCGAGGGAGTTACTCCAGATGCGCCGACTAAAACACCGAAGTTTTTACTCACTGGGAAACGGTAAGAGAGATCGCTGACTACAAGTTGATTGTCTTGCTCAGACTCATAGGATAAGCGTCCCATATTCGTTAATAAATTTGGGGCAGACGATCGCAAATTTCCGGTTTGTAAGGTTGTCAGTAGTAAATCTCTACCTGTGAATGAAGTGGCGAGCGAGAGTTGAAGATTGCTAGCAAGCGTTGTTTGCAGCTTGCCTTGGCGTTCTGGAACACCATCTCTGGGAAAGAGATCAATATTGGCTCGATTGCTTGTTTGAACTGAAGCGATCGCTTGTCCGAACAATCGCGTTGTCGTGGAAAATTGCTGTTTTTCGATCGTTGTAGTTCGAGCTTCTAAGCGATCGATGCGCCCTTTGAGTGCAGCTAAGTCTGTTGCGAATTCTATTTGCAGCTTTTGAGCAATTTCTAAGTCTTGACGGGTGATGATGTTAGTCGTTTGGGAAGCAATTAGGTCTTGAATACGATCGAGACAAGCATTCAGTCCGGCTGCAAATTCAGATCGAGTCAAAGCACGATCGCCGCGAAAGGTTTGATCCGGATAGCCTGCAATACAACCGTAGCGTTCGACTAGAGTTTGAAGTGCCTGAAATGCCCAATCGGTTGGGCGAACGTCGGAGAGTTGCGAAACAGAAGTCACTTGCTCCATTCTGTCTGAGCTAGGCAGTTCACCACTGTCTGAGCTAGGCAGTTTGCTAAACTCTGGCGATCGAATTGCTTCTGGATGAGCAACTTTTGCTTTGGCTGGCAAACCAGTAGATTTCGTTTTTTGAATCGTTTTGCGCGCCACCACAAAAGACGGTGGCGTTTTCGGGGGATGAGCGATCGTATCGAGTTCAGACATCGGGGGTTGAATCTGAGTGCGGCTCCCCCCTTATACCCAATATCTTGTATAAAAACGCACTTACTTTCTCGGTGCAGAGTGAATTCGGTAGACTTTCAGAGAGAAGTTCTGGTTCGATCGCGCTATGACCTTGATGCATGTTTGGGGCGCTCTGCTGATTTTCGGACTCTGTCCGATTCTGGGCGGATTGCCATTGATTCGGTGGATAACGACCCGTCTGACCGGGAAGCGGTTGCAGCAGCTTGGAACGGGGAATGTGAGCGTCTCGGCGGCGTTTTATCACGGGGGTAAATGGGTTGGGGTGCTGGCGGTGCTCTCGGAGGCATTGAAGGGCATTGCGGCGGTTTTACTCGCGCGATCGTTCTTTCCAGATCGTCCAGAGTGGGAAATTTTTTCCCTGATTGCGCTGGTTTATGGGCGATACTTCATTGGAAAAGGAGCGGGGACGACCAATGTAGTTTGGGGATATGTCGTTCATGATCCACTCACCTCGTTTCTGGTGTTTCTGATTGGGGGAATTGGATTTACGATTTTGCGGGAGCGGCAAGCGGGAAAATTTGGGGTTTTGATTTTGTTTCCGCTGATTACCGTATTGAGACATCCACAGGAAACACCGCTGATTGTGGGGTCAGTGGGACTGGCAGCGTTTTTGTGGTGGATCTATAACCAGATTCCAGATGATTTGGATCTCAGATCTGATACGGCACAGAGAGGATCAAAAGCAATGTTTCAATTTCTTCGCGAAGATCGATCGCTGATTTCGCTCGATCAAGCGTTAAAAGCAGACAAAGTTGGACAAAAGGCAGCAACGCTCTCCGAGTTAAAGCGATCGGGTTATCCTGTGCCGGAGGGTTGGGTGCTTTTGCCAGGAGATGATCCGCAGCCGTTGATTCAGGCGATGCGGCCGAGTCGAGAGCAGCCCTTGATTGTTCGATCCTCTGCGATCGGAGAAGATTCAGAATCAGCGTCGGCAGCGGGGCAGTACGGATCGATTGCAAATGTGACCCATCGAGAGTTACTGTTGCCTGCGATTATGCGCTGTTTAGACTCGTATGAGCAAGAATCAGCAGTTCAGTATCGACGCGATCGCGCCATTCCAGATGCTTCGATGATTGTGCTCGTTCAGAATCAGATTCGAGGTGTGTTTTCGGGAGTAGCGTTTAGTCGCGATCCGATTTCGAGGCAAGGCGATGCAGTTTTGATTGAAGCTTTGCCTGGAAATGCTGATCAAGTTGTGTCAGGACAGGTGACTCCAGAGAGCTACATTGTGAATGTTCGCGAAGTGGGTCAAGATTGGGCTTTACCAAAAGAGCAGATGCTAGAAGTGTCGGGACAAGGGACAGTTCCGAACAGATTGATTCAGCAAGTTGCTTACTTAGCTCGACATTTAGAAGAATATTTTCATGGCGTGCCGCAAGATATCGAGTGGAGCTATGACGGAGAAAAGCTCTGGTTACTCCAAGCTCGATCGATTACAACATTAGCTCCAATTTGGACGAGAAAGATTGCCGCAGAAGTGATTCCAGGCGCGATTCGACCGCTAACTTGGTCAATTAATCGACCGTTGACTTGTGGAGTTTGGGGGAAGATCTTTACGATCGTACTGGGAACACGCGCTCAAGGTCTGAACTTTGAGGAAACGGCTACGCTGCATTATTCTCATGCTTATTTTAATGCGACATTACTCGGGCAGATTTTTAGACGCATGGGGCTGCCTGCTGAGAGCTTGGAATTTCTGACTAGAGGTGCGAAGTTTAGTCGTCCTCCTTTACAATCGACGATGGCAAATTCGCCTGGACTCATGCGATTACTCAAGCGAGAAATGAGATTAGAGCAGGATTTCGCGAGAGATGAGCCGCGCTTTCTAGCAGCTTTGGAGCCGAGGTATGCAGAACTGTCTGAATTGTCGATCGAGGAACTAACAGAGCAAATTCAGCAAATTCTTGAGTTACTAGAACGTGCAACTTACTACAGCATCCTCGCTCCCTTAAGTGCTGCTTTGAGAAAAGCAATGTTTCGAGTCCAAGATGACGAGGTCGATAATCAGGATACTCCAGAAGTTGCTGCGATGAGAGCCTTGTCGAATCTTGCTAGCTCTGCTCGATCGCTGTTAGAAAACTCCGAAGATGTCTTTACTCAACTTGAAAAAACGGCTCAAGGGCAAGCGATTTTGCATCAGTTTGATCAGATTCTCGATCGCTACGGCTATCTCAGCGAAGTTGGGACAGACATTGCGATTCCGACGTGGCGAGAGCAACCTGAACCGATTCGAGATTTATTTCGGCAATTCTGCTTAAATCCAACTCCCGAACCGACTTCGCCAAAGATTAAACATCAAGGCGTACAGCGTCGCATTGCTTTAAAAGGAAAAGTTACCGAAATTTATAGTCGATTCCTCGCTGAACTCCGCTGGCGCTTTCTTGCGATCGAACAACAGTGGCTTGCTTCCGGCATTCTCCATCAGCCGGGCGATATCTTTTTTCTAACGTATGCGGAGATTCGGCAGGGTAAAACCTCACAGTTTTCAGAACTTATTCAACATCGTCGCGCCCAGTTTGATCACGATCGCCAACTTTCTCCGATTCCGCAATTAGTCTACGGAGACGATCCCCCAACTCCTGCTCTTCCCACTTGGCAAGCTTCTAATCGGCTGCAAGGCATCGGAGCAAGCGCGGGACAGGTGGCGGGAACAATTCGAGTCATGCGATCGCTCAATGGATTAGGCACCGTCGATCGCGACACCATTCTCGTCGTTCCTTACACAGATTCCGGCTGGATGCCTGTTTTGGCACGAGTCGGAGGACTGATTGCAGAAGTCGGAGGACGGCTCTCTCATGGCGCGATCGTGGCACGAGAATATCGAATTCCAGCCGTCATGGACGTTCAACATGCCACTGAAATTTTGCGAGATGGGCAAAAAGTTCGGATCGACGGACAGCTCGGAATTGTTGAGATCTTAGACGAGGGCTAACAAGGTTGTGATAAAAACGCTAATCTCTAGAACACATCAATTTCTGATGGCCAAGCCAACAACAGCAAGCGATCGAACTTCAAGCAGGCTTTGGTTCGGGTTAAGTCTTGGCTTTGCTCTTTACTATGGTAGTCTCGCACTTCAGAAATCATTTCAAGCTGAATATGTGGTGCAAGACGATGCTAGAGAATATGTGTTCTGGATGCAGCGATTTCTCGACCCCACTCTTTTACCCAATGATTTGATTGCACAATATTTCAAATCGATTACTCCGCCAGGATATGCTGCTTTCTATCATGGAATGGCAATCCTCGGAGTACAGCCGCTTTGGGTCAGCAAAGTTCTGCCTGTCGGTCTAGGACTGATCACAACTTTTTACAGCTTTGCACTCTGCTTAAGGCTGTTTCCGTTTCCGATCACCGGATTTATTACAACGCTACTTCTCAATCAAAGCGTATGGTCTAGAGATGATTTAGGTTCTGCTACTCCTAGAGCTTTCGTAACGCCGTTATTTCTAGCCTTTCTATACTATCTACTTCGTCATCAGCGGCTTGGTATTCTGATCGTTCTAGTTCTACAAGCATTGATTTATCCGCCTTTAGTGTTTATCACGATCGCGCTTTTATGCTGCACGCTTTGGGATGGGAATACAAGAAGACTAAATTTCAATCAATTAAAATTTGTTGGCATCTGTGTTGGTTTTACCGCGATCGCGCTGCTTCCATATGGACTCGCTTCGAGCCAATTCGCTCCTGTGATCACGCGTGATCAAGCTTGGACAATGCCAGAACTTCATCCTGGTGGAAGACATCCCTTTTTTAATCCGAATCCCTGGGCATTCTGGCTGATTGGTGAACATAGTGGAATCATTCCACCGTTGATGCCACCCTTGATTTGGCTTGGTGTGTTGCTGCCGATTTTGATGCGATATCCGGTACGATTTCCGCTAGTCCAGCAGATCAATCACCGAATCGCAATTCTCCCGAAAATGATTTGGGTTTCTTTAGGCTTATTTGCTGCGGCTCATTTATTGTTACTAAGACTGTTCTTCCCAACGCGATATACGACTCACACGTTCCGGATTGTCTTAGCGATCGCGGCTGGAATTGTACTCACGATTCTGCTGGATACTCTACTGCGAGGCTGCAAAACTCTCGTAGCACAACGCCGCTGGATAACTTTAGGAACGAGGCTGACATTGATGACCATGACAATGCTCGTATTCTTCACTTATCCACAAGTTTCCCAGGATTTTCCCAGGATCAATGTTCGGGTGATAAAAGATCCATCCCTCTATCAATTCTTAAAAACTCAGCCGAAAGATACTTTAGTCGCAACACTATCTGATGAAGCCAATAATATTTCGACTCTTGCTCAACGCTCTGTTTTATTTAGTAAAGAACACTCGCTTCCGTTTCATTTAGGATACTATCGCCCAATTCGCCAACGTATTTTAGACGTGATGCAAGCGCAGTATAGTTCAGATCTTAGAGCCGCAAAACAAACGATCGACAAATATCAGATTAAACTTTGGTTGCTGGATCAACCCGCATTTACGCCTTTGTATCTCACGAATTCGACTTGGTTGAGCAGTTTCGAGCCTGAGTTTACGATCGCATTAACGAATCTCCAGCAAGGAAAAATTCCGGCACTCACAAAGCTTACTCATTGCTCGGTTTTTAATACACCTCAACTTATGCTTCTAGATGCAGCTTGTATCAAGACTGCTGCCGAAGGGTGATGCTTGGTACAGTTTGCTACAGTGGTTGACAGCTTGCCTTAAGGCGGGTTGTTTCGTGTGGATTGAGACAGAGAGTAGAGATTAGTCTAGGTAGACCAATATGAGTGGATCGAATGAATGGCAGAAAATCTTGCGAGGGATTCTGTTACTGATTGCATTGCATGGGATTGCCTTCGTCATCGCAGTTGCGATCGGCTTATTGATTTATGCTCTCATCACGATCGTGCCAAGTCGCTCAGACACTCAAGCGCTGTTTATCTTGCTGAATGGGTATACATCGCTTGCCTTTATGGTGATTGGGATTGGGATTTCCCAGATGTTTTATGTGATTCCAGTCATTTTTGTTTTGCTGCTCGATCGACGCTACGCAACAATTAAAGGCATCATCATTGGGGCAGTACTCACTTTACTTTTCAATATTGCTGGAGTGACCCTATTCTTCTCATGGACGCTTCCGAGATGATACAAACGAGAGCGAGAGAAAGTACTAACCCTCAATTTTCCGCGCAACTTGAACTGCTGCTAAGTTAGACAGTAGAATTTCACCGTTTAGTTTTTCCTCGATCGTCGTTCTCAATCCTGACAATAAAGCTTCTTTGACCTGTGGATCTAAAGAAACGTAGGGTGAATAGCTACTCAAAAGATCGAGATAGCGATCAACCTCATAGGTTCTTTCGCAAGGCATCAATTCTGTGACGGGAGCCTCAAATAATCCGGAATCACTCACGAGTTTCCCTAATCCGCTCAAGATTTCAACTTGCTTATCTCGCCCTTCATACGCAGGTGCGATCGCAGGTGCATGAGCCTGATAGACTTCATTCAGGATTTGATAAATTTCATAGTTCGGTTCAAGCGACATATTCCAAAGCAACACTAGAGAACCTCCAGCCCGCAATGTTTTTGCTGCTTTCACATACTTAATATCCGATGCAATCCAGTGCCACGCATTAGCAGCCAGCACAATCTGATAGGTTTCCGGCTGAACTTGCCACTCCTCAAAAGATTGAGGATAAAGCTTGACCTGCGGAAACTCGGCAAAATTTCGTTGAGCCACTCGGCAGAATTCTGGATTGGGTTCGACCGCATCGATCGCATAGCCTAACTTGGCAAAATCAACCGTTGCCGTCCCCGAACCACAGCCCACTTCAAGAATTTTCGAGTCGGGGGCAAGATTGGCAAGTTCAATCGATCGCTGAATGAGCATTTCAGGATAGCTCGGTCTTCCGCGATCGTAGGCTTCCACAACCGGAGAATACCAAATCTTCCGCTGTTCTAAATCCTTGTTTGAATACTCATTGAGAAGCTTGACCCAATCTGCCATAACATCATTCCGCAATCGTCATTCTCAAGCTTAGCCTTCTTCTTGAAGTTTGCGTTGATGTAATTCAGGAAGTTGCCACCAAGCGAGATCAGGGCGTTCATGATGTTCTAAATGATAGCCAAAGTGGTAGCAGCTAATAAATGACCAGAAGGGTGACCAGCGAGTACTGGTCGCACGATTTTCGTTTTGATAGCCGCCTGCTGGCTCACGATGCGGTAGAAATGTCCCAAAGAAGAACAATTGAACGGAGCTGAGAATCGAAGGCACGACCCAAAACCAAGTTAAATTCGCTTCAGGAACGTGAAAGAGTCGATGCACAATGTGAAAGATGGCAATCAAAGAGATAATTCGCGTCCAACTCCAATAGCGCACCATGAAGTAGGAATACCATCCTAAAAGGCTTTTATTCTTGCCGTTGTGAAAGTCTGGATCGAGATCAGAAGCTGGATGTGCATGATGCTCCCAATGCGTTTTGATCATTGATTTCAATGAAAATAAAGCATAGGCGCGCAATGCAATTGAGCCAATCAAGTCATTGAGTTTACGATTACTCGGCGAAACAGCGCCATGCATCGCATCGTGTGCGGTAATAAATAGCCCAGTGTATAGAAATGTTTGTAGTAAAAGCCCTGCAATTCTAAATGGGATTGATAATTGTGTAATATCAATACTGAGCAGTGTGAACAAGCTCACTGCCCAAATTCCTAAAATCGTGAGTGCAACCCATACACCTCGATCGATTTGAATTTTAGAATCTTGACCCAATTGAGTTGGCGCTGAACGGAAGGAAACCACAAGAAAACTCCAGGAAAGATCGAGGTTGAAAAACCATCTTTACAAACTTTAACATTCATTATTGAGATTGAGGAATGCGATCGAAAACGCTTTCTGCTTCTCAATTTCTGAGTCGAGTTTATAAATTGCCTTGGATAACGCTATCTCCCTATGGGGCGAACCTTGTCTCTGTCGTAAAGACGGTACATTGATTGCAAAATCCTCAGATCTGACAAAAGTGGGACGTATTTGTACCCATTCCCATCACACTAAAAATAGTTCTCATGTTTAAGGTTTATGGCTTCTACTGTTCTGATTACTGGCGCATCTCAAGGCATTGGTAAAGCAACTGCCCTTCAGTTTGCTCGAAATGGCTACAGCGTAATTATGGCTGCTCGAAATGTCGATCGCTTAAACGCAGCGGCTGAAGAAGTCAAGGCGATTGGTCAGAGCGTTACTGCGATTCCAACTGATACTCGCAATCCAGAACAAGTTCAGAAGCTCATTGATCAGTCGATCGCGCAGTACGGCACGATCGATGTCCTCGTCAACAATGCGGGTGTGTATAGTTCAGGTCCAGCCGATAGTTTCTCACTAGAAGATTGGCATACAGTGATTGATACAAATCTTTGGGGGTATATTCACACAATTCAAGCTCTACTGCCGCACATGCTGGCTCAAGGTCGCGGCATGATTGTGAATGTTGCATCCGTGGGTGGGAAGGTTCCTATTCCCTATCTTGTGCCTTATTCGACGAGTAAATTTGCCGTGACTGGGCTGACTCAGAGTTTACAGTCTGAGCTTTCGCCGAAAGGGATTACTGTCTGTGGCATTTATCCGAGTCTGATCAAAAGTGATCTGATGGAGCGAGCGATTTTTCGCGGCAAGGATGAGGAAGATGCGATCGCACGCCGTAAGCAGTTAGAGCAGGTTTTGAGTGTTCCTGTGGTTGAGAAGCCAGAAGACGTAGCAAAGGCGATTTGGACAGCGGTCAAACATCGGAAAACGGATGTCATGGTCGGTTCTGCAAATATGTCACTGCTCTCAAGCCGCTTGTTCCCAGGCTTTTTACAATGGGCGATGCGGCGAACCTTTAAGAACAGTGACAAAGATTACTAAAGAACAATCCTGAGCAAGAGAGATTGAAATCCTAATTCGGCTGCTTCGATGGGGGGCTAATCAGTCGAAACGAATTGAGAAAGACATCAATGCTTGTCGCCAGTCCTCGCTGCTGATTTTCCTGTGTCGTCGTGACATTGATAAAGTAAGCACGACGATCGACGAGATAAACCCGCCATTTTGCCACCATATTATCTGGCAGCTTAAAGTTCATTTCCCGTCCTGGGAACTCACCCAGTTTAATCGTGCGAAATGATAGGAGTTCGGCTTGTCCACGCGCTGCTCCTCGACGAATCCCTTCATAGACTTCGTTTTGCAGCTTTTTGTCCTCTCCGGGAGCAGCAGGTAAATTGAGAACTCCTACGGCATACCGTACCGATTCTGCATCTCGAATCAGTTCAAATTGGGTCAGTCCACTTTGTTTGCGCTCAGTCGGTGTACCGGGCATGACAATAGAAAAGCCATGACTCTTGGATGTGAATCGTTTCCAGATGCTCTCTTGAGCGCTGACCGATCGCATTTCGACGATAGGCGATCCCAACACCAGCGCCAATCCCACTCCTACTTGCCAGCCTCGCATCACAGCACACCCTTTGAACTGGGAATTTCATGTGCCCGTCGTGGATCGATTTCTACTGCCATTCGCAGCGATCTCGCAAATGCCTTAAACGTCGCTTCAATAATGTGATGCGAATTGATTCCATCAAGTTGGCGAAGGTGCAGCGTCATTTGAGCATGATTGATCACTGCCACAAAAAACTCTCGTACAAGCTGCGTATCATAGGTTCCCACCCGTTGCGTTGGAATCTCTAAGCCATAGCTCAGATGCGGACGACCTGAAAAATCAAGTGCAACTTGGATCAGTGCTTCGTCCAAAGGCGCAACGAAATGCCCAAACCGAACAATGCCTTTACGGTCGCCTAACGCTTTCGCGATCGCCATCCCCAACGTAATCCCGACATCCTCATTTGTATGGTGATCATCGATTTCGATATCGCCCGTTGCTTGCACATCGAGATCAATCAATCCATGCGATGAGATTTGGTGCAGCATATGATCGAGAAACGGAATCCCTGTTTTGGCAACGCATTTTCCGGTGCCATCGAGATTGACGGTCACTTGCACATCAGTTTCACCCGTCTTACGAGAGACAGAAGCAATCCGGGCAACCGAAAACGTTGAAGAAAGGGAGGGTCGATCGCTAGTCTGCATAGTGGCAATCCAAAACGTAAAGCAAATCCCATTATAGATTTGTTCGGGAAGCCTCCCTTCATAGAGGCGGCACAGAACTCGGAATTCTGTCACAATGAAAATGCAATTTTTAAGTTTTGTAAAAAATATGAGTCTCAGCCTCAACCAAATCGCTCAGCAACTCGACAGTGACAGTACCCGCGATCGCATGGTAGCGCTTGCCAATCTGCGAGACATTCCGGCTGAGGACGCTGTGCCCTTGATTAAAAAAGTCTTGAATGATCAGAGTTTACAAATTCGATCGATGGCTGTGTTTGCGTTAGGAATTAAGCAAACCGATGAAAGTTTTCCGATCCTCCTCAATATTCTCGAAACCGAATCGGACTACGGGATTCGCGCAGATGCGGCTGGAGCATTGGGCTATTTAGAAGACATCAGAGCCTTTGAGCCATTGGTGCGACTGTTTTATGAAGATACCGACTGGCTTGTGAGATTTAGTGCAGCCGTTGCCTTGGGGAATTTGAAAGATGCACGGGCGAAACAAGTACTAATGGAGGCATTAGACAGCGAAGAAATTGTCGTGCAGCAAGCTGCGATCGCGGCTTTGGGAGAGATTAAAGCCGTCGATGCGGTCAACGCAATTTTGCGCTTCGCTCAATCTGAAGATTGGTTGATTCGTCAACGATTGGCAGAGGCGTTGGGAAATATGCCCAGCGAGAAGAGTCTGTCTGCTTTGAAATATTTGGAAAAAGACGGTAATCCGAATGTGGCAGCAGCGGCTCGTGTCGCGCTAGAGCGTTTGAGTACTGAAAATATTTGAGTACTGAAAATATTTGCGATCGTGTCTCAGTGAATTCTATACAAGTTGTTCAAGGCAGAGATTTTTCACCGGATTGGGAGAGACTAGCAGGGAAATGATTGACAAGCATCCCTCTCGTTGTGTAATTTGCATGACTTAGGGATGCAAGTCAAATCGAGTATATAGTTCAAGTGACCTTCCCCTGACCTCACCATGAAAAAATCCCCTTGGACTCGTTTGTTGGGCTTCTCGAAACAGATCGCTCCCAAAGCTGGCTGGCAATTTCTAGCCGTTGGGAGTTTACCGCTTCTGGTTGGGGCAGGTGCGATCGTTGCTTCAGGAAATCGCTGGCTGCCAACTGAAGTGGCTCCCCAGATTTCATCGCTGACTCCCACGTTCTTAGCCAACGAGCCGCCGCAACTCAACTCTAGTTTGAGTGTCGCCATTGCTCCCGTTTGTGCCCAGGGGACGCAATTGGGATATCAAGCATCCACATCGATTCCCACTGATTTCAAACCAACGACATTCAGAGCCAAATCATCTGAATTTGCGAAAGATTGGCAAGCAAAACTCGCAGAAGCACCGTTTCCGCAAATCAATCCAAGAGCGCGATTGGCAAAAGTTCCGATCCTGATGTATCACGACATCGTGGCGGAGAAAGAAGTCTTTTTTGATGTGACTCCTCAAGAGTTTGAGGCACATCTAAAATTGATTCAACAAAATGGGTTGACTCCGATTAGCTTGGATCAACTCGTCGAACATTTGAAAACTGGGATTCCTTTGCCTGCTAAGCCAGTCGTTCTCACCTTTGATGATGGTTACTTAGGACATTATAAATATGTCTATCCTTTATTGAAGAAGTACGGGTATCCGGGTGCGTTTTCGATTTATCCTGCCAAAATTGACAAGCCTAGAGGTCGTCCGGGGATGAATTGGGCGCAGATTCAGGAGATGGCGGCTGATCCGTTAATCACGATCGCATCGCACAGTGTCAATCATCCAGCAGATTTACGCGAGATTAAGGATGATGCAAAGTTAGCGTTTGAGATGACCGAATCGAAACGGATGCTCGAAGCCAAGCTAGGAATTCCGATTCGATATTTTGTCTATCCAGAAGGCAAGAACGACGAGCGAGTTCAACAAGCTGCGATCGCGGCGGGGTATCAAGCGGCTTGGACAATGAGCGACGAGGCAAACTTGTTTGCAGCGGAGTCTGAGAACTTATTCAATATTTCACGGATTGGACAGTCCCAAACTGAGAAAGTGATCGCCGAAGCCAACGGCGGACCTGCCATGACTTTCTTCAAAAATGGTCTGAATTTCAGCGCACCTGTGGAGTTGACCAAGACCACCGTGAATAAAGTGCCCTTGATTTTGGCAGCCGGTGGAAAACCGACGACGATTCACGCGAAAACTCGGGCGCAGGTTGTAGAAATTAAGCAGGGAACGCCTGCGATCGCGGCAGTTGATGGGGGCTTTTTCTCGCTGGAATTTCTCGATTCTAATAAGATGATTGGACCTGTGATGAGTTCTGCAACTGGCGAATTCGTTGCGGCTCCTCAAGGATCACTCTCTAAGTTAGAAGGGCGACCGCTCGTGTTAATTAACGATCAAACGATTCGATATATCCCGTTTGATCCGTTGAAACACAACACGCGTGAGGGAGTCGAGGCAGAATTGCTTGGGGTGAAAGATGCATTTGTAGCAGGAGCTTGGTTAGTCAAAGATGGCAAACCTCAGTCGGCAGAGACATTTAGAGGATTGTTTGGCTTTGATGCAGAGCGCGATCGCGCGTTCTGGGGAATTGATCAAGCTGATCGTCCGGTTGTCGGAGTTTCGGGTGATTATGTCAACTCCGTGAATCTCGGTGAAGCGCTAGCAAAAGCAGGATTGCGAGAAGCCGTGATGCTCGATTCGGGAGCCAGTGCCGCGCTGGCATTCAAAGGGGAGTCGATGATGAGCTATACGCCCCGCCCAGTCCCTCATATTGTGGCATTGATGCCGCCTGTACAAACAGATTCGGCTTGTCAAACGGCTGCAAAGCCCTAGGGTTAGAAAGTAGTGCATCAAATTGAAAAGAAGGCTGTTGTTCTGAATTCCAGAATGGCAGCCTTCTTTCTCATGCTTCAGACAGAATCTAAAAAAATAACTTGACTCTCCAGCCCACTAGAGATTTCAGAATGATCATATAAAGATTCCAAATTTCAGTTCAGGAGTTTGATTCATGTCCTTACAACTTACGGTTCCGAATATGGCGTGTTCTGCTTGTAGCGATACGATTACCAGCGCGATCAAATCGATCGATCCAACTGCGATCGTGACCGCTGATCCCAAAACTAAACTTGTCCAAATCGAGACACAGGCTTCAGAAACCGCCGTAAAACAAGCGATTACGGATGCAGGTTACACGGTTGCTTAGTTCTTTTCCCAATTTGTCTTATGGAAACCACCACGCTCAAACTTCAAGGCATGAGTTGTGCCGCCTGCGCGAAGAATATTGAAGATGCGATTCGCTCAGTTGAGGGTGTCAATGAGTGCAACGTCAATTTTGGCGCAGAGCAAGCAACGATCGCTTACGATTCTCGCAAAACCAATCTAGCTGAGATTCAGCAAGCTGTTGATGACGCAGGTTATTCTGCTCAGCCGATGCAAGAGAATGTGCTAGCGGATGAAGAGGATGCAGACCAGCGAGAACGACAAGTTCAAAATCGCAAGTTGCGCCGCAAAGTCTGGGTCGCTTGCATCATCAGCGCTGTGTTGGTGATCGGGTCGCTTCCTGCCATGCTCGGACTGCCGATTCCCTGGATTCCGATGGAGTTGCATGATCCACTGACTCAGTTGATATTGACAACGCCTGTGCTGTTTTGGTGTGGTGCGTCTTTTTTTATCCATGCCTGGAAAGCTCTGAAGCGACACACTGCGACGATGGATACCTTAGTTGCGATCGGGACGGGTTCTGCTTACCTATATTCTCTATTTCCAACGTTTTTTCCACAGTGGTTTATCGCTCAAGGGCTTACTCCAGACGTTTACTTTGAAGCGGCATGTGTGATTATTGCGCTGCTTTTACTAGGTCGGTTGTTAGAACATCGTGCTAAAGGACGCACTTCTGAGGCGATTCGTAAACTGATTGGGTTGCAGGCAAGAACAGCGCGCGTGATTCGCCAAGGACAGGAGATGGATGTCCCGATCGCGGAAGTGACGGTCGGAGATCTCGTGATTGTGCGTCCTGGTGAAAAGATTCCGGTCGATGGGGAGATTATTGAAGGTCGATCGACGATCGAGGAATCGATGGTTACAGGTGAAAGTGTGCCTGTGAGTAAACAAGTTGGCGATGAGGTGATTGGAGCGACCTTAAATAAAACAGGTCGCTTTATCTTCAGAGCAACACGAGTGGGCAAAGATACCTTTCTCGCTCAGATTGTGAAACTGGTGCAACAAGCACAAGGCTCAAAAGCTCCGATTCAACGCTTGGCAGATCAAGTGACCGGATGGTTCGTCCCGGTGGTAATAGCCATTGCGATCGCAACGTTTATTCTCTGGTACAACGTCATGGGCAATGTGACGATGGCGTTGATTCCGACAGTTGGCGTGCTTATTATTGCCTGTCCCTGTGCATTAGGTTTAGCAACTCCGACCTCGATTATGGTCGGTACGGGTAAAGGTGCAGAGAATGGCATCTTAATCAAAGGAGCAGAGAGTTTAGAACTGGCGCATAAACTACAAACGATCGTTCTCGACAAAACTGGAACAATTACCCAAGGGAAACCAACGGTCACGGATTTTGTTACGGTTCGAGGGACTGCGAATCGTAATGAATTAAATCTGCTCCGTTTAGCTGCTGCGATCGAGCAAAACTCAGAACATCCCTTAGCAGAAGCAGTCGTGCACTATGCACAAGCTCAAACTGTCGAACTCACGAGCGCCCAAGACTTTGAAGCGATCGCGGGAAGTGGAGTTCAAGGTTATGTCGCGGATCAACTGATTCAGATTGGCACACATCGCTGGATGACAGAATTAGGCATTGAGACGAGCATTTTGCGATCGCAGTGGGATCGACTCGAATCACTGGGCAAAACGGTTGTCTGGATTGCGGTCGATCGCCAAGTTGAAGCAATTATGGGGATCGCAGATGCGGTTAAACCTTCGTCGATTTCTGCAATTCGTGCTTTACAAAAGCTCGGCTTAGAAGTCGTCATGCTGACGGGAGACAATCGCCGGACTGCTGATGTGATTGCACGCGAGGTGAATATTCAGCGGGTGTTTGCAGAAGTCCGCCCTGATGAAAAAGCTGCAACTGTTGAAACTTTGCAATCTGAAGGCAAAATTGTTGCGATGGTGGGTGATGGCATCAATGATGCGCCTGCTCTTGCACAAGCAGATGTGGGAATCGCGATCGGAACCGGAACCGATGTTGCGATCGCGGCGAGTGATATCACTCTAATTTCTGGGGACTTACAAGGCATTGTGACTGCCATTCAACTCAGTCGTGCCACGATTCGCAACATTCGGCAAAATCTGTTCTTCGCGTTTATCTATAACGTGGCAGGCATTCCGATCGCAGCAGGCATTCTCTATCCGTTCTTCGGTTGGTTGCTCAGCCCAATTATTGCAGGAGCAGCGATGGCATTTAGCTCTGTTTCCGTGGTTACGAACGCGCTCCGACTTCGCAATTTTCAACCCAAGCCCTTTGGAAGATGAAAAACACACTCATTGCTATTTTAGGATTACTTTTGATGAATCGTGCAGTGGCTCAAACTCCTCACAACATGGAAATGCAGCCTGCTCAAACTGGACAGTTCCATCGCATCGAACAGCCGCTTGAGAATAAAGCGATCGTCACTTTAGGCGGGATAGGATTAATCAGTCTAGAACTGTGGTGGTTCCTATCGAGCAAACCTAAACGTCGCAAGGGTTCGCCTCAAAGCGAAATTCAAACAGGAGAGAACTAATGTTGGTTCAAGAAGACGCAAAACTGATTGGTACAGTTGCAAGAGAAAGCGGAATTCCGATTAAAACAATCCGCTACTACGAGGAGCTAGGCTTACTCAAAACTGTAGGCAGAACAGAAGGCGGATTTCGATTATTTAGCGCTGATGTATTCACTCGTCTAAATTTCATCAAGCGGGCGCAACATTTGGGCATGAGTCTATCGGAGATTCATGAGTTTTTAGAAGTACACGATCAAGGAGATCTGCCATGTGAGCGGGTTCAGCAGGCGCTCAAAGGTAAATTGAGTGACATCGATCGCCAAATTCAGCAACTCCAAATACTCAAGCAGGAATTAGAAGAATTACTCGCACAGCAAGCCACAAATTCTGCTGCAACCATTTGTCCAATCATTGAAAGTGAATCGAATTGATCAACTTAAGCTAAGCTTGTTTGTAGCGCAATTTCATTTCCGATGAGCCTTCAGGAACAAATTCAACAACAGCGAGTAAAACACATCATCAGTAGCTATCAGTTAGATAGCGAAAACATTGAGCTGTGCCAAGACTGTTTGACCGAATTGTTACAACTGTATCCGCCTGCCTTGATCGAACTGGCACTGGTCGAAATTCTGGTGCAAAACTGGGTGAAAGTTCCCATGACCCGAGGAATTGAGTTTTTTCAGCAAGTTCAAGCGTTATTGCACCATTGGCAGGCGAATCAGATCGCGATTTCGTTTACGCCAACTGAATTTCAACAAGTTACTGGCTTAGATGCCACTCCAATTTTCGGTGTCCCTTCAACGCGATCGATCGCTCAGTGCTAAGCCAAAAAATATCCGCTGAATAGATGGCTAGTTGTGCCGATTCACGCTATCCTTAGCCGTGAAGTTTTGTGAAGGTACGATCGTGCAATCGCTAAAGGCTATTCTCTACGACTTGGATGGAACGATCGCAGACACTGACCCGATTCATTTTATTGCCTGGCAGGACTGTCTCAAAGAATTCGGCATTGAGATCACCGAAACCTTCTATAAGCAGGAAATGAGCGGCAGTACGAACCCGCGCCTGATCGCCAAATTCTTACCTCAGTTAAGTGCTGCTGAGGGTGAAGCCCTTTCAGAACAAAAAGAAGCCCGGTTTCGTGCGCTTGCGCAGCAATTACCGCTCACTCCCGGCTTGATGGATCTGATCGACTGGGCAAAACAGCGGCATATCCAGCAAGCAGTGGTGACGAATGCACCTCGTAAGAATGCTGAGTTTATGCTGAAGGCTTTGCAGTTAGATGATGTGTTCGATCGCGTCATTCTGGCGGAAGAAGTCGGCATCGGCAAGCCTGATCCCGCACCGTACACTTATGCATTGAAACAATTTGGACTCGAACCCGATCAAGCGATCGCGTTCGAGGACTCACCTCTGGGAATTCAATCTGCGATCGCTGCCGGAATTTTGACCATTGGCATCGCATCGACTCAAACCCCAAAGGATTTAAAACACATGGGAACCACGCTGGCGATTCAGGACTTTACTGCTCCAGAACTTTGGGCGCTGCTTGATTAGGAGGATTGGGAATTCCCCACTGATCTGCGATCGCATCTGACCACGTTACGTCAGGAGCAATCTCTTCTAAACTCACAAATGCATCAAACATGCCACCAGCTTCTGAAATAGGGGTTTCTTCGGATTCAGGTTTGGGGGCGCGTGGAATTTCGGATGGGGGGTTCATACACATTTTCCAGAACGAATCGGGACTTTAACAACGTTCTTTGCTCAATCTGGTATCACCCTTCTGTAATCGTACTGAGACAGAGTACATGCGTCAATCCTGTCTCAGTCTTATTTTTTCATCCTCAAATTTTCAGCTTGCTTGAGCTTAATCAACGAAAATAGTACTAAAATACTGAAGCTTTTGACATCATTTTCCTGGTAGAGGAGTGATTTTAGCAAGTAAACTATGCTCTGATTGAGATTGGCAGAGGAAAAGGCATGGATTCAGTCGCACAGTTGACCCCGGAAACTCAGCAGCGTGTCCAAGAACTTAGACGCTTGTTACAGCAGGCAAGTTATGACTATTACGTGCTAGATGCGCCGACGATCGAAGATTCGGTCTACGATCAGCTTTACCGTGAACTACAAACGATCGAGGCGAACTACCCAGAACTGATTACCCCGGACAGTCCGACGCAACGAGTCGGAGAACGCCCTGCTAGCCATTTCACTTCAGTCAAGCACAATATTCCACTCTACAGCTTAGAAAATGCCTTCGGAAATGCCGACTTAGCGACTTGGGAACAGCGTTGGCGGAAAGTTGCGCCCGATGTGACTGAATTTGAGTATGTCTGCGAACTGAAAATTGATGGCAATGCCTTGGCGCTGACGTATGAAAATGGGGTGCTGGTGCGGGGGGCAACTCGTGGAGATGGGACGACCGGAGAAGAAATTACTCAGAATGTGCGGGCAATTCGGTCTGTGCCGCTGCGCCTGAATTTAGACAATCCGCCGCCTGTGGTTGAAGTTCGAGGTGAGGCATTTCTTTCTCTCGACTCGTTCGAGCAGATTAACCGCGATCGCGAAAAAGCCGGAGAATCACTTTTCGCCAATCCCCGCAATGCGGCTGCCGGAACCTTACGCCAGCTTGATGCTAAAATCGTCGCCCAGCGTCGGCTCGATTTCTTTGCTTACACGCTGCATGTTCCAGGCGAATTAGAGTCGCAGTGGCAGGCTTTAGAACTCCTAAGAGAAATGGGATTCCGAGTCAATCCAGAACGAGAAAAGTGTGCTGATTTACAAGCTGTTCAGGACTATTGCGATCGCTGGTCAGTCGATCGTACTCAACTCCGCTATATGACGGATGGAGTTGTGATCAAACTCAATTCGTTTGCCCTGCAAACTCGACTTGGATTTACCCAGAAATTTCCACGTTGGGCGATCGCGCTGAAATATCCGGCAGAAGAAGCTCCGACAATTTTAGAAAATATTAGTGTCAATGTTGGACGAACAGGCGCGATTACACCCGTTGCCGAACTAAAACCTGTGCAATTAGCAGGTACAACAGTATCGCGAGCAACCTTGCATAATCGCGATCGTATTGCCGAACTCGATTGTCGCATTGGCGATACTGTGATTGTTCGCAAAGCAGGAGAAATTATTCCTGAAGTCGTGCGAGTCCTGACCGAATTGCGTCCTGAGAATGCCCGACTGTTTGAAATGCCAACTCATTGCCCGGAGTGCCATGAGCCGGTTGTGAAACCCGAAAATGAAGCGGTAACGCGATGTATTAATGCTTCTTGTCCTGCGATCTTACGCGGTGCATTAACGCACTGGGCAAGCCGTGACGCATTAGATATCAACGGCGTAGGCGAGAAATTAGTGGCTCAACTCGTGGATCAAAATCTCGTGAATTCTGTTGCGGGACTGTACGATTTAACGATCGAGAACCTTCTGACGCTAGAGCGCATGGGCAAAAAATCCGCCGAGAAGATTGTCAAAGCAATCCAAGATTCTAAATCTCAGCCCTGGTCACGAGTGTTGTACGGGTTAGGCATTCGGCATGTTGGCAGTGTGAATGCTCAAACTCTAACCCAGGCGTTTCCAAGTGTTGAAGAATTAGCAGCAGCAACACCTGAGCAGATTTCAGCCGTGCCAGGATTTGGATCTGAGATTGCCCAATCGGTCTCGCAGTGGTTTCAGAATCATGGCAACCAGGAACTCATCGATCGCTTACGCCAAGCTGAAATTCAACTCAAAGGCGAAGTTGTGCCAGTTGCTCAAGTTGAGACCGCAATTTCAGGAAAAACCTTTGTGATTACTGGAACATTGCCGACTCTGAAGCGGGATGAAGCACAAGCCTTGATTCAGAAAGCAGGCGGTAAAGTAACGGATTCTGTGAGTAAGAAGACAGATTACTTAGTTGCTGGAGAGAAGGCAGGCTCGAAACTGGAAAAGGCGCAAACGTTAGGAGTCTCAATCCTTTCGGAAGCGGATCTAGTTCAACTCATCCAGGGGTAAGGTAAAAATTAGACTGTTTTCAAAATCGATTTTTATGCGTGGGTCTGATTATGATTCGGTCATGATGTCTCCTGGGGAATCATTGTTTCCTAGCGAATGGAATTCGCGGCTAAACGAACAAAGTGTGCCTTCACTAACAGCCATTTTCCGAATCAGTCCGCGACGGCGGACTTCGTTTGTATAGCCCCGAATTTTATTCGGAAGGCATTCATTGGGGATTCAGTTTGAGATAGGCTTTTGCTTTCGCCATGCTGATGACATGCTCTAGATATTCGTATTGTTGCCAGAGGTGCTTTTCTTGAGGAGTCAGCGATTCGGCTTTATGTTTTTCAGAAAGTTGATCGATTTGAGCTTGTAGCGTTTCTGAGGGGCGCAATGCAAGAATCTCTTCGGGAGTCGGAAGATTCGCAAGAAATTCCAGAACTTCTGCAAAACCTGTAAATCCAGTCTGTGGGCTAGCAATCAGTTCATCAAGTCCCACTTCTAGAACTTGAGACAAGCTTTGCTCTTGAGCATTGAGGCGCGTTGGCAGCGCTTCAGGAAGGTCGATCGTGAATTTCATGGAAGTCATGAAATTCAACATTGTGGTAAATGAAGTCACTAAGAATTTCGTCTGCGGTTTGCGAAATCACCCACTTCGGCTAGCAGGCTCTGTACAATGGCTTCCACGGTGCATTTGTGATTATGTGCACCCTAAGCGATGGGCAGCTTTCTTGTCACAATTCTGTCCAAACTACTATTATATAGTTATATAGTGATAAACTAAAGCTATGACTATGCAATTGATGAAAGAACAAATCAAACGATTGATTGCTGAGCATAATTTAGAGAGAGTCTCTAAACGCATTGAGGAACTACTTGTCCCTGCAATTCACATTTCTAAGTTAAATAGAGGTACTGGTAGTATTGGTACTTCTCGCATCGGTGGTTTGCCAGATGTTCCTCAAGATTTTGAATATCCATATTGCCAGGGGCATCCTCTTGGTTTCTTAGCCCAAATCAATTGCTCTGATTTGATCAATTATGATTTTGGTAGCGCTCTCCCCCATCGTGGAATGCTCTACTTCTTCTACGACATGGTTGAGAAACCTTGGGGATATGATCCGAAGCATCGTGGAGGTTCAGCGGTTGTTTACATTCCTGCAGCTACATCTGAGGCACTCAGTAGATATGAGTTACCGCTGGGAAGCAACATTGAGGAGTTATGTTTTCAAGAGTACAATATCGGCTTCAAGGTGATTCCATCGCTACCAAGTCACTATGCATCCACAATTTTTGACCAGGAAGACTTCAATCCAGAAGAAATTGACAACTATTTCAATTTGCTCAATGATCTTAAGCAAGAATGTGTTCAGGATGAACCCTTACATCAGCTTTTGGGGCACTCGAATAATCTTCAGGGGGATATGCAAATAGAGTGCCAATTAGTCTTTCATGGATTATATTGCGGCAATTCTAGCGGTTATCAAGACCCCAGAGCGAAGGTTCTAAAGATTGATGCTTCTGAATGGCGGCTTCTCTTGCAAATTGACTCGGATGATGACATCGGTGCAATGTGGGGGGATGTTGGCTTAATATTTTTCTGGATTCGTAAATTTGACCTTAAAGAGAGACAGTTTAGTAAGACATGGACGATTCTGCAATGCGGATAATAAGCACATTAGAACGCTACAGAATCGGGTCGAGATATCGAGTATCAAATTGAATTCCGTTGTATCAAATTAAATGCCGTGGACAACGGAAAGCCTTAAGCATAAAGGATTTGCATTCCGAACTCAGCGATGCGTGAGGTTGATCGCAGATTAGAACGCAATCCAGATTTCCCGAAATTGGATGTCTTAATTCGACCGCTTAACGGGTAAATTCATTAACGGAAATCGCCTTAAAGGGCGAATAGCTTTCTTGTCGAGCCTCTAATTAAAACTGTCCGAAGTATTGGAAATTGTCTCTACGATTATTTTGGCATGATGATTCGGTTTAGATTAAGTGCGATTCGGAATCCTCACCCGCTATACCGAAAACGCAGAACCCAAATGGTATTTCACTGAACTTCAAACGATCGCCTAATCTGTGATCGTGCTGCCTCACCTTAAAATTAAGAGAACCGAGTTCAAACTATGGCTGATGACCATTCAAGAACTAGAACAGCAACTTCTCAGCCTTGAGCCTGCCGAAAAACTTCGTCTCATTCAGCTTCTCAGCCAGAGCTTAGCTCCTCAGAAATCTAATGCTTCGCTCGTCGATTTTTTCCGTAACTCACCGCTTTGTAAAGTCGCTGATGAAATCGATCTGAATCGCGATCTCAGCCTAATTCCCGATCAAGTTCATTTGTGAAATACTGACGATCATCAATGCTTTCTGGTAGAACGCTCAACCTCGCCATTCCGCATTTCATCCGCGTTGCAAATTCCAGTTAACTCTCAATGTAACCTCGAATAGACCTGAAATTCTCGCTATCATAGCGGCAGTGAAGTGCGATCGACGCTATGAACAAAGTCGGAACAGCCTATGTTCTATGGTTAGGCGGATTAGTGGGTCTCTCTGGACTGCACCGCCTTTACAATGGTCAGACTGCAACAGGATTTCTTTGGCTTGGCACATTTGGGCTGTTCGGCTTTGGGCAGTTATTTGATCTGCTTCTCATTCCCAAAATGGTCGAAGTTCACAATGCTCGGCTTGGAGAACAGTACAGACCGCTATTAGAGCAAAACCCGATCGCACTGAAAATCGAGCAGATCACATTGCAATCTTCCAAGTTTGCAGCGATGCGATCGCCAAAGCTGTTTGATTCGATGGAATCGATGTCTCGGCAGCAAGCGACGGTCGAGCTTTTAAAAGCAGCAGAATCCAGAGATGGTAGGCTCTCTGTGACTCAAGGCGTAATGGCAACCGGGCTAAGTTTTCAGCAGGTTGAAACTTTACTGAAAGAAATGCTAAACAGTGGTTATCTTGAAATCGGCAATGATCCAGAAACAGGAATTGTCCTCTACGAATTCAAAGAACTTTAGTGATTCTGAATATTCCACCACGATCGCATCAACCGAATTTCGTCCCAGCCATAAGTTTCGCCTAAGCGATCGCGCAGTTTAGACAGCGAGAAATCATCTGCTTGCTGAATCGCTTCGAGAATTTTTGCTTGGCGATCGCGCGCAACTAAGCGATCGAGATCCACCGGATAGTTCATCTCAATCAAATCTGCCAAATGCGTCATCACTGTACTTAAACGAATTTTGCGCTCCTCTGCAATCTCTGAAGGTTTCATACCTTGCTGGAAAAGTTCCAGCGTATAAAGCTGAGTGTAAGTTGCTTCATTTGCAGCAGGCGGAACTGGAGCAGAATCGAGCTTTGTCACATGGTTCTCTAATTTTGTAATCTTGGCTTCTGAAGTCGGCTCGATCTCGATCGGCAACCCATTATCTACTCGAAACTCTCGAATCTCTGCTAAAAAGACATCTCCATACTGTGCCAGCTTGCGCGTTCCCACCCCAGAAATATTGAGAAAATGCTGGCGCGTCTGCGGTTGTTGCTGTGCCATGAGCCGCAAACTTGCATTCGAGAAAACCACATACGGCGGCACAGATTGTTCGTCTGCTAGACGTTTGCGGAGTTTCTGCAAGCGCTCAAAGAGTTCTTCGGATTCAGGCGTATCAACTGCAACAGTTTGAGCAATTGTCAGTGCAGGTTTAGCTTTATCGATCGCGATGTGAACCTTTCTCTCCGATCGCAACACTTCCCAACTTAAATCATTGAGTTTTAGCACAGAGTAACCATCCGTTGATTCGTCTACTAGACGTTGATGAATCAGCGATCGACCTAACATCTTCCAATCATCAGCACTGATATCTTTCCCAATCCCGTAAGTGCTGAGTGTATCGTGCTTATTCTCAAGAACCCGCTTACTTTTAGAACCGCGCAGCACATCAATCGTATGTACCATGCCAAACGTGCGCCCTCGTTGAGCAAATCGTGCGATACAAGAAAGGAATTTCTGCGCTTCAACTGTCCAATCTTCAACAGGTTTCGGGAACTTACAGTTATCACAGTTATCGCACTGACCTGCAAAGGCTTCACCAAAGTAAGAAAGCTGAATCGTGCGACGACAGTCGGTTGCTTCTGCATAGTTAATGACGCGCCGCAATTGTTGAGTCGCAATGCGTTGTTCATCTTCGAGAGCTTCACCCGTGTTGGGGTCTACTTTCTGAGAAATGATGTATTCAATCGTTTTTACATCGGCATAGCTATAAAACAAGGTGCAAGTCGAAGGTTCTCCATCCCGTCCAGCTCGCCCTGATTCTTGATAGTAACCTTCAATGTTTTTGGGAATGTCGTAGTGAATTACAAATCGCACATCCGGCTTATTAATGCCCATCCCAAATGCGATCGTCGCGACCATCACTCTCACATCATCTCGAATGAAACGAGTTTGATTATCTTGGCGCGTTTCCCCATTGAGTCCAGCATGATAAGGCAGTGCTGCAATGCCATCTTGCTTTAACCGAGCTGCAATCTCTTCGACTCGTTTCCGACTTAAACAATAAATAATTCCGGCTCCGGGCGTTTCTTTGATCTGCTGAACAACCTCGGCATAAGCCGTTTTCGTCTTGGGGCGAACTTCATAGTACAAGTTACTACGATTAAAGCTCGAAACATTTACCCGAGGCTGATGTAAGTTCAACTGCTGCACAATGTCATCTCGCACTCGATGCGTTGCAGTTGCAGTTAAAGCAATGATGGGAATGTTCGGATAGCGCGATCGCAACGTACTCAGTTGCCGATACTCAGGTCGAAAGTCATGCCCCCACTCTGAAACACAGTGCGCTTCATCGATCGCAAACGCTGAAATGCCCACGCGCTCAACGATGTGCGGCATGACTCCTTGGAGAAAATCCTCACTCAACAACCGCTCGGGTGCAACATAAAGCAGTTTAATCCTGCCTTCCATTACCGCTCGACCTCGCGATCGCCGCTCCTCTGCTGACAAACTACTATTCAGAAATGTTGCTGAAATCCCATTGTCTCGTAAGAGTTCAACTTGATCCTGCATTAATGCAATCAGCGGCGAAACAACAATCATCAATCCTGGTTTGAGCAAGGCTGGCAGTTGAAAACAAATCGACTTCCCGCCGCCTGTTGGCATAATCACCAACTGATCTCGATTTGCCAAAACATGTTCAATGATCTCGCGCTGACCCGGACGAAAACTGTCATACCCAAAGTAATGTTTTAGCGCCTCTTCTAACGAAGGCGAATCGAGCGAAATCGATAAAGACGTAGACATGACTTTGAGAAGAGAGAACAGGATTGCCAAAATGCCCCAAACGCCGAAGCGCTGCAACTGCAACAGAATAGCAGTACTAATCCAGCTTAACAAGAGATACGATCGCATCTCTTCTTATCGCTAGTCGTCCACCGCATTCATCCTGCAAAGTGGGAAGATGGGGAGAACCTAGACTCAGATTGCCCCTATCTCCCTATCTCCCCACCCCCTATCAGATTGATTGTGATGAGTTAGTAGGACATCGAGCCGAAAACCCTTATCCATTCAACATGGACGGCATCGTCAACTCTGGATCTTGGAACAGCGCTGTACTTAAATATCGCTCTCCAAAACTCGGCTGAATCATCACGATCAGCTTGCCATCATTCTCCGGGCGCTTCCCGATCTCGATCGCTGCCTTTAAAGCAGCTCCACTGGAAATTCCTGACAGTAATCCTTCTTCTCTTGCCAACCGCCGACTATACGCGATCGCATCCTCATCTGACACTGAAATCACTTCATCAATCAGATTCACATTCAGCACAGGCGGAATAAACCCTGCCCCAATTCCTTGAATTTTATGCGGCCCTGGACGACCACCGGAAAGCACTGGGCTATTGGAAGGTTCAACAGCGATCGCTTTAAAGCTCGGCTTGCGTTGCTTAATCACCTCAGCAACTCCCGTGATCGTTCCGCCTGTTCCAATTCCCGCTACAACAAAATCAACCTCGCCTTCTGTGTCTTCCCAAATCTCCGAAGCCGTCGTCTCACGATGGATTTGAGGATTCGCAGGGTTGCGAAACTGCTGCAACATATAAGCATGAGGCGTCGTATCGACAATCTGCTGCGCGCGTTGGATACAACCTGCCATCCCTTCGATTCCCGGAGTCAACTCCAACTCCGCACCATAGGCTCTCAGCATGGCTCGCCGCTCCGAACTCATCGTTTCCGGCATCGTCAAAATTAGTCGATACCCTTTTGCAGCCGCAGCCATCGCCAAAGCAATTCCTGTATTTCCCGAAGTCGGCTCGACTAAAACTGTTTTGCCTGGCGAAATCAATCCTTCTCGTTCCGCCGCCAAAATCATATTAATTCCGATCCGATCTTTGACTGAAGCCGAAGGATTCATCCCTTCAAGCTTGGCAACGATTCGCGCGACACATCCTTCGGCTTGAGGAATGCGATTCAGTTGGACAAGAGGAGTATGTCCAATCAAAGCTGTAACATTCTGAGCAATCCGCATAGAGAAAATATGGGTAAATGACGCAATCTCTTACGTCGGGGCAAAAATTAAATGTAATACATGAAGTCCAATTGACGACGCGCATCTCGCCGTTCACACAAATCTTTCAGCGTATATTTCTGAAAGACAGCATTTGCGGCTTCTTGAGCTTCGTGCCAAATTTCACAAATGACTGCTCCTTCGAGCGTTTTACCAGATTTTAGCGCCGTCTCTTGATCGATCGGCTGCGTATCAAATCCTTCTAAACATGCCAAGATCTCAAACAGCGTAATTTTCCACGGCTCTCTTGCTAACAGATAACCCCCTTTCGCACCCCGCTGCGATCGCACAATCCCACCCCGCCGCAACATCGCCAACAGTTGCTCTAAATAGCGATCGGGAATATTTTGTTGAACAGAAATTTGCCGAATTTGGAGCGGCTCTTTGCTCTCGTAAGCGATCGCGAGTTCAATCAGCGCAAGCAGGGCATATTCGCTTTTACAGGAAATCTCCACGGGCACACTCAGGTAAACAGATGATTTCAGATCGAGTTGAAGGCTCTTTCTCCTAGTATACTCCGGTTATCCACTAGGGTTTTGTAGGTTTCCAATTTTTTGATATAAAAAAAGCCTCGCAAATCGCGAGGCTTTCAAGTTTTAGCAAGGCATCAACTTAGACTAGAACGAGAAGGTCGTCCGAATTGTCCCGACATAAACTGTATCGTTTGCATTGTTGTGCTCAGGATTGAACAATACAATGATGCCCGGCGTGATCGAGATCTTGTCGTTCAATCGCAGACGGTAAAGACCTTCCAAGTGGAACGAAGTATCCTCGTCTTCCTGACGAATACCGTTCACGACCAAATCACTATCGGTCACTTTCGGCGGCATCCCGAAGATCAGACCCGCCATGTTGCCCTTTCCACCCAAGTCAGGGAATGCAAGACCCACAGCCCAGTTCAGAATTGTTGCATCTGCGTTGGTTGCTCTGTTTTCAGCATGGGCTTTGGTCAAACCGCCCCAACCTGATAAGACGAGACCCGGCGTCACTTTGAATGACCCTTGAACACCAAAGTGGTCTGCTGAAACTGCCGAACCCCGAACTCCACCTGCATTAATGAAATTACCGAATGGGTTGTTCGACAAGGCGCTGCCTGTTCCACTGGAAACACTCGCACCTGTCAAACGGTCATAAGAGCGGACGTAAGTGAAACCCAAGTCAATATTTGAAGAGGGTTTGAAAGCAAGCTGAGCCAATGCTGCATTTGAGCCATTGAACAATCCATTCTTGTCGGTCGGATCGTTGCCATTATCAGCCAAATAGCCGAGCGATACCGTGAATGCTTGGCTCAATGGATAGTTTAGAGTTACACCCGCACCGCTTCCTGAACCACTTGCACCTTGACGGTAGATTGGGTTGAAACGACCAAAGCGCGAGATCGAGCCTTGGCTATCACTTGCTAGCAGTGGGTTGAAGTTGTTGACGTTGTTGTAGAACTCACCGTTGATCGCATCAATGGTAACGGCTCCACCTTGCCCGATCGGGAAACGATAGAACAATTTATCGACGAATGCCGAGTTGTCTGCCGTCCGACCGCCTTCATAGGAGAGGTCAGCCATGTTTGTGCCTGCTGCACCCGCGAAGTCGGTGATGTTTCGTGCTTGAATCCGGGTCAACAATGTGTCTTGTCCGGTGAAGCTCGTTCTCAAGCTCAAACGAACTCGGTTGCTGAAAGTGGTATTGTCGTCAACGTCAGGTCTTGCAACGGCTGCGCCCGTTTCTGCTGCTCTTCTCTCCAACAAGGAGCTAACTGCTTTGCTGTCGCCTTGTGCGCCAGAAATTGAGAAAATTGCTTCCCCTTGCAGTTTGGTAGTGGTGGAGAATTGCTGCTTCTCTAAAGTGGTGGTGCGAGCTTCCAGTGAATCCACACGACCGCGTAAAGTTGCGAGTTCTGCTGCAAATTGTTCTTGCAGTGTTTGCAGGGTTGCCAAATCTTCTTTCTTAACGAGGTCAGCCGTGGATGCTGCGATCAATTCGTTGACGCGATCGAGACAAGCATTCAAACCAGCGGCGAATTCGTAACGAGTCAGCGCTCGGTTCCCACGGTAGGTACGATCGGGATAACCTGCGATACAACCATAGCGCTCAACCAAGGATTGCAGCGCTTGGAATGCCCAGTCGGTGGGTCTGACATCCGACAATTGTGAGACTGAAGTGACTTGACCAGCGTCATTCGCCGATACAACTCCTTCGTTGCTATATGCATTCAATTGGTCAAGCGAAGCACTCGGAGCGGTCGTATCAGCTTTAATTTCAGATGCATTAGCGGCGGTCGCAATGCCGATCGTCGCGGAGACAGTCAGGGTCGCACTCAAAAGCACTGGATTAACCAGCAGCGATTTCCACAAATTATTAGACATGGTCACTTCCGTATTCACACCATCAGATTGAAAACATTGCAACTTCGCCTTGATGGCAAAATTACAACATTCCGTAACAGTATAGCCTAGTACAATTCAGATTCCAAACTGCTTGAAATTTCAAATTATCAGCGAAATCAACGTTTCAGGCTGCTTATCAAGAGAGTTGTGATCAGGAACACCATCAGTTCTTTACTAAATCTTCATAAAGAAAAGTCTATTCAGTTCTTAACTGGATTCACTCCAAGTTAAGAAGAAGTTCATGAAATTCGCACCAAAAGTTCAGGCTCAACGGCGCTCAATCCGTCGAAGTCTGAATTTGCGGGTCGAATGCTGGGCTTGAGTACTGTCGTAGGGATCTGATACGCATGGGAAGGTTGATTCTAACGAATCGACTGAGAAGAGTGCGATCGCTCTCCAAATAAAAAGCGGGAAGTGATTAACCTCCCGCTGCTCAACCTATTTCTTCGCTAATCTCTTCGCTTTTGCCACTTTCCGTAATCGAATCGATTCGGGGGTGACTTCTAGCAGTTCGTCAGGGCCGATATACTCAAGTGCCCGTTCCAAACTCATATCAACTGGCTCTTTCAATTGAACCAGTTCTTCACCACCTGATGCACGGTGGTTTGTTAGCTGCTTCGCTTTGCAGACGTTGAGTTCGAGATCTTGTGGGCGATTGTGCTCACCCAGAATCATGCCTTTGTAGACTTTCGTTCCAGGCTTGATAAAGAAGACTCCACGATCTTCAGCGTTCTGCATGGCATAGAATGTCGCGGTTCCTTCTTCAAATGAGATCAGCACCCCATTCCGACGGGCTTCAATGTCCCCACTCATCTTGCGATATTCCAAGAAGCTGTGGTTCATGATGCCTTCCCCACGAGTCAGACGCATGAATTCACCCCGGAATCCAATCAAACCGCGAGCTGGAATCACAAATTCCAAATTCGTGCGTCCATTGGTTCCAACCTGCATATCTTGCATTTCGCCTTTGCGCTGTCCGAGACGTTCGATACAGCCTCCGACTGCTTCTTCGGGAACATCTAAGACTAGAGTTTCAAAGGGTTCGCAAGGTTGCCCGTTTACTTCACGGAAAATCACTTGTGGCTGAGAGACTTGGAACTCGTAACCTTCCCGACGCATTGTTTCGATTAAGATCCCAAGGTGCAGTTCACCCCGTCCAGACACGGCTAATTTGTCTGGTGAATCGGTTTCTTCAATTCGCAACGCCACATTTGTTTCGAGTTCGCGGAACAGTCGATCGCGGAGTTGCCGTGAGGTTACAAACGTCCCTTCTTGCCCAGCAAACGGCGAATCGTTCACAGAGAATGTCATTTGCAATGTCGGCTCATCGACTTTAATCAGAGGCAATGCTTGAGGATCATTCGGATCAGTAATTGTTTCACCGATGTTTGCACCTGCAAACCCTGCCACTGCAACTAAGTTTCCAGCCGTTGCTTCACTAATTTCAATCCGCTTTAGACCTTCAAAGCCCATTAGCTTCGAGATTTTAGATTTGACGACTTCTCCAGTTTCGGTAACGATCGCAGCTTGCTGCCCAACCCTAATCGTGCCGTTGTGAATTTTCCCGATCACAATCCGACCGAGATAATCTGAATAATCTAGTGTTGTCACTTGCAATTGAAGGGGTTTTGACGCATCGCCAACTGGCGGCGGAACGTGACGCAAAATTGCATCAAAGAGCGGCTGCATATCATCTGATTCTTCTTCCAGCGTGTTCTTCGCAAACGCGGAAAGACCAGAACCAAAGAGATAAGGGAATTCGCACTGGTCATCGTCTGCACCCAGTTCAATGAACAGATCCAGAACTTTATCAACGGCAATCATTGGATTGGCACGAGGACGATCGATTTTATTCACAAATACGATCGGGCGCAGTCCTTTCTCTAATGCCTTCTTCAACACAAAGCGAGTTTGAGGCATTGGACCTTCGTTTGCGTCCACAATGAGTAGACAGCCATCTACCATGCCTAAAACTCGCTCAACTTCACCACCGAAGTCGGCGTGTCCAGGTGTATCGACAATATTAATTAGAGTATCTTTGTATCGAACAGCGGTATTTTTAGACAAAATCGTGATGCCGCGTTCGCGCTCTAGATCGTTCGAGTCCATTACGCAGTCCGGGATCTCTTCTCCCTCGCGGAACGTTCCCGCCTGCTTAAGAAGAGCATCGACCAGTGTAGTTTTACCGTGGTCAACGTGAGCGATGATAGCAACGTTGCGAATGGGAAGAGTCATAGATAGACCGTAAGGGTTGAAAAGAATCGTAATAAGAGCTTAACAATTCTATCCTAACGGCTTCTGGTTCGGTTGGAAATTTGTTCTGAAATTAAGTTGAAAATTCGATCGCTGATTTCTTTTTCTACAGGCAATACGGAGAGGCGATTGCCTTGCCGGACGACTGCTAATTCTTCGGGTGTAAATGTTTGTCGTAAAATCTCCAACGAAATCATTGGGAATTTCTTAACAAACTCTGCTCGAACGGTATGCCATCGGGGAGCATCTGGCGAAGATTTTGCGTCGTAATAATCACTGTCCGGATCAAATTGAGTGGGATCGACGACACGAGCTTCCACAATGTGCATCAAGCCGACGATGCCAGGTGGCTTGGCATTGGAATGGTAGAAGAACGCAAGGTCTCCGACCTCCATTGACTTTAAATAATTCCGCGCTTGGTAATTGCGAACACCGTCCCAGAGAGTGATGCGATCGCGTTCGAGATCCGTAATCCCATAGACATCAGGTTCTGATTTCATCAACCAATATTTCATGTTCAATTCCGATTTCATGCTGATTCCCAAAATTCCCCAGCAGTCTACCGCACTGAGTTCCAACATCTTGTAAGGTTGCGAATAAGCAGAAATTATTGAGTGACATGTGAATAAACAGTTTTTCGAGAACGCAACCTGTTATAAAAGTTTCGAGAGAGGAGTGAAATCATATGAACTTACAAAAAACCGCCTTGGATGTTTTGAAGGAGACGAGTCGGACATTTTTCATTCCCATTAGTCGCCTGCCGACCGGACTCAAAGAAGCGGTAGCGTCGGCATATTTGTGCATGAGAGCGATCGACCAAATCGAAGACCATCCCGATTTAGAGAATGCAGTCAAGTCTCGAATGCTTCGGCAAATCAGTTTGGTGTTGCAAGCGGGCGATCGCGGTTTTACGTCTGAAGATTTCCGTCCAATTTTTGCCTCAGAACTTGAGCATCTTGAAGAAGTCACACTGCGACTGGACGAATGGCTCTCTTATGCGCCTGCGGAAATTGCTCCTCGAATTTGGGAAGCGATTTCTACCATGTCTGACCGCATGGCGCATTGGGCAGACTGTAATTGGGCAATTCATACTGAAACGGAACTTGATCAATATACGTTTAGCGTGGCAGCTTCGGTTGGATTGTTGCTATCGGATCTTTGGGCTTGGTATGACGGAACGAAGACCGATCGTATTCAAGCAGTGGGGTTCGGTCGGGGGTTACAGTCGGTGAATATTTTGCGAAATCACGGCGAGGATTTTACTCGTGGTGTAGCGTTCTACCCGAGGGGGTGGACAGATGATGAGATGCAAGCTTATTCCCGCCGCCAGCTTGAACTTGCGAGTGCTTATGTCGAGTCGCTGCCTGAAATCAGCCCGGCACGGGATTTCTGCCGCGTCATTCTAACGTTGGCTTATGCAACTTTAGAAGCGATACAGCACGGGGCAGAAAAACTCAGTCGATCGGAAGTCATGGAACTGGTTCAGCAAGTGACAGCGAGTTAGAACCGTTTGAATGAGATCAACCTTTGCGTTTCCAGTCCGTGGTGGATTGGAAACGCGATTGCAGCGAATCGCTTTAGTCTCTCTGCATGATGCAAATCGATAGCGCTTCATTGTGATTTGCACATGAACTCTCCAACAATCTTCATCTTCCCCAAAAGCTCTCGCGCAAGCCATCTCAGTCAGTTCGTGAGATCCCACAGGAACTTCCCACAATACGGCTTCAATCTTTCACAGAATGAGAAATTTGCTGTTACAGAGCGATACTAATTTGCTCTGTTAAGAAATATTAAAGAACGCGATCGCACGCTCATTGGGCTATCTAAATCTCCCTGAGCTTCCATGTTGAAAAATCTTGGGTTATGAAACCTAGCAGGATTGTCATAGCTTGAACCAGGCTGTAGCATCGCTTCCGGCCGGAAAACGTCGAGATCACGGACTCAATCCTGCTTCTAGCTCAGGACGTACAACAATTTTTATGAACAACAAGATTCAGAGACTATCAATTATGCTTAAGCGAATCAATCAAAAATCTCAATCCTTGAGTAATGTAAAGTTAATCACAAACCTCTTGACTTTTCGATTTCACCTAATGCCTCAGATCCAAGCAGAGTCAAGAAAATCCGAACTTTGAATTATTGTTAATAAGCTTCTGAAACGTTTTCATCAAAGCCCTATAATGACCCATTGAGAACCCACGAAGGCGCGATCCCAATACCTGGGAGCCAACTGGAATCTCAGACCAAGCTACTCAGCGACATCTGCGGAATCCGCAACTAGGTCTTATGCCTTGTCATCCCGTCGCGAGTTTGCTTAACAGAAGGGTTTGAGAACCAGTGCCGGATCGGGATTCCTCGTTCCTTGTCTAGAGAGAGGAGAGTCTCAATGACAATTAGCCCACCGGAGCGCGAGGCAAAGGTGCGGGTCGTCGTTGATAAAGATCCCACCCCGACTTCTTTCGAGAAATGGGGACAGCCGGGACACTTCGATCGAACCCTATCTAAGGGACCCAAAACCACCACTTGGATTTGGAACCTTCACGCTAACGCTCACGATTTCGATAGCCATACAAGCGACTTAGAAGACGTTTCTCGTAAAATTTTTAGCGCGCACTTCGGTCATTTAGCCGTTGTGTTCATTTGGTTGAGTGGAATGTACTTCCACGGCGCTAAGTTTTCAAATTATGAAGCATGGCTTGCAAACCCGACTGGTGTAAAACCCAGCGCGCAAGTGGTTTGGGACATCTTCGGTCAAGAAATTCTTAACGCGGATGTCGGCGGCGGCTTCCACGGAATTCAGATCACCTCTGGTTTATTCCAAATGTGGCGGGGTGCTGGCTTCACGAACACATTTCAGCTTTACTGCACCGCAATCGGCGGTCTCGTCATGGCTGGTTTGATGCTGTTTGCAGGCTGGTTCCACTATCACAAACGCGCTCCCAAACTGGAATGGTTCCAGAATGCGGAGTCCATGATGAATCACCACCTGGCCGGTCTGTTCGGACTCGGTTCGTTGGGTTGGGCGGGACACCAGATCCACGTCTCCCTACCTGTGAACGAGTTGCTCGATCGGGGCGTACCTGCGGATAAGATTCCTCTGCCTCATGAGTTCATCTTGAACACCCAATTGATGGCGGATATCTATCCCAGCTTCGCAAAAGGTCTTATTCCTTTCTTTACCCTCAACTGGGGTGAATATTCTGACTTCCTCACCTTCAAAGGTGGTTTGAACCCGGTCACGGGCGGTCTCTGGCTGACTGACACGGCACATCACCATTTGGCGATCGCTGTGTTGTTCATCATCGCTGGACACATGTACCGCACCAACTGGGGTATCGGTCACAGCATGAAGGAAATTCTGGAAGCACATAAAGGTCCTTTCACTGGGGAAGGTCACAAAGGCTTATACGAAGTTCTGACCACTTCTTGGCACGCTCAACTGGCAATCAACTTAGCAATGGTTGGTTCTTTGAGCATCATCGTGGCTCAGCACATGTATGCAATGCCGCCTTACCCGTATTTGGCAACTGACTATGCAACGCAGTTGTCGCTATTTACTCACCACATGTGGTTGGGTGGATTCTTTATCGTCGGTGGAGCCGCTCACGGAGCGATCTTCATGGTGCGTGACTACGATCCAGTTGTGAACCAAAACAACTTGCTCGATCGCGTATTGCGCCATCGCGATGCCATCATTTCTCACTTGAACTGGGTTTGTATCTTCTTGGGCTTCCACAGCTTCGGTCTGTACGTGCATAACGACACGATGCGTGCTTTGGGTCGTCCGCAAGATATGTTCTCGGATACCGCAATTCAATTGCAGCCTGTGTTTGCGCAGTGGGTACAAAACCTGCATACGCTTGCACCGGGCACAACTGCTCCGAATGCGCTGGCTCCTGCGAGCTTTGCATTTGGCGGTGGAACGGTCGCTGTCGCTGGCAAAGTTGCCATGATGCCGATCGCGTTGGGTACGGCGGACTTCATGGTTCACCATATTCATGCTTTCACGATTCACGTAACAGTTCTTATCCTCTTGAAGGGTGTGCTGTTTGCGCGTAGCTCACGCTTGATTCCTGATAAAGCGAATCTTGGTTTCCGCTTCCCGTGCGATGGTCCGGGTCGTGGCGGTACTTGCCAAGTGTCTGGATGGGATCACGTGTTCCTCGGTCTGTTCTGGATGTACAACTCCTTGTCGATCGTTATCTTCCACTTCAGCTGGAAAATGCAGTCTGATGTTTGGGGCACGGTTGGAGCAGATGGAACGGTAGACCATATTACGGGCGGTAACTTCGCTCAAAGTGCGATCACAATCAATGGTTGGTTGCGCGACTTCCTGTGGGCACAAGCGGCTCAGGTGATTGGATCTTACGGATCTGCGTTGTCAGCTTATGGACTCATGTTCTTGGGCGCTCACTTTGTTTGGGCATTCAGCTTGATGTTCCTGTTTAGCGGACGCGGTTACTGGCAAGAACTGATCGAATCGATCGTTTGGGCACACAACAAGCTCAAAGTTGCACCTGCAATTCAGCCTCGTGCGTTGAGCATTATTCAAGGACGGGCTGTGGGCGTTGCTCACTACCTATTAGGCGGGATTGCCACAACGTGGGCATTCTTCCTAGCTCGATCATTGTCAATCGGATGAGCGAGGATTAACAAACAGCTATGGCAACTAAGTTCCCCAAATTTAGTCAAGACCTTGCCCAAGATCCTACTACTCGTCGGATTTGGTATGGGATTGCCACCGCTCACGACTTTGAAAGCCACGACGGAATGACGGAAGAGAAGCTCTATCAAAAGCTTTTCGCAACTCACTTCGGTCACCTGGCAATCATCTTCTTGTGGGCATCTGGTAGCCTATTCCACGTTGCTTGGCAAGGCAACTTTGAGCAATGGATCAAAGATCCGCTCAACATTCGCCCGATCGCTCATGCGATTTGGGATCCTCAGTTCGGTAAGCCTGCGGTAGATGCGTTTACCCAAGGTGGAGCGAACTATCCTGTCGATATCTCTTACTCAGGTGTTTACCACTGGTGGTACACGATCGGCATGAGAACCAATGGTGATCTGTACCAAGGTTCGATCTTCTTGTTGATCTTGTCTGCTGTCCTCCTGTTCGCAGGTTGGTTACACCTTCAGCCTAAATTCCGTCCGAGCTTGGCTTGGTTTAAGAACGCTGAATCGCGTTTGAATCACCACTTGTCTGGTTTGTTCGGTGTTAGCTCTTTGGCTTGGGCAGGTCACTTGATCCATGTTGCTATCCCTGAATCTCGCGGACAGCATGTGGGTTGGGACAACTTCTTGTCCACCATGCCGCACCCTGCAGGTCTTGCACCTTTCTTTACTGGAAATTGGGGTGTGTATGCAGAAAATCCAGATACGGCTGAGCATATCTTTGGTACGGCTCAAGGTTCTGGCTCTGCGATCTTGACGTTCCTCGGTGGATTCCACCCGCAAACAGAATCGCTGTGGCTGACCGATATGGCTCACCACCACTTAGCGATCGCGGTGATCTTCATCGTGGCAGGTCACATGTACCGCACCAACTTCGGGATTGGTCACAGCATCAAGGACATCCTCAATGCTCACAAACCGCCGGCTGGTGGTTTGGGTGACGGTCACACTGGACTGTATGACACTGTCAACAACTCCTTGCACTTCCAACTTGGTCTTGCTTTGGCTGCGTTGGGAACGGTGACGTCCTTGGTTGCGCAGCACATGTACTCGATGCCGCCCTATGCCTTCATTGCGAAGGACTTCACGACTCAAGCTGCTCTGTATACTCATCACCAATACATTGCTGGCTTCTTGATGGTGGGCGCATTTGCACACGGCGCAATCTTCTGGGTTCGTGATTACGATCCAGACCAAAACAAGAACAACGTGCTTGCACGTATCTTGGGTCACAAGGAAGCGATTATCTCTCACCTGAGCTGGGTGTCGCTGTTCTTGGGCTTCCATACTCTCGGGCTGTACGTTCACAACGATGTTGTCGTTGCGTTTGGTACTCCTGAAAAGCAAATCTTGATTGAGCCTGTGTTTGCTCAATGGATTCAGTCGACTCACGGTAAGGCGCTGTATGGCTTCAATGCTCTACTGTCGAACCCTGACAGCATCGCAACAACGGCTTGGCCGAACCACGGTAACGTTTGGTTGCCGGGTTGGTTAGATGCGATTAATAGTGGTGTTAACTCACTGTTCTTGACGATTGGTCCTGGTGACTTCTTGGTTCACCACGCGATCGCGCTCGGTCTGCACACCACCACTTTGATCTTGGTCAAGGGTGCGTTGGATGCTCGTGGATCGAAGCTGATGCCGGATAAGAAAGACTTTGGCTACGCATTCCCTTGCGATGGTCCGGGTCGTGGCGGTACCTGCGATATCTCTGCATGGGACTCCTTCTATCTGGCAATGTTCTGGATGTTGAATACCATCGGTTGGGTAACGTTCTACTGGCACTGGAAGCATTTAGCGATCTGGTCGGGTAACGTGGCTCAGTTCAACGAAAGTTCGACCTACTTGATGGGTTGGCTGCGTGACTACCTGTGGCAATATTCTGCTCCATTGATCAACGGTTACAACCCGTATGGCATGAATAACTTGGCGGTTTGGGCTTGGATGTTCCTCTTGGGACACTTGGTCTGGGCAACCGGCTTCATGTTCTTGATCTCCTGGAGAGGCTACTGGCAAGAATTGATCGAAACTCTGGTTTGGGCGCATGAACGCACTCCGCTCGCGAACTTGATTCGCTGGAAAGACAAACCGGTTGCTCTCTCGATCGTTCAAGCTCGTTTGGTCGGTCTGGTTCACTTCACGGCAGGTTATGTGCTGACGTATGCAGCCTTCGTGATTGCTTCTACAGCAGGTAAGTTCGGCTAATCGAACTGAATGCAGTAGGTAAATGAAAGAAATCCCTCACCTTTGGGTGGGGGATTTTTGGTATAGAGCCTCAGGTTCAGTCGGGTTATACGTATGGCACGTCTTGAGGAAGAATCTTGCATCCAAGACGTCAAACGCTTAATCCCATTCTTCAGCTTCTTCGATTTCAATTTGCGCGATCGCTGTTCTGATGGCTTGCCAATCCGCTCGATTGGTATCAGCGACTAATTGCCCCCGCTCTAACTGCAAAACCCGTTGGCTAAACTGCTCTGCCCAATCAAACTGATGCGTTACGGCTAAAACCGTACAATCCACCTGCGCTAAAATCCGCAGCAATAACTCACTCCGATTTGCATCTAAATTTGCAGTCGGTTCATCGAGTAACAATATCGCAGGCTGACAGATTAATCCTCTCGCGATCGCAATCCACTGTCTTTCTCCGGTTGAAAGCTCTTGCTCTGTGCGATCGTACCAATCCCGAGCAATCTTTATGCGCTCAAAACATTCATCCACGCATCGGTCAACATCTTTGAGATTTCGCAAACTTAATGGATAGCTCAATGCTTCTCGAACCGTCATGCCAAACAATTTGGGTTCTTGTGCAACAAACAGAATTTGCTGGCGCAATTTTGTGACTGAGATTTCTTGAAAGCTTTTGCCTTCAAACTGGATTGACCCCTGAGTTGGTTCAGCTAATCGGTTGAGCAGTCTGAGCAACGTCGTTTTACCTGAGCCGGACGCACCGACGATCGCAATTCGTTCTCCCTGGTTCACGCCAAACGAGATATTGCGCAGCAGGGCATGATCTTCCAGAGTATTGCCTCTTTTGCTCAGCCTGAAATGAGAAAAACTCACGTTCTCTACTTGTAATTGCATCAAATCTTGCCTAACGTGAAAGCGGTCGAAATTGTCCAAGCATCAATCAGCAACAGGAAGAAGGTGAAGCCTAACAAGATCAAATACATCCACGGTTGTGACAAGGGTTTGACATCAGTCGTATCGATTCCGGTCTCTGCCTGAACGCGATCGACGAATCGCGCAAATCCAACGATACGCATTGGCAAAAGATAGCCTTCACCGGATTGGCTAAGAAAATAGTAGACTAATCCGCCCTGACCGGTCGATCGCGGTTTCAATGCCTTCACATCTGCCCAGGCAAGCTGCCAACCCCGGCGGAAAAACTTTGGAACCCACCCTGGATAAGCAACTTGAATTCCTTCTGAATCGACAATCACTCGTTCACTTAATGCAGCGAGGAGGATAAGAAATCCGATCGCAATTCCTACCCAAAGCCAACGACTCGGAACAGGCGCATCTGTCGCCTCCGCGAGAAAAGGCAGCGGAGTCGTTAACGCGATGTACAAACTGAGCAACGTAAGTCGAATTAAAGGCGAGATCCGAAAAACATCTGTCATCACACACACTCCTTAATCCAACCGAGAATCTTGCGATTCACTTCCTCCGGGCGTTCGTCGTGGGGACAATGCCCTGCATTCTCAATCTCAACTAATTCCAGTTTTGGATTGAGTTTGACACAATACTCAGCCAAACTCGGCGGCACGAATTTATCTTGCTTCCCCCAAAACAGCAACATCGGAACCCGCACTGTCGGCAAAATCGATCGCGCTCGGTATTCCGTTACTTTTGGAGTATTAACCATCGATCGCAACGCCTTGACTGCACCTGTATCTCGCGCTGGAGTCGCTAAAATTTCAATCAGTTCGTCTGTAATCCCGTCCGAACTTGCATAAGCCTGTTTTGCCCAGAGCCGAATCAAGCGCGAACTTCTCAATACTCGAAAGAACGGATTAAAAATCAATGGAAACGTAAAAATACTTTTCCCTACCACCATAATTGGACGAACGACCTTCACTGCCGAGTCAAACCATTCTGGCTGCTCCAGCACCGAAGAATCGGGTAAATTCAGCATCACGACACCTTTGACCATGTCTGGGTAAGCCTTCGCCACTGCCAGACAGACCGAAGAGCCAATCGAATTTCCAATCAGCACAACAGGTTCACGCACAAACGTCAGCCAGAAATCATGCACCTGTTCGAGCCAGAGTCTTAAGTTGTAAGGCGCGATCGCTTTCTCCGAAGCCCCAAATCCCAACAAATCCAGTGCATATACCGTATGATGCTGGCTCAGCACCGACAGATTATGTCGCCAATGCCCGATCGAAGCGCCGAACCCATGAATGAACAGCAACGGCGGCGCAATTTCTGATTTTTGCGATCGCAAATAAGTATACCGAGTTTGCCAACCGCGCCACATCCAATCGCGTTGACTGCCAATTCGTTGTCGCCAAGGTAATGCGTCTACCACCATGCACTCGACTCATGTAAACATTTATCTATTCTAATCATCAGGTTCGATATCCAATTCTTGATCCCTCCTTTAGAATTAAAGTTAAGAAATTCCCCGAAAACTCGTCAGACTGAGTAGAATGACGAGTACGATTTCTCAGCGAATTGACAATTGTTTACTGATCGACAGACAAATCGATCGCACATTGTCTCCCTTATCCACTTAATTCAACAGGTGCCTGTGATAGAAAAAAGACCCAATCGAGACATGCCCGTAATCAACGAACGGATTCGGTTTCCGAAAGTTCGTGTCATTGATGCAGATGGTTCTCAGCTTGGCATTATGACCTCACGTGAAGCTCAAACAATGGCAGACGAGAAAGAACTCGATCTCGTTCTCGTGAGCGATAAAGCTGATCCGCCTGTCGTCAAGATCATCGACTACGGTAAGCATAAGTTCGAGCAAGAAAAGAAGGCGAAAGAAGCTAAGAAGAAACAGCATACCGTAGATGTCAAGGAAGTAAAAATGCGCTACAAAATTGAGGAGCACGACTATAACGTGCGAATCAATCAAGCTGAACGCTTCCTGAAGGCAGGGGATAAAGTCAAAGCCACGATCATGTTCCGTGGACGAGAAATTCAGCACAGTGATCTTGCAGAAACTCTGCTGAAGCGGATGGCGACTGACCTCCAAGAAATTGCGGAAGTGCAACAAGCACCGAAGAAAGAAGGGCGCAATATGATGATGCTGCTCGCACCGAAGAAGTAGGGAATTAGGGGAATGGGGAGATTCAGACGATACTCTCCCTTGTGAAGCATAATATCGCCATTCCCCTATTCCTCCATTCCCCCAACCCAATTAAGGGACAGTGAGATCAATTCTTGCTGTCCCTTTTGCTTCGGTAGAAACTTGGGCATCTTAGGGAGGATTCCTCACATACATCAAGGAATCATGTGCATCGATTTAACGAGAACACCCCCACATGGTTGCGTCAAATTCGGCTCCCCAAAAATCAGGCGAAAATCGGTTCCTGCGCTGGATTAATCTCCGAAAAGGCGAAGGACAGCGCACGTTTTGGATGTTTACGGCTTATAGCGCAACTTCATCCGGTCTGATGTGGCTTGAAGCCTGTTCGGTCGATCGCTTTCTCTCAGAATTTGGCGCAGCGAATCTTCCCGTCATCTACATCACAAGTGCTGGTCTGAAGATTCTTTTAGGAATGTTGTACTCGTGGCTGCAAACATTTTTGCCGCTGCGATCGGTGATTATTTGGATTGCGCTCTTACTCGCTGCACCCCTTCCCTTCTTTTCATTGGGTCTTAGCGAATCTGCGGAAGCACAGATTGGCAGCTTTTATATTGTGCAGATTACGATCTTTGCCATGCAGCTTTGGCTAGAGGCAAGCCATGTTCTCAATGATTTGAACGCTTCGATTACCGCTAATCAGTTGTTTAATATCCGAGAAATTAAGCGTACCTATCCGTTAATCAGTAGCGGCATTCTGGTTGCAGATGTGTTTGGTGGGTTTTCGTTACCTTGGGTCCTGCGGCAATTTCCACGGGATCAAGCGGTTCCAAGCGTACTGCTTCTGGCATTTGGGCTGATGGTCTTCGGCGCGATCGTCCTGTTTGGCTTGAGTCTTGCCAATCGGCAAGCTTTTCCTACGGCTCGTCGTCGTCGAGAAGACAACAATGCCGAACATTCTCCGCCCCGACTTCAGGGACAGATGAAAAGTTATATGCAGTTGTTGCAGATCTTCTTTTCGCTGGCACAGGTTTTTCTCTTGCTGGTTGAGTTTCAATTTCTGACGCAATTAGGCAAAGATTCGGGGCTGGCTTCTCAGATTGTAGGTGGCGAAGTTGCTGGCTTTCTCGGACTGTTTAACGGGGCATTGGGGATTTGCGAATTGGCGATGCAGTGGATGTTTTCGAGCCGTGTTCTCGATCGCATGGGGGTTTTCACCTCGATTATGCTGCTGCCGATCGTCGTCATGAGTCTCACAGGCATTTCCATGACCGGGATGATTCCTGTGTTTTATGGAGTTTTAGCACTGCGGTTTCTCTATGAATTACTGCATTACACGCTGCTAAGTGGAAGTGTGCCATTTCTCTTTTATTCTGTTCCTGACCATATTCGTAACCAAGAACAAGCAAAAGTTCGGAGTATTGCAGAGCCTATTTCTACTGCTGTGACTGGATTAATTCTCATGGGATTAGTCAAACTCAGTATGAATGGCATTGGCGTTGCAGAACAGACGCTCAGTTTCAGTCTGATGATTGCAGCCGCGATTGTGTGGCTCTGGACGATTGGTGCATTAAAAAAAGAATATCTCAATCTGCTCGTTCTGAATGCGGGGCGTGGACAGTTGAGCACCTCAGAGGTCGATTTGAAAGCGCTGCGACAGAAGACGATCGATACTTTAGAAAAACCCGGAACCGAAGAAGATAAACGTGCCTGTATCGAATTCTTAAGTGAAATTGATGGCAGAAATTCAGGAGAAGTTCTGGCTCCACTGCTTTCTAGACTTTCGCCAGAATTGCAGTACAAAAGCATCGAAGTGATGCTCAAGCATCCGAATCCGGCATATTTAAATCCAGTCAAATCACTCTGCGCTCAGCGTCCCGCTCCGGAAGTAATGGCAGTTGCTTTGCGCTATATCTGGTTGACCGAAGAATCTGCTTCATTCAGTGAATTGCGGCATTACCTCAAGCCAAATCATCCTTCTATTGTGCGAGCGACCGCAGCATCGCTGATTTTGCGCCAAGGGACTATGAGCGAAAAGGCAGAAGCAACCTATGTCTTGCATTCGATGTTGACGAGCAAGCAAGTTCAAGATCGCGTGATTGGCTGTCGGGCATTGGGAGGAGCCGTACATCTACAAGGCTTACGATTGTGGCTCAAACCTTATGTCTCTAAGTTGGTCAAAGATCCATCGTTTGAGGTGAGAGCCGCAACGTTAGAAGCGATCGCGGCAACTCGATCCGAAGAATTCTACCGTTACCTGATGGTGGGTTTATATCATCGCCCCACTCGCGAAGCCGCCAAGTCAGCTCTCGTGAGCTTAGAAGATACCGCACTCAACAATCTGATTCGGCTTGTGGATGATGTGGAGCGACCGCTGTTAGTTCGGACTGAAGCGATGAGTGCGATCGGACAAATTGGCACTCCAGAAGCTTTAGATCTGCTGATTTCTCGATTGACAACTTCTTGGGGAGTTCCGCGACGTGCCCTATTACGCATCCTGCTGAAAGTGCCCAACGAGAAAGGAATTGATGCAGTCGCAGAGCAGTTAGGACGTGTAGGGATTGAACAACTGATCGAACAAGAATTGATGTTTATCGGGCAAGTGTATGCGGCTTCGATGGATTTGATTTTGGAGCGGATTCGCTGTGATGAGACGATGCTCTTGCGATCGGCATTAGAAACGTTGCCTGCCGATAGTTTGGAGCGGATCTTCTTGCTGATGAAGTTTCTCTATCCGATTGGTTCGATTCGAGTCGCAGAGTATAACTTACAGTCAGAATCGAAATCCGCGATCGCGCAAGGGTTAGAAATTCTCGATAGTACCTTGGACATTAATAGCAAACGGGCATTACTGGGAGTTTTGGATCGAGAGTTGCCGATCGATAAGCTGCAGAGTTTATCGAGTCTTGTGCCTTATACGCCGATGCAACCGAGCGAGCGACTGAACCATCTACTCGAACTGCGGCATTTTATTTCAGATTGGGCATTAGCTTGCTGTTTCCATCTCGCAAAACGGGCACATTGGAATATCAGCCCAGATGCGATTCGATCAGGCTTGCGACATCCGAGAGGCTATGTTCGAGAAGCCGCACTGAGCTATATCGCAACCCAATTTCCTCAGAAGTTAGGACTGGTGCTGCAAGGATTTCAGAACGAGCGCAATCCCATTGTGGCAGCGCAAGTTCAAGAGATGATGAAAAAGTTGGGGATGCGTCCGCCAGCACAACATCCTGAAGCGCTACCGCGCCTGAAAACCGAATCTTAGGGTGAGTCTAGTTTGTAAGTTGAAAAAAGCCAGCCATGTTGAACAGTTTTGAACGCTTATTGCTTGTTCGAGGAGTCCCTATTTTTAAGGAATTGCGGGACGATTTCCTGGTGCGGCTGGCATCGATTATGGAAGAGCGATCGTATGGGGTGCGCGATACGATTTTGATTGAGGGTCAAGAAGGACGCTCCATGTATGTCATTTCTAAAGGGGTCGTTCGGGTGCATAGTGGCAGCCGAGATTTGACGTTCTATAAACGTGGAGATTTTTTTGGAGAGATGTCGCTGTTCGATTCGGAACCGCGATCGGCATCCGTGACGGCGATCGAGCCTTGTGAGTGTTTGGTCTTGACGCAGCAGCAGCTATATGAAGCAGTCGATGAAACGCCTGGGATTGCCTTAAATTTGGTCAAGATTCTCACAGGTCGGGTGCGAGAGATGAATAAGAAGATTAAGGTGCAGGAACAGGAAATTCGGTTGCTCAAAGGTGAGCCGATTACACAGATTCAGTAATTGAAATTGAGTCATTTAACTTGAGCAATTCGTGAATTCGGAATCAGCAATTCTAGCTCTGTGCGAGATTAGATTCAGTCCGAACGAATTTGATGCATCAAGTGCTCTAAGGATCATCCGAACTGACTGGATCGAACTATAAAACATTTCTCACGAAAATCCGGTACGATCAGCAGAAGGATTAAGTGACAAATGTACTAAAATGCCACGCAAGCCTGCTCTATCTTACGATCGTGGAACGCTGATTCTTCATCCACCGCCTAAGGGCAAAGCGTGGATCGAATTTGCCGTGTGGGACGATCGCATTGAGAAGTTTCGGGTGCCTGCAAATCAATATCGAGAATTGATGTTAGCACTGCGCTCAGAAGGCATTGAAATCGACGATCGCGCAAAAGGATTTAATCAGATCGATCTCGTTCCTGCTGTGGAAATGGAGCCTTATCCTCATCAGCAAGAAGCTTTAGACGCTTGGCAAACTTCAGGACGATTAGGTGTCGTGGTCTTACCGACCGCAGCCGGGAAAACGTATCTGGCACAGTTGGCAATGCAAGCGACCCAGCGCAGTACGTTGATCATGGTTCCAACCTTGGATCTGATGCATCAATGGTATGCGAACTTATGTGCTGCATTTCCTGATACAGAGATTGGATTGTTGGGCGGAGGATCGCGCGATCGCACTCCGATTCTGGTTGCAACGTATGACAGTGCCGCGATTCATGCAGAAACATTAGGCAATCAATATGCGCTGCTAGTCTTTGATGAATGTCATCATTTGCCCAGCGACTTTAATCGAGTGATTGCAGAATATGCGATCGCGCCTTATCGCTTAGGGTTGACGGCAACGCCAGAGCGCACCGATGGCAAACATGAAGATCTCAAGACGTTAATCGGACAAGAAGTTTATCGGAGAACGCCAGAAGAATTATCCGGTTCAGCCCTTGCGAAACACGAAGCAATTCAGATTAGAGTCACACTTTCTCAACAGGAGCGAGAACGCTACGATCAACTGATTCAAATTCGCAATGCCTTTCTCAAACAATCGAATCTCTATCTAAGTAGCGCTCAAGGTTGGCAGCGATTTGTGCAAGCAAGCGCGAGATCCAAAGCCGGACGCAGAGCGATGTTAGCGCATCGAGAAGCAAAAGCGATCGCATTTGGAACCGAGGGAAAACTGAGAGTTCTTGCTGATTTACTCGCGCGTCATTATCCTGAACGCACGCTCATTTTCACAGATGATAACGCTACGGTTTATCGAATTTCTCAGGATCTATTGATCCCCGCCATTACCCATCAAACGCCTGTGAAAGAACGGCATGAGATTCTGACCAAATTTAAGCAAGGAGAGTATCGATCGCTCGTTGCTTCTCGTGTGTTAAATGAAGGGGTAGATGTTCCCGATGCAAGTATTGCGATCGTGCTTTCGGGCACGGGTTCTGCACGCGAGTACATTCAACGGATGGGACGAATTCTGCGCAAAAGCAAAGATCCAGGAAAATTAGCCATTCTGTATGAAGTCGTGGCAGAAGATACTAACGAAGAAGGCGTTTCCCGACGACGGAATCCGAATCAGAAGAAAAAACCGCGATCGGCTTCACGCCAGTTAGAACTGGTCTCTTATACAACTCCTCCAAATGTGGTGCCACGCGCTGCAGAAGGTGAGTCCAGCTATGACGATTGGTAAGTCATAGCCAAAATTCCCTAACTCCACTGCAACTGCCGCACTGGAATCTCAATCACAAACGTGGCTCCCCGCTCTGCCTGATGGTCACACCACAACCGTCCCCCATGTTGCTCGGTGACAATCTGATAACTAATCGACAATCCTAATCCTGAACCTTGACCAATCGGTTTAGTCGTAAAAAATGGGTCAAACAACCGCTGATGCGTCGCAACTGACATGCCAATTCCGTTATCTGTGATCTGAATTCGTACCCATTGCGTCGGTTGTCCGTCTACCTCTTCAGTAAAGAGCACCGCTTCAATCGTGATCTCCGGGATAAAATCAATTTCTTCTAGCAGCCACCGCTCATCAATTGCCTCGATCGCATTCGAGATCAAATTCATAAATACCTGATTGAGCAGTCCTGCAAAGCATTGAACTTTCGGCAAACGATCAGAGTTCTGTGTGACCTGAATGGCAGGGCGCATCATTGAAGTTCCCGAAGCTCGGTTGGCTTTCAACAAATGCTGCAACAGCATTAAAGTACTTTCGAGTCCTTCACGTAAATCCACTGCCTTCAGTTCAGCTTCATCATGGCGTGAGAAATTTCGCAGCGATCGCACAATATCCCGAATGCGTTCGGCTCCGGTTCCCATTGAATCTAGAAGTTTGAATACATCATGCTGCATAAACTCTAGATCGAGGGCTTCTAGTTCTTCGGCAATCTTCTGAGGCGGAACGGGATACGCCTCATGATAAAGCCAGATTACGCTCAGCAAATCTTCAACATACTGCTTTGCGGGTTCTAAATTGCCATAGATAAAGCTCACAGGATTATTGATTTCATGAGCAATTCCTGCCACTAATTGCCCTAAACTCGACATTTTCTCAGTCTGAATCAATTGCGTTTGTGTTTTTTGCAATTGCCGAAATGCTTGTTCAAGTTCCTGTGCTTTTTGACGAAGCTGCTGTTCTGAATTTTGCAACGCGATCGCAGTTTGTTCGCGCTCTGTTTCTAATCGGATACGCTCTGTAATATCAAGTACTGTCGAAACAATACTTACAATATTTCCATCTGCGTCTAAGACAGTATTGTTATGCCATTCGCAAGTAATAATTTCTCCATTGTCGCGGATGTTCTCATTAATGTTGCGCTTTCCTCCTGTCTGTTCTATCAATCGCGTGATTACTTTGCTGACCTCAGGCTGCACGTTACTGGGAATCCAGTAATCGCAAGGTTTCCCAAGCGCTTCATCTCTCGATGTGCCAAACATAAACTCTGCGGCTGGATTCCACTCTTTGACCGTGAGTTGGGGTGTCCATTCAATAATCGCGAGGGGCGCATGTTGAACTAAAAGCGCTAATCGCTGCTCAGACTGAGATCGCGCAAGTTCTGCTTGTCTACGTTCTGCTTCGCTATTCACACGATCGGTAATGTTAATTCCCATTGAAACAATGCTCATCACACTACCATTCGGAGCGAGTAACGGATAGTGAAACCATTCACAAATAATCGTTTCACCGCTCAAAGTCAAATGTTTCTGGATCTGTTGTGTTGTTCCTGATTGGGTCAGTAATGGGGCAATGACGGTTAAAAAGTCTGCTTTGAGAAACTCTGGCAAAATTTTCTCAAGCGACTGCCCGACAGCTTCTTTTCGGGAGTAGCCAAATGTTCGTTGTGCAGCAAAGTTCCAGGTTTGGATTTTATAGTCTGCTCCCCATTCGACAAAAACAAATGGGGATTGTTGAATGAGTAAGGTCAGCCGCTGCTGCGATCGCATTAATGCAACTTCTGCGGCTTTCCGTTCTTGAATCGCTTGATCCAGTTGATCTGAATTTGCGGATTCTGTCTCTTTGATCGTTGCAACGATCAGGGGCATTCCTTGAACAGCGGATTTTACAACCGAAATCTCTTGAGTCCCGCCATTGGCATCATACAGATATCCCGTTTGAGTTCCGGCTGTCAGTCCTGTTGTGAGGTCAGGTGAGAGAATACGATCGACATTGCGAAGAAATTCAGCCGCGCTATAGTGTGCGAGCGTGCATAAAGCTTGATTGGCAAAAACGATTTGCTGATGATGATTCTGAACAAAAATTGGCGTTGCAACTTGATCGAGAACTCGCCAAAGATATCCTGTCGCATCTGATGTTGCTTCAAACTGATCTTCCCCGATCATTACCCGCTTCCTAACCTGAAATACGTTCTTGTTAGCGTTCCCAAAAAGGAATCGGTCGATTGAGCATGAGACCCTACAAATATCCAGCAGGATCAACAGGCTCACCGTCTTTCCTGACTTCAAAGTGTAAATGTGGTCCTGTGGATAATCCGGTCGAACCTGTCGCCGCGATCGCTTTTCCTCGCTCCACCGTTTGCCCTTCACTCACATACAATTCCTGCGCGTGAGCATACATCGTTGTGATTCCATTCCCATGATCCAGAATGACCGAATTTCCATATCCGCCATACCATCCGGCAAAAATGACAACGCCTCGATCGGCTGCCATAATCGGGCTACCGTAATCTGCCCCAAAATCGATTCCAGCATGGAATCGCTGATATCCCAAAATTGGGTGCATTCGATATCCGAATCCACTGGTGATCGGGCCTGCACTCGGTAAGTTGAATTGACCCGTTCCCAAAATCACAATTCCGTTGCGAGCACGTTCTTCCGCAATCCGCTTTTGAATCAATTCGCCAATGCTTTTGGAATCTTTCTCTAATTGTGCTTCTGCGGCTTCTAATGCCCGACGATTGGTTCTGAGACGCTCGACAATTTCTTTCTGATACTCTGCCTGCTGCTCAAATTGCGCCTTCTGTGCCATTAACTGTTGAGCAATCAGGGCAATATTATTCTTTTGCTGTTCAACTTGCTGCCGTTGGCGATCGACTTTCGCCGCTTCTATTTTTAAGTCTGTTAGCGTTTTACGATCGTTTTTATAGATCTGTTTGAGCCGGAACCGTCGATCGAGAAAATCATTCAAGTCTTGACTTTGTAATAAAACTGCCCAGCCATTACTGCCCTGCTGACGTTGCAAAAATCTCAGACGAGAAACGGTGGAAGATTGCCGTTGCTGATAAGTTCTCTCGGTTGCGGCTAAATCTTTCTCCAAATTCTTCAAGACTTGATTAGCATTCATCAAGTTTGCTTCAGTTGCCTTGATCTGGCTAGTCGTTACCTGGATATTACGTCGAATTCCGGTGAGATCTTTTTGTGCTAATCGTTCTTGGCGTTGCACTTTTTCTCGCTCTTTCTGTACGAGTTCTCGCTGTTGATCAACTTGCTGCTGCTTCTGTTTGAGTTGATCGACTTCTTGAGCAAAGGCAGGCAACGTCAAACTCAGATAAAGCAAACTCGCGCAGAACCAAATTAGCCAAACTCGTTTCATCAACGCGAAAAATTGTGCGATCGCCAGCATGTTATCGACTCAGTGCACTGTCAAAACAGGAACCATTATGTCGGAATCTAAAATTTCGGCACTGCTGAAATCACGGGAAAGCGCCACAAATGACTCAAACAAAGTCTGACGTGTGGATGCCATGAAAACAACCTCGGTAAAAACTCAGAATTTCAAATTTCACATCAAGCTCTTTCTCTATCTGCTAGAAACTTTTTGAATCCGTCATACCACTGATATGAATTGTATAAATTAATCAATTTCTAAATATGATACACAGACGGTTCAGACTGAATTGATTGGAATTTTGATAGGAAACGTTCAACGCTACAAGATGAATGTGACCGTATGACCACTGAATAATGTAACTTTTGTGAAGTGATTCTAAAGTCAGCAAAATTATCAGGAACGACTCATCGATCAATGTAATAAGTTGTACATAGACTTTCAAATATTACTCAGATGTCAAAACCCTTGTCACCTAATAAGCTGCTAATCTACTCAGGGATTCTGAGTTTAAGCTTACTCTCTATTGCGAACCCAGCATTTGCGAATAATGGCAGATCGCAATCTACTACCACGACGACCACGACTGTTGTAGGTCCTACCCAAACGGCAACTCCAGCAACCAGTTCTTTTACAGTTGGACTGGCAGATTTAGGTAAGATCTTCCGCGTTAACTTTGATGGGAACGTTGGCACTCAAGCTGTTGCAGGGTTGTCTTCATTTGTTGACTTCACTTTCAAAGGATTTGAGACTGTTGCTGGAAACACGATCGCGAAGTTTCAAGCGGTGTTGGACGACACTTCTAGCGGTGGCATTACCTCTCGTGTAACGGGATTAGGCTTCAACACAAGCTCGACGCTTCTGAGTTCAAGCGCGAGCGGTTTGTTTGATAAGGCACATTTGAATGGTGCATTTCCAAATCAGTTTGGCAATGTAAATGTTTGCTTCAACGCTGGAAACACTTGCCAAGGGGGCGGAAATGGCGGTATCGCCACGGCTGGGGGTACTGGAACGTTTGACTTCTCACTCACACTGGCGGGTGCAGTCAATAGCCTCACACTCAATAATCTTGGAGTTCGTTACCAGAGCATTGCGGGTACATCATTAGGCTCAAGCGGTACGGGTCGTGCGACTTCCGTCACTGTGACTAATCCTCCGACTACTCCACCAACTAATCCTCCGACCACTCCACCGACTACTCCACCAACCACCCCACCGACTACTCCACCAACCACCCCACCGACCACTCCACCAACCACCCCACCGACCACTCCACCGACCACTCCACCAACCACTCCACCGACCACTCCACCAACCACCCCACCGACCACTCCACCGACCACTCCACCGACCACTCCACCAACCACCCCACCGACCACTCCACCGACCACTCCACCAACCACCCCACCGACCACTCCACCGACTACCCCACCAACCACTCCCCCAGTTACTCCTCCGGTGACTCCCCCAGTTACTCCTCCGGTGACTCCTCCAGTTACTCCTCCAATATTCGACACGCCGATCGATGGAACAAAACCCAACGATCCGACCCCACCGGTTACTCCTCCGGCACCTCCAACTCCTCCAAAACCGCCCACACCTAAACCTACGAAAGTACCTGAACCTGGCACGATCGCAGCATTAGCGTTAGTGAGCGCGATCGCAGTGCGTTACCGCAAACAACGCGATACCGAAGCGGAAATCTAAATCCGTTAGAAAACACGACAATCATCAAAAAAGAGAGTGCAAAACTTCACTCTCTTTTTTCTTGTTTTTTACGATCGCTGGAGTTGTTCGGCTAACAATCCTTGCGCTCTAGGGCGATAGAGCAGATAGAACAGCGATTCAATGTATCGCATCATATCTTCGCGATGATCCTGCGAAGTGTAATTCCAGAAGCCATAAATTTTGGCAAGTGAGAGCAGCCGCGTTGTATGAATTTTCCAAGTGTAAGTACTGTAGACTCGCTCGATTCCCCGCTGCGAAATCTGGCTCCAATAGTGCGGATCGCGATCGCACTGGTCTAGAAACTCTAAAATTACTTCTGCTGTTTCTTCGTAATTGGTTGGATTGATATAAAATCCATTCACTTTGTTCTGAATAATTTCAAGTGGACCTCCAAATCGAGTTGCAAACATGGGCAGTCCAGTCACCATCGCTTCAAGAATCGTCAAGCCAAATGCCTCAAATAAAGCAGGCTGCACAAAAATTCCTTCTCGATCAGCAATGACTCGATACACCTCTCCCGTGTCAATTTTGGGCAGACGCACACCAAGCCAGCGAATTTTGCCCTTGAGCTGATAGCGATCGATAATTTCATACAGCTTTTCGATTTCGCTAATTTCTTCGTGATCGGTTGAATCATCGGTGCGAAGTTTCCCCGCAATTAGGATCAAATTACATCGCTCTTGCAGAGATTCACTTTGTCCATAAGTCTCAGCCAGTCCTGTGAGATTTTTAATGCGATCAAGTCTCGCCATCGAGAATAACGGACGTTTATCTGGATTATCCAATTTGCCGTAGATTTGTTCAGGATCGTCATCGTAAAACAGAAGATTCTCTAGCCGTTCTCGATCGTTTAATAGTCGATCTTCTGTGCGAGTAAAGGGAAAGAATACGGCTTCATTCACACCCGGAGGAACAACGTTGAATTTAGGACTAAATAACTCAATCCCATCAACAACATGGTACAAATCTGGCATAGTAAAAGATTTGTAAGATTCGTACTGACCAACGCTTTCAGGTGTGCCAACGATCTCTTGATAGGTGCTGCTAATGATAAAGTTTGCTGCATTCATTGCAATCAAATCTGCCGTAAATTGCAGCGAGAAATGATATTTATCTTCTAGATCTTGCCAGTAAAGATTGCTAAAAAGATATTTCGATTTCTCAAGCGCATGAGCAATAATACAATGTGTTACTTTGAGTCGTCTTGCTAGTAAAAAAGCAACGAGGTTTCCGTCAGAATAGTTACCGATAATTAAATCCGGTCTGCCTTGAAACTCCGCTCGAAGCTCACGTTCTGCATCGATTGCAAAGGTTTCCAAATACGGCCAAATCTCGAATCGAGAAATCCAATTTTGTGTCAAATGTGGATTAAATTCTCGAAATGGAACTCTTAAAATCCAAGCATCTGTTGTGCCATAAATCTTTTCAAGTCTCTGATTACAAAGTGTTCCATCACTATTTGGAATCAATCGCGTTAAAACGATGACTTTCGGCTGCACACCCAAGATAGCTAAACCTGCAAGTTCAAGATCCTCTTGCAACTGTTTTTCCAAGCTTTTAACCTGATCTAGAATGTAGACGACTTGCCCGCCCGTATCAGGTCTGCCTAAAACTCCTTCTTGTCCAAACCATCCATGCGGCGAAATTAATGCCACTCTAAAGATCATTGGAATTCGCGAGATAAAAGCATCTAAAGTTTGGTGATCAGGTGAATCAATTAATTGATCTAAAATTTCTAACGTTTCTCGAACCCTTGCCGCTGTGTTACCCCAACCTGGTTCAAATCCTAAATCTTGTAATTCAAATCGAAAGGTTTGATAAGGATCATTTGGATCACGATCGCTGACAATTCCTAAGGCTTGCTTCACGCGATCGCTTAATTCTTCGGTGGAGCGAATCCGCTCATTAATCAACAATTGAAGCCCGTTATATCGATGTAACTGTAGAAATTGATATAACGAAACTTGCCCCTTTTTCTCATCTTGAAATAATTGGCTAGATAGAAAACGGTTGAGATATTCAACACCTTTTCCAATGTTTTTTGGATCACGCAATACAGGCGAATAGTCATAGAAGGGCGCAAAATCAATTTCGTATACATCCCCTTCTTGGGGATGATAGTGGTTGACAAAGCGATCGCGTAAATCTAGCAATTCTTGAACACTCATCGGTTCTACTGTCAAATCCTCAAGGATTCGGTACGCCTCCTGCTTTGCAATTCTCGGACGGATGATTAGACAAAAAAAGTCGTTTTCTAAAATGATTTCTTGAACATATCGGATTAATTTTTGTAGATTTGGTGAATCGGAAAATTGCTCTGACTTTTCATTAAAGAGTTGAAGAATTTCATTTCTAAGTAAATACTTTTTATCAGCCGATCTTAATAAGCTCGCAAATTGACGAAAATTCGATCGTTCCTCACTCTTGAGAACAGCTTGAATTAACTCTGACATCTTTCCTCACTCTCGATTTCAGTACTTCCATCTCCGGTTTTCCCAAAATAATTCTCATTTGGGGAAGATACTTTACATAATTTGAAATAACCCTACATCTCGATCCATTCTTTAAATTCACGACAAAACGCTAACTCAAATTCCTATCTTTTTCGTCTGTCAATCGAAACAACTTGCAATCCGCTCAATGACTCAATATGATCTATCCGTTGCAGCCCCACCATTAAGGCATGACTCCTGACACTTCTGTTTCGCCCACTCCCATTGACCCGCTCTCAGTGACTTCAGATTCAACTCTGGAGAAGCCTCTAGAAGCCCCTACACCTTCCTCAGACACTCCAACCGCTGAGAACCCTAAAACTGATGTCACTGCATCTAGTGACGCTCATGCATCCAGCGAGATCACGGATAGCAGTCTTTCTACATCGAGCGAGCTATCTCCTCAGACAGTCGCGATCGCAGATCTCCAAGTCCGCCTCAAAACAAAAGAGGGGGAACTGCATCTGATTTTGCCGCCCGAATCCGAGAATTCAAAGATTGCCCTGGCTTGGGTAGAACTGTGGCAGCAATTCAAACAGCTTTTAATGGGTCAGGAACGATTTTGGCAGCCGAATACCCCTGTGCATTTGGTCAGTGACGATCGCTTGCTCGATACACGGCAAATTAGCGCGATCGCAGAAGCTTTGGCTGAAGTGCAATTGCAATTGAAATGGGTGCATACCCGTCGTCGTCAAACGGCTGTTGTTGCTGCAACTGCAGGCTACTCGGTTGAACAAATTACGGCTGCTTCCCCATTACTTCCGAATTCTGAGCCTGCAACAGCGATGGAGGATCCGCTCTATATCCAAATGACATTACGATCGGGTGCAGAAATTCGTCATAACGGAACAGTCGTAGTTGTTGGAGATCTCAATCCTGGAAGTTCGATCATTGCAGAAGGCGATATTTTAGTGTGGGGTCGCTTGCGAGGCGTAGCGCACGCAGGATGTAAAGGCAATGCAAAATGTCTCATCATGGCGCTGCAAATGGAGCCAACTCAGATTCGGATCGCGGATTATGTTGCTCGCGCCCCAGAAACGCCCCTTGCACAATATTTCCCTGAAGTCGCCTATGTTTCGCCTCAAGGAAGTATTCGGATTGCACGCGCAGCAGATTTTGCAGCACGGAAGGAAGAGCCTAATTTTTCGTAGGTCTTGGGAGAGGGAAAGTGTGCAGGTCGGTGTGAACCGCAGTTATTTTTCGGAAGTTGGGAGATGGGGAGAACCCAAACTTAGATTGCTCCCTATCTTCCTATCCCCACTCCCTATCTCCCAACAAAAAAACGAAGGGCAGATAGCATCTTCTATCCCACCCTTCACTTTTACTCAAATTCCAATTGGCTTTAACGTTGAACGTTCACAGCAAACGTCAACACATCTTGTTCGCCTAAACGAACTTCTAACGGATAGACGCGATCGACAGCGAACTCCCGAATCTCCAGATTCAGCCGACCCGCTCCGTCGCGATCGACTAAAGACCGAGACTCCTCGCCTTGGAACTGAAGACTGCCGCCACAAGGAAGCTCTGCCTCAATTCGTAAGCAATCTGTCTTATATTCCATCCGTAGGGTAAATGCTCCAAGCTCAGTCAGCCATTCCCGCTCAATCCGAGGTTGCTGGGTCGAAATCTTCAACGTCAATGTACTCAGAATCTCGCGGGCTGCTAGTAGCGATAACGCCATTTGCTGCGTGTCGATCGCACCCTCAAAAGACTTCGGCAACTCCTCTCCAAGCTCAGTCGCGAGGTCTTGCAGCTTGGCAACAGAAGACCGAGCTGGAGAAACCATCACATACCCTGCAACATTGTTGAGCAGTTGAGACTGCCCCGGAAACAGGGTGTCCACTGCCTGAACCAGTTTTGCTCCTTCTCGCAGCGAAGAAAATAACGCCGATTGACACCGTGCCAGAAGTTCGGTCATCACCGCTTCAGGCAAAGGGATCGGCAAATTCATATGACGAATTTGACTTAACCAAACAGATGCTGCGGCTAAAACAGGTTGCGCTTCGATCGTTGACTCAGCATCATAATGAACCGCTTCTTTTTCCCAAGGAAAAACGGGCGGCTTTTGCTCAGCCTCCATCAGAAGACGACGTTTTAGCAGCGCATGAAAACGATCTTGCACAGCAGGTATCTCTCCCGGTTGGTGTGATAAGTCCTCAGACGAGGACGAGTGTGAGGTGGAACGATCCTCACGGATAGCATCACGATGTTGATCGAACTGTTCAAAAGTGACCCTCGGATCGGATGGATTGACCAATCCTAGGTTTTGTAACAGTTTTAATAGAACTCTAGTTCTGCTTTCTAAGTCGTGATCCATTGTGATAACACCCTATTCATCAGCCGAGAGCGTTCCTCCGGAATCTTGGTCATTACGAATTTCCCAAGCTTGCTCAAGGAGTTTAAACCATTGTTTCTGAACTTGATTCACCGTGCAACCTAACCGTTGAGCGATCGTGCTCTCGGGTAATTTTTGTTGCTTGAGATGAAGCAGTTCAGCTTGAGAGTTCGTTGCCCGTTGATGTAACAGTTTCCACTGTCGATTGGAGAGTCCCAGATTACGCTCTAAATCGGCTTCTAGCCATTGATGCACCAGCTCCCAATGGTGAGAGAACGAAAATCGAATCAAATGATATTTGAATCGCTGCTGTAAGTAATCCCGTTGACGCGGGGTTAAGCCCAAAATTGCTTCAATTTCATTGGCCGGTAAATCTTGAAGTCTTAACGTAAAGTAGTCGATACAGTCATGCTGCTTCCGTTCTTCGAGATAAGCAATCAATTCTTTGACAACCGATTGCCGCAACGTATCTTCAGCTAATTCGGGTTCTTGCGCGACCATTTGCTCGCGGACTTGCTGAATTGAGGCCATATTCCAAGGATTCTCAGATTCTGACATCGACCCTTCTGCGGCTTGCTCCAAATCCACGAGAGTTTCGATGGGCTGCTGCTGAGAAAAGGTCTGTGCGCGCAAAATGATCAGCTGTTGGTTCCGGTGTCCGGGTAGGGGAATACGACGCTTGCCATAACGCTCGGTGAACGCCATGTATTCCGCAAGCTCTAGCGTGGTTTTGGGCGTGTATTCGGCTCCCAACTGCGACTCTCTCCGGAAGGCGTTCAGCGCTTCCATGTAAAAGCCTTGTAAGAAGTCTTCGATCAAAACGAGTCGGGCTTGGTAGCTCGATTGAGTTTGGGGTGGCGTGATGTAGCGGTAAATCACAGCACTCAAATTGCTGTGAAGCTCAGCGCGACCACGACGCGACCCTAATTTGTAATAGGACAGACATTGTTGAAGGCGATGCTTGGCAAGAGTCGTTGCCCAGGTTTGAATTTCGCCGGAAGCTTGAATCCGTTTGCTCTCGGAGCAAATTCGGACGACTTCTTGGGTGAGTCGATCGGCGACTTCTTGACAATTGCGCTCAGAGGCATGGGTTGCTTGTTTCAGTTCGCCTAGTAATAGCTGAAGAATCGCATCCACGCTCTGGCAGATTTCCCCCACGGTTTCTAGTGTCGTGCAAATCAATGGCTTTCTCTCATTGGTTTGATGGAACTTTTTTGTGATGCCTAGATCACAATAGTGGTAGAAATCCCTGATTATTTGCGGACGGTACGTATGACTCTAGATCAACAACTTCAAGCGCTGATTAATGACGCACCCAAGGACGGCTCTACTCCTCAGCTTATTGAGTCTATCGCTCCGGTTTTAAGCGCGATCGCGCAACGGTTACGACATCTTCAATATTATGTAGTGCAGACGCTCAATCAAGATTGGGTGATGTTAACCCTGAATCATCGTACCCAAGGCGAGACAGAGAAAAACGTGGTTTATGCGTTTCCCAGTCTCAAAGACGTGGCTTCTAGTCCTTATGATCTGAGTGATCCGAATTTAATTGCTTTACCTGTCCCTGTGACGCATATCCTGTTTCAAATGCTGGCAATGGATAAGGATTACAGCACTATTTTTTTTGAAACACCCGGAAATGCGACGATCGGAACTGAGGTTCAGCGATCGGAGCTAGAAAGTTTGATTCATGAATATTGGCAATCCCAGGCAGATGCGGTGTCTGATGCCAATATTCCCAGTGATATCGCCTGATTGTGTGAGATGCATGTTAGAACTGTAAATCAAAATCTTGGTAGAAGTATTTGGATTTGCAGTTCTGACCTTTCCATTTTTCCATAGAGAAAAAACTTTGAAAAGTCAACCGTTTGAATACGCTATTTTTCTGAACTCATTCCAGATTGCCCTCGCTTGCACAGATAGACAAGTTTGAGGGAAAGATTCAAACACAATCCTTAAAGTTTGAATGGGTCGTTTCATCAAAGCTTTATATGAAGAATCCGGTTAAGAAGAGACCAATGTGTATATCTACAAGGATTTCAGCAGCTGTTTAGAGAAATCGAGTCGATTTGTCGGAATTTCTACAGAAAGATGGATCGTCAAATCGAAGAAGTCCGAGTACGATCGACGGGAAAATATTTTTGATTAGAAAAAATGAATTCTCTTTCAACGAGCGTGAGATCAGCGCTGACGTTTGGTTTGTGCTGCTACGTCAATTCAACGCCCCAAGTTCAGATTGCCCGAATTGCGAATATTGAGAATTGGTATTTTGAGCGGGTGGTATTTCCGGGACAACGCTTACTGTTTGAAGCGCCTGACAACGCCCATCTTGAGATTCATACAGGTGCAATAGCGAGTGCGGTTTTGACGGATACGATCGCCTGTTCATCGCTGAAGGTTAAAAGTTCAGAGGGTTAGCTGTTCGAGATGTCAGCAGGCTAAATCACTTATCTCTGAATCTAACCCAGTTTCGGGCTGAATGATTGCCTTGATCACCTTAGGCATCTTTTTGGCTAAATAAACAGCAGGCTATTTGAATCTTGCATACAGTTTAATCTCATTGGTTTTACGCTTCAGCATAAACAAACCGTTGAGTGATGAAAAGTAGCAATAAAGACCAGGAATATCATTCTTGAATGAGCAGCTAACCATATTCAGACCTGAGCAATTTCTCTACTTTGGACAATTGTGAAAACTCCTTGCTGCGCGAATTTCAAATGACTGACTTCAAATTCCTCAACCATCAAATTCCTCAATCGTTTGAATATCCAGCAGAATCGAGAGCGTTTAGCTAGGATTATGAAGCTAACGATCGAGATTTTGATTCAGCACGATCGAACCGTGAGAAACTGAAATCTAATCTGATCCATCAGCAGGCTAAGCTAAATCTCTTCTGCATATTTAGCCTACAATCTTTCTGCTTGGTCGTACTCCCGCAACGTATTCATGACTGTCGCACGTACTATTTGTCTAGGCTTTCTCGCAGTAATTCTAGTCGGCGCTCTGCTCTTAATGCTTCCCTTCTCAACCGCTTCCGGAGAATGGAACAGCCCTGTTGCAGCCCTTTTCACCGCAACTTCAGCCGTCTGTGTAACAGGGCTATCAGTTGTCGATGTCGGCAAGTTTTATTCATTCTGGGGGCAGTTTTTTCTGGTGCTCTTAGTCCAAGTCGGAGGACTTGGCTACATGACTGCTACCACAGTTTTATTACTCCTGCTTGGGAAACGATTAGGACTGAGAGAGAAAATCGCAGTTCAACAATCACTGGATGTCCAAGGACTTTCAGGACTCGCAGGGCTTCTGCAATCGATTATCGCAACGACTCTAGTTTTTGAACTGACGGGTGTGATTCTGTTGATGACCGTTTTTGTCCCACAATATCAGGATCAACCCTTGTGGGCACTGTGGCAATCAATCTTTCACAGCGTCAACGCCTTTAATAATGCGGGATTCGGCTTGTTCTCAGACAACTTGGTGCAATACGTAACCAATCCAGTCATGAACTTTACGATCACTGGATTAATTATTTTTGGCGGGATCGGCTACGGAGTCATTATGGAGCTATATCAATGGATTCGCAATCGCATCATGCGCAATCCTTGCCGCTCAAATTTTTCTCTCAATTTTAGAGTTGCAACTAGCACCACGATCTCGCTTCTAATTCTCGGTACGATCGCATTCTACGCGACCGAATTCCGTAATCCCAATACGCTTGGAGCTTTAAGTTTGCCGCATCAACTGATGGCAGCTTGGTTCCAATCTGTCACACCCCGCACTGCCGGATTTAATACGATCGACATTACCAAAATGACGACTGCGGGCTTGTTCATCACGATCGCGCTCATGTTTATGGGTGCAAGTCCAGGCGGAACGGGCGGCGGCATCAAAACTACAACGGTCAGAGTTTTATTAGACTGCACCAAGGCTGTTCTACAGGGCAAAGAAGTTGTTTTAGGCTCACAGCGGCAGATTCCTTCCGCTCTGATTCTGAAAGCGGTCGCTGTGCTTGTTGGCTCGATCGGCACTGTGATTGGGGCAACCATCCTCATTGCTCTGACCGATGCCAAACTTGATTTCATTCACATTCTGTTTGAAGTTGTCTCAGCCTTTGCCACGGTTGGCTTAACCGCCTTTGGAACGGCAAATCTATCGATTCCTGGACAACTGGTGATCATTGCTGTCATGTACGTCGGGCGGGTCGGAGTCTTACTCTTAATGAGTGCGATTCTGGGTGATCCCAAGCCGAGTTTTGTTAACTATCCTGAAGAAAATTTACTAGTTGGGTAACATTTTCAAATTATCATGAACAATCAAGAGTCATATTGAGGACAGGGACGTGAACTTATCGTCGTTAGGGTTCTTCCATAGTTTGAAATCGGATAACCGAAATCGACAGTTCGCTGTCATTGGATTGGGGCGCTTTGGTCGTGCAGTTTGTGCCACGATGCATAACTCTGGCTATGAAGTTCTAGCGGCTGACTTCGATAAGGGTAGAGTTGATCAAGCGTTAAACGATCGGATTGTCACCCATGCTCGCCAAATCGACTCGACTCAACCAGTGGCACTCCGAGAAGCCGGAATTTTTGAGCAAGATACTGTGATTATTGCGATCGGGAATTACGTTCAGGAAAGCATCATTACGACGATGAACGTCAAAGAAGGCGGGGTGCGTCATGTGGTTGCCAAAGCTTCCTCAGAAATCCACGAGAAATTGCTGAAAAAAGTTGGAGCCGATCACGTTGTCTTTCCAGAACATGAAATGGGTTGCGACTTAGCGCGATCGCTGACCAAACCTGGAATTTTAGAACGATTTGAGCTTGATCCTGAAAATAGTATTGTTGAACTCATCGCACCCGAAAACTTCCATGGCAAGACAATCGCGGAACTGAGACTGCGATCGCACTACGGCTTAAACTTGCTTGCCTTTAGTCATCAGGGAAAATTTATCATCAATCCTGATCCGAATACACGGCTCTCTAAGGGGATTGCGATTGTTGTCATCGGCGCAAATCGAGATATCGATCGTCTGCCAATTTGATCCGTAGGAATACGATTTCCGAGGTTTATCTTGTACATTAAAAGAAGAAGAGGGTTCTGCGTAATTATTCAGGATGATTATTTAAGCTTGTGTAAAATAACTCAGGACTCTATGGCAATAATTTGAAAATCCTGCTAAAAATACCTAGTCTCATAGCTGATATTTTGGCAACTTTTCCTCAGAACGTCTAATTACGTTCTTAGTCCAAGTGCAGATTACAGGGGCATCAACCAAAACACTCTCCGTCTTCCTGTAAGGTCTGTAATGTATGGCAAAAAGTTTCTTCGGTTTGACATGCCCTAAGTCAAACTTTTATCCAGTCAGTACTTTTAAACTGGCGGGTTGTTCAAATCGTGGCTCTCGTCGATCGTGGACACTGCTAACCCTCAGTATTACAGGGGGATGGCTTCTCAGTAATTTCTGGGTTCCAGTCCGTGCTGCTACGATGATCAATAACTCGGGGCTACAATTTGAGCAAGATACAACGCTTGATTCTAACTTCATAGAATCTCATGGTGCGTATCAATCGACTTTCGGAGTCATGGAAGTCGATACGAAAAAGAAAACTCCGTTGATTGTAGAAACGAAAGCTGCGGATGATGCAGAATCTATTTTTAAGCCTTCCTCGTTTCGGAATCATACTGGAACCAATACTGACTTTCGAGGAACCCCAAGCAATGCAGTTGCAAATCCAACTGCACGATTTACGTTTAAAGGAAACAAGCGATACGTTTTGTATTTAGAATCTAGCTTTAATGGTCGCCCGACTGGAATTCTTTACTCAGAGAACGTTCTGAATCCCAATCAAGAGCAACAAGTTAAATTCACAGGCGGTGCGAGCGATCTGTGCTCGAGTGGGGTGATGGTGAATTGGGACGATACAGGTTCTAAACTTGTGCGGAACCGAGGACAACAAGATCGTGATTTTGATGACTTTATCGTGCAGTTGAAAGGAACCACTTGTGCGATGGGCGGGGGTGAACCTCCTGAAGCCGTTTCGCAACTTCCCTCCCCGCCTCCGGTAGGAGTCTTACCTACGACGGTCGGTGGGAGAAGATTTCCCTGGGAACCATTGCTGCTGCTCGGTGCACTTCCGTTTTTGGGTGGAGGGAAGGATAGCAGTTCAAATCCTCCAGGTGGTCCAGGAGGACTGGTTAGTTCGAGTAATCCAGGTAATCCAGGCAATCCAGGTAATCCAGGTAATCCAGGCAATCCAGGCAATCCAGGTAATCCAGGTAATCCTATCTGTCCCAATAAACCAAACTGCCCGAATACTCCTGTCCCAGAACCAATGACAATTCTGGGGTCTGGGACTGCGATCGCATTTGGAGCTTTGATTCAGCGTCGCAGAAGACGGAAGCCATAATCCCTTAACGCTGTAAAGGCGTTCCTACTGGAGCGTCTCTACTCGTTTTTGATCGACGGATAATTCTGCTGCCACCACTCTATCCATTCTGTCCAAGCTTGCTCTAAGTCTTGCCGAGTTGTCGTTGGAGCCTTTGGATCGATTGGGAGTGAGGCGTTAGTCCAGAGACAGCGTAAATCGCGCAGTTGACTTCTCCCGATGAACCAGGGGAAGACACGCTGCATCAGAATATCGGGTCGAGTCTGCGCGCCTCTGAGTTCGCCATCGGTCACGGTCGTATCCCGAGTGACTGGAATGCAGGCGGAAAAGTAAAGTCGATTTGATCGCTGATAAACCGCATAGCTGCCGGTCGTTGAGCGCTTGGTCTCGAAATCAATTTTGGTGTTGTTAATCGTAGATTCTTCAAGAATGTCCGAGACTTTGGTGTAGGTGTCATTAAAGTAGCGCATCTCAATGTCCAGAGAGCGACCCTGGCGAAGATAGCGATACTGCTGTCCAGCGATCGTTAAATCATCGACGCTTGTCGCAAGCGAAGGGGTATAGCGTTTTTGAGTGCCAATTGAGGTGGCTTTGACAAATTCCCAGCGGGACAGGGGAATGGCTGCTGGAAAAGAATAGCTAAGTTGGGGTAGCTTCTGAGGGGGTGTAACTGTGAGTTTGAGCAGCACTAAACTACTACTTGCAAGCGCAGCAGCTAACCAATAATTGCGAATGGTCTCCCAGGTTTTCATGCTTGCACCTCATCGTTTTCAGCAGCCCGATCGGCTTGTTCGAGCAAGAAGTAACACAGGAAACCGAACAACGCGACGGAGATCATCGAGAAAATTAGCGAACCTGTACCTAAATGCCAATAATCAAAGGCTTCTCGCTGATTTTGAGCGACCAGAATTGCCATCAGTGCCACCCGAATCGCGTTTGTGAGGAAGGCGATGAGCATTCCAGCGAGGGGTACGATCAGCGATCGTATAAGTCCGATCGGGAAGAGAATCACAAACAAGCAACCCAGTAACAAATGCTGCCAAATCAGCTGAATCCCTGAACATCCTGGATAGACTTCGACACTTCCAGTCGGCATATGAAGTAAAACCCCGTCTTGAATCACCCGAAATCCGGAGTACCAGAGTAGGCTACCGCTGACATCTGCAGTAAGGGGCGAAATGTCGAATTGGGTTAAGAGAGTCGTCGTCGGGATCACCATCCATGCCAATACGAGAAGTGCGCGCCAGTACTGTTTCAGGGCAAAGCCTGATGCGAGTAAAGCGACTCCAATTCCAGATACGATCGGTGCAAATCTCAAGAAAGAGTCATATTCTGAAATGCCTAGACTTCTGAGCAAGACCCAAGCAATACAGCATGATCCGATCGCGCTCGGTACAGGATTGCTCTCAAATTTCAAGTTTTGATGGTTGCGCCAGACGAGAAACCAAGTGGCAGCCCAACAGATCAGGGCAGCTTCTAGAAATTGTCCATGATGTCCACTTCTCCAAATAAGTTTCAGATGAATCGCAGTGAGTGCTGTACTAAGTGCCAGCAGGAGATAGGGGGTGTTGAAAAACACAGTCATGAACTGTAAGTTTGGCAAAATATTTTACAAATTGGAAGCTAGCCTACTAGATTTTGCAGGTAATTTCGAGTCTTTCAGGATAGATTTTCATGTCTATTCACAATTTCTCGATATCTAAAGGCTGCCTTTACATCTGAAGGATAGCTGATTGATGCAATGTGGCACAGACAATTCAATTAGCAGTTGAACTCGATTCAACTGCTTAATTTGCAACACCTTGAGTTAAGCGAGACATTGCTTCAATAAATTCGTGATGAGTCAAGCGGGATTTTTGCTGTAAGTATGCCATTGATTTGAGAGCAGCCCAATGGGCATCCCAATCTGAACCCATGCAGCAATCTTCGATGACATAAAAGTGATAATCGTGCTGGTGAGCGTCAACAGCCGTGTAGTGTACACACACGTTAGTCAATGTGCCCATGATGACTAATGTTTTGATGCCGAGACCCCGCAGCAGTAGATCTAAATCAGTGGCAAAGAAAGCACTGTAGCGTCGTTTGGCGATCGCAAACTCTCCATCACAAGGAGAGAAATCAGGATGAAAATCGGTTCCTGCCCAAGTTTCGAGACAGTGAACAGGTTCAGCACCATCTAGCTCTCGCCCAAAATCCACCATTTCTTTACGATGTACTTCTTTGGTATGGATAATGGGCAATCCTGCTGTTCTAGCGGCGGCTAAAACTTGCTGAGCTTTGGGTTGGACTTCCGCAGCGCCAGTGACGTGGATTGCGCCACCGTGAAAGTAATCTGCTTGAAAGTCAATAATTAACAGAGCAGTCGATTTGAGATCAAACATGGGCAGCATCCGGCTGTTCTCCTGACTCACTCCAGTAGGTTCGATTCTACAGATTGAAATTAAAGCGTGTACGTAAAATCTTCCACAATCATTCCAGGAGCAAGAACGCCGCCTAAATTGCGATGCTCATACGTTCCAATGTCGGGAATAAATTCTTGAAAATTCGTCAGAGCGACCAAATTATCTCCCCAAAATTGATAGAGACTATCATCGAATCTGAGATTTTCGATCGGCGCAATAATCTCGCCCTTCTCAACCCAGAAACACGCATAGCGCGTCATTCCAGTGATGCGACCTGTGGGGCGATCGCTCCAATTCAAATAGTGCAAATTCGATAGATATAGTCCAGTATCGAGGGTTTTGAGAATCGCATCGTGGTCTAGGTCACCTGGGAGAATTTCGGGCGATCGCAGTTCTTCTCCTTGGGTTGCGCCATTTGCTTCCAGCCCATATTCTTTTGCGGTTGCAGACGAGGTTAGCATGTTGACTAGTTCGCCTGATTCGATCAAAGCAAGTTCTAAGGGTGCGATCTCGCCGAGTTCGTTAAATCTGGGAACTAAGCCGGATGTGAAATTCTCTTTCAGTGTGAACTTAGGCGAAAGTTTCTTCTCACCTCGACGCATCGCACTAAAGCAACTGCCGCCTTGTTGGTGAGACGATTCACTAATTCCTCCCCAAGAAAGCATTGTCATCAATTCCGCGATCGCAGCCGGTGCAAGATAAGTGCGATACTGTCCACGCTGAATCGGCTTTGGCGCGTTGGACATTAACGATAATTGCGCGCGCGATTCTTCAATCCGAGATTGATAGGCTGCCTCATCCCAAGTCGATCCGGCTAATGTGCCTTTTACGGCTTGTCCATCGGCGGTAAACAGTGAGTAATCTAGCGAATAAGAATCGGTGTCAAACCAGTGCTGTTGACCGACTGAATCCGCATACGCTCGAATCACAGAACCTGCGGCATAGATTCCCGTGAAATCGAGATCCGACACCATTGGAAGCAGGGTTGAAACAACTTGATCAGCAGCAATGAGCTTGCCAGCATGGGATTCTCGGCTGATGTGATTGCCTGAAGGCAGGACGAGATAAGGATTTTCAGGCAGTTGGGGGACTTCTTCGCGCAGGAGCGCGATCGCAGCTTGAGCCGTTTGGTGATCGCACTCAAGATTACCCGTAAACGGAAATTCTCGGTAGCTACTCCGATGATTGTGCATCAAAACAAGTTGAAGACTGCCATCATTGACGGTTCCAGTTTGTCGAACTTTGGCATGATTGAATCGAATGAACTGGCTTTGCTCACAGTTCAGAGTGAGGGTAAATTGCTCATCGGGTTGGAGTTGACTGCGAATTTCGTTAACCAGTTGATTAAAGCTAGCTTCTAACATCGGCTATGCGCCCCCTCCAAAGACTTCAATATTGGCAAAGACTGCTACGGGAGAGCCATGCCCGACCGTGATTGCCTGGTTCGGCTCGCCTTTTCCGCACATCGGCGTGCCGTACATTTGCCAGGTTGAGCGATCGCCGACCTCGACTAAGCCTCCCCAAAATTGAGGTGTAATACTTCGATAGTTCGGATTCCGCAACGTGGTTGTGAGTTTGCCTTGCTCAATGCGTTTGGCATATTCACAACTAAATTGAAATTTGTGGCGCTGATCGTCGATCGACCAAGAGCGATTGGATTCCATGTAAATTCCGCGATCGATGCCTGCAATGATTTCCTCGAAACTCTTAGTTCCGGGTTCGAGATTGAGGTTTGCCATACGATCGATTGGGGGACGATTCCAAGAAGAAGCACGGGCACACGCAACTCCTTTGACACCTGTTCTCGCTTGACTTTCGAGGCTGCCGACTCCGCGCTGTAAAATGCCATCTTTGATCAAATATTCGCGCGTGGCGGGTGCGCCAGTGTCGTCAAAACTGTAACTGGCAAATTCGCCAGAAACCGTTGGATCAAAGGTGATATTCATCAACGGTGAACCGTAGACGAGATTGCCAAAGTCCTGAAGTTTGACAAAGCTACCGCCTGCATAGTTACGCTCATCGCCCAAAATGCGATCGAGTTCTAACGGATGCCCCACACTTTCATGAATTTGCAGCAGCATTTGATCGGGTGCAAGCACTAAAGTGGTTGTCTCACTGGGACAGTCTTCAGCGTTGAGCAGTTCGATCGCTTGCTCTCCCACTTGCTGTACGCGCTGCCAAAGTTCTGGTGTGATGAAGTATTCTAATCCGCCTTGATAGCAAGCTGCGAGCCAACCGTTATTGGTGCGACGTTGTACCACAGAGCCTTCTTGTGCGGTTGCTGCGTAGTCTGTGCCGATGCGGAAGAAATGTTGATAGACTTCTGAGCCATTCGTGCTGACAAACCAGGTTTCTGTTTCAGTCGTTAACGCCGTGGCGCTAGTTTGAACAATCTGATCGGAAATCTTGAGTTCTTCAGTAATTTTGGTCAGGATTTGGTTAATTTCGCCGGGACTCAATGCATCGAAGGGCTTTAGTAAGGGCGAAACATATTGACCGACAACTTTGGGGCGCGCTTCGATCGACGTTGAATAAATATTCCATGCTGAAGCTGCAAGCGCTTGACGATATGCCTGTGCTGCTGCGGCTTGAATTCCCTCGACTGTTAGTAAATTTGTAGCAGCGTAGCCGATCTGCCCTTTGACTAGGACTTCGACCATCACGCCTTGCGTGAGAGACGAGCCATTGGTTTCAGGGACGCGATCGCGCACCGAACGAGTGGTAGATGATTCCTTGGTGGCTCGGAGTCCTATCCAATCGGCAGGAATCTCCAGCGCATTCAGGAATTGTGTGAGTTGAGAAATCATGGAACGTGGATGAATTCAGGATTGAAGGATTTTCGCGGGACGAAGATTAGTCACTCATTATAGACACGATTTCTAGTCTAGCGATGCCAAATTACTTCGCCCCCTGGTTTATCGATCAAAGTAATGCCTTGAACTTGCAGATCGTTGCGAATGCGATCGGCTTCGGCAAAATCTTTTGCTTTTTTCGCATCTTTCCGTTGCTGGATCAGGGTTTCAATCTCACTGTCTGATAACCCGCCCGAACTTTCTGCTTCTGGCTCTGCCTCTAAACCTAAAACTTTCGCCAGTTCGACTAAGGTTTTCCATTGAACTTGCAAAATATCGGGTGCAGTGTCAGTTTTGCCTTCATGCACTAGAATATTGCCTTGCCGCTGGAGTTCTTTTGCAACTGGGAATAGCGCCGCTAACGCCCCGGATGTGTTGAAATCGTCATCCATCGCGGCTTGGAATTCTTGCACGGTTTGAGAAGTTCGATCGATTTCCCCTTCCAAAGCCGAATTCAGCTTAAACCCAAACAGCAAGCCATCTTTTAATGTCTCCCAACCATTTTGAGCCGCTGACAAGGCTTCGTTTGTGAAATCGATCGGTTTTCGGTAGCTCGCTTGTAGCACAAAGAACCGGATCACCATCGGATCGATGCCTTTCTTATCGAGCAAATCGCGAATGGTTGTGAAATTGCCGAGCGACTTGGACATTTTCTCACCATCGACATTCACCATGCCATTATGGAGCCAATAGTTCGCGAGCGATTTACCCGTTGCCGCCTCTGATTGGGCAATCTCATTCTCGTGATGCGGAAATACTAGATCCGCACCCCCGACATGAATATCGATTGTTTCCCCTAAAAACTCCCGCACCATTGCCGAGCATTCAATATGCCATCCAGGGCGACCTTTCCCCCAAGGCGAATCCCATGCAGGTTCACCGGGCTTCGCGCCTTTCCATAAAGCGAAATCAAACGGATAGCGCTTTTTCGGTTCCTCATCATCGACCCGCCCGCTTGCACCTGCTTGCATGTCTTCTAATTTACGTCCTGAGAGCTTGCCATACTCTCGATCGTGCTGAACTGCGTAATAGACATCGCCCCCGGCAGCGTAAGCAAATTCTTTTTGCTCTAATTCGTAAATTAAGCGTTTGATGCCGTCGATCGTATTCGTTGCCCGCGGATAAGCATCAGCATCCAGAATATTCAACCGCCGCATATCCTCGAAATAGAGTTGAATATTGCGTTCTGCAACCGCTTCCATCGTGGAGCCTTCTTCGCGGGCGCGATTGAGGATTTTGTCATCAATATCGGTAAAATTTTGCACATAGCGTACCTTGTAGCCGCGCCAGGTCAAATATCGCCGAACCGTGTCCCACGCAATATACGATCGAGCATGTCCTAAATGGCAAAAATCGTACACTGTCACTCCGCAGCAATACATCTTCACGTGACCCGATTCGATTGGCTCAAACGGTTCCTTGCGGCGGGTTAGAGTGTTGTAAACGACTAAAGCCATGAAATTTTTCAAGTGAATAACGAACGATATCCCATCCTAATCGATTCTTATCAGCAATAATGAGGGAAAAGATATTTGATGCGATCGTGCTATGCAATCAGTCAGCACTCAGTCCGAACCTAAAATGGACGCGCCCAAAACTGGGCTTCCGGTTACGATTATCACAGGCTTCTTGGGAAGTGGTAAAACCACTCTGCTGAATCATATTCTGACCAATCAACAAGGTCTGAAAACAGCAGTCTTGGTGAATGAATTTGGTGAAATTGGGATTGATAACGAACTCATCATCCAGACTGACGAAGACAAGAATATGGTGGAACTCAGCAATGGATGTATTTGCTGCACCATCAATAATGATCTGGTGGATGCGGTCTACAAAGTTCTAGAACGTCAGGATCAAATTGATTATTTAGTAGTCGAAACAACAGGACTCGCTGATCCGTTGCCTGTCGCATTAACATTTCTTGGCACAGAACTGCGGGATCTGACTCGATTAGATTCGATCATTACCGTTGTCGATTCTGAAAACTTCAGCTTAGATCTGTTCAATAGCGAAGCGGCGTATAGCCAGATTGCTTACGGCGATATTATTTTGTTGAACAAAACGGATCTCGTCGATGAAGCGACCGTCGATGCGCTAGAAGTTCGGATTCGAGATATCAAAGAAGGCGCACGGATTCTCCGAACGGTGAAGGGAGAGATTCCGTTGGGTGCTTTGCTCAGCGTCGGCTTGTTTGAATCCGATCAATTTTTTGACCCTCATGCAGAACATCAGCATGAAGGGCACGACCATCACGATCATGATGATCATGCGCATGATCATTCCAACTGCGATCACGATCATGGACATTGCAACCATGACCACGATCATGACCATCACCACCACTCTCATCACTTAGAGAACGATGGGTTTACCTCAGTTTCATTTGAGAGCGATAAGCCGTTTAGTATCAAGAAATTCCAGCATTTCTTAGATAACCAACTGCCGACCAATGTCTTCCGGGCGAAAGGCATTCTCTGGTTTGATGAAAGTCCGAAACGGCACATCTTTCACCTCAGCGGCAAGCGGTTTTCACTCGATGATGATGAGTGGAAAGGCAAGCCGAAAAATCAGTTAGTGCTGATTGGTCAAAACCTAGATCACGAAGCGCTGCGATCGCAAGTCGAAGCTTGTCTAGGCGTATCTTCAGAAAATCGCGGCAAAGGTTTCGGTCGTTAAGGGCAATCTAGGGCATAACGGACAAAGTAAAAATTGTCGCTCCTTTGTTCCTGAAATTGCCCATGTCTTCCAAACAGGTATTCGTCTGCCAGTATCAAAGCTGTCTTGCTCAAGGGTCAGCCGAGGTACTGGCAGCTTTCTTAGAAAGTTCTGATGCTGAAGTATCGATCGTTGCATCAGGTTGCCAAGGACAATGTAATCTAGGTCCAACAGTGCGAATCCTGCCTGATGAAATTTGGTATTGTCGAGTGAAGCCGCAAGATGTGGAGACGATCGTTCACTCTCATTTACAGGAGGATCATCCTGTCGATCGCTTACTGCATCCCCGGTTTCACCCGTCTTATTCCACTCCGTAGTTCTATCTCCCCACCCTATGCGCGTCATTCTCCAACGAGTTACTTCCTCCCAAGTATTAGTCGCTGGAGAAGTGATCGGAAAAATCGATCGAGGCGTCAATCTTCTCGTCGGAATCGCTGAAACCGATACAGAAGCAGAGCTTGATTGGATGGCGCGTAAATGTTTAGATCTCAGAGTCTTTCCTGATGGAGAGCAGGGACGATTCGATCGTTCAATTCAGGAAATTAACGGCGAAATTTTGGTGATTAGTCAGTTCACACTGTATGGAGATTGCCGAAAAGGACGACGACCATCGTTTGATCAAGCCGCTGCTCCCAATCGAGCCGAGCAGATGTATGAGAGATTCGTTGAGAAGTTGCGTGAAAGCGGATTGAAGGTCGAAACTGGGAAATTTGGAGCGATGATGCAAGTTTCGATCGAGAATGATGGGCCTGTCACATTAATTCTAGAGAAATGAAGCGGCAGTTTGATTGCTCTTTCACGACGCGCACTCAAATCAGATCATCTCAGTAGCCCGTTGCGGCTAAATCACGTTGATAGCTGAACTCCACTCGCTTAACTTGCGATTGCCAGGTTCCATCTGAGTGAAGTTCAATGAGTCGAAACCCTGGATCTTCTTTTCCCAAAGCAAACTCGTCACTTTCGCGCGCAAACTGAATGCAAGTTGAAGGTGTCCCTAGATAAGTCACGGCTTTGCGTTGATGCTGAAATTCTTGGTGAATATGTCCAAATACGACAAGCTTGACTTGGGGATACCGATCGAGCACTTTCAATAGCTCTGCTGAGTTCTGCAACGTACTCGTATCTAACCAAGTCGAATTCACTGTAAAGGGCGGGTGATGGAGCGAGACTAGCGTCGGAGCATCGAGATTTTCGGCGAGTTGGTGATCAAGCCATTGCAAACTTTCCTTCGAGAGCCGACCGTGAACACAACCTGGATCTTGAGAATTGAGAAGAATGAATTGCCAATTGCTACAGCGAAACGATTTCTCTGCATGGAACTGAGTCAGCGATCGCTGCATCACCTCAATGTCGTCATGATTGCCAGGCAGCCAATAAGTGGGAATCTCAAGGGGAGCAAATAAGTGCTGCACATGTGCATATGAATCTGCCGAGCCATCTTGAGATAAATCGCCCGTCAGCAGTAACAGATCAGGTCGCGGGCGCAATTGACGCAGTTGAGTGATCAGGGCGTTCAGCGATCGCAACGTTGGCATTCCTAGAAGACACCGATCTGATTCGGCAAATAAATGCAGATCGGTCACCTGAACAATTCTGAGAGGAGGCGAGATCATATGCACAGAAAATAGAAAGCAAAAGGCGATAGCGCAGAAACTATCCTCTCTAGCTTACCGGGTGTCTTTTCAACGCTTTGCGATCTTATCCGCGCTTCTGCTGTGATCTTGATCACACTACTATGGAAGTTTTGCTGATCCGCAGCATTAAAAAAATATAAATTTCATCAAATCTTGCGGACTTTGTTCGACTTGCCAGTAAGGATAGATGGAGGAATGTCGAATCGACGAGTTCGGCATTCAATAGAGTGAGTAGGGTTAGGTTTCTCGGTTGTTTCTGAATGTTGCCTCATAGTCAAGAGGCACTAAACGGCTTTTTCGCTCGTATTTTTTACTCCGGATCGGTAACCCGTCCTGTTTTATGATGTGTTCCCTATGCAAACGAGATTGTTTGAGGGCGCAAGGCACGATCGCATATTTTTTCTCCTAGCACTATGAAAGTTATTGCATACTTTTTGTTCGGAGACGATCGCCTGTACGAGGTCGAGCTTGCCTTTAGCGTTTTATCTGCTCTCCGATTTCTCAAAGAACAACCGGAAGAAATCAAGTTCTGTATTGTTTCTGACTCTGCGGAAAGCTTGCTCCAGCATGGCGACATTGGAATTGACCTTCCCATTGAGCGCTTAACGTTCTCATCGCAAGAATTAGCAGCATGGACCAACAATGGAATGTACCTCTATCGGGCTAAGCCTTTCGCCTTGAAAAAGGTGCTAGAGCACTATCAAGCTCCTGCTGCTTTGATTGATACTGATACTTACTTTATTGATCATCCCCGGAAACTCTTCGAGCGAATTGCTCCAGGATGTTCTGTGATGCATGTTCGTGAAGCAGCGATTGGAGAAAGCGAACTGTGGCAGCCGATTGTTAACCAGATAGGCTCAGGAATAAATATCGGGGGGATCCAAATTTCTGCGCGATCGTCGATGATTAATTCTGGTGTGATTGGGATTGATCCGCAGGATCAATTGCTGATCGAATCTGCGGTGAAAGTATTGGATCACCTCTACCAGTTCGCTCCGCTCACTACTGTTGAGCAATTCTCGATTGGCGCTGTTTTAGAGCAAACAACACAGCTATCGTTCAGTGATGATTTAATTGAGCATTACTGGGGAACTCAGAAAGATTTTATTCGAGTTCAACTGCTGAAAGCATTGAAAGAAAACACGATAGCAAACGTCAATCGGATCTTAGAGAGAAGACCTGTTTTTCCATCTATTTATCCGCGAATTCGGTTCCGCGATCGCATTGTTACAACTTGGGGATTTTTGCAGCACCGAAATCATCATTATCGTCGCGCCCAATTGGCGTATCGCACTGCATTATTTTATGCAGACCGAGATCCAGATTATGCCAATGCGTGGGCTTATACTGCCTTGCAGTCTTTGAGGTATTCTCAACAGCGCGATCGCCAAAAAAATGCTCGTGCTTTTCGCTTCTTGAATAAAGATGAAATCGAGCAGGTAAGCTGGATTGAACCCTCGACGAGACGCGGCTGGATGCGGTTCTGGCAGCAATCAGGATAGCACTATAAGATGAGACATATTGATTTGCCATTTAGCATTGTATGATATGCTCGTGATTAAAGTAGCGATATTATGGCAATATTGCGGTTTCGGTAGTTTCTTCTGAGTCGTTAGAGCATTCTGTTTCTGCTGGATTTAGCATTTCAGCTCGTGTTTCAAAAAACCGCCACTGTATTATCTTGGCATTGTCAATCAGATTTCAATTTGCGATCAAATCTGTGACCAAATTCGTGCTCGAATTTGCGCTCAAATTATCACGCTTCTTTAATTGGTAAGCGGTTTGTCAAATCGCCAATTCTGCTGAATCGCCTTTGTAGGGCGGTGCGGTTTTACTCACTGTCGTTCATTTACCTACAAAATTTATGAGAATTGCAGTCATTGGAGCGAAAGGGCTTCCTGCCCAGCAGGGCGGTATCGAACACCATTGCCAAGAGCTATACCCTCGCATTGTTGAGCAAGGGCATCAGGTGGATTTGTATGCGCGATCGTCTTATACCGGATCGCTGTTTCGCGACACGGTGAATGGAGTCCGGGTGATTTCGATCCCCAGTCTTAATTTACGCGGATTGGATGCCCTGAGTTGCTCATTTCTCGGCACACTTTCGACGATCGCAGGCTTTCAAGAACAGCCTTACGACATCATTCATTTTCATGCATTGGGTCCTTCTTTATTTAGTGGATTACCTCGGTTGAATACAAAATCGCGTGTGATTGTGACCTGTCATGGACTCGATTGGGCAAGAGCAAAGTGGGGCAGAACCTCGCGTTGGATTTTGCGCCAAGGCGAGCGGAATGCCTTGAAATTTGCAGATGACATGATTGCGGTGTCGGAAGATCTACAAGACTACTTTCAGACGACTTACAGCAGAGACACACACTATATTCCCAATGCGCCTGCCAGTTATGCAGCTTCTGATCCCGCCTTTCAATTTGTTCAGTCGTGGGGATTACAGCCACAAAAGTACTTTGTGTTCTTGGGTCGATTAGTTCCTGAAAAGCGTCCTGATTTATTGCTCGAAGCTTTTGCTACCTTGAAGCAGACTGATTGGAAGTTGGCGATCGTCGGCGGAGACAGTGATAGCCAAGGCTATGCTGAAATGCTGAAACAGCAGTATGCCTCAAATGAGATTGTCTTTACCGGAGAACTCGTCGGAGCCAAACTGGCTGAAGTCGTCCGAGGGGCAGGATTGCTCGTGCTGCCATCGGATGTCGAAGGTATGCCGTTAGTTTTACTAGAAGCGATGAATGAGAATGTGCCTGTGCTCGCGAGCAATATTGAGGTGCATCAGAAGCTTTTAGCCAATGGGCGAGGATTGTTATTTGAGGCAGGTGAGGTTGCAGCCTGTCAGCAACGATTGCAATGGGCGATCGAGCATTCAAAAGCGCTTGCTCTGATGGCAGAGGCGGCTCGGCAGCATGTCCAGGCGGTTTACAACTGGGATGAGATTGTGCAGCAGACTCTAGCGGTGTACGATCGCGCTTTGATGCTGAGTTCGTCGCAGGGGGAGCAAGAACGCCAAATGAGTCAAGTTTAGACCCTTTATTGAGTGCAAGGTATGAGTTTACGGCAGAAAGTACTACAGGGCGGAATTTTTCTAGCACTGCGTGAAGGGTTCGGCATCATTCTCAGTCTGGGTAGCATTGTGCTCTTAACGCGGATGATCGGGCCGCAACAATACGGGCTTTATGCTGCTGTATTTGGCATCTTTACTTATCTGTTTAGCTTGGGTCAGTTTGGGGTGCTAGTTTATCTCGTCCGCATGGAAGAAGACCAGCGACAAGCTTATCATCAAGCGTTTATGCTGCTGCTCTTGATCGGGGTGGTTCTAACTGGAGGACTGTGGCTCGGTGGCTTTTTCTGGCTCGATCGCTGGGTAAATTTGCCTGGATTTGAAGCGGTGGCGAAAGTGATGCTGTCTGCGCTGCCGCTCACCTTGATCAATCAAGTTCCTCTGGCAAGGTTAGAGCGACAATTAGATTACCGTACGATCGCGATGATCGAACTGGCAAATCAGTTTACTTATAATCTGATCGCCTTACCGCTTGCGTTTTCGGGATTTGGGGTTTGGGCAATGGTGCTTGGATGGTTAGGACAGCAGATTCAGGATTCGATTCTGTTGTTTAGTCGGTCTCGGTATCGGCCCCACTTGACTTGGCAGCCGAAGGTCGTGAAAGAAATTGTGCATTTTAGCTTAGGGTTTTCGGCTGCGAACTGGGCGTTTCAGTTACGTGCCTTGGTGAATCCTCTGCTGATTGCGCGATTTGCAGGAGCGGAGGCAGTTGCTTATGTGGCGCTGGCAGTTCGCATGGTGGATGTATTGAGCTTTGTGAGAACTTCGACCTATCGGATTTCGATTTCGGCACTGGCTCAGATGCAGGGTCAGCTAGGACGATTACAGAGAGCACTGTCGGATGGGATGAATTTACAGGTTCTTGCTCTCGGTCCCTTACTTGCATTGGCAAGTTGGTTTGGTCCGATTTTAATCCCGCATATTTTTGGTGCAAAATGGGTGCCTGTGATGTCGGTATTTCCGTTGATTGCGTTTAGTGCCCTATGGAGTGCATTATTCAATCTCCATTCTTCCGTCCTGTATGTCCTGCATCGCAATTGGCAAGTGGCATTATTTCACATTCTGCATATTGTCTTGTTTATAGGTGGAGCTTGGCTGTTGGTGCCTCGGTTGGGATTGATGGGGTATGGTTGGGCTGAGGTAGCAACGCTCTTGGGATATGGCTTGATTCATCTCTATGTCACGCAAGCGATCGGGGAGCCTGATTACCGTATGGCGTTTCTCTGGGCAAGCGCATTCGGCTTGTCGCTGTTTTGCTATCAGATTGGCTGGTGGGCGATTATCCCATTGCTGTTTGTCGGAGTGTGGTCTGAGACACGGCAGACGGTCGGGCAATATATTCGCCAGGTTCGGGAGGCAAATGCGAAATGATTCGACCTAAGGTCAGTATTGCAATTAACAATTACAACTACGATCGCTATTTAGCTCAAGCCATCGAAAGTGCCTTAGATCAGACTTATGCCAATGTCGAAGTGATTGTCGTCGATGACGGTTCAACGGATCGCTCAAGACAGGTGATTGAATGCTATCGCGATCGCATCATTCCCGTCTATAAAGCCAATGGGGGTCAAGCTTCTGCATTCAATGCTGGATTTGCTGCAAGCACTGGAGAGATTGTTTGCTTTTTAGATGCTGATGATATGTTTTTGCCTGAGAAAGCAGCCGCGATCGTAGATGCGATTTCTGATCCCACTGTGATGCAATGGTGCTTTCATCCCTTACAACTTGCCAATGCCCAAATGCAGCCGATGGAGCCAATTCTGCAACTGGGTGAAACTTATCCAGTTGACGTTCGACAAGATGTTACAAAAGGGAAATTGAAAGGCAAGTTGCCTTTTGCGATTCCTGCGACCTCAGGGCTGTGCTTTACGCGATCGCTGCTCTCAAAAATTTTACCGATGCCCGAAGCCGAGTCCATTCTGCTCAATGATAGCTTTCTGCAATTTGCAGCGTTAGGAATTGCTCCGGGAATTGCCCTCGATCATCCTCTTGCTCTGCAGCGCGTTCATGGCAGTAATGCTTATACCGCAAATTCAGCTTCAGAGCGCATCAATGCTCCGATTCGGATTTTAACGGCTGCGGCATTACGCGATCGATTCCCCTCGACGAAGCAGTTTGCTAACTGTTGGTTTGCCGATGGATTAGGGCTGTATTGGAAGTTGGGAGGAGTGGATGCTGCCATTCAACCTTGGGTCGATCGCTATCGATCTGAACTTTCCCCCACTGAAGCCTGTGTGATTTGGATGCGTGCTACTTATCGACGATTGAAACCATGATCATTTTGAACCGCTTTGAAGCGGTATTTACTGTTTTCACAATGCTCTACTACAGTTCAGCACTGTATCGGATTCTTGTGGATGGACTCAATTCAAGCGGAGCATCCAGTAGCTCTGGAGCCGATAGTAACCCGATGTTGCTCCTGATGCAGCTTGTCATTTTAGCGGTGTATTTTGCGCTGAGCGCATTGCGATGGCGCAAGTTTATTCCAGCTGCAATGAAAGTTCCTCTATGCTGGGCGTTACCTCTGTTAGCCACGCTCTCAACTCAGTGGTCAGAAGTACCTGATCTGAGCTTGCGGCGGGGATTGTTGCTGGTCGGAGCAACGTTAGTGGGGGTGTATTGGTCGATTCGCTATCCGTTGATGACGATTCTGCGATGGATTGGATGGGGCTTTGGATTTGCAGCAGTTGGCTCGGTTGTGTTTACATTGGCATTTCCCGCGTTCGGAATGGGGATTGATGAACATGCAGGAGCTTGGCAAGGCATGTTCGCTCAGAAAAATGCGTTGTCGAGAGCGATGATTTTGGCATTCATGACCTATTTCTGCTTAGTGTTGGATCGACAACGACTGCGCTGGTTGTGGTGGAGTGGAATCGCGATCGCATTTGCCTTAATCTTGCTTTCAACTTCAAAGTCAGGCTTGCTGATTTTAGGAACGGTGGTCGCTTGTATTCCATTGTTTCGAGCTTTGAAGACGGGATCAGCCCCGAGAGCATTGCTTTGGGTGCTGGTTGCACTGCTGACGACAAGTTGTATTTCATTGGTGGTAATTGCAAATGCAGAGCTGATTGTGGCTGCATTAGGACGAGATTTAACGCTGACCGGACGCACGGGCATTTGGGAAGTGTTGAGCAGTAAGATTGCCGCCCGCCCCTGGTTGGGATACGGCTATAAAGGCTTCTGGCTCGATATGGACGGAGAATCATCCGATGTTTGGTATGCCACGTTCTTCATGTCTCCGAACGGTCACAATGGCTATTTGGATCTCGTCCTGGATTTAGGTCTGGTTGGACTGGGGATTTTTGCTGTGAGTTTTGTCCTTGCTGTGGCTCGATGTGCCGTTTGGTTGCGGGTGCAATCTCAGCCGATGGTGGCGGTGTTTCCATTGCTGTACATGGTTTATTTAACTCTCTCCAATATCACGGAAAGTTCGTTGATTTTGGAGCCGAACTATATTTTCTGGCTGCTTTACGTCACGATCGTTGCCATGGTTCAGGTACAGATGCCTGTTCCAAAGCGATCGCGAAAACTTCAACCGAGTTTAGAGGAATCATCTTATGTGTGATTTAGCAATCTTTACTCACTCTCTTTATGGAGGTGGGGCTGAACGAGCGATGGTAAATTTGATCCGCGGATTTATCCAGCGCGGATTGTCGATCGATTTAGTTCTACTCAAGCGAGAAGGAGCGTACTTAGACTTGCTGCCTCCGGAGGTGAGAGTGATTGATTTGGGCGGAGGGAGGTTATGGCAACGCTTGCCAGAGTTAGCAAATTATTTGCGAGAAAATCGCCCGCCTGTGATGCTCTCGACGTTGGATGATATCAACATTGCTGCACTTTGGATGCGGCGACTGACTGGGGTGGATATGCGCCTTGTGGCGAATGTTCAGAATACGATTTCTCAGGAAGCTCGGCGATCGAAGTCGCTGAAAGTTCGATTGATGCCCACTTTAAGCCGCTGGTTTCTCAACTGGGCGGATGCGGTGGTGCCAGTGTCTGAAGGCGTTGGCAGCGATTTGCAACAGATTGGTGTGCGCGAAGACTTGATTCAAGTAATTCATAATCCAGTCGTGACTCCTGATTTATTTGAACAGGCACAAGCCGCGATCGAGCATCCTTGGTTTCAATCTGAGATTCCTTGCTTGATGAGTGTCGGGCGATTAGAGTACCAGAAAAATTTTCCGCTCTTGCTCGAAGCCTTTGCCCAGGTTAGAAAGTCTCGTCCCCTGCGGCTGATGATTTTAGGAGAAGGCAACGATCGAGCGGCTTTAGAAGCTCAGATCGAACAGCTTGGAATTCAAGAAGATGTTGCCCTGCCTGGTTTTGTTTCAAATCCTTATGCTTACCTCCGACAAGCCGATTTATTCGTCTTGTCGTCTTGGTTTGAAGGATTGCCGACTGTTTTGATTGAAGCATTAGCGGTGGGAACTCCCGCAGTCGCAACGAATTGTCCGAGCGGGCCGGCTGAAATCCTAGCAGATGGCAAATATGGCGCATTGGTCGAAATGGGCAATGTGGAGCAATTAGCGAATGCGATCGCGCAGACATTAGACAACCCACTCCCTTCTTCGGTTTTACAAACAAGAGCTGCACAGTATTCGTTGAAACATTCCCTGGATCAGTACACCAAAGTGCTTCATCTTGCTGAAAGCACTTGTTCTGTATATTCCGCTTAAATCATCCGCTTTCATCCATAGCGAGCGGGTTTGCCCAACATAATCAATCTTACTTTCCCAACTCATTATGCATCTCCAGCCCCAAGTTGATAATGAAGTTATCCAATTCCGGTATACCTTTACTGTTTTTACTCCCACTTACAATCGTGCTCATACCTTGCATCGCGTGTATGAGAGCCTTTGTGCTCAGACTTATCAGAGCTTTGAATGGTTGATTGTGAATGATGGTTCGACGGATCATACTGAACAGCTTGTCCAGCAATGGCAACAATCTGCGCCTTTTCCCATCCGGTATCATCGACAAGAAAACAGTGGTAAACACATTGCTTACAACTATGCAGCGAAAGTTGCGCTCGGCGAGTTTGTGGTCAACTTAGATTCAGATGATGCTTGTGTTCCAGAAGCATTAGAGCGATTTCAAGATTATTGGAATCAGATTCCACCCGCTCAGCGCTCAAAGTACTCTGGAATCGATTGCCTTTGCCAGGATACTGAAGGAAAAATTATTGGCGATCGCTTCCCTCAAAGTCCGATGGATTCTCATGTCGCTGAAATTCGCTATCGGTTGAGAATTTCAGGTGAAAAATGGGGAATGCAGCGGACAGATGTGCTGCGAGAATTTCCCTTTCCAGATGTGCAAGGTCGGCGCTTAGAAATGCCTGAAAGTATTGTGTGGACGCGGCTGACTCGCCAATATCCAGCCCGCTACGTCAATGATGCACTTCGGATCTACTACACCAATGGAGCAGATCAGATCACGCGCGCACGTTGGGCAGAAAAAGACACGAGGGGATTTTTCCTCAGCAATCAAACTACGTTGAATTATGACTTAGATTATTTTTGGTATGCTCCGCGTACCTTCATCAAGGCGGCTGCAAACTGCAGTCGGGCTGGCTTACATTGTGGATATCCACTGCGTCAGCAGGTGAACTCTTTGACTTCAATCAGCGCGCGGCTACTTTGGCTAAGTTTACTTCCTTTAGGATTTGTGCTGTGGTTTCGAGACACGCGACAGTAGAGAAATGCTATGAATCGACGGAAAAGCAAGAATTGCCAGGACAAAATTCAAAGAATCAAAAGTTGTCAGCAAGGCTTTGTGTATCAGGAGGAGCAAAAACGGTTTTTCTATCCTATGAGGACTTGGATTCGTGGTATTCTCCTCATGGCTTTCATAGCAGAAACGAATACGCTCTCTTCACCGCTTAGCAATCCCTTACAGGCTCCATCCGAGCCATGGAATACTGCTTCCTTAACCATGAATCGGTCTAGTCGCTATGCTTCCTTAAAGACTTCGCTCGATCCTGCTTTTCATGACTCAGATCCGGGTGTGCCCAACGATGCTAAGCCTGATGGCGTGCCCTCGCACTACACCTGGTATGAGAGCGCAACTCAGCCCGGATTTGGCAATCATCCCCCGGCTGGTTGGCACGCGATCACGATGCTCGGACACGTCTATCCTGCACAAGGCTGGAAAACGTGGCAAGCTCCGAATACGCGCATTCAAATTAAAGGGGCAGAAACTTGGATTCTGAGCAAATCGACGAAGACCTGGAAACAGGTTCAGAAAACGGATCGGGTTGCTGGTGCAAGCTACGTGGCTGATTTTGCGGGTGATGCGAATCAGCCTGCTGATATTAGAGACGAATCAAGGAATGGGGGCGGTATTTCGGTTGCAGTCAACAATGGCTATTTGTTCCATTTTTGGGCAGAGCGTGCCACGATGAATCCGACAGATATTGCTGGTGTGTATGCGAAGTTTGAAGCGCGATTGGTCAAAGCTAATCCGAATGGTGTAGATGATCTCGATTCGGCTCGCTATATTGCGAGTGCGGGCGCAGATTATTGGCGCAATCATCATGTCCAGTGGGCAGCAGATTGGAGTAACAATGGTCAAGTTGCAGGCGGTCGATTTAAATGGGTGGCGCGGCACTGGAAGGTGTTTGCGATGACGACGATGCCTGCTGAGGAGATCAAGAAGAATCCGCCGCCGCTGAATTTTTAGCGATCTGGATACTCTTAGGGAGATGAGACGATAGGGAGCACTCTGAACTTGAGTTCTCCCATTTCGCGAAATGAATGCGGTTAAGTACTAGCTCTTGACCGCATTCATCTGTTGCTGATTCAAACAATACTTTCTTTTTCAAACAATACTTTGGTGATGAAGTTCTGAAGTCGGTAGTTTTGCTTCAGAACTTCATTGCTATCGAGAGCAAGAACTAATAGACCTGTTCCATTGGTGTATGAATGTAATCGTCATGATCGTAGTAAGAATCATGAGCATCATTTTCAAGCACCGCGCCGTTGATCACCATACCCAGAACATTTTGCGAAGATTGGTTTAGGAGTTCCTTCGCGGTCGTGGCATTCGCATGATCAACCACGCCTGGTCTTGCGACTAAAATCAGCCCATCGACAATTCTGCCGAGGGTCAAAGCTTCCGCCGCAACAATCAGAGGAGGAGCATCAACAATCACAAAGTCATACTGCTGCTCAAAGGTTTCAATCAAAGATGCCATCCGCTTAGAATCGAGCAAAGCTAGAGGATTCGGTGGAATCACACCACAGGTTAGAACGTCAAGATTTTGCATCACAGGTATGATTGCATCTCGGGCATTCGTCTGCTCTACAATCACATGGCTCAATCCACCGACATTCGTCAAATTCCAAATGTGGTGCTGAGACGGATGATGTAAATCTGCGTCGATCAACAGTGTGCGTCGTCCTAAGGTTGCCATTGTTGCTGCTAAGTTCGCTGCGATCGTAGATTTGCCTTCACGCGGGACAGAACTTGTGATCACAACGCTTTTGAGCTTTTCATCTAGGCTCAAAAACTTCAGATTTGCTTGCAGCATTCGATACGAGCCGCTCACCGCCGATCGCGGAGCATCTCGTACAGGGAGTTCAGGAATTGACCATTCCTGTTTCTTCGATCGCGCCATGAGCGGTCTACCAAAGTAAGGAATCGTTCCCAGCCAGGTATAGCCGAACAAGTCGCGTGCCTCTTTGAGCGTCTTGATCGATTTGTCTCGAAGTTCAAGCAAGGTAATGACTGCTAGCGACAGCAAGGTTCCGGCTGCTGCTCCAAGCAAGAGGAACATACTGGTCTTGGAACCAGATGCGCTATCAGGAATCGCAGCTCGCTCAACAATTCGCGCAGTCCCGACGTTTTGCTTCTCGGTTAATTGAACCTCTTGCAGTCGTTTCAGTAGGGTTTCATAGGTTGATTGTGCTGCGTCGAGCTGGCGTTGGAGTTCGCGCTGAGTTTGTTCTAGACGAGGAACTTGCATCATGCGATCGCGATAGAGATCCCGAGTCTCTGTCAAGGAAGCTAACCGCGTCGAAGCTCCTAATTTTTGAACTTCAGCATTGACAAAATCCTTCATCAAGTCGCGACGCAATTCGTCAGGAACAAGATCGCGTGGCGTAACGGAGGCAGCATCGACCGTTTGAGAGATTCGCTCTTCGAGCAAGTTTTTTAAGGCAGCTTCTCGGTCTTGTAAATTGACGATCGCCGGATGTTTGCCTGTGTAGCGTGTACGCTCTAGCTCTAGCTGAGTTTGTACTTGCTGAAGCTGAGCGGCAATTTGTTTGATGTTGTCATCTTGGCTGAGGAAACTAACTTCCAAAGCGCGATCGGCTGTCATGTTGAGCGTGCTTGCAAGTTTGTCGTGCCGAGTCGTTGTTTCAGCAAGATCAGTGCTGGCATCTGCAATTTGTTTTTCTAGCGTGCTAATTGCCTCGTTGACCCGAGCTTCTTCAGCTTTCGCATCTGCAATTCCACTTTGCTCTTTGAATTGTCTGAGCGCAGTTTCGGTTTGTCGTACAGTTGCTTCTGTTTTGGGAAGTTGCTCAGCAATGAATTCTCTCGCAGCGGCAGCTTCAGAGCGATTCTCTAAAACATTGGCATTGAGGTATTGAGTCATGACTTGATTGAGAACCGCAGCAGCTTTGTCGGCTTCTTGATCCTCGTAGCTAATCTGCAGAACGTCCGCACCAGCAACATCTTTGACTTTAATTGATTTTGCTAGAGCATCTGGATGCAGGGGCTTACCGGAGGCGTCCGTCAATTTGAGGGCTTCGATCGTTTGCTGCATCACTGGGCGAGAAACGACGTTCTGTGCTTCTGTCCTGACGGGATTGCTTTGCATGGTCAAGTTTGACACTCGTCCCGCCGCTTCGCCTCCAAGCCCAGTTAAAGCAGGGATTTTGTTGGGTTTGAGGACGATTTTCCCAGTCGCGACATACGTTGGCTTCTGCGACGAGGATGCAAATCCAGCCACGATCAAACTCAGCGTAATGATCGCAGCAGTGGGCTTCCAGCGTCGTTTTGCAATTAACCAATAATTCTGAAAATCAAGCTTCTCTAGGTTGTCTAGAGACACCGTGCCAGAGTCGGCATTGTTCTTCGCTCTCATTGTTTGGATCGAATTAGTTTGAACAACTTGAAACCATTCTAGAAATAGTCCTAGTGGTATCTACAACCCTGTTAGCTCGATCATTTCCTGCATGATTCTAGAATCGTCTTTGCAGTATTGATCTTTTTCTGATACTTGATGCAACTTTACTCTACATCAACTCAGTTCACAATTTGAAAAACTCACATACTTAAAGTGTCCTGCAACAATTGATATTAGTGTTGCTTTTTTTACCCGATTTTTGATCAAAATCGGGATTGTTTAAGGAATGAGTTGCATTTCTATCTGTGCCAGTCTACTGAAATTTACGTGTACGATCGCGCAACTGGAACTCGCTCCCGCGATCGCGCTTTCCATCTCCACAGCATATCTTCATAAACTCGGCTGACAATGGCTTGTGCTGCATAAGGTTGAGCCGCACTGACACAGGCTTCTACAGGAAAATGGTCGGGATTGAATAAAACTTGGTCGAGAGCCTTCGCGATCGTGATTGCTGCTCGATCTTGACAAACGACTCCACTCTTTGAGTTGAGCAGTCTGGGAGTATCTCCGCAGTCAGTCGTTACAATCGGTGTTCCGCACCCTAACGCTTCTAGGACTGAAACAGGCAGTCCTTCAAATCGACTGCTCAGGACAAAGACGCTGGCAGCTTGATAAAGTCTGAGCATTTCGGTCTGAGTTTGTGCGCCGAGCATGGTTGCTGGAACGCCTAATCGCGTAATTTCAGCCCGAACTTCCGGCGCTAATTCTCCATCTCCGGCGAGCAGTAAATGAGCGTTGGGATGGGATAAAGCGGCGATCGCTTGAATCAGCAGAACGGGGTCTTTTTGGGGTTGCAGTCGCCCGGCAAAGAGAATGAACTGCGTTTCTTCAGGCAAGTTCATCGTTTGGGCAAGGACTCGACGATGTGCGCTGCGATCTGGGGCAGGCTGAAAGACTCCATCATCGTAGGAGTTGTTAATGTAGGTGATGCGATCGCTCAAATTTGGATAGCGATCCTGATACAGTTCAAGCGATCCGGTATGACAAGACAGCACTTGGTCAAACTGCTGAATCAAATAGCGTTCTAAGGCGTGATTCAGGGCTGGAATTTTTTGTTTTGCTGCTTGCTGCTTGAGATCATTATGGACAAACAGCGTTTTTTCACCTTGCCACTGTTTAGATGCGATCGTCGGTTCTAAACGATGAAAGTGCATGAAGTCTGATTCGAGACAGGTGCGCAGTAGCGCGGCGGTATATCGAACCGTGACCGGAATGCGTTTGCGGTGATTGTTGTCTTGTAGGGTGAGAATGGGCATGAACTGGAGAGTTCTGCCTGCATAGTTCGCTTCTCGCCAAGTGAATAGAGGTTCGGTGGGATCGTCCGTGGTTCCGACAAAGCGGATCTCGAAGCTATCGGGAGCATATTTGAGGAACGATCGAATGATAGTTTGGATACCGCCGATGCTACTTCGCCAAGGGTTAAATTGATAAAAGATGGTGAGAACTGGTTTTTGCATAGAAGGGGTGAGCAGAGAAGGACAAAACGAGCATGGGTGAGCTAGTAAGCTCCTTCTCGACCCAACACAACTTTCAGCGTTTTCAGAATGATCAGCAGGTCATACCCCACATTCCAACGTTCTTGGTACCTCAAATCCAAGTCTACAACCTGCTCAAAATCTTTAATCTTAGAGCGACCGCTCACCTGCCACTCTCCAGTTAATCCAGGTTTGACTTCTAAGCGTCGCCAATGCCGATTGTTGTAATGAGCGACTTCATCTAACGTGGGGGGGCGAGTTCCAACTAAGCTCATCTCTCCCATCAGCACATTCCAAAGCTGTGGCAGCTCATCTAAGCTCGTTCGGCGCAAAAAACGTCCTACTTTTGTAATTCTGGGATCGTTTTCGTTTTTGAAGAGGAGATTACTTCCTTCGTTTTTAATCTGGTGTTTTAGGACTTCGGCATTGTCCACCATGGATCGAAACTTGCGGATCTCGAAGGTTCGCCCGCCCAATCCACAACGCGTTTGCTTGTAAAAGATTGTGCCAGGACTATCGAGCTTGATCGCGATCGCAATCGGAACAAAGAGGATGGATAGCATCAGTAGCCCAACTAAGCTTCCCAGGACATCAATACTCCGCTTCAGCCCAGATTGTGTGGAGGGGTGAAACGTGATGGAGCGAGGGAGCGTTAAGTCGGGAGACAACTGAATAGACTGTAATTCAGACGCTTCGGGGAAGTTCATTTCTGCTTTTCCTTTTTCAATGGTGCAGTAGTTCGCAGGTGATGCAGGAATGGCAATCAGTTGCGCCCGTACTGAGGAGCACAAGCTACGCTGTACGCTGAGAGGATGAGCCTTGTGAGGGGTTTAAAGCAAGATTTAAACGGGTTCTGACAAAGCTTGATCCTTGAGATAAGCAGGTTGGACAGAGGTCGCCATGTGCTTCATCTTCGGTGTAGACAACGACCCTAGCGAGCATCGGTTGAAAAAGGTCAGAGCAGATCACACAGGTCTGCCGAGTCGGACGGGAACACACGTGTTCGATTTGCAATTGCATATAGGATGACAAGTCAATCAAGAGAGTATTTTGGACATTCTTCTGAGGGTTCCAATTCAGATCCTCAGTAATTTAGCTGAGTGAATTGCTGATTTATGCAGCCGAAAAGGCAACATCAGGTTGAATGCAAGTTTTTGCAAATTTGTCTAGTGGAATAACACTGAAAATCCGCAGCACCCTTAATTTCTATCATGTATATCTATTGAGAGCAATAGCTGTTGCTATGAATGTGCGATTACATAGGATCTTTTTACATTCAAGTCAGTTTCGTGAAGTTGAACACACATACAACTGCGATCGATACTCGAACTACTATCGATCGCAGTTGTATGACAGCTAAAAAAAATGAGGAGCAGTAGGACAGATCAGCAGTGATCTACCCATCAGATTTATCGCTTGAAGACGACTAGGGAGATCAACATCTATCACCCCGAGGGATCGCGCTGATTACAGCGCGATCGCGCTCGGATGCATCACCGGAATGTCCTCTGCTTTTGCCATTTGCCGAGCATGTTGTGAGATTGTGAGCACTGTAAAATTATCAGTCAAGACCCGAATAATTTTGCTCATCATTGCCACTTTCTTGTAGCTCGGTAGATTCATCGCTGGAAAGAAAGCGAGTTCCGGCAAATCATCACAGCCCATAAAATCCAGAGGGTGCAGCAAGATAGAAGGCTGGACTTGAAACAATTTGCAAAGCGCGATCGCGCATCGGAAATACAACATTGCCAGCATCGGAGAAAACACGCCCAGATACAGAATATAGCTAGCATGAATTGGAACCTTAAACACAGGCATTGTCGTGACTGGAAGCTCGACTAAACTGCCCGCATCCATTCTCAAGCGATACGGCTTGAGCGGGCGCAATCCATCTTGAAATTTCCCAAACAGTTGCTTGCGCTTTTCGAGTTCTTCTTTACTCAGCTTACTGGTCATAAAATAGTAAGCTCGCGCCAACGGTCCTAAGAAGGTTGGAAATGTTGAAGCATCGCAGAGATATCCTCGTCTCGCGAGCACTTGCAGCACAGTTCGAGACAAGCTAAAGCCAGGACCTCGAAAACAGATAGGACGCTGTCCGGTCGCCTGCTCGATGTGCCGTTCTGCGATCGCGAGTTCTGTATTAATCTGCTCTTCGGTGTACAGATGCAACCAAGGTTCATGCAGAAACGAATGGTTTCCAACTTCATGACCGTGATCGGCGATCGCTTTTAATGCTGCTGTGTTTTTTTCTAGCGCAGCATCCTGTCCAACAATGAAGAACGTAATTTTCAGATCCCGCTGATCCAAAAACTCCAGTACTCGCGGGATCAGAAGATTTAAATAGGATGGAAAAGACTCCCAGCCCTCATCTCCGTGAGTTTTCATGTAAGACCATTGATTATCCAGATCAAGCGATAAGCTCGCGATCGGTTTTCTACGCTGTTTCATAGGGTTCACACTAATTCAAGTTCGCTGCAAGTTGACGCATTTTCGAGGTTGTGCGCCAGTAGATGTCCTCCATGAGTAAATGGGCGAATTCTCCATTGCGCCCAATACTGTAGAGTCCTGAAATCCCTGTGGAGTGAGCGAGTCGCTGACGATGCTCCTCATACTGGCTCAAGAAGACTGGATAAGCGATCGGAGTTTTCAACACCCGACAGCCAAAATATCGCTGCCGCGCATCTGGAATGATTTCACGCAAATGTTCGATACAGCGCTCTCCCAATTCTTCGTCTGACATCTGCCAAATCTCATCGCCGATTTCACAGCCGATATCTGCGGTGATCAGTGTTTTTCCTTCAGGAGCGAGCCACGGCATGGATAAAGGTGTCTCGGTTAAGCGAAAGAAGAGATAGTCGCGTTCTGGAGTCCAAACGACTGTATCAGAGAGCAAGCCACGACCATGCAAGCGCAAATTCACAAAAACCATCGGACGGTACTTGAAGCTCGATAGAGGCTTGACCGCATCCGAGCCTTGAACCAGTTTGGCTAAAATATGACAAGGTGCCGTACTAATCACAGCAGAAGCAGGCTGCTCTATCCCTTTGACTCGAACTCCGACTGCTTGCTCATTCTCAACGAGAATTGCTTCTACTGGAGACTCAAGCTGAATGCAATCTTGAAGATCTTCGGCTAGCTTTTGACACAATAAGCCGAGTCCACCTTTAGGATAGACGTGCCAAACATGCGGATTTTCAGGCATGTCATGGCTGTATCCATTGGTGACAGCGCGCTGAGTGAAGCGAGCCATCAGCTTATGGACGATGCTCTGAGCAATTCCGGCTTGCAGCTTATCGCCAACAGACGTTGCTAAATCTTCAGCCGCAGCGCCTGACCAAGCTTCAGTTAATGGAATCGCGACTTCATTGGCTAAAGTTTGACCATACTCAGCACGATACCATTCGGCTGCATTTTTCGGCTGATGCCGCTTCAATTTGCTGGCGATCCCGCTGGCAACATAGCGAGGATTTTGCAGTAAACCAAACGGATATGTGTAGTTACGACCTTTGAGGTAGACAGTTTCGCCATAGTAGCGCACGTTTCGGCACAGCGCACCTACGCCGATCGCGGCAGCGAGTCGATTGGTGACAAAATGTGCGCCAAAGTCATAAGTAAAACCATCGGGATCGTGAAAACTGCCTGCTAGTCCAGCAATCTGCTTGCCTGCCTCATAGAGTTTCACAGGGATGTTATGTTGTCGAAGTGACCAAGCGGCAGTCAAACCAGCTAGCCCACCGCCGACGATCACGACAGGTTTAATTTCAGTGTTCATAAGGTTCAGGGAGGAATTAAATCAGCTTATCAAGGCTTTCTCAACACGGCTCTCAGCAAAGCTCCATGACCCATCCGTTGATGAATCATGTCAAAAATCGTAAACACACCGAGCGAGAGGGTAGATTGCAAGCTGAATTGATTGATGAGCCATTTGGGTGCGTTCCAATCGACGAGCGCATTCCGAATCGAATAGACCCAATTGACTGGCGACACGATCGTGGTCATCTGAGCGACTTCGAGATCAACTTTCTGCGCCAGCATTCTTAAATTGGTTGAATTAAACAAATTCCAGTGTCGCGGAAAATGATAGCCGCCCCAGTGGCGGGCTTTTGAGAGTTTGAAATCCAATGTATCGGTGTTGTCGGTCACAATGACAATTCGACCGCCCGGCTTGAGGAGCGATCGCACAGCAGCGAGCACTTCAGCGGGATGATCGACATGCTCGATCGTGGCGATCATGAAAGCTAAATCATAGCTATTTTTGGGCAAGTCTAAGTCCTGAACCATGCCTGAATGAATCTCCAGTCCTTCATTCATTCCTGCTTTGACTGCGAGATCGCTCGGTTCAATTCCTTCGAGTCTCCAGGTGGGCTGTCCAAAATCACGCAGTAAGCGTAGATGAAAGCCATCCCCACAGCCGACATCAATGATTCGAGCATCTTTGCCTAGTCCTTTGCAAGCTGACAGCAATCGCTTTGCTTCTAATCGCTGCCGCACCCGGTAGACAAAGCCAAATCGCTCAGCCGAGAATTCATACGCATGATAGTCACGCGGATAAATGCGATCGAGTTCGCTGATATCAGGGCGCGGATTGAGATAGACCAATCCACAGCCACGACACTGCACAGCTAGAAACGTATCGGGGCTAGTACGATACTCGAAATCTTCTCCAACTGCTACAGCACTTGCATCATCGACATCGCAAATACAGCACTTCACCCGTGTCATCGCGAGGGGAGCAGTTCCATCAGCACGGCAGGGCGCGCCATAAGGTTGAGGAAAGGTATCAGATAAATCTTTCATGATCTATAAGAGAGCTATTGAACTGAAGAAAGGAGCGCTTGCGGGGCTTCTCAATGATCGATCGTGGCTATCATCTTGCACGCAATTTCATGAGAATTGACGACCTGTAAGCTTGAGGTGAAACGACCGACTTAGGAAGCCGAAGATTTGAAATGCAGACCTGAGCGTTTTGCAATGAGCAATTTCTGAATTCGTCGATTAAACAAAGCGAACCAAGCCATTAATAGACCTCCAGCGCCAAAGCTCAGAACAATGCCAATCCGTTCTTGAGGCAGGGTTTCTAGCTGCACCGCGATCGTATGTTGACCCGGTGGAACTTTAATTTGTAGCAGTCCCTCTGGAGAGGGCTGTATTGGGAGAGAAAGAGAGTTGGTTTTAGCGATCCAAGCTGGATAGTAGAACTGTCTCAGCGTCAACCATTGTTCAGTTTCTAAACTGGTTTGTAAAGTTAGAAACCTGGGTTTCCAGATCGAAGCATTGACTCGATCTTGTGCTTCGATCGTCACCGCAGAGCCAAATTTCTCATCAATCAGTTTTCGCAGATTATCTGTTGTATAAAGCGATGCAGGAACCCATTTTGGGCGATGTAAGACTGCATCTCGCTGAATCTCAAGCTCTGATTTTAGATTGAGAATAGGATAGAGCGATCGTTTCATGACTACGCTGCTAGAAAAGAGCAATACGATCGTTAACAACAGACTGATTGTGGCGAGTTTAGAACTGACAAGGTGCGTCCAGTATAGAACAAATGTTGTTGCGATCGTACACAAAGTCACAATCACAATGAGCAGTACTTTGTTTGCTGCAGTCCAAGTGAAGAACATTTCTCGTACAGGCAGCAAACTTAGAAATGCTAATCCTGCGCCAATTCCAAGAAGGAGCACCGCACTTAAAATTGTTTTGAGGTTCAGTCGAGCAGGCTGAACAGAGGTCGCTGCCAATCCAACTAAAGCCGTTGTCGCAAGCGTCAAAATTGTATTAAATCGCCAAGGGGCTTCGATGATCTGTAGCGGTGGGATTAATTGCCAGACCCAGTTACTTTGAGGGAGGCACATCCAGCATGAAACCAGCGCGATCGCGATCCAAAACAAGCTAGAATGCCGTGTCGAATTCAGCCGATTTGCGATGAAGAATGTCGTCGCTGCCAGCACAAGCATCAGAACACTTGAGATTCCTAGAAATGAAATCACGCCCTGGAAATTCTGCCGAATGCTCTCTGCAAATAAGAAGTTTGTTGTGTAGTCGTAAAACTCGTACTGAGTCGGATCAGCCTTAAGGATAATGAAATCTTTGGTTGTCATCGCTGGAAACCAGTAGATTGCAGCTAATCCGACTGCCAAGATAAAGGCGATGCTGAAAGCGATCGCAATTTTGACTCGCTGCTTTCCGTACCAAAGCAGATAAAGAAATGGGACAGGTGAGAAAATCAGAAAAGTGGGCAAATGCGTCATGATCAAGAGCGCTTGCGCGATCGTGAATCCAATCGCTGCTTTTTTCTGACCCTGAGCCAATTTATGCGTGAAATATAGAATCAACGGTAGCCAGACAAAGCTCCAAAATTCTGCATAAGCAAATCGAACATACAGATCGACTGCTAAATGATAAGGTGCAATCACATAAAAAATTGCTGCAATGAACGCTGCTCTAGCTGGAACCAAACACTGCAACCACAGATAAGCCGTGATCCCCGATGCAGCGAGTCCCAGTAATGCGCCAAAGCTCAACTGATGCCACCCTAGCGGATCAGCCATCCAGACCAATGGACGCAGTAAGCTCGTGAAATAGTAGGGCACTGGGCTATAAAAGAAAAAAGTTGGACTGCCTAATCCTCCATTCAAATTGAGCAACCAACGGGGATATAGTTCTCCAGACCAGAATTGATCCGAAAACTGTTTTGCCCAACGCAGATGAAATGCAGGTAAGTCATGGGCATCGTACACGCCGTAAAACAGCATCGGCAGCATGACTAAAAGCGCGATCGCGACGATCGCCAAGCGATGGATTTGAGTCATCGATTGAGATTGCTTTGCAAGCACAGGCGTTGTTTTCATTGCAACTTTCGGTGTGAGGATTAGGCTCGAACAGCATCGATTGCGAACTGTCGAGAGCGGGTGAGCAATTCCACGGCAGATTTTTCAGCTAGCAGCACTGTCTCATTCACATTCAAGGTTCCATTCGGAATATGAGCAGAGTTAATGATGTGTACGCCTGGAACAGAAGTATGCATCGGCGGTAACTTTTCCGAATAGTTCAAGGTTGAAATCGCAAAGACCTGCCGCACACGCGAGACTCGGAAAGCTACCACATCATTGCGATCGAACTTTGGATACATCAAGACCAGCGTTTGAATAAACTCTTCTTGAATCTCTTCATCGGTTAATCCAAAGGCGGGATCATTGCTAGAGACATACTTCGGTAAGTAAACGAGCGATCGCTGATCAAATTCTGAGCGATCAACGAGAGCGGACATTTCAATGACACCTGTAAACGGAACCCAGGTATCTGTAATATTCGTGACGTAGTAAGATGCTAAGGGCTTTTTCAGCAACAGGGACGCACAGATAATGCCTTGATACTCAACGTTTCTGAGTAAGTCGTATTCCATCGCAGAAAGCCCTTTGCAGACTTGAGCCGAGATCGGAGATGCCATCGTCAGCACCACTTCATCGAAGTGTTCTGTCTGTCCGTTGGTAAATTCAAGTTGGACTTGTCCTTGCTTGCGAATCACGTGGCTCACTCGATGTCCAACTTTCAGCTCAACATTGTGTTCTGAAAGCACTTCAACGAATCGAGAGAGCAATCGTGCATATCCGCCTGGCAAGTAGCCGAACATTTCTTTTTTCAAGCCTGTTCGTCGCGCGGCATACATGCGAGCAATGATCGCCCAAATGAATGAAGCAGAAGCAATGTGATAATTTTCACCGAGCTTCGATCGCAGAAGCGGCAACCAAATTTTTTCAAATGTGCGATCGCCCGATAGTTTTCTCAACCAAGTTGCGACGGGAATCTTTTCTAGTTTTTTCCAGTTTTTGACCTTTGAGGCATACCAGATCGTGAAGCCTAATCGCAACTTATCGATGAATCGTAATGCTGGAAAGCTCAAAAATTCCAGCGTATTCGACATCGAATAGAGCTTGCCATCGGTGAAGAATCCTGTTTTGGTTTCGACCCATTGCATGTCTTGTTCTAAGCCTAGCTCTGTCAGTAGCGATCGAACATGAGTATCCGAGAGCAATGTGACATGATAGTGCCGATCCCAAAGGATGTTGCCTAATCGCCAAGCACTTGCCAGCCCACCAAATTGATGAGCGCTTTCGTATAAAGTAACTTGCTTACCTTGCTGAGCGAGACGGAGTGCGAGGGTCATGCCGAGGATGCCACCGCCTACGATCGCCCATCGTTGTGATGAAACTGACATGAGTATCTTGGGTAGGTGAATGAATGTGGGGAGTGGGGAGTGGGGAGAACTAAAGTGTCAATTCTTCAACGACCCCTTCGCGAATTGCATACTGAAGTCCACAGGTCGGACAATCAATATCTGCGTGAAACGTCTTAAGATCGGCTGGGAAGCGCGTCAATAGCTGACCGCATCGGCACACAGCGCCTACTGAGCGAGCAGGATGTCCGATCGCTAAATGGAAATCTGGAACGGATTTTGTGACTAGCGATCCCATACCAACCATTGCGAACCGCCCGATCGACAAATCATTGCCGATCGTGCAATTTGCTCCGATCGTGGCTCCTGCTTTCACAAGGGTCGGTAAAGTATGCTCATCTGGATCAGAGGGACGCAGGTGTTTGAGATCAGAGGTCGTCGCTCTGGGAAAACGGTCATTGGTGAACACCGTTCCTGCACTAATCATCACTCCATCTTCGATCGTGACTGCATTGCAGATATACACAAAGGCATTGATCTTGACGCGATCGCCAATCTTCACACCATAAGCAATATAGGTTTTTTCACCAATGATGCATTCTTCGCCAATCTCAGTGTCAAAGCGAATATGAACATTGTCCCAGACTGAACTCCGCGCTCCAATCGAAACATTCGCTTCCACGATTGCCGTTGGATGAATACGCACAGAAGGGCTACTAGAATTGATTTGCAGATTCATAGACTCGTTCTAGATTTTTAAACTAAATCCACGCACAGTAGGCTCGATAGTCTCGGTTAAACTTTGTTCAACCCGCAGGTTTGAAATTCACTCTCTTTGCGGGTTGAACAGCCAAACCCCAACCCTTACGATGCGCTAGCAAACGCTTTATCGCCATTGGTCGGCGCAGTCGCGAAGCCTAGCACCTTCAGCGAGTCGTAAGATACACCTGTCCACTGAGTTTGATTCATCGACTTGTAAGCCGCTTCGATCACTTCTACAGACGCAATACTGTCTTGCGGAGTGATCAACAAAGCTTCTTGTCCCAAAATCGCTTTCGAGAAGTTCTCGATTTGGCTCGTAAATGCTTGAACCTTGTCGTATCCGTTGCCAAACTTGATCCACTCAGGACTAGAAGATTGACGATACTTCGACTCTTTCCAACCGATCGAAATCGTTCCTTGAGAACCGTAGATCCGAATGTAGCTATCCAACTCTTTGTTGATACTCCAGGACAGATCCACGTTACCTACAACGCCGCTCGCACTCTTCGCAAAGATTCTCACGGTATCTTCTACATCCAAGCTCTGAATGCGTTTTCCTTCAATCACCTGGACTTCAGCTAGAGCGCCCAAGAAGTAGCGCATAATATCGATCGAGTGGGTTCCGTTATCAATTAACACGCCCCCGCCACTAATCGCAGGCTTCGAGTTCCAACGCGAGGACATATCCACCCGCGAAGTAAACGCATTCTCAAACAAAACAATCTCGCCTAAAACGCCCGACATGACTAAGCTCTTTGCCCGAATTACATCTTCGACATAGCGGAACTTCGATGCCATCGTCAAAATTACGCCGTTGCGCGCCGCAGTATCGACCATCTCGATCGCACTGTTCACATCGACACTCAGCGGCTTCTCACACAGCACATGAATCTTGCGATCTAAGAAGTAGACGGAAATGTCCCGGTGCGTCACAGGGGGTGTACAGATAATCACTGCATCAAGTTCCAAGCTTTCTGCCATCGTCTGATAGCTATCAAAGCTCTGGCAGTTCAATCGTTCTGCAAGCGCCTGTGCTGCCTCGGGTCGAACATCAACAACGGCGACTAATTGCGCGATCGTAGATTTTTCAAACGCCTGTGCATAAGCCTGTGCAATTCCACCTGCTCCAATCAATCCAAACTTCAGCTTCTCAGTCATGACATTTCCTCTTCACAGCTACTGATGTGTATTGATCCGTGGCAAATTTGATTCACCACGGTTCCAATGGCTCTACCGCGTACTTTTCTCGGATGACCTAAGCTAACGACTCATGAATTGCATTCGCAATGTAGTCAATATGCTCGTCGGTATAAGCCTCATTCCAAGGCAGTACCAGTACTGCTTCTAAGCCTGCAAATGTTCCCGGAAACTTCTCAGGGCTATAATCCACCGCCTCAGGACGCGCCAAAGTAAACGGAAAGCGCGAATTCCCAAACGTCCGCTGTTGCTCAAAAATCATGCACTGAAACGCAGGTTTCTGAATGTATCGAGGAGCCGAGAAAATTCCACGCTCTTTGAGTTTCTTCGCTAAACCGACTGCACCATCTGGCACGACCTTGCTATCGACCCGCAAGCAGTACTTCCAGAACACATGCGTATTGCGCTCATCGCAGTAGGGTGTTTCAATTCCTGCCAAGCCTTGCAGCTTTTGTGTCATCTTCTTCGCTGCAATTCGCCGATGTTCTACACAGCCCCAAAGCTTCGACAACTGTGCGACTGCAACTGCGCCTTGAAGCTCACACATCCGCCCATTCAAAGCAATGAAATAGTGATCGGGATTCGGATCCCCATAACCAAATGCCTTGTTGATGAACAAGAACATCCGACGTGCTAGAGCATCATCGTTCGTGGTGACAATTCCACCTTCACCTGTCGTGATGTGCTTACCTTGCTGCAAACTAAAGCAACCAATCTTACCAATGGTTCCTACAGGCTTGTCAGCATGAGTGGCGAGAAAAGCTTGGGCACAATCTTCGATCACAGGAATGCCACGAGACTCTGCTAATTCCATGATCGCAGTCATGTCACAAGGATTCCCGAACAAGTGCGTCACAATAATTGCTTTCGTGCGATCGCTGATGCATTTCTCGATCGTTTCAGCCGTGACGTTCCAAGTTTGCGGATCAACATCTGCAAAGACCGGAATCGCACCTTGATACAGAATGGGTGTCAAAGCCCCCATATCCGTGATTGAAGTCGTGATAATCTCATCACCTGGCTCTGGATCAATTGCTGCGATCGCAGTATGGACTGCGCCTGAACCGGAAGAGCAGGCATAAGCATACTTCACGCCTAGCATCTCTGCAAACCGCTTTTCTAGCGTTTTAACAAAAGTTCCTTTCGTGCTTGTCAATGTTCCGCTGCGAATTGCTTCCGACACCAATGCAATTTCTTCTTCGCCTAATGTCCGACCGCTCGCTTCTTGGTCAGAGGGTAGAACTAAACGAGTTTGTTGTTTCGGTGCTTGTACCATGTGTTTTTCTCCTGTACTGCAAGCAATTCCACGGACTCAGCACAAAGCTGAGAAGGCTTTCTACACAAGCCTTGGAACTGCAAATATTTTCAAGACTTACTTTTCGGAATTGCGCTTATAAATCGCGGTGCCTAGATAGAACAGTTCTTCAAAATAGCTCTTGTTCTGCACCGATACGATGCCTAAACTAAAAAGCTGAATTGCGAGCATCAAAGTTGTTCCGCCAATAAAGAAGGTATGCGGAGCCTGAGCGAATGCTAATGCAACTGCTTCTGTCGCATCTGGAAACCGAGTGTCTTGTGCTAAGCGCTGATATTGCGTGAAGCAATGCACCAGCACCCAAGCATTGGCATAGAGCGACATCAGAAAAAAGAGCACGCTTGGGACGATAAAAAATATCACAGGGCGTAGTAGAAAGCCCGAGAAAAAGATTTCCCAAGTATGCCGAAGCAACTTTGCGCTAGAACTCAGGCTCGATTTGCGCTGCTGCGGCTGCGGCTGGCTTTTCTGCATTCTCCAATTCAAATGGGCTGGAATCTCTTCTACTTTCGTTCCAAGTAAAAAGGCTTTGTGAATCAATTCAGGATTGATTTCCATACCATTTGAGCGCAGATTCAGCGATCGCAGAAATTCCGCATCATAGACCCGAACCATTCCAGTCAACGTCGATAAGTTGCGCTTAGCTGCGATCGATAAAAATCGATTTGCCCACACACTTAACTCACGCCGTAACCAAGGGACATTTGAAACTCGTCCTCCACTCATATAAGGTGAAGCAACGACAACCCCAGCTTGAGTGTCCTGAATCTTTTTCAGCAGCAAGCCGATATGCTCAGGACAATAGCTCAGATCCAGATCAACGACGACGACATAGTCCCCTTTTGCGCCGCTAAACCCGGTCTTTAATGCTTGTCCGAGTCCTCGATTGACGCGATGATGAAGCACTCGGACATTTGAGTGGGTGCGGGCAAATTCTTGAGCTAACCGACCCGTTTCATCGCGACTGCCATCATTCACAATCACAATTTCCCAGTCATACTCCGACTCTAGCGATCGCATGTAGTCGCAGAGAAAAGACAGGTTATCTTGCAGAATCAGTGCTTCATTAAATGCGGGAGCAATCAATGAAACGAGTGGCTTTTGATCGGATGAAGGCACAATCGAATATGGGCTGTGCCGAGTCGATCGCACAGGTGAAAATTGTTCTTGCATTGGAACACACCTATAGACAAATGATTGATGCAGACTCGATGCAGTCTGATCTCATCAGCTAAAAACTTTTAAAAGCATTCAGGTGCTAGAAAAGCAATATCGCTTAAATCTTCTACCCGCGTAGGCAATCTTTTTCTCGAAACCTAACCGAAACGTCCTCAATTCTCAGTGCCTAGCTTTTCTAGTCTCTCTACCTAACTTCTCTCTTCTGCCGTTTTCAATACGAGCAGTACAGATTCACACAGATTCACATTTTCTTAACACGATATCTTAATTGAATGATTTCATCTCAACCGTGCCACACCGAGCCATCTATATAAGTAAACGTATTCAATCAGTAAAGTCAAGCACGCATTTTGCGCTTGAACGGATGCACTGGCTACAAGGGATAACTAACTATCCGGATAACCTAAAGTTCCGTAGAATAAAGATAGCCCCTCTATTTTTTTGGAGCTAGACACATACACAGAGAGACTCGTATCAAAACTCTCGTCAAAGCTAGAGCGATCGCAGTAAGTTTAGCGCTTGTCCTGCTTAGATGCAGAGTATATTTACTTCTAGTTAACCTCTGTACAAGAAGCGAGTTAAAGCTTAAACATCACATTGATACTTACCTTGCGAAAAACCACCTCTCTACTGAACTCCGTTATGCGCTCGATCACTCAGACGAAATTAAAGATTTAAGAAAGTAATCAATATTTCCTTACTCGATTAGAACTCATCATCATTGATGAGAAGTCCTTTCAAGGGGAAAATTCGTCTCAATTTTTGGATTGGGCATTCTAGGTTCAACCTCTGAAAAGATATTTGAAAGATTATAAAAAAGCTGTTTCACTTCGATCTGTCTCGCTTTAGGTATTTAACCAGGACTGATGCACGTCTGTGCTATACGAACTGAGCGCTAGTTTTTTGTTTGTGAATCCTTTTAGTGAACTCACTCTGACTTGCAATCTAGAGATGGTTAGCATTCAACGACGATTTTCAAACTATTTTCAGAGAAATCGCTCTATTGTGTCTTGGATTTGACATGTCGTTATCGCCACTTGCCCAATATTGTATTCGGAAACTCTTACGCCAAAGTACCGATAATCTCGCGCAGCTATTCATGCCCAATTCTAGAGCGGCGGGTCTCAGCGAAATGAGCCTGGATAAAATCCTGTCGAACTGGTCATGTCAGCTAAACTCCGAAGGCTCAGAGACGGTAGAACTTGAACTGCTGCTGAAACTCTATCAGCAATTCGAGAAAGCACCTGCTCACTCAGCGAATCTCATTGAAATTAAGCGCCGAATTTTGCAAATTTTGGGCTTTCAAACCTCGCCTATCCTGCCGACCGAGTTTCCTACGATCATCAAACTTGGCTCGACCCAGCAATTTTCTTTCTTCTACAAGGGGCGAATTCAAACCGGGATGCGCTACCAAAACGAGCTATTTGGTGCTGTCAAGACATTTTCTTTAACACATCGATTGCAAGCGTATCAGAACGCTTGGGCACTGTCAGTCGCCAAAGTTCCGATCGTGCTGACATTCAGTACCTCAGAACTGGTCATCTGGATCAATTTACAGTCTCCAACATATGCGGTGTTAGTCCATCAAAATCCAGCTGTGTTCAGTACCGTTTTAACGCTCAATTCCGCTTTACATAAACGGAAATTCGCGCGCGAGTAACTCTCCTTTAAGCCACAATCCGCACCTAGCAATCCTGAATCGTGAACTCTCTAGCATACAGAAGGTCAAAGTAAACTCTTACAACAATCCCCGATACCGAATGAAGAGCAAAACCACTGCCCAAGACCCTAGCGCAACTTTAATCGCGACTAGAACATTCAGCAATGGCAAAACTCCACCACTGATCAAAGCTCCCGGTTCTCCATGCGGCAACTCATAGCCAGCTAGCGTGATCACTGCCAACACAATGAACACCAAAACCGAAATCTTCTCCCACATCGCAGCTTTCCACTTGTGATACACTGCTTCCAACCATTCTGGCGAAGAAGTAATCGCAATCAGCCCGATCGCTGTTCCACCCGCAACCCCGGCAGCAAATCCGCCCCCAGGACTCAGATGCCCTCGGATTCCCAATTCAATACTGACCAATGCACAGATGGTCGCTCCTAATCTTGCCAACACAATGGAAGCTTGATCCGTAAAATGGTGCACTTTACTGGGCGGCTCATTCGATAAGAGATACTTCGCCCCGAGAATTGAGATTGTAAACACAATCACTTCAAAAATCGTGTCGTAAAGCCGATTTCTAAAAATAATTCCCGAGACTGCATTAATCACACCACTTTCTTTCACCACCGTCTCTGCGATCGAAAACGGCAATTCTGGCGCAGGATTCGGCATAAAAAGAAATTTCACATACAGCGCTAATCCGGCTGCAAGGTAGATCCATTTCATGATTTCTCTCCTTTGTAAGTCAGTTGAGCGAGAGGAAATGCTAGTTCGTTTTGTAAAATTTCATAGAGGCGTGGGATGCGAACTACTGTGTTATAGTTCTCCGAATCGCGCACACAAGTTGCATGAATTTCTTTTGTCATCAATGCTTGATCTAAATCTTGGCGATCGCGAAAGGGTACTAATTCCACTCGCATATAGTGCTTGTTCATGATCGATCGCACATTCTCAATCATTGGTTCCAAATTCTCTTCTGTAAGAATTCCTAGCCGCATGACGAATGACGATCGTACTGCTACTGCGTATAGCATCGTTGCCAGTAAGCTGCCCATCAATGCTTCTGTCAAGCCAACATCTCCCGCTCCTAACACGGCATATAACAAGGCAGCGATAGCCCCTAAAATGCCGCGAATGATCAGTGCATGATAGGGATTTGTTTGAAACACTAACATAGCTGCCACAATTGGCAAGAGCACGGCAATGATATTTACCTCAGTCATAATCCGGTTCCTCACTACTCGAACAGTGAGCCAGCACATAGCCCAACATGGTGTTCCAAATCATCAGACAAAAGAGCGCAAGCAGTAACAATGCCCATCGGTTCGGAATCCTCAGAAACAATCCGAAGATAATCGTCATCGAACCGAGCGTGTCAGCAACGGACAAACTGTGAAGTTTGTAAAGTACCGATCGCTGAGTCGGTAAGGCTAATGTCCCCCAAAACCAGAGAACAATGCCCGCTCCAATCAAAATATCACTGAGAATATTGATCATCCGTCATTCATCCTCTTGAGAATATGTGCGAGCAGCATCATGCCAGCGTTACCCACACTCAAAATGATCACAGCAACAACGCCAATCATCCAATCGTCTCGAAAGACCGCGATCGTTAAAGCAATAATGGCGGTCTTGGATGAGACGCTGGCAAATGCAAGCATCGTTTGCCAAATATCTTCATTCTTCCAAGCTTCGTAGAGCGGAATTAACAATGCAATCAGCATTGCAATCAGCAGGATATTCATGAAGCATCCCTCCGCACTTCATGCACTTCATACCAACCTCTATCATCGTGTTTCGTGACGATCGTTTTCGGTGTGAAGGTAATCAGAAAGATATCGAGAAAAATCATCCGTGGCGATCGATGAGCGGGAACTCGTTCTTTCACTATCGTTTCATGGCGGTGCGGATGCAGCATAATTTCAAACGCTTCTTGATACGCTGCCGGAATCACCATGAGAATTTTTTTCAGCGATCGTAGCCACTCTCTTAAAGTCTCTGGAGCCGTATAGCTCCGAGGTAAGAGAAAGGCAATACAGAGTCCAATCACAATATTTGCTGCACTGAAATCGGCAGTGAGCAAGAACCAGAGAACGAGTCTGACAAGAACATGTCCAATCATGCGAGTGCCATCCAGAACAACAGAATCAAGGTTAAGCCCATCATGCCGACTAGGTGCTCAAACTCTTCAAGCATTCGCGGCAGTTTGACCGTCGCCCGTCGAAAGATCACCCAATATGCCAACCATCCCCCGCCAATCGTGACGAAGGCTTTCACAATGTTTTCGACGCTATAAGCTTGGATATAGGCAATATTCGCGAACAACAAGCCTCCGAGAAGGAGCACGATCGCGGCAATCAATCCCGGACGCACTTTTTCCTCGGTCTTGCCATGTGGCAAAAAGATAAATTTTGCAAAAGAGGTCGCTGTGCCAACGGCACAAACATTCATTGCGATCACTTGCCAAGGCAGTAGATTCTTCAGGGTAAAAACCTTGGCTCCAAATCCTGCCCACAAAGGCGATCCAGAAATCGAAAGACTGGCAATCACCAACGCAATCCAAACCGGGGTCGAAATCGTCTTGGTCTGCAATTCCTTAAAGTTCCGACTGGGCAAATTCCCGGCAAGCAAGAATAGTGAGGATTTCACTAAGCCGTGCGAGAGCGTGTAAAAGCCTGCTGCCTCCGGTGCTGCCAGAATAAATCCCAATTGTGAAACAGTGTGAAATGCTAACATCCGTTTCGTGTCTTTCTCAAAGACCGCATAAAACACTCCTAAAAGCGTTGTTGCGACTCCAAAAATTCGTACGATCGTATCGATATCATCCAAAATCAACGCACATCGCACCAAAGCTAAGAGGCTTGCCTTGACCACGACTCCGGACAATAAGGCAGATACAGGCGTTTCTGCTTCAGAATGTGTCATCGGCAGCCACAAGCCTGAAATGAATACTCCTGCTTTGACCAGTAAGCCTAGAAACAGAAGCGCGACTGCTTCAGGTGGTGCATTCTGCAATCCTGTAAAACTGAAAGAATGATCTGCTTTATAAACCAAAGCTGTCCCAATCAGGTAGAACAGCATGGCGACATTACTGGTAAACAGATAACGTAACCCGACCCAAATACTGCGATCGGTTCTCGGATAAGCAATTAGCAAAAATGCTGCAATTCCGCTGACTTCTAACGCAATATATAAGCTGAGAAAATCTGAGCAAACAAATGCCGCATTAATGCTGGCGTGTAAGAGCAGCGTTTGCGCGTAAAAAAAGGTTAATTTGCTGGTTTGCCAACAGTAAAATAGCACGGCAATCGTGACGATCGCATTCGTTAAAATAAAGTACGCTGTTAGCGAATCAACCGTTAAGACTACGCCAAAGCTATCTAATAGTTTTAGGTTTAATGCAGGCTCAGTAAATAGTTTCAAAGCATAAGCAACAGAAACTAATGTGCCGAACAATGAAAGCTGTTTATCGAGTTTTGGTACTAAATAAATCACAAACCCGAGAAAGAACGGGAATGTAATCCAGGCAAGTGTAAGAATATTCATGGTGTATTCTGTTTTTCAATTTCGTGACTCTCTAACGTTGGATTTTCTTTGGCTAACTTCATGACACCAACCAGCATGAGTGCCTGAATTGAGAAGCCAATCACAATACCTGTCAAAATCACAGCTTGAGGAACTGGATCAGCAAAAGCTCGTTCTGTTGTTCCAGAGAGAATAGGTGTGAACGTTCCTTGCCGAGCAGCAATCACGACATAGTAAGCAATCACCCCTGCACTCATCACATCCATTGAAATGATTTTCATGACAAGATTCTTTTTCAGAATAATGCCAAAAAAACCGCACAAAACTGTGGCAAAGACACACGCTTCTAGCACGAAATTTTCCTGTTAAAAACTAGGGTGTTCGATCGTAATTTGATCAATAGCGAAAAGTCGTAGCTTTGCACTATTGATTGAATAATATTGATGATCCATTAAAGGATTGATTCGTCTCTATTTGATATTACGAGATAGCTGTCTTAAAAAAAACTTGAAGAGTATAGAAAACCCCATACCTTACCATAGGTTTCATTCGCTTCAAGTCCTTAATAATTGAGTGGATTCGACCCTAACAACTCGAAATTTTCTATATAAAGTCCGACTGAAACCGAAAAGACAAACTCGGCTCTGCTGACCATTGTTCTCTTGCAGGACGAGTCTGGTTTGTGTCATCTCGATCGACAAATTGAGCCTTTTGGCACAGGTTCAGCAAGACTTGCCGAACTCGTGCCAGGACAAGTTGGAATAACAATATCGGGAGATTCGGAGCAGCGTTCAATCGAGCGACGATTATTCGTTCTCTTCTTCGCTACCAAACAACACAGGTAGACTCACATGGGTAATCCGTTCTGTTTTCGCCAATTTGACAACTCGATCGCCGCGTTCATCTTTTGCTCTCAGTTCCAAACGATCGACATCGATCCGCGCTAAGTGATTTTCATTTGTCAATAAGAACACTAATGCTTGAGGCAGCACCGCCACGATTCCGGCGACTAAATCGGTCTTGTTGTTGAAATGGAACGATTGAGTTCCAAGCTCTCCAGTACTGGCGCGACGCATCGCTGAGACTTCCATATGTTTTGCATAGCCCTGCTCGGAAATCATCAGGAAGGTATCATCTTCGTTCGCGATCGCCCATCCAACAATCCGCTCTTTCTTGCCCACGCGCATTCCGGTTTGACCTTGAGAAGTCCGGCTTGCTACTGGAACCTGCAAATCATTGACTTCAAAGCGTAAGACTCGCCCACTTGAAGTTGCTAACATCACCTGCTCACCCACTTGAACTGGGTTAGCAGCTAAGAGTTGATCCCCTTCTTTGAGTTTCAGTGCAGTTAAGCCTCGCCCGGTAATATCCGCAAATTCAGATAGCGGTAGACGTTTAATCTTGCCTTGCTCGGTTAGAAGTAGAACAAATTGATCGTCTAGAACTTCTGGCAGCATAAAGGTTGCCGCGATCGCATCGGGTTCTGCTTGCGCCGCAGGAGGTAACAACGTCACAAGGGGCGAACCTTTTGCTTTATTGTTATTCGCTTGCGGAATGTCTCGAACTTTCAACGTAAAGGCTTTTCCATTGCGAGTAAAGACAACCAGCGTTTTACCTGTGGTTGTAAAGTCAGTTTGAGTTGCAAAATCATCTCCGTCTTCTAAGTCTTTGGTGACGGTATCATCATTGCGAGTTTTGCTTAGGCGATCGTAGGTTTTCGGGGTCATGCGCCGCACATAGCCCCGCTGAGTTACTTCTACAACGGTATCTTGCTCTTCTTCCTCAAACTCAAAGGCTAAATTGACCGATTTTGCAGCAGTCGTCGCTTCATCTTTATCTTTGACTTCCATCGCTGCAACTTCAGTGGAAGAAAGGATTTTAGTGCGACGATCGTCTCCGTATTTCTTCTTCAACGCCCGCAGATCTTTCTTCAATGCTTTGAGCAATTCTTTACGATCGCTAAGCAGCTTGTGCAACTCATCCATTTTTGCCAGCAGCTCATCATACTCGGTTTGTAAGCTTTGCCGCTCCATTCCGGTGAGCCGACGTAGTGGCATCGACAGAATGGCATCTGCTTGTCGATCGCTCAAGTCTAAGCGCTCTTGCAGTTGAATCTTCGCAGTTCCTCCATCGGGTGCATTTCTTAAAATATCAATTACATCATCCAAATTCGCTAGCGCTTTTAAGCGACCTTCGACCACATGAAGCTGGCTATCGGCTTGATCGTATTCATGACGATATTGCCGCGTTAAAGTAGTTTCGCGGAAGTCTAAGAACGCTTGCAGCATTTGTCGGAGGGACATTTGCTTCGGTTGTCCGTTCTCAAGCGCGAGTAAAATTACTCCGAAATTGTTCTGTAAGGGGGTTTGACGATACAGGAAATTGAGAATTTTTTGAGGATTCGCATCGCGACGTAGTTCAATCACGACGCGAATACCTTCGCGATCGCTTTCATCGCGCAGATCGCCAATCCCTTCGATTTTGCCAGTGTTGACTAATTCGGCAATTTTCTCAATCAAGCCAGCTTTGTTGACCTGATACGGTAATTCGGTAATGACGATCGCACTTCTACGATGCTTCCCTCGTCCGGTTTGAATTTCTTCTAAGTTTGCAATTCCCCGAATCGGAACACTGCCCCGTCCGGTTAAGTAAGCTTCTCGAATTCCATTCGTATCAATGATTTCCCCACCTGTCGGAAAATCGGGTCCTGGAATCAACTTGAGCAGTTCTTCATCTGAAAGCGTGGGTCGATCGATTAAGGCAATCAATCCTTCGACCACTTCACCCATATTATGCGGCGGAATATTCGTTGCCATTCCAACTGCAATTCCTGAACTCCCATTCAGCAGCAGGATCGGGAGTTGGGCAGGTAAAACGGTTGGCTCTTGCTGTGAATTATCAAAGTTCCCAATAAAATCGACGGTTGATTCGCCAATTTCTGTGAGTAAGGCTTCGTTCCCGATCGCGGAGAGTCGCGTTTCGGTATATCGCATTGCCGCAGGCGGATCGTTATCAACGGAGCCGAAGTTTCCGTGCCCCCCAAGTAGCGGATAGCGGCTGGAAAAATCTTGAACTAATCGAACTAACGCATCATAAACAGCTTGGTCGCCATGCGGGTGATATTTACCGAGTACGTCCCCGACGACACGGGCGCATTTCCGATAAGGGCGATCGGGAGTTAATCCCAATTCATGCATTGCGTATAAAATACGACGATGGACAGGTTTTAAGCCATCGCGCACATCGGGTAGTGCTCGCCCAACGATGACGCTCATGGCATATTCCAAATAAGACTGCTGCATTTCTGTATGTAACGCAGTCGGGATGACTTGTCCACTTGGAAGAATGTTTAACTGTTCTGATTGAGTTCGCGTCCGCGCCATGAGCCTACTTGTCCTGCTGAATTTTACAAACTATATGCGGAAATGATCGGTTCGGTGATTTAATTTGATCGCTGTCCTGAAAATACTAATACAGTTGCGTTATCTTACAATCGTTTTATTGTGCCGTATCCAGCATCTTGTCGTAAGAGGAATTTGATATGCAAACCGTCCTAATTGTGGAGGATGATCTGACAAATGCTAGAGTCTTTTCCAAAATTCTGACAAAACGCGGAGGTCTAGCGGTCAAACATACTGAAAATGTAGATGAAGTGATTGAGATTGCCCAGTCCGGCGAGGCAGACATTATCCTCATGGATGTCTCTCTCTCTCGTAGTATGTACCAAGGCAAAGCAATGAATGGAATTCAGCTAACTCAGTTGCTCAAGGCAGATGAGAAGACTGCAAGCTTGCCGATTATCTTGGTCACCGCTCACGCCATGGAAGGCGATCGCGAAAATTTCCTCAAACAAAGTGGTGCAGATGGCTATATCTCGAAGCCAGTCGTCGATCATCAAGCCTTTGTCGATCAGATTATGGAACTGCTGCCGGGGGCGTAGCGGCATAACATTTGCCTCAAAGGTTTGCATACATTAGTACTATTTTAGCGCGATTTTGGCAAGGATTTGGCTGAAAATTCTTGAAAGTGGAGCGACATAAACTAATCTCAGCCGATTGGGATCTGTTGTAAATGCAAAAACAGATCTGCCTTGGCATTTTTCGACAGAACGTGGAAAATACGGAGGGATGTCATGTAATGCATGATTTGATATCCGTAAATCCATAGCCCGGACACGATTATGTCTTCTCAGACGAATTGCCCTTTTCTTGCAGATAGAATGCTTACCGAGCGTAAGTTCTTTGTAGGAAGGCGAGATCAGATTCGATTTATTCTGTCGCGGATGACGAATGACCAGCCAACAAGTGTCAATGTGGTTGGAGATCGGCGTGTCGGAAAATCCTCACTGCTCTATCACATTTATCAAAGTTATGAAGAGCAGGTAACAGCATACGGGCGACGAGCAGAAGAATTTGTCGTTGTCTATCTATCACTTCGAGATGGAAACTGTCGGAAACCAGAAGACTTTTATCAGGCGGTAGCTGATCAACTGCTTCAGCGGCAGAGAGTTTTATCAAACCCGATTTTGGCTCAACCGTTACAGCAGAGCCAATTGAATGGAAGCAAGTTTTTTCGGGCAATGGATGCTTGGAAGCAAGCGAAAGTGCTGCCTGTCGTGTGTTTGGATAATTTTGAGGAACTGCTTGATCCTGAAAGTCAGTTTGATGATGGATTTTATGACAACTTGAGGGCGCTTCAGGGACGGAGTGAGATCATGCTGATTATTGCATCTCGGCGCAAGTTGCGGGAATACAAGCAGAAGGGGCGTACTTCAGAATTTTTTAATGTGTCACAGACAGAAGTGTTGCAGGATCTTTCTGAGTCAGAAGCGCAGGATCTGGTGCGATTGCCGGATACACAAAATCCTGCATTGAGTGAGGAGCGACAGCAATTAGCTCTCAAGTGGGCAGACCGACATCCCTATCTATTGCAGTTAGCAGCCCTGTATTTGTGGGAAGCACGACAGTTTGACAAATCAAATGAGTGGGCGCAACGGCGATTTGAAGAGGACGCGCGAGGAGTGCCGAGGCGGGTGAATCCAGCGAGAATGGTGTTTATGGGAATCGGGCGACTGGGGCAATGGGGACAGCAGTTAGGCGATACAGCCGATGACTGGGGAAATTTTTTGAAGGGAATGGTGACGCTCGTGCTGTTGGGTCTGGCATTAACGGGGGTTGTGAAGTGGAGCAATTTTGGCAGCTTTATGCAGGATTTTGCAGGAGAGATTTTGAAGAATATGCAGACGCAGCCAGATCAAAAGGGTGAAGGGAAGTAGAAGATAATGAATCAGCTTTGGCAGTATGTTCGAGAGTGCATTCAACTCTTTCACTGGGTTTATTTTCAGCCGTTTACTTTTGTCAGAAAGCTGCGAGAAATCCATCCTGATTTAGAGCCGACTACAAATCCCTTTTCGTTAAGAGCGGAGTTTGTAGAGTTCCCAAACTTGAAAAGATATGCTGAGCAGATCGGTTGGCTGACCATGCTCACGCCCATCCTCGCTGCACTCGTAGTCGCTCCGATTTATTCATTCTTCTCAGACACTCCCTTTGATTTTTTGCGAAGTGGTCAGGTTTTACTAGGGTGGATTGTAGGTGTGTGGATTGCTAAAGGCGAGTTTCCATCCCTTCAGAAATGGCTCAATTATCTTTTTTACGGATTTGCCATATTCGTAGTTGCGTATGGAATTAGTGAACAATTTAAGCTCGAAATTTTCACAGCACTTTTGAATGCTCTTCCAGTTTTAAAGCAAGGAGTCAGCGCGATCGCGCCTTTCTACTTGTTCGCGTTTGGTATCGTATTTGGTGTCGCTTTTGGTGTCGTATTTGGTGTCGCTTTTGGTATCATGGTTGGTGTCGCATTTGGTGTCGCGTTTGGTGTCGCGTTTGGTGTCGCGTTTGGTGTCGCTAGTGGTATCGTGGTTGGTGTCGCTAGTGGTATCGTGGTTGGTGTCGCTAGTGGTATCGTGGTTGGTGTCACGTTTGGTGTCGCTAGTGGTGTCACGTTCGGTGTCGCTAGTGGTGTCACGTTCGGTGTCGCTAGTGGTATCGTGGTTGGTGTCGCGTGGATCTTGGGTGCAATCCGAGCCTATTTCTGGATACCAGAATTCGTCTGGATGTTGGGATTGGGGCTTTTTGCTCGTAATGCCCATGTGAGTGCTTCAACCTTACGGTTCTTACCACCGTACTTTGATCAATTGATTTACTTTCCGCTCCCTTTTCTGTCCGAACTCATTGTCGAAGCCCATCGGACAAACCCTGTTGCGGCTGAGTCTACGATCGACTATCTCATCAACTCCACAACACAACAAAAAGCAGCAATCAATGCAATGCAGGGGATTGCGTTAGATACTCTCAGTCGATGCAAATATGCCACTGATATTACGCAAGCTTCTCTCATACTCGACTGGATTCCTCGGAATGAAGAAGACTTTGGGGCTGTTTTGCTCCAATTGATTGATCTGAGCCAAAGTATTCGCACTGCTTACGATGGAACAACTCCCTACCGTAAACTTGAATTGCTCGATCAGCCAATCGCCGAACTCACGAAACTTCAGAAAAAACTCGCAACTCAAGAATTTGCGAAAGACGCAACTTTATACGGTTCTATCGTTGAGCAATGGCTGACGATTCTTCAAGATAGCCGCATCGCCTTTGCAGAAGCTGCCTCTCAATCTCCTGAAATCCCTGATCGGTATCTTGCAGGCAATGCACTCGATCCCCTGAGCGCGAAAGGGCGGTTTAAAGGTCGTCAAGAGCTATTTCGTGAGATTGAAAACATTTCTCTCTCTGCCCAACCACCCGTTCTCCTACTCTACGGCAGACGGCGTACCGGCAAAACTTCCACACTGAACTATCTCCCAGAAAAAGTCAGTGGCGATCTGATCCCACTCTTTGTAGACTTCCAAGGCGCTTCCAGTTTCCAAACTTTTGAGAGTATTGCTGAATGGATCGCAGAGGAAATTCAGAAAAGCGCTCGGCTCTCTCGAAACGTCATTCTCCCCGCAATTGATGCCAAAGAGATCGCCCGTGATCCCTTTGCTGCACTTTTGCAATGGATGGCAAAAATCGAACGGCTTGTCCCCTCGAAACGTTTTCTGCTCTGTCTAGATGAGTTTGAGCGACTCGAAGAAGCGATCGCAGCAAATAATAACAATCGAGCACCGCTCAACTTCCTTCGCTACGTCATGCAAAATCGTCGCCAGTGGGTGCTTCTATTTAGTGGTTCTCATCGTCTCAGCGAACTGAATCCCTACTGGAGCGATTGCTTAATCAGCACCCAAACTCTGCCTCTAACTTATCTTTCTCCAACCGAAACTCGCGAACTGATTCAACAGCCTGTTCCCGATTTTCCAGATATCTACGAACTCGAAGCTGTCGATGCCATTAGTAATCTCACCCACGGGCAGCCCTATCTGGTTCAATTAACGTGTTCGCAAGTTGTCGATCGTCTGAATCAAGAAATTCTCGCTGACCAGCCTCATCGCAAAGCGACTGCAAAGGATGTACAGCTTATCATTCCAAAGGTTCTAGAACGAGGTGAAGGTTATTTCAATGAATTTTGGCAAACTCAAACGCCAGAACAACAAGCCATTCTGAAATTAATCGTTCAAGGGGAGCACATTACTCAACCGACTCATATACTAGACAAGTTCATTCAAGCAGAGATTTTACATAAACAAGCTGAACAGTATATTTTTCAAGTTCCGCTAATTCATCACTATATAAACTCTCTGGGTTAGCTGAGGAGAACTTGCAGGAGATATTCGATTCTCACACAAGATCTACAATTGATTTTTGAGTTTGAGTTGCAAATAGCGATCGACTAATTCATTAGTGATTTGATTCGCAGGCGCATCTAAAACTAAAACGCCTCGCTGCTTCAACGTACTAAATGCCATCTGCCTCTGAGCGATTAAATCCAATGCCACTGCCCTTTCATAGGTTGCAGGCAGATCTTCAGTAACGGTATGAGCTTGTTGATCGACTTGTGGGTCGCGCAAGGTGACACAGAAGGGTAAGTATCTTGGCGTTAATCGTCCCAATGCAGCAAGCAATTCCGAAGACGCAGTATTGTCAACAATATCGGTAATGACGACAACTAAAGCACGTCGGGTTTGTTGATTGACGAGCGTTGTCACTGCACCGAGATAATCTGGTTCTAGCATCTCTGGTTGAATCGGAGTTAACCGCTCGATCAGATGATTGAGATGAGCTTGCCCGCGTTCGGGTGGAATCCAGGTTTGAACTTGACGATCGAATACTCCGACTCCGACTCGATCTCCCCGATGCAATCCTGCCAGAGCCAAAGCTAAAGTTGCATTCAGTCCCCAGTCAAATCGCGTCAATCCCTTTACTTGCGAAGTCATTAACCGACCGCGATCGAGCAAAATAATCAACGTTTGCTCTTGTTCTGGTTCCAACACTCGAACTAAAGGTTGTCCGCGTCTCGCTGTTGCTTTCCAATCAATGAAGCGTGGATCATCTCCAATCCCATATTCTCGAAGCTCTGAAAATTCGGTTCCAATTCCCATTCTTCGAGCGCGACGCATTGAGCCAGACGATTCTAGCGTTAGGCGAATTGAGAGCGATCGCAATCCCATCAAATCTGGATAGACAGCGACTTTCTGTTCTTGCGGAATCTGCCAATTGTGCCAAGCTAAACGCCAAGGGCTTAACTGCCGAACTTGAATGTCTTTCCAAATGTACTCGCCTCTCTCACTGGGATGAACCGTGTAAGAAAGCTGTTGCGAAGTATTTGGAGGTAACTTTGCCGCTAAAGGCATCGAAGAGATGCCAAATGAGATCGGATATTTGTCATAAATCCGCACCTCTGCCGTTGTCTTGCCTGCTTCAACCGAGAGACTGACTAAGTTGTCTCGCCCGATCGATAAGCGCGATGCGACCTGCCGTTCGATTTTGACTCGATGCGGCTTGACGCGCCAGCCATCCCAAATCGTTAAAGCCAAAACAATCAAGTCAAACAGCAACATTCCCAAAATCGCCAAAGCGGGATTAAAGAAGAATGCAATGACCGCGATCGCACCACCCAGCAATAACAATCCGTAAGTTCGACGTGAAGGCAGCATAAGTTAACGAGGCACAGCAACTTGATTGAGGACAGCATTGATCACCGCTTCGACTCCAATCCCGTCTAACTGGGCTTCAGGACGCAGAATCAGACGATGACGCAATAGAGGAGATGCAACAGCTTTAATGTCATCCGGTGTGACATAGCTGCGCCCAGACAGCCAAGCTTGAGCCTTACTGACATTGAGCCATGCGACTGCCGATCGCGGCGATGCTCCTAAAACTAAGTCTGGATGTTGCCGAGTCTTTTGAACCACTGCGAGTAAATAATCCAGAACACTCTCTTCGACTTTGAGCGATCGAATTTCCCGTCTCGCCTGCAAAATTTGCTCGACAGATGCAACGGGCTGAATATTATCTAAATCCAATCGCTTACCCTGAAAACCTGCTTGATGATTGAGCAGCATTTTCTTCTCGGCAACCGGATCTGGATAGACCGCCATTAACTTGAATAAAAAGCGATCGAGTTGTGCCTCTGGCAGCGGATACGTGCCTTCAAATTCCAGCGAGTTCTGAGTCGCAATTACCCAGAAGAAATCAGGCAACGGTAAACTCTCACCGTCTAAGGTGACTTGCTGTTCTTCCATTGCTTCGAGCAATGCTGATTGAGTCTTGGGCGGGGTTCGATTGATTTCATCCGCGAGAAGAATCTCAGTAAAAACGGGTCCTTTTTTCAGCAAAAAGCTGCGAGTATTGAGGTCAAAAATATTCGTACCGAGAATGTCAGAAGGCAGAATATCAGGCGTAAGTTGCACACGTCGAAACTGCGATCGCACTAACTTTGCCATCACTTTGACAGTTAATGTTTTTCCAGTTCCAGGCACGCCTTCTAAGATCACATGACCGCCTGAAAGCAACGCAACCAAAAGCTGCTGGATGAGGGCACTTTGACCAACCACAATCTGATCAAGGCTCTGTCTCAGTTTAGAAAATGTTGTTTGCAGGTCGGACATAGGCGGATGGGGTAACTATGAGCACAACCATCTTAGTGCGGAAGTTTGGGTTTGGATAATTTAATGAGGAGTGGGGAGGTTATTCTGCGTTTGCTTCTAGGTATTGGCTGTCTAGCAGAAATGCTCCTTTCTCGAATCTCACACCCCAGTAGCCACCGGGTCGGCGATCGAGCACGGTTCCTTCATCCCCGACCTGCAAAATATCCGCCGGACGCAGCATCGGCATTGGATCAGCCGACTTCAAATAAGGCGGCAAAGAAATCAAACGAACCTTTGCACCGATCGTAAATTCTTTCATGACACCGAATCTCTGATATCTGCCAATCGAGCATAGCCTTTAAAGCGATCGACATCCTACTTCCCATTCCCTCACTCCCTACTCCCCACCCCTTTTTCCAACAAAATTATTCGATTTCTTCCAAACTTTAGGGTATACTACTCATAGTCGTTATGAGTTTGTGTAAAAGTCTTATGGCAAACCCCACTGTCGAAAATTTAGTCATTATTGGCTCAGGTCCTGCTGGCTATACGGCAGCGATTTATGCAGGACGCGCCAACCTCAAACCCTTAGTTTTTGAAGGCTTTCAGGCGGGCGGGCTTCCAGGAGGTCAGCTAATGACGACAACTGAAGTTGAAAACTTCCCTGGTTTTCCGCAAGGCATCACTGGCCCGCAACTCATGACCCAGATGAAAGCGCAGGCTGAGCGTTGGGGTGCAGAACTGGTTACAGAAGATGTCTTATCTGTTGATTTCTCAACTCGCCCATTCAAGATTCGCGCCGAAACACGAGAGGTTGAAGCGCACAGTGTCGTAATTGCGACAGGAGCAACCGCAAAACGCTTAGGCTTACCGAGCGAGCATGAATTCTGGAGCCGTGGAATTTCGGCTTGTGCAATCTGTGATGGTGCAACCCCGATCTTTAGAGGTGTCCCTCTCGTGGTGATTGGTGGCGGCGATACTGCTGCCGAGGAAGCAATTTATCTGACAAAGTATGGCGATCATGTGAATCTCTTGGTGCGAAGCGATGTGATGCGCGCTTCAAAAGCGATGCAAGATCGAGTCCTGAGCAATCCTCGCATTACGGTTCACTGGAATTCAGAAGCGATCGATGTTGTCGGCGATGAGAAGCACATGACGGGTGTAAAAATTCGCAATCGTCAAACAGGCGAAGAAAGCATCATCGAAGCGAAAGGCTTGTTCTATGCGATCGGACACACTCCCAATACAGCTTTGTTTAAGGGTCAAATCGAACTCGATGAAGTAGGCTACATCAAAACGCATGGTTCTGTCGAAACCAATTTGGAAGGAGTCTACGCAGCAGGCGACGTGCAAGATCACGAGTTTCGGCAAGCGATTACCGCTGCAGGAACGGGCTGTATGGCAGCGATGTTGGCAGAGCGCTGGTTATCCGCCAATGGCTTAGTGCAAGAATTTGAGCGCATTGAAGCGGATGTTCCCAACGAAGAAAATACGGCGCATCCAGCTTCTGAACAAGTGATCGAATTCAGTTTGGAACATACTCGCCATGTCGGTGGCTTAGCGTTGCGGAAGTTGTATCACGAAAGCGATCGCTTAATCTTGGTCAAGTATGCTTCTCCAAGTTGTGGTCCTTGTCACACGCTCAAGCCAATTTTGAATAAAGTTGTCGATGAGTTCGATGGCAAAATCCACTATGTCGAAATTGACATTGAGGAAGATCCCGAAATTGCAGAAGCAGCAGGCGTGATGGGAACTCCGACCATTCATCTTTTCAAAAATAAAGACAAGGTGGCAGAAGTCAAAGGTGTCAAGCAAAAGAGCCAATATCGTGAATTGATTACCACTCATATCACCGATTAAAGACTTGGCATATCAATGCTGAAATTCAAAAGCTCCGGGTTTTTCAAAAAACTCGGAGCTTTTGCGTCTGGTGAAGTCAAAACTCGCTTTAGAGGATGTTTGCAACGTATCAACAGGTTTCTCACTTCGTTCTAGCTCGCCCTGGAATGGAATTCCAAGGCTAACGGTGCTAAGTCCACTAAAGGGACTGAAGATCTGATTCTGCTTGGCTGTTAGTCCCTTTAGTGGACTTTGTTCAACTAGCCCGGAATTCCATTCCAGGGCGGGGGAACGCGATGAACGATACGTTGCAAACATCCTCTCAGAGATGCTTCGATCGTACACATCTCAACCAACAGAACTAACTTCCACCTCATTAGGCTCTTCCAGCACAGAGTTCTCTGAAACTTTCTTCACGGTCTCTGGCGCAACAGATTCCTCGATGATAGAGTCTTCTGAAACCTTCTCTACGGTCTCTGCCGCAACAGATTCCTCGGGTTTCGGCTTCTTCTGAATCAACTGCCCAATATCTTGATTAATCTGAAAATACTGATGGAACTTATCTGTCACCTGTACTAACGACGATCGACCATCTGAATTTTTCCGTTTCCGCACAAATCCCAATTCCACCAGTTCAGGAATATGTTGATAGACTCCCGATCCCCGAATTTCAACTAATTCTGTCTGGCTGATCGGGCCTTTCAGGGCAATCACCGCCAAAGTCCTCAGCGCCCCAACTCCCAAATCTGCTGGAATCAGCGCATTAATCAAATTCTGATACGTTTCGCGAAGTTGCAAACTGTACCCTGAATCTGTTTCAGCGATTTCCAGTGCCCCGTCGCGGTGAGCATAATCCGACATCAACTCCATCAATCCCTCTTCGGTGGTTTGCCGATCGAATCCTGCTAATTCAGCGAGTTGCGCGATCGTCATCGGTTGCGCTTTGAGATAAAGAATTGCTTCAAGCGTAGTGGTCAGACGAGTCATGAGAATCGCATCAGAAAAAGAATGACTAATAGAGTAGCAAACTTCAGCAAAGGCGCTGAACTTGTTACATTAGAAATTGCCTTTCATCATGTATCAGTTCTCATGACGGATCTTCCCGAAACCCCAACTTCTGAAACCCCAATTTCTGAAACCCCAAAAGAGCCGCAGCCTAGCTACGTCAAACTGGCAATGCGGAATATGGTTCGCAAACGCGGGACATCGATTTTTCACTTTGCCCTCACCACGATTGGCTTATTGGGCACGCTTGTCGTTCTTTCGTATTTGACCCGCTAATGCAAGTCGAATTAAGCGTTCAGGATTGCTGTCCTCAAAACTCGTCCATTCAGCCCGAAACCTGGGAAATTTGGTTTCGGCAGTGGCTTGATCTCCTAAAACCTGAACTCGATGGAGCGCCGCTTCATCCCCAGGAAAATTATGAACTGAGCTTACGATTAACCGACGATCGCGAAATTCAGTCTCTCAACCAAAACTATCGCCACAAAGATCAGCCAACTGACGTACTCGCCTTCGCATCCCTAGAGGTAGACTGTCCACAGATTGATGAATTAGAGACAGAACCGCTTTATTTAGGGGACATTGTCATTTCGGTTGAAACTGCCGAACGACAAGCCGCTCCCCACAATTTAGAAACGGAACTGGCTTGGCTTGCTGCGCATGGACTGCTTCACCTTCTTGGGTGGGATCATCCCGACGATGCAAGTTTGCTACGAATGTTAGATCAGCAGCAGATTTTACTGAATGCAGTGGGATTGGACGCAAAACGGTAGAAAATGTTGAGAAATGCAACCCAGGACTATTCTCTCTGAGCAATTGTATTTTTCAGATTTATTTTCTCAGGTCGAGCTTTACCTTTCCTAACAATGTTGTAATACTGTGTTTACTGTGATCTGATGCGATAGCCGCGCCATGAGGGTATTGCTAAAGTATCTTCACTGGTTTCTCACCTGGTCTGCGTATGTCTCAAGAAGTCCCCACTCAGTCCCCAAAACGTCCCAAAGTCGTCCCTCTGGTCAAACCTGAACGGGATCTGGCTTGGCAAGTTGCACCTACTCTCTTCACGAGCTTTCGCTATGCCTGGATGGGGGTCAGCTATGCATTTCTGACTCAGCGAAATTTCAGAATTCATGTCTGTTTGGGATCAATCGCGATCGGATTAGGGTTGCTTCTCCATGCCAGCGTCGTTGAACTGGCTGTGATTGGTTTAACAATCGGCTTAGTTCTCGCGATGGAATTATTGAATACTGCGATAGAATCTGTGGTCGATTTAACCGTTAAACAGACCTATCACGAACTCGCAAAAATCGCCAAAGACTGTGCAGCAGCAGCGGTTTTAGTGTCAGCGATCGCAGCAGTTTTAGTCGCAGGCTGCATTTTATTGCCAAAACTTTGGTTAGTCTTGTAGGTAATTTTCTAGAATTTCTGAGAAACTGAAAAGACTGATTCAAGGCAGTCTTTCATGATTCTGGTCATTGATAATTACGACAGTTTTACGTATAACCTCGTCCAATACTTGGGAGAATTGGGCGAAGAATTCGCGATCGCATCTGACATCCAGGTCTATCGCAACGATCAAATTACACTGGATCAAGTGCGCGCATTACAACCGGATGCGATCGTCATTTCACCCGGACCCGGACGACCTGAAGATGCCGGAATCTCGATGGAACTCATTCGGCAATTGGGAGCCAACACTCCGATTCTAGGTGTTTGTCTGGGACATCAAAGTATCGGGCAAGTTTTTGGCGGCGAGATTGTATCCGCGCCTGTATTAATGCATGGCAAGACTTCGGAAGTGAAGCATACAGATACCGGAGTGTTTGAAGGACTCGACAATCCGATGACCGCAACTCGGTATCATAGTCTGGTGATTGATCGATCGAGTTGTCCAGCAGTGCTAGAGATTACGGCTTGGGTCGAGGATCAAACGATTATGGGCGTTCGCCATCGCGAGTATCCGCACATTCAAGGGGTGCAGTTTCATCCAGAAAGCGTGTTGACCAGTTCTGGCAAGCAACTGTTACGGAACTTTTTGCGATCGATTCAAGGTCAATAATTCAAAACTTGGTGTGAGGGAGTATGAAACGCAGGCAGTTTATTCAGTACGCAGGTGCGGGCTTGGTTGCGGGCGCAGTTCCAATTGCAGCGCAAGCACAGTCGGGCGGATTAACCGTGCAGTATTTAGGTCATATGTGTTTCCTGTTTACCGGGGGTGGAAGGCGCATCTTAGTGAATCCTTTCCGAAGTGCAGGCTGTACTGCTGGCTATCGCGCACCGAAGGTTGCAGCTGATTTAGTCATGATTAGTAGCCAAATTCTCGATGAGGGTGCGATCGATGTTGTGCCTGGGAATCCAAAGCTGTTAGTGGAATCAGGTGCCTATGACATTAACGGATTCAAAGCGCAGGGAATTGCAATGGATCACGATCGCGTCGGTGGAAAACGATTCGGTCGCAATATCGCTTGGCGTTGGTCGCAGGGTGGTCTGAATGTGGTGCATTTAGGTGGGGCTGCGGCTCCGATCACGTTAGAGCAAAAGATTTTGATTGGCAGTCCAGATGTCGTGTTTCTGCCTGTTGGGGGCGGAGCGAAAGCGTATGACCCACAAGAGGCAAAACAGGCATTGCAGGTACTGAATGCCAAGATCATCGTGCCCATGTACTACCGGACGGCAGCAGCAAAAGAACAGTGTGATATTGGCGGATTGGATGCGTTTCTGAGCGTGATGAGTGGGACGCCTCTGAGAAAGGGCGGAAGCTCAATTTCCTTAACTAAGGCAAACTTGCCGAAGGAGGGATCGGTGATTCAGGTTATGACTTACGCCTAACGAATTTAGGGAGTTCGCGCTCCGCATCTACTCTGGGATTTTCACCTTGCACGATTGAGCTATTTAGTTAGACTTCCTGCATAAATCATTGCGCCTTGGCGAATGGAATTCGCGGCTAAACGAACAAAGTGTGCGAAGGCACACTAACAGCCCTTTTCGCGGTTAGTCCACAGCGGTGGACTTTGTTTGTATAGCATCGAATTCTATTCGGAGAGCATTCTCAATGGCTCGACAACTTGAGTCAATTCTGATCGCTGAATCTTGAATTTGTTTTTACACTAGATTTTGTGACAGTAAACCCTCGTGCTGTAAGTAGCACTTGTAACGAGTAAAGCCGTGAAATTACCAGACTTAGACTCCGAAACAATCGACAGAATTCTTGAAATGGCATGGGAAGATCGCACTCCCTTTGAAGCGATCGCACTGCAATTTGGTTTGGATGAGCCACAGACGATTGCACTAATGCGACGAGAAATGAAGCGATCGAGCTTTGAGATGTGGCGGAAACGAGTGACAGGACGCAAAACCAAGCATTTGAAACAGCGAGATTTTGTAGAAGGACGGTTTCGCTCTCAGAATCAGAAAGGCTCCTAGAAGACGTACCAGATTAGAGAGCCGTCCTAAAATAAAAGCTGTGTGGCAACACTCGTTTATCCTTCATCCTTCTAGATTCATGCTCCATTCCGAATTTCAGCAAAGACGCGATCGCTACTTGGCAAAAATTGGTAACGGCACAGCAATTTTTCGCAGTGCGCCGATGGCAGTGATGCACAACGATGTGGAATACAATTTCCGCCAAGATAGCGACTTTTACTATCTGACGGGATTCAACGAAGCTGATGCAGTCGCAGTCTTTGCACCCTGGCATGAAGAACACAAATTTATTCTATTTGTGCAGCCAAAGGATCGAGATAAGGAAACCTGGACAGGTTATCGCATCGGAGTCGAGGCAGCGAAAGAACTCTATGGAGCGGATGAAGCTTATCCGATTACTGAACTCAATGAGAAATTAGGGCAGTATGTCACGAAAGCTGAAAAACTTTACTATCACTTTGGACGAGATCGCACGTTTAACGATCTCGTTCTCAGACTTTGGCAGCGCTGTGTCGCTTTATATGAACGCAATGGAGTAGGGCCTACGTCGATCGAAGATCCAAGTTTTACCCTGCACCCTATGCGACAAGTGAAAAGCGAATACGAGCTTTCCGAGATGCGGCGGGCGGTTGAAATTGCGGCGGAAGCGCATAATCTGGCTCTGAAAATTCGCAAGCCTGGAATGTATGAGTATGAGATTCAAGCCGAAATGGAGCATTTATTTCGGCTCAGAGGTGGGCAAGGCATTGCTTATCCTTCGATCGTCGCATCCGGCAAAAATTCTTGCATTCTGCACTACACCGAAAACGATCGCCAAATGCAAGACGGCGAGCTTTTACTCATTGACGCAGGCTGTTCTTACAACTATTACAACTCAGACATTACCCGCACCTATCCGGTCGGCAATCAGTTTACTGAGGAGCAGCGGATTTTGTATGAATTGGTGTTGAAGGCGCAACTTGCTGCGATCGAACAAGTCAAACCTGGCAAGCCGTGGAATGAATTTCATGATGCATCGGTTCGAGTCATCACGGAAGGATTGCTGGAATTAGGCTTACTACAAGGTGATATCGAAGAAATCATCAAAGAGGAAAAATACAAAGCCTTTTTCATGCATGGAACAGGACACTGGCTCGGCTTAGATGTACATGACGCAGGCGCGCGAAAAGTCGGAGAAACCTGGTTGAATTTTCAACCGGGACAAGTCGTGACAGTTGAGCCGGGAATTTATATTCGCGAGGACTTCCAACCGCTCGAAGGACAGCCGGAAATTAGCGATCGCTGGCGAGGAATTGGCATTCGGATTGAAGATGATGTCTTAGTGACAGAAACGTCCAATGAAATCCTGACCGCAGCAGTTCCGAAATCACTTGAAGCAATGGAGCGATAAGAAATTCGCACTGTGCAGCGCATCGACGCACACAGTGCGACAAAGATTAAAATCAGGTGTACTATAACAAGCTGTAGCGTGAACCAGAGAAACTCATGGGATCAACGGCACAATTTGGACTGATCTGCTTTGTCATTTTTTTCATCTTCTCCCAAGCGTTTGAATGGGCAAGCGAGATCAAATTACCTCTGCCAATTTTTATCTTAGGCGGCGCATTTCTCGCGATCGCATCTAACTTTGATCGCCGCGCCGGCTTTCCCTTTAATCTGCTCAACACGGTTCCGCCTCCTGAAGAACCCCTCATCCCTAGCGCACCTCCGACGATCGCGCAATCCTCCACACCGAAATTTCCTCAGGAAGTTTCTTTCACCATTCGCAAGCCGGAAAAACTCGATCAGTGAGATGCGCCCGTCTTCCGTCACAATGAGATATGAGTGACGTTTTTTCTCCTGACCCTTATGTTGAACCGTTTAGTCTCTGTTTTTATCGCCGTTTTCATCGTCTGTTTTACGATCGCTCAACCGGCTTGGGCAAGTCTGACCGACGATCGATATGATGGCGAGATCTTCGCACTCTATGCTGGAAATGGCTCACTCGTTCCCCCCAAAGTCACTTTAGCCGACTCTTTCAACCAAAAGAAACCTGCACTGCTTGTGTTCTACACAGACGACAGCAGCGACTGCAAACAATACACCAACATCGTTTCTCAAACTCAAGCCTTCTATGGGCGCGTCATCGACATTCTCCCAATTCGAGTCGATTCGCTCCCCATCAAAGCCAAATTTGATCCCAAAGAACCAGGCTACTACTACAAAGGCTTCGTTCCTCAAACTGTCTTATTTGACCAAAACGGAAAAGTGCGCCTCAACGAAATTGGCTCGATTCCTTACGAAAAAATCGATGACGAATTTCGCAAAGTCTTTGATTTGCTACCTCGATCAGAATCGGTCATTCTCAAACGTCGCCCAGTCAACGAAATCAATTCCGAACTCGTTCCTCAATCAAAATCTTAAGAATCAGATCAGAAAAGCCCACGGCTCTAGATTTACTCGGTACTATGACGGATAGGACACCTAGCCCCTTTGCCTGAGATGCCCCAAATCTATAGCACTGAGGAACTAATCCAAATCCTGTCACGAGAGCGGCACGCCTGCATGAATGGGCAACGCCTCAATCTTGCGGCAATGCCCTCTGGCATTAATCCCCTGCTTGATCGCTTCGTCAACTCGGACGGAATTCAGCGATTTACTGCCTACCGAGACTTCCGCACAGCAATTCATCATTACCAGATCGAGCATCAGGTTTCAGGCATTGTCTGGTCATCTATGACAATTAATGGAAGAACCTGCACCTGTCCCAAAATTCATGAACACTTAATCAGTCTGCCTTCTGATCTGGCAATTCTCAGAGCCGAGAAACTGAAAATTGTTCAGTTCTGGCAAGATATCACCACTGAATTAGATCTCTATCTCAGTATGAACAGCGGTAAACTGTACCAGCTGATTGCTCAAGAAGATATCGATCGCATTTTGCACCGCTCAGAATGGGCTGTCCTTAGCCAGCAAGGAAAAGACGAAACTCTAGAACTGATCTTGCAACTCGGCTGGGGCAAACCCGAAGAAGCTGTCTACCGTCGTGGGTTTCCCGAATCTGGCAGTGAGTACATTCATGCTGTGCAACCTGGCTATGTTCCAATCGGATAGCACGCTATTTTCGATGCAAAAGATTTCTGTTGAAATTAGACTAGAATAATAAACACTTCAGAGCATGATTTTCCAACGTTTTATGTAGGGTATAGTCTATCTTTTAACCCTGCATAAATGAGTTCTGTTTTTCAATAATAAGTAGCATTTTATACATCTAGGTGCATCAATTGAGTTCCTAATTTAGTGAAAGAATGTGCTTGTGAAATCATCACTTTCAACCCAGGCAGGTGAGCAAAAAATGGTGGGTGAAAAGATCGCCATTATTGAAGATGAAGGCATCGTTGCGCTAAATCTTTGCTCACGCCTAGAAGCTGCAGATTATGCGGTTACAGGTATCGCGAACTCTGCAAAATCTGCTTTGGCTCTTGTTGCAAATACAGCACCTGATCTCGTTTTGATGGATATTGGACTGAAAGGTCAGCAAACGGGGATTGAAGTTGCCCAAACCATCCACGATCGCTGGAAAATCCCGGTCGTATTTCTCACCGGGTATACCGATGCAAGTACTTTGAATTCAGCCCAACAAGCTGAGCCTTTTGGCTTTTTATTAAAGCCGATCGAGCCGAGTGAACTGTATAGCGCGATCGCAATTGCCCTGCAACGTCACCAAGACCAACAACAACTCGAGCGCCTCGTCCAGGAACGCACTTGTGAATTAGCCTTAGTCAACGCGCGGCTTCAGATTGAAATCGAAGAGCGTGAACGATCGGCTACGGAAGTTACACAAGCTTTAGACGAACTGAAAGAGCTGAAATCTCGGTTTATCACAACGACTTCGCACGAATTTCGGACTCCATTGGCGATCGTACTGACCTCTGCCGAACTTTTAGAACGACTAGGAACAGACTGTTCCGAAGAACGTCGATCTCGCTATTTCCAAAAAATCCGCGAAGCCGTTCGATCAATGACAACGATTCTCACCAATGCGCTTACGTTCCGAAAAACAGAGGCTGAAGGCATCGAATTGCAGCTGCATACATTTGACCTACATCGATTTTGCAGCAGCTTACTGTCAGATATTCAAGGCGAAATCGAATTGAACTATGTTGGCAATTGCACTCAGGTCATGCTTGATCCAGAATTGCTGACCTTAATTTTGCATCATCTTTTGAGCAATGCCCTCAAATTTTCTCCTGCACACCAACCGATCAACTTAAAAGTGCAATGCTCTGGCGATCACGTTGTGTTGACAGTCAGCGATCAAGGTGCGGGCATTCCAGAACAAGATTTACCCTTAATTTTCGAGCCATTTCACCGTGCGAAAAACGTAGATACAATCGCAGGTGGTGGCTTAGGATTATCGATCGTCAAACAATGTGTCGAATTACAGGGCGGTACGATCGAGATCAAAAGTAAAGTGGGACAGGGCACAACCGTGCAGGTTCAACTTCCACTCACCTAGCCGTTTAGTAAATCTCAAATCCAAGGGCAAATTCTTCTGGCTTGTCCGAAATAATTTCGATCGTATATTCGCCATCCATGGGCAAACGTCCCTGCCAATTCTGCGACTCAGTCGAACTGCCGCCAATGCGCTGCCCATTTGGTGCAAGAACTGTTAGGAGCGATTTCCCTTTCAGAACGCGTACTGCCATCACTTGGCGACCAGATGCTTTTAACAAATATTTGCGACTTTGATTAGGCTGAAGCTTTCCAGTGACTACTGTCTGCGTCTTGTTGCGTGGGAATCGAACATGCTGAATATTTGAATCGATAAATTGCGAAATGGGCGTGATTGCCACATCTAGCGAATATGAGCCTACTCCTGTTACCTGAATCGTATACCGATCGTTCTTTGGCAACTGACCTGTCCAATTCCGAGTCTGATGAGACGAACTATCAATTGCCTGCCCATTCGATTGCAGCAAATTCATCAACACCCCTGTTCCTTCAACCGTCACAGTCATAATCTGCCCCTGTGCAGCTTCAACAGTATAGGGTTGAGAGGTTTGCTCCAGTAAGTTTCCTTGCAGCACAGCCGAAATTTCTCCCGCTGGGATGACAATCCGCTGCGGCTCTCCATTACTCACAGTTCCGGAATTCCGAAAAGGAGCAGCTGTCCTGATCTGTTGGGTACTTGGTAAGGGATCTGTGATCCGAAACAGATGCAATCCAATTCCTGTAGAAACCAGTAGGCTGGTTGCGATCGCGGTCGGAACTGCGAATCTGCTCATCGTTGAAGTCTTTCTAGATACTGAAGAACTTCTAGAGAGTCCTGATCTTGACCTACCCGAAGCCTCATCCTCAGTGTTGCTGCTCATCGATAATCGCGTCCTAATTGTCGTCGTGACCTGCTTCAAGCTGGTATCTCTTGCTGCGGGTGCAATCTCTCGTTCAATCAACTGAAGCGGCTGTGACATCGGATTCAGTAGGGTGCTTTTTACCGATTCCTCTATCAAGGGCTGTAGGTCTGCCCATGCTTCGCGTGCAGATTGATAGCGATCGCTCGGATGCAGCGACAGCATTTTCTGAAATATCAATGCCAACTCATCACTGATCTGACTATAAGGCTGCCATTGCCATGCCAACGTCTGGCTATCCAGAAGATTTTGAGGCTCTCGACCTGTCAGGAGTACTAGACAGGTTGCTCCTAACGCATAGAGGTCACTATGTGGAGAAACATTCCCCGTTTGTAGCTGCTCGGGAGGAGCATAACCCACCTTTCCTACCCGAGTAATCGTCGAAATAATCGGCCAATGACTTGCTGCTTCCTTCACTGCGCCAAAATCAATTAATATCGGCAAGCTTTGGTTCGTCGTTGGTGTCACGACAGCCGGAATCACCCTTTCACGCACTTCAGCGGCTCTCAAGATGATGTTTTCCGGAGAAATATCTCGATGAATAATATCTCGATCGTGCAAATAAGCTAGAACAGGCAATAAATGATTCAGCAAATGTAAAATTTCGGCTTGAGAAAATGCTTCTCCGTTCTGCCGTCGAGCCTGCAATAAATCCCGATACGTTTGCCCTTGCACAAAATCTTGAACGAGAAACAGCCGCTGTTCACTCTCAAATGCTGCCCAAAACCGAGGAATTTGCGGGTGCTGAATCTGATAAAGCGTACTTGCCTCACGCTGGAACAGTGCTTTCGCCTTCTCCACTAAGCTGTCATCTTGATATGGAACAGTAAATTCCTTAATAACGCACAGCTCATCAAACCGTTCTTGGTCAACGGCTAAATAGGTTCGTCCAAATCCGCCTTGACCTAAGATTTGCTTGATCAAATACCGTTGCCGGAGCAGCGTTCCTGATGCGATCGAAGATACCATAGTGGGATGCACAACTTTGAAAACAGCGCAAGGGATGACTTGCTGTAATAATTGTTACTCAGACTTCGGTATTATTCCTATGGGGTGAAACCCCTCACCGCGACGGCAAAATTTCAATCGGTTGCCTTCTATCGGGATCACTCCGTTGATAGAGGAAGGCATGAGTTGACCAAATGCATACTTATGTAAAGCATTTCACTGGTGTTTTGGCTTGACTCTCTTAGGAAGTTAAGCGAAACTGACAGATAATCAGAAACCACTCTTATTAGCTGCTAAGTTCTGTAACGTTTTAAAGTGAAATTGCTGGAACTTTGAATAGAAGTAACTTTCGACTTTGTTTGACAAGCCTTCCATTCCCAGACATTTTGCTAAGTACCTTCTAGACATTGGGCAAAGCGCATGGAGACGTTAGAGTTCATCATCTATCCAGACGGTCGGGTGCAAGAGAAAGTAACCGGAATTATTGGGACTTCTTGCGAAGAAGTCACTGCCGCGATCGAAGCTCAGTTGGGTCGAGTTATCGCCCAAGAACGCACCTCTGAATACTTTGCCCAAACGGTTCAGCAATCCGAAACGGTAAAGACCCAAGCAACGTACAGCGATTGGTAAGTTCGTATAGACCCCTTACAATTCGATTCGTAACCATTTGCCATGTCACATTTTAGTCAAATCAAAACTCAAATCCGCAATCTCACTTCCTTACAATCTGCGCTCTCGGATTTAGGAATGGACTGGAAAACCGGTCCTCGAGACGTTCGGGGATATCGCGGTCAGACTCAATCTGCAGAAGTTGTGATCGAACAAAACAACGGTTACGATGTCGGTTTTGCCTGGAACGGTCACGAATATGAGCTGGTTGCCGACCTTCAGTTCTGGAGTTTGGATAACTCCGTCGATCGTTTCTTGAGTAAGGTAACGCAGCGCTACGCTTATCACACAATTGTGAATGAAGGTGCTGACAAAGGCTTCCAGGTTGCCGAGCAGCAAAAGAACGAAGATGGTTCGATTCGTCTAGTTTTACAACGCTGGAGCGCGTAAATGGCTGACTCCTTCCAACTACCCGAAGGTGATAATTCTCTCTCTGGGGTTGACCCCGAACGGTCTGGACTGGAACCCGAGTTGGGTGGGTTTCTTCGTGAGACAGAAGGGCGATCGGGTTTTGAGCCTGAGTTGGGAGGAGTTTTCCGACAAAAGGGTGTGTACGTCGATGAAATTACTTGCATCGGCTGTAAGCATTGTGCTCACGTTGCCCGAAATACTTTCTATATTGAGCCAGACTACGGCCGATCGCGTGTGATTCGCCAAGACGGGGACGCTGAAGAACTCATTCAAGAAGCGATCGAGACCTGCCCTGTCGATTGTATTCACTGGGTCAATTACGCTGAGTTAAAACGACTGGAAGAGGAGCGTAAGTATCAAGTCATTCCAGTTGCAGGTTTCCCAGTTGACCATGCCATGATTGCGGTAAGTCGCCGACACCAGAAATCAAGACTCAAACGTAGGACTCAAGATAGCTGAATTGAAAAAATCTCTTGATCATTAAGTTGAAAGGTTTTTTAATCGTCATTCTTCAGGAGCCAGAGAGTCGGATGCTTCCTCTAACTCAGAGCGATCATTGCTTGCGCCTTGCAGGGTAAAGGGCAGATGCGCGCCTTTCAAGCCGCGTATAATCCGTTCAGGTGTCTCTTCAAAGACGACAAATAGAGGGTATATTTTGTCAGCCCCATCATTCAGGATGTGCTGGTGACGAGGTGGCATCACCCACTCATAATCTTTCTCTAAAATAATCTGTGTCCGTCGCCAACGACTTAACAGATCAGAAAAATCTTCATCGGGTTGATGAATAAAGATAAAGATTTCTTTTCCGGTTTTGATTTTCCACTCTGGATCACACATCAAGATTGCTAATTCACACGGCAAAAGATGAGATTCAAGTGTTGTGATGTTGGTTCCATTGGCTGCCATTGTTGTATGGCGAATTCGCACGATCGGCAATGGAATCGTAAGCACACTCTCCTCTGCCCGTCGCATACTTGGAATCATTTCTAGATAGGCGCGGTGGCATTTTAGAAGCTCGATCGCTTCTGTGGAATGACTATATGTGGCGAGTAATTCTTCGTATTGAACTTTTTGAGCGGACATTGCGACGGCTTTGGGATCAACAATAGATGAACAACAAAGGTCAGATGCGGTGAACTTGTGCCCCGTACATCTGACCCGAATTTGTGAATTAACGGAATGTGATTGCACATTAACCGAGTTTTTCAAAGATGGCAAACATCGGTAAGTACATTGCAACGAGAATACTGCCGACCATGCCGCCCAAAAATAGAATCATAATCGGTTCCATAATGCTTGTTAGGGCTTTCACAGCTTGCTCAACTTCATCCTCGTAAAAATCTGCAACTTTCATCAGCATTTTGTCGATCTCGCCGGTTTCCTCACCAATGCTGATCATTTGAATTGCCATTGCTGGAAAAACTTGCTCTTTTTGTAACGCAATACTGATCATGCCGCCTGTCTGAATTTCTTTGCGGGCTTCATCAATCGCGTTTGCGACAATCTGATTTCCCGAAGTGTCCCGGACAATTTCCAAACAGGTCAAAATTGGAACGCCCGATCGAGTCAATGCCCCAAAAGTCCGACAGAACCTCGCAGTTGCCGTTTTCTGAATGAGATCACCAAATAATGGCATCTTTAAGAAGAAGCGATCCATTGTTTCGCGGCCAACGCGAGTTTTGTAATACTGCTTGTACGCGAAAACCATTGATGGAACAATAATAAAAAGGCTAAACGCTGATGGACTGGTTAGAAAAGCACTGATATCCAGCATGAGTTGAGTAAATGCTGGCAGATCGCCCCCCATTTGTTTAAAGATATTTGCAAAGATTGGGATTAAGAAGATCGTCATTCCCAAGAAAATTAGTGTTGCAAGCACCCCAACTACAACTGGGTAGCTCATCGCTGATTTAATTTGGTTCTGCAGACGGGCAACATCCTCAAGCAGTTTTGCCAAGCGATTGAGCACTTCATCGAGTACTCCACCCGTTTCCCCAGCTTGCACCATACTGACATATAAGCCATCAAAGCATTGAGGATGTTTTCTCATCGCCTCAGACAGGTTGACCCCTTGCTGAACATCTGAGCTAATTTCCATCAGTGCTTTCTTCAATTTGGGATTGGTGCACTGATCCGCCAATACACCTAATCCTCGAACTAGGGCAACCCCTGCGTTTACAAGTGCTGCAAACTGACGCGAAAATACTGCTCTGTCTTTGACCGTGACAGAAACCATTGAAGTTTGGAAATTGGCAAAGCTCTTATTGATATCAAAGGCTTCGTTTTCTTTCAGTTCTTGCACAAACAGTCCTTGTTCACGCAAGGCAGACCGCGCATCACTTAGAGAATCCGCGATAATTTTTTCCTTTTTGGCGTTTCCTTTAGCGTCTCGGACGCGGGCAACATAGGTTGGCATAGATTTTCGGTAAGAGGTAGAAAAAATGGAAGATGCGGATTCCGCAAAGTGATCGATCTAAAAAATCACCTTCTCACTAAGATGTTGAGTAGAAGGTGTGAGTAATTTGAGTTAGCGCTTCACTGCTGTGCCTGCTGCACCATTCGGAACTCCACCAATTAAGCGCTGAAGTTCATCAGGACGAGAAGTTTTGGAGGCGGCGGCTTCAAATGTAATCAGTCCAGCTTTGTATTGATCAGCTAGCACTTTTTCAAGGGTTTGCATTCCCAATTTTCCGCCTGTCTGAATTGCTGAGTAAATTTGGGCGGTTTTCCCTTCACGAATCAGGTTGGCGATCGCAGGGGTGACAATCATAATTTCCTGAGCCATGACTCGCCCATATTCACCCGGTTTGGGATTCTTCTTCGGCACCAGCGTTTGGCTGAAGACTGCAACGAGTGAGTTGGAAAGCTGCACCCGCACTTGCGTTTGACGCTCGGATGGAAAGACATCAATCATCCGGTCAACGGTTTGTGCCGCAGAACTCGTATGGAGCGTGCCGAAAACTAAGTGACCTGTTTCTGCCGCAGAAATTGCTAGTGAGATAGTTTCCAAGTCCCGCATTTCCCCAACCAGAATAATATCTGGATCTTCCCGGAGAGCTGCTTTTAGAGCATTTGCAAAGCTCTTTGTATCTTCATGAAGCTGGCGTTGGTGAACCAAACTTTTGATAGGTTCGTATACAAATTCGATCGGATCTTCGATCGTCAAAATATGTTCTGCACGAGTGCGGTTGATCAAATCAATCATTGCAGCTAAAGTCGTTGTCTTACCTGAACCGGTAGGACCTGTAACTAGGATTAAGCCTCTTGGCTTTTCGGACATTTCTCGAACGACATCGGGAAGATTCAGTTTTTCAAAATTTGGAATTTTGGAACTGAGTGCCCGTAGACATGCAGCGTAAGTTCCGCGATCTTTGTAGACATTGACCCGAAAACGAGCTAATCCGCGCACACCATAAGAGCAGTCAAGCTCCCAGTTTTGCTCTAGTGTTTTGCGCTGAGTGTTATTCAGCATACTGAAAATCAAACGCTGACATTCTTCTGCACTGAGAACATGATCGCTGACGGGTTGAAGATGTCCGCTGATGCGAAAATAAGGCGGCAGTCCTGCGGTCAGGTGCATGTCAGAACCGCCCATTTCGATGAGTTGTTCCATCAAGTCTTCGATCATCATTTCCATGTGAGTTGCTCCTTAAGAGATAAGAACGAGTGCAAATGAGTTAAGGTCAAGGATTAATCTTGGAAGCGCGGAGTCGTGCAATAGTGGCAGTCGAGCCAATCCTGCTGCATTTCTGCTCCACAAGTCCGGCAGGTGAGCGAAGTCTTACGCTTTGCCTTGAGTTCGGCTTCGAGTCCAGTGTCAGTGAAGGTGACCCGCTCAATTTCTTCAAGCGTGCAAAGTCCTTTGCGAACAAGATCCAAGCTGTAAGCGAGTAGGGTTTGCATTCCTTCTTCCACAGCTACTTCTTTAATTCGTTCAGTCGGAGCGCCCTCTGTAATTAAGGTCTGAAGCGCTTCTGTTACTCGCATCACTTCATAAACCCCGAGTCGTCCTTTATAACCAACCCCGCTACATTTCTGACAAAGTTGATTTTTCGAGCGAGCTTCCTGAATTTCCTGGGGACTTAAAGTGTTGGCTTTATATAACGTCAGTTGGGCATCACCCGCACTGGTTAATCCGAAGCGAGCAAGTTCTTCGGGGGAAGGTTGGTAAGGGATTCGGCATTCGTCACAGACTTTCCGAACCAAACGCTGAGCAACAACACCCAGCAATGCGCCGGACACCATGAAGGGTTCAACTCCCATTTCATCGAGTCGAGCGATCGCACCTGCGGCATCATTGGTGTGGAGAGTGGTCAAAACCAAGTGACCCGTCAGAGCAGCTTCGATCGCGGTTTTTGCTGTTTCTTTGTCGCGGGTCTCACCGACCAGAATGACGTCCGGATCTTGTCGTAGGAACGCTCTCAAAATTGCAGCGAAGTCCATCCCTTTTTCCCGGATGACCTGAACTTGGGTAATTCCAGGGAGAGAATACTCGATCGGGTCTTCAGCCGTACTAATGTTGACTCCAGGTTCGTTACGTTCAGCCAAAGCTGAGTACAGTGTTGTGGTTTTTCCGGACCCCGTGGGGCCAGTTACTAACATGAGACCGAAAGGACGTTTCACCATTTCTTGAACGATTCTCAAAGAAGTTTCGTCCGTAATCAACTTATCGAGTCCAAGCTGTGTCGCCGAATTATCTAGAATCCGAAGGACAACTTTTTCGCCATAGCGACTGGGGAGTGTGTTGACTCGGAAGTCTACTTTGCGACCGTCATAAATCCGGCGAATCCGGCCATCCTGCGGCGCTCGACGTTCTGCGATATCGAGTTGAGAAATAATTTTGAAGCGTGCTACAACTGCGGGGATAATCTTCTTCGGAAAAGGTTCAAACGCTTCTCGTAAGACTCCATCTTTACGAAATCGGATGCGGAGAGATTCTTCTTGCGGTTCGATGTGAATATCAGAGACTGCCATTTGCAGTGCTTTAATCAGAATTTTATTCACCAGCGCAATGATCGGAGCGGCATCAGCCTCAGCACCAGCATCGAGATCCATTTCTGCGCTGTCATCTTCTGATAGCTCGGCAAGGGATTCTAACCCTTCGAGATCTGAGCGCACATCTACTCTAGATTGGGCTTCAAGCTGCTTCTCCTGCTCAAGCCGAGCATCCATGTAGGTAGAAATCAGCCGCTGATAATCATCGATCGTAATGACTAATCGCTGCAATCCAATGCCTTTTGGACGTAAGATGCGATTTAATTCATCCTGCGCTGCTAGATTGTCGGGATCCACCATTGCCACAAGCACAAAAGGTGGATCGGTCTCGCTTTGAGAAAGGGGAATGAGATTATAACGACGGCAAAGCTCAATTGGAATCAACGTGTCGATTAACTGCCCGACTTGAGCGGAAGAAACCTGATTGAGTTCAGGATCAAGAGATTCAACGCCGTAAAGAATCTTCAACTCAAACAGTTGCTGCCGTTTATATTGGCGAATCAAATCCGGTGACAGCTGCTGCCCGGTCAGCGCTTCTAGCACAGCAGTCAGCGGTCTACCTGACTTTCGACATTCAATCAGAGCCTGCTGCATTTGCTCGTTATTGACGTAGCCAGATTGAATCAATTTATTGCCAAACGGCGAAAAATTGTTTTGAACAACAAGGGCGCGCCGCTGAGAAGAAGAGTTTGTCATAACGGATGAACGAAGATCACCTTATTGAGCATTCCCAAAATGTTTTTTGAAGAACGCTTGGATTGAATGAGATCGAGCTTCAAACCGAAGGCAGTGCGATATGATGCTTAACGGTTGTAAGCAGTGCGGCATCTGAGGACTCATTCGCTAGGATGGAAGAAGTTTGCTTAAGCCAGCGTTCTATACAGGGGAATTAGCGCACGATGATCGACGAACAAAATCAACAAGTAGACGAAACTCAAGTTTCAGCCAGTGAATCTTCTGAACCAACTTCTACTCCGTCTGAGCCAGCGAGTGAAGCCGTGGAAACGGAAGTTGCTGCAACAGCTTCTGAATCTGAAGATGAAACGGATTATGAAGCGGCATTTATGGAATTGCGATCGAATTATGCTGCGAAAGAGCGAGAAATTGAAGGTCTGAAAAAGCAAGCAGATGAACTCAACAATCAGTACATGCGGATTGCCGCCGATTTTGAGAATTTCCGTCGTCGCACTCAGCGGGAAAAAGAAGAGTTAGAAACTCAAATTAAATGCAGCACCGTGAAAGAGTTGCTTCCGGTTGTAGACAACTTTGAGCGAGCACGATCGCAGATTAAGCCGCAAACTGATGGTGAAGCGAACATCCATAAGAGCTATCAGGGTGTCTATAAGGATATGGTCGATCGCTTGAAGAAAGTCGGTGTTGCACCAATGCGAGCAGAAGGGAAAGAATTTGATCCGAATCTGCACGAAGCAGTCATGCGCGAACCGACCAGTGAACATCCAGAAGGAACCGTGATTGAAGAACTGATGCGGGGATACATGCTCGAGGATAAAGTTCTGCGTCATGCCATGGTCAAAGTTGCAGCACCTCCTGAAGATGGCGATAGTGCCGAGACTGAAGGCTAAGTCTGTTCGTGAAAGTACCGAGGATAGAGCGACTGGATCAGGTTGCCTGTCAGCGCAGCGTTAAAAAATTTCTGCAATAGGGAATCATTCGGAAAGTTAGTTCAAAGATATCCGTATGGTACGGAGAACTAACTTAGAACTTTATGTTCTGCGTTCACCTCGCGTACTTTCGGCAGCGCTAGTTATGGGAAAAGTCATCGGCATCGACTTAGGAACAACCAACAGTTGTGTGGCTGTGTTGGAGGGCGGTCAGCCCTTAGTCATTACCAATTCTGAGGGCGGGCGAACCACGCCAAGTATGGTCGGATTTGGCAAGGCGGGTGATCGCCTAGTCGGTCAATTGGCAAAGCGACAAGCTGTCACTAATGCGGAAAACACTGTATTTAGTATCAAACGGTTTATTGGTCGGCGATGGGATGATACACAGGTCGAACGCTCACGGGTTCCCTACAACTGCGTCAATGGGAAAGATGCGACCGTAGATGTGAGGATTCGCGATCGTAATTACACAGCTCAAGAAATTAGTGCCATGATCCTGCAAAAACTGAAGCAGGATGCAGAAAATTATCTGGGCGAAGAAGTCACCCAAGCGGTGATTACGGTTCCTGCATATTTTAGTGATGCTCAGCGTCAAGCGACGAAAGACGCTGGCACGATCGCAGGATTAGAAGTTCTCAGAATTATTAACGAGCCAACTGCGGCTGCACTTGCGTATGGGTTAGAGAAACAAGATCAAGACCAATGCGTTTTGGTCTTTGACCTGGGTGGTGGAACGTTTGACGTGTCGATTTTGCAGTTAGGCGATGGCGTTTTTGAAGTCAAAGCGACCTCTGGCAATAACCATTTGGGTGGAGACGATTTTGATGCTTGTATCGTAGATTGGTTGAGCCAAACGTTCCTACAACAAGAAGGAATTAATCTTGCAGAAGACAAGATGGCGCTTCAACGCCTGAGAGAAGCTGCCGAGAAGGCAAAAATCGAACTTTCTGGAACCCTCAGCACATCGATTAATTTGCCGTTTATTACTGCCGATGAATCGGGACCGAAGCATTTAGAGACAGAACTGACTCGCGCTAAGTTTGAAGAGCTGGCAAACGAGTTGATTCAAGCGACGCTCAATCCGATGGAGCAAGCGTTGAAAGATGCGAATCTGACGACAGAAGATATCGATCGCATTATCCTCGTCGGCGGTTCGACTCGAATTCCAGCCGTTCAAGATGCACTCAAGAAATTTTTCAACGGCAAGACTCCTGACCGTTCCGTCAATCCAGATGAAGCAGTGGCACTCGGCGCAGCGATTCAGGCGGGCGTATTGGGTGGAGAAGTCAAAGATTTGCTGTTGTTAGATGTCACGCCGCTTTCGTTGGGGATCGAGACATTGGGGGAAGTCTTTACGCGGATTATCGATCGCAATACTACGATTCCCAGCAGCAAAACTCAGGTGTTCTCAACTGCAACGGATGGACAAACCTGCGTTGAAATTCATGTGTTGCAAGGTGAACGGGCAATGGCTCGGGATAATAAGAGCCTAGGTAAATTTCAACTCACGGGCATTCCACCTGCACCGAGAGGTGTGCCTCAAATCGAGGTTGCCTTTGAAATTGATGCAAACGGCATTCTCAAAGTATCAGCGCTTGACAAAGGGACAGGACGCGCTCAGAGCGTTGAAATTTCCAATACGGGTGGATTGAGCGAGGGTGAGATTGAACGGATGCGTCAAGAGTCAGAACTCTTCGCAGAAGAAGATAGTCGGCGAATGCAGTTGGTTGAATTGAAAAACCAGGCAGATAGCCTCTATCACAGTTATGAAATGACTCTCAAAGAGAATGGTGAAGTCATCAGCGACACTTTGAAATCGCAAGCGAATGAGAAAATTGTTCAACTTAGGAGCGCGATCGCCGATCCAAAGGTTAGTATCGATGAGGTGAAATCGTATCTTGATGGGTTGCAGCAACTGCTGTATACCATTGGTTCAGCAGTTTATGAACATGCTCAACCTGTCGCAAGCTCTCCTTTTGAAACTGATACCAGTTCTCGGATGAGTTTTGAAGATGACACCGTTTCTGCTGATATGAGTGGGTTCACCTTTGAGGCAGATGCAACCGTGACTGCGGATTATGAAACAGTCGATTAGTTCGGCGTTAGGGTAGTAAGATAGGGAGTCTAGACCGTTACCTTAACGCCTTGTATATCCCTTTATTAGCCCTCTTACCCCCTGAATCTCTACCCTATGGCTCGTGATTACTACGAAATTCTTGGCGTTTCCCGTGATGCAGACAAGGAAGAAGTCAAGCAAGCCTTTCGTCGTCTCGCCCGTAAATATCATCCGGATGTGAATAAAGAGCCTGGAGCAGAGGAGCGATTTAAAGAGATCAATCGCGCCTATGAGGTGATTTCTGATCCGGAGGCACGGGCAAGATACGATCGCTTCGGTGAGGCTGGTGTTTCTGGTGCTGGTGCTGCTGGTGGCTATCAAGATTTCGGCGACATGGGTGGTTTCGCGGATATCTTTGAAAGTTTCTTTAGCGGATTTTCAGGTGGTGCTCCAGGCGGCGGACAGACTCGACGAAGAGGCGGCCCGGTTCGAGGGGATGACCTCCGACTCGACCTGAAATTAGACTTCCGAGAAGCGGTTTTCGGAGGCGAGAAAGAAATTCGGATTAGCCATTTGGAGACCTGCACAAACTGTAATGGCAGTGGTGCAAAACCAGGGACTCGTCCCAGAACTTGTACAACTTGTTCTGGAGCGGGTCAAGTTCGTCGGGCGACTCGTACCCCCTTCGGGAGTTTCACTCAAGTTTCAGTTTGTCCGACCTGTAATGGAACAGGGCAGATGATTGAAGAGAAGTGCGAAGTGTGTAGCGGAAACGGACAGCGCCAAGAAACGAAGAAACTGAAAATTACCATTCCGGCAGGGGTGGATAATGGCACCCGATTGAGAGTTTCAGGTGAAGGCGATGCGGGTCAGCGCAGTGGACCTGCGGGTGACTTGTATGTTTATTTGTTCATCAACGACGATCCTGATTTCCAGCGCGATGGCATTAATGTCTTGTCTGAAGTCAAAATCAGCTACTTGCAGGCAATTTTAGGATCTCGCATTGAGGTGAAGACCGTTGATGGTGAGGAAGAATTGACCATTCCAGCAGGCACACAGCCAGGAACAGTTCTGACCTTGGAAAATAAGGGAGTTCCTAAACTTGGAAATCCAGTCAGCCGAGGCGATCATTTGATCACGGTGTCAGTGGATATTCCAACGCGGATTACTCCTGAGGAGCGCGAATTGCTGGAGAAACTTGCAAAGATTCGCGGCGATCGTGTGGGAAAGGGCGGTGTTGAAGGTTTTATTGGGAAGATTTTTGGCGGATGAGTCAAGCAGAAGAAGCACTACAAATGGATTTACGCGGGACACCTTGCCCGATCAATTTTGTGCGGACGAAGTTGAAGTTAGAACAAATGGCAGAGGGAGCTTTGCTCGAAGTTTGGCTTGATCCGGGTGAGCCGATCGAGCAAGTTCCTGATAGCCTGACGATGGAAGGCTATACGGTTGAGAGCATCGAAGATCGATCGAGCTTTTTTGCGGTCAAAATTCGTCGCTGATCTTATGAGTTCTGATGACAAGGTTTTGGAAGAGGATCAGCCTGATCAGGAGCCATTAACAGGTACAGTTCTAGCAGTTCAAGCTAATTTTTATTGGGTACGGCTTCATCAAAAGAGCCTGCCTAAATCTCTGCTGCTCTGTACTCGACGCACTCGGTTAAAGAAAATCGGGCAACGCGTTATGGTGGGAGATCGGGTTTTAATTGAGGAACCAGATTGGAATGGCGATCGCGGCGCAATTTCTCAAGTCTTGCAAAGACAATCAGAATTAGACCGTCCGCCGATTGCCAATGTGGATCAGATTTTGCTCGTCTTTGCATTAGCATCTCCCACGATCGAGCCATATCAATTGAGCCGATTTTTGGTGAAGGCTGAATCGACAGGATTAGCCGTTAGCTTGGCGTTAAGTAAAAGCGATTTAGTTTCGCAGGATGAGCAGCAAGGATGGAAAGAACGTCTAGCTGAATGGGGCTATCAACCAATATTTATTAGCGTTCGTCAAAAATCTGGTTTAGATGAATTAAAGCAGTATTTAAACAACAAAATTACAGTCGCATCGGGTCCATCGGGTGTTGGAAAGTCGAGCTTAATTAATCAGATTATTCCAAGCGTTGATTTACGAGTTAATGCTGTTTCTGGCAAGTTAGAGAAAGGTCGGCATACTACGCGCCATGTCGAACTCTTTGAGTTACCAACGGGCGGATTATTAGCAGATACACCAGGATTTAATCAGCCTGATTTGTTTTGTTTGCCCCAGGAATTAGCACAATATTTTCCAGAGATACGGCAGAAATTAGCAGGAAAAAGCTGTCAGTTTAGTGATTGTTTACATCGAGATGAACCTGGATGTGCTGTGCGCGGGGATTGGGAGCGATATGAGCACTATTTAGATTTTTTGGAAGATGCGATCGCGTATGAAATTCAGGTTCATCAGCAAACTGATCCTGATGAAGCTTTAAAGCTTAAATCGAAAGGAAAAGGAACGCAGTTTGAGCCGCGTTTAGAAGCGAAGAAGTACCGTCGTGAATCGCGCAAAAATCAACAACAATCGCTGAGAAAATTAGACATTGAGAAATTAATGAAAAGTGAGGAAGACGAATAGTTGAGTTCGTTCAAGATTGAAATCCAGACTGATGATACGAAGTCTCCCTCGATAAACTGCATCATCTCGTTTCCTAGCTGACTGATTTTAAGTGATCGAGATTAAATTCTTGGGCACTCTGGCAAGGCAATGCTTGAGAGAAAAAAATGCAGTGGATTGACTTTCAGAAAACAATGCATCAGAGGTCGATTTTTTCAGAGCTAGATGAGACCCAGAAGCAGGCAAGGAATTTCAATCTTCGAGGGCATTCTTTAATCCGAGGTGTAGCTGGTTCTGGTAAATCTTTGGTGCTGCAACAAAGAGTGAAGAAATTGGTAGAAGAGAAGTTCGATCGTATTCTTGTTCTTTCCTACAATCGCTACATGCAAGGATGGATTGAATCAAACTTAACTTATCCTGTTGAATGTAGTACATTCCATCGTTGGGCGTTTCAAAATTTTCAATATCGCTATGTATCTGATCGAGCAAGAGAATCGAGACAAAAGTTGATTGAATTGGCACATCAATCGGATTTGAATTATCAAGCAATTCTAGTTGATGAAGCGCAAGATTTTTATGATGAATGGTTTCAAGCATTATTGAAAGTTCTCGATCGTCAAACGAATTCTCTATTCTTTGTTTATGACAATACTCAATCTATATATGGGCAGGAACATCGTCGGAGAAGCGGCTGGAGTTGGGCAAAACTAGGAATTGATGTTGTAGGACGATCGCAAATCTTTGATCTCAATTACCGCAATTCGCCCGAAATTCTAGAACTGGCTTGGAAGTTTATTCAACCTGCCTTGGCGAAAGCAGAGATTAAAATCGAAAAACGCGAAAATAGTCCGTCGATCGATAAACTGATTGAACCGAAAAAGAAAGCATCTCGGAGTTCTGGAATTTCTCCTCTTTTAGTTCAGATTGAATCAGAAAAAATTGCGATCGAGATTGCAAATCAAGTCAAGACTGCTCTAGAAAGTTGTGCAAAATCCTCGATCGGAATTCTATTTCATTCAGGTGATGAAAAGGCAAGAGCCATAAAAACTCAACTCAGCAAGGAGTTATTTCGCTTAGGCGTGAGTCATCATGCACCGATGACCTCGTCAGAACGAGATAAGAATTTTACGGCTCGATCTTCGGTTTTGATTGATTCTTGGAATGCAGCCAAAGGCATTGAATTTGATGCTGTGATTATCGTACTAGCTGAGATTTCCGAGGAATTTGAAGAACAAGCAGGGCTTTATACTGCAATGACTCGTGCGAAAGATCATCTCGTGTTTGTCTATGAGAATAGAAGCGGAATTGTTGATATTTTAGAAGATATTTTGACCTCACCTGATCAGCTTAGCGAATCATAAGAGAAACAGATTGAAGCGCTCCGATGATTAGCCCTAGAATTCCACCTAGATTGACGATCGCTTGTAATTCGCTGCGCACAATTCCATTAATTGCAGCTTCTAAATCAGCAGGAGAAGTCGCTTTTACTCGATCCGTGATCACTTGATCGATATTGAGGATTGGAATTGCTTGAGCGACAATTTTCTCCAAATCTTTCTCCAAATAACGCTCTAAAATGAGCGCTAATTCTTCGCTAACTAGATCTAGAGAAGAAAGAACTGCTTCTGAGTTTTGTAAGCGATTCAGAACAACAGATGCGACATTTTCCCAATCGACAGATTGGCTCAATCCTTGCAAGACATCTGAGCCACGATCTTGAAGATAGTGACGAACACTATCCCGCATGGTTTTGCGAAGTTGTCTCACTGTTGCAACAGGAAGATTTTGTAACGATAGATTCTGTAGCCATTCTTTAAATCGCTGCTTGACTCCTAACGAGAAAGTCAACTCTGCTAGAACGGCATTGCTATTTTCTTTCTCATCTAAACAAAACGTTCTCAGACGAGTTAGAGTATTCCGTACTCCAAATAAATTAGCAACAACCCAGTAAGTTCCGCTTGTTTTTTCTCGGAAACCTTCGTCGATGACTTGAATATTACGATCGGTCAAAAAATCGATTAATGTCTGCCGCAAGACATCAGGTGGAATGACAATTTCGATTAACCATTCTGACAGCTTCTCTGCTTGTTCTTCACTCAGCTGAAACTCTAAAATGACTTGATCAAAAATGTGATTTAACTGATCCTCAAGAAATTCTTCTTGTCTGGCTACAACCTTCAGCAATCGAGGCAAAGACTGCCCAAATAGATCTCTCAGAATACTTCCTAAGATTTTTGCAGTTTTTTGTTCTTTGCTTTCTTGAAGTTGTTCGATCGATAGTTTTAACAACCAAAGAATTGCAGCCTGCACACGTTCTGTTTGCAACAGTCGTCGCGCCAAATTTTGTAATTCTTCGGGCGTTAATAGCGATCCCATAATCGTGTCAGAGATTCGCTTCGCCAGTCGTTCTTGATTTCTTGGAATCAAACCCGGCGTAAACGGAATTCGCCGTCGCCCGATATAAACTGCTCGATAAGGGCGAAACAGCATCTTAATTGCGATGTCATTGGTGAAATAGCCAATCACACCGCCAACTACAGGAGGTCCAACAAATAGCCAGAGCGTCGAGAGATCCACAGGGCTTCAGGAGAGGCGATCGCCTCATTTCGTAATAACCAATACTCCCATCGTACCGCCCGCGATCGGGTAATGGGTGGCAGTTGTAAAACCTGCTTGCTCGGCAAGGCGAACTTGCTCGCGACCCGTTGGAAATTTATCAAGACTGGGCGCGATATAGGCGTATTCTTCGGTAAAGCCCATGCGTTGAGCCGCCGGAACTACGACTTCATCGAGATACCACTGTTGAAAAGTTCTGACGAACGCACTGTCAGGACGGTGCATATCGAGAATTGCGGCCTTTGAGCCAGGTTTGAGAACACGATGGATTTCTTTCAAACTGCTTAAGATGTCAACCACGTTGCGTAAGCCATAGCCCATCGTGATGCAGTCAAATTGATTGTCTGAAAGTGGAAGATTTAAGACATCGGATTGAATCCAGTGAATCGGAGGCTTGATGCAGCGGCGTTCACTGCGATCGCGTGCGACCTCTAACTGAGCCGCTGAGAAATCAACTCCGTAAACTTGTCCGGTTCTGCCTGCCTTTTCTGATAGCATTTGAGCCAGATCGCCACTTCCGCAGCACAAATCCAGACAGGTATCTCCGGGTTTTGCACCGCTCCACTTGACTGTCATTTGTTTCCAGATGCGGTGCATTCCGAAACTTAGTCCGTGATTCAGCTCATCGTAGACGGGAGCAATACGATCGAATAAAGCTTGAATATGATCAGAATTCATTAAGATAAGCGCTTCTCTAAAATGGGTCTCTCTAAAATTTTAAGTTTCGAGAGGTGTAGTTGCGACAGGGATTTTAGAGAAACGCTGATTTGGCTATACTGCGACTGCAATATAAGCGGAGCGGCTACAAGTGATGGCTAATGCCACTTGTTGAGCTGAGAGGTGCAGCAGCAGCAGTTCGTCTTCTCTCAGGCTTTGCGGGTGTTTCCATTGCAGGCAGAGAACGGCTAATACTTCGCCTCGGAGTGTGACTGGGACGACGAGATGTGCGCCGAAACTGGGATCTTCTGTTTCGGTTGCGACTTGCATACTTTGAGATGCGATCGCTTCTTTCACTAATGAAGATGCTGCTATATCGGAGGTACCACTTGCACCATAGGTTGCACTATTCGTAAATGCACCATTTTCAATTAATTGAATGGTACAGAGATCGGCAAGGAAGTTTTGACCAAAGGCGGTAGCGATTGGCTCTAATGTACTTTCAACGCTGGTTGCGCTTTGGGCGACTCCAACAATCGAGGATAAGAGCGCCGTTTGCGATTGCGATCGACGCAGTTCTTCTGTGCGCTGTTTCAATAATTCATAAGTTTCGGCTGCTCGTTGGACAACGGCTTTTAACTCGTTGGGATCCCAAGGTTTGGTGATGTATTTATAAACTTGTCCAGAGTTAATGGCTTCGACTAAATCTTCGACATCGGTGAAGCCTGTAAGGATAATCCGCATGGTGTCGGGGAAGTTCGGCACTGTGCGGCTGAGGAACTCGGTTCCTTTCATTTCGGGCATCCGTTGGTCAGAAATGATCACAGCGACTTCGCCTTCTTCGGAGAGCAATTTCAGCGCGTGGATGCCGCTTTCTGCTTTCAGGACGTTAAAATCGCGACGGAATGTCCGGTAGAGCAGATCGAGGTTGTCGGGTTCATCATCGACGACGAGCATTTTCGCTTTTTTGGGTCGATCGAGATTCATCAGTTGGCGGCTAATCGGTTCTAGTTCTGGAATTGCATATTCCATCGATCGTCACTCCTTCGCAGCTTGGGAACAGTGAGTTTGAGTACTTCTAGTCTTGCCACTTTGAGCGAATTTGTAACAAATACCTTTGGTTTAGATGAGATCTCTAATCATTCATGTCGCAATTTGAGCGCATGAACAATGCTCAAAACGTCACATGTCCAAGCAGGCAGGATGAATGTCATGGCAATTTCTTCCAAACTATTGATCCAACAGAGGACGATCGCGCCCCAAAGTGTCGGAGCATAACCGAATCCGAACAGTGCGATCGCTGCCACGAGTAAAGCTAATCCCCAAGCCTTTGCGGTGTAAGTATGAAAACTGGGAAGCTTCCTAAACTTAATCAAGCTAATTGAAAATAGAAGAAATTGCGCCGCAACAGCAATTAATAAGGGGATTTTAAAATCAAGAATAACCGTTGGATAAACGAGCCAGGTACTCAAAGCAAGACAGAGAAATAAACAGATGTCTGCCCAACTATCTGCTTGACGAAGTTGAGGGGTGCTCACTTTTAATTTACGAGCAATAATGCCATCGAAAATATCAGAAACGATCGCGAGAATATAACCGCAAAGAAACCAATTTGTAACTGCTCCATCGAGAGCATCTAATAGGAGAAAGGGCGCGATCGCAAATCGAAATCCTACTAAAATTGCGGGGAGATAAGTAAGTTTGATCATTTTCTTAGTATGAAAACTTACTCGTTAGATACGAATTGATTTTCAAAAATCCGGAAGTTCAAATTGCTAACTATTTAAAAGTGATTGTTCTTCAATCTCAGTTTTGAGCATCTTCTACCTGATTTCTCAAGACATTAGGAGATAACACTTGGATTGCTGAATCTGTAAAGCCTGAAACATCACGAGTGACGATCGCATCTAAACTCAGGGCGATCGCACAAGCAATCTGGACGGCATCCTCGAAGTCACTCTGATTTGAAAGGATTGCTTGCTCTAAAACATTACGATCGACGGTACAAATTTCCATGATGGCAAGAATATCAGTTACAGCATTTCTCGCCATTTCAGCGCTTTTTGTCTGCCGTTTCACCACATAGTAGACATCTGTTAGAGTAGTCGCTGAGACAAATCCTTTAATTTGATCTGCTCCAACTGCCCTGATCAAAAACGCTGCATCTGCTGTAAATGGCTCTCGGCATAAAATCGCGTCCAACAAAATATTGGTATCAAAAAGGACTCGCATTACAGGTATTTCTGGGCCAAACGTTCATCTAACATTGCTGCCACTTCCTCATCTGAAGGAGGTGGGGCATCTGTTTGTGCCATTCCGATTAATCGCTCAGCTATCTCCTGACGTTTGGTAACTGGTCTAGGAGTAGGTTGAAGCGATCGCATAAGAACATTTGCTAACTGCAATCGTTCTTCAGGAGACAGTTTCAAAGCTTGGTCTTGAATTTCATCTAGTTGCATAAGCGATGCTCGTCAAGAGATTGCCATCTTTATTATCGCCAATTTGTTCAGCTAGGCTTCAGAACGATGAGCTGTATCCATTTAGCGATCGACAAATTGTTTATCGAAGAATACGCACCTTCGATTGGAGCATCAAGAGAGGAAAAGTATAGAATTCAGAAACTTCTAGTCAAATGAGTAGCCAGCGAAGAAAATTTCAGTTGGTTCTCCTTCCTGATAGAGAACGATATAGCGCCCGGTTCCGCGATCGATGCTATCCCAAAACATTTCAAAAGGCTGCCAATTATCGATGGCTTCTTCACCTAGTAAAAGAGACTCAATCAATTCTCGCGTTGGCTGAGTTGTTTGCAATATTTCTCGAATTTCGTGCTCAGAAAGCGGGCAAACCGCAAAGTCTTCTGGTTGATTCGATACGTGAGTCATATCGAGAATTGATTGGGTTCCATCTGGCATCGATTGATCAAGAAGGGCTTCTATTGCTTCATGCACACTGCCATACTGCTCAATCAATTCATTTGCAGGGCGATTTGATTGATTGAGAGTTACACCAATCTGCATATTAGTTGACATTTGATTGAACCAGTAATCAAACCCGTAACGTCCCATCCTGAATTCTTGCTCTCTCAAGTTTTGAAGTGCTTCATTAATATCACGTTGGTAGGGAGTGAAGTAATGCCAAGGATTTCCGCCCATATCGTTGTTGAGTAAATCATCTCTCTCAACCCATTTTTCCCTTTTTTATTGTATGCAACAAAAAAGGAGATGGGTAATCCATCTCCTTAAAAATGATCGCGAAACTAAGTCTGCGAATCAAAAATTAGTAGCGGTAGCCGCTTCCACCAGAACCTGGTTTGTGAACGATGAAGCTCATCACTTGGCACTGTTTGATGTTGTCGAATGCTACGACGCGGATGTAGCAGTTCGAGTACTCAGAACGGCACTGTTGAACTTCGTTCAGAACTTCTTGAGGAGAAGTTGCGTTGAACAAAGGCAACTTCCACATTGTCCAGTAGTACTGCTCAGGAGCAGACGACTCGCTGAACTCGATACAAGGGAAGAAGCCGTTCTCGATCGTGTATTGGATTTGACGAGCGATTTGAGCATCGGTCAAAGGAGGCAAGTAGGAGAACGTTTCAAAACGCTGCTCTTTAGGGAGAGTTTTCATGAAATCCTCAATAAATTAACTAGGTTCAGGATCAGAATCTTCAGTTGTGGTCGTCAAATCGAGTTGCGTCATTCGTTCTAGCTGCTTGCGGCGTTGCTCCATGTTCGCTTGCTGCATTGACGATCGCAGCATTTCGGGCAGCACATCGGCAATCTCTTCAGCAAGATGCTCTCGCACCGTCAGAATTCGGAAAGCCAAATCCTGACGTTCGCGAAACAAAGCCTCCATAAATGCTTCACCGTCTGTAATGCTTTCTCTGGAAGAAAACTTGTGCAGCCAGTAAGCCTTCTTTGGATCAGTTTCGTCTAGCTGAGCATAAACAACCCGGACAGCCTGATACGTCAAATAGCTTGTCAGCGTTTTTGTCGTATCTTTCGCAATTCGCTTCAGATCCATAAGTTGAGTTTTGAATAATAGATTTTAGATCTTGGGTTTTGGCTTATTGTGCAGCCTAAAACCCAAAATCCGCAATCTAAAATTCATCAGACGGTATCAACAGCTTCGAACTCGAACTTGATTTCTTTCCAGAGTTCGCAAGCAGCTGCCAAGTCAGGCGACCAGCGGCAAGCTTCACGGATGATGTCTCCACCTTCACGCATCAAGTCGCGACCTTCGTTACGAGCTTGGACGCAAGCTTCGAGCGCAACACGGTTAGCCGTTGCACCAGGTGCGTTACCCCATGGGTGACCCAAGGTTCCACCACCGAACTGCAATACAGAGTCGTCGCCGAAGATTTCAACCAACGCAGGCATGTGCCATACGTGGATACCACCAGAAGCAACTGCCATGACACCAGGCATGGAAGCCCAGTCTTGGGTGAAGTAAACACCACGGGAAGGATCGCGCTCAATGTAGTTCTCACGCAGCAAGTCGATGAAACCAAGGGTGATCGCCTTGTCACCTTCGAGCTTACCAACGACGGTTCCGGTGTGAATGTGGTCACCACCAGACATTCTCAAGCACTTCGCCAAGACGCGGAAGTGGATCCCGTGGTTCTTCTGACGGTCGATAACTGCGTGCATTGCGCGGTGAATGTGCAACAGAACGCCGTTATCACGACACCAATGAGCCAAGGAGGTGTTTGCTGTGAAACCACCGGTCAAGAAGTCATGCATGATGATCGGCATTTCGAGTTCTTTCGCGAACTCTGCACGCTTCAGCATTTCTTCGCAGGTTGCAGCGGTTACGTTCAGGTAGTGACCTTTGATTTCGCCGGTTTCAGCTTGTGCCTTGTGGATTGCATCTGCAACGAACAAGAAGCGATCGCGCCAACGTTGGAACGGCTGCGAGTTGATGTTTTCGTCGTCTTTGGTGAAGTCCAAACCGCCGCGCAGACATTCGTAAACTGCACGACCGTAGTTCTTAGCGGACAGACCCAGTTTCGGTTTGATCGTACAACCGAGCATCGGACGACCGTATTTGTTGATTTTGTCGCGTTCAACTTGAATCCCGTGAGGAGGACCTTGGAAGGTCTTCAAGTATGCAACCGGAATGCGAAGGTCTTCGAGGCGCAGCGCTTTCAACGCTTTGAACCCGAATACGTTACCGACCAAAGAGGTCAGCAAGTTGGTAACAGATCCTTCTTCAAACAGGTCGAGAGGATATGCAATGTAAGCAATGAATTGGCTATCTTCGCCACGGACAGGCTCGATATCGTAGCAGCGTCCTTTGTAGCGATCGAGGTCGGTCAGCAAGTCCGTCCAAACGGTCGTCCATGTTCCCGTTGAGGATTCAGCAGCAACAGCAGCAGCAGCTTCTTCGGGCGGAACGCCAGGTTGAGGAGTCACCCGGAACGCTGCCAAAATATCGGTGTCTTTAGGCGTGTAGTCTGGGGTGTAGTACGTTAAGCGGTAATCTTGTACCCCAGCCTTATACCCAGCTTTCGACTGGGTTTTGGTTTGAGCGTAGGACATATCTCCCTTCCTGTAATGAAAAACGATGGAAAACCTTATAAGCAGACATCACCAACAGTGACCAGAGAAATCCTCTGACCGAATTGGTTGGCATATTGCCCTAGTCACTGGGGATCAGTTTGCCACAACATGATCCCATGTTTGGAGTCAGTTTCTTTAATCTCGACTGATTCCGGTGCATAGGCGCAGACTTTCAGAATCATATCAGGATTTCAATAAGCCTTACTTTAGAGAATCTATGTTCGTTGATAAAAAAATGTTATCAGACATGTCCAATTATTACGTTTGCCATATTAAAGCTTAAGAAAATTGGAACTGCCTCATCTGCTTCAGAAAATGCGATCGCTGTCAAGAGGATGAGCATTCTGATTTGCCCGAAAATCGCCCAATTTATAATAAAAAATCTGAACTAAATCTTAACTAACTACAAAAATTAGAAGCGAATGATTCGTGAAACCATAGAATTATGCCTTACCAAAAAATAGATGCGTCTGAGCAGAGATGTCCGTAGTTTCATCTAGGTTCCAACAAAGCTCGATCATTTTATCCCGGCGGTAGTTTATGTCCTTGTACTATGAATATACTGCTGAGACAATTTTTTGGTTTTATAGAATACTAAAGCGAGGCTTAGTTTATGTCTCTTTTAAAACGATGTGCAGCAGAGTTTCTAGGCACATTATGGCTGGTCTTTGGGGGATGCGGAAGTGCAGTCTTGGCAGCAGCTTATACAGCAGATACAGCCAAGATTGGTGAGAATACGACGTTTCCGCTAGGAATTGGTTTGGTTGGCGTGTCGTTAGCATTCGGGTTGACGGTGCTGACGATGGCTTACGCGGTCGGTGGAATTTCAGGTGGACACTTTAATCCGGCGGTTTCGTTTGGATTATTTGCGGCGAAGCGGTTTCGCGGTGGACAAAACTTGCTGGCGTACATTGTGGCGCAGGTTTTAGGCGGAATTGTGGGGGCTGGAGTTCTGTATTTGATTGCGTCTGGAAAGCCTGGGTTTGCGCTAACGGGATCGAATCCTTTAGCGACGAATGGATTTGACGCACATTCGCCGGGAGGGTACGGATTAGTCGCTTGCTTTTTGGCAGAGGCGTTTTTGACATTCTTCTTTTTGCTGATCATTTTGGGCGTGACTGATCGACGAGTTGCAAGTGGATTTGCGCCTGTTGCGATCGGGTTTGCGTTAACTTTGATTCATTTGATCAGCATTCCAGTCACCAATACTTCAGTGAATCCAGCACGGAGTCTAGCTCCTGCGGTATTTGTCGGTGGAGAATTGTTGGCACAGGTTTGGTTATTCTGGGTGGCTCCGATACTCGGCGCAGTTTTAGCTGGATGGGTCTATTCATCCTTGTTTGAAGATGCGCATACTTCGGATGAGCCGGAGCGGATTGAGGAAATGGTTTAGCGAATTGGGAGCGGAGGTAAAAGCCTCCGCTTTTTTTAGGGCTGACGAGTTGCGATCGCGAGGCGAATGTTGGGAATCGATCTCAGCCGATCCATAACAGTAATGACTTGCCCGTGAGGGACTTTCTCGTCGGCATTGATCACAACAACGGCTTTAGGATTTCGGCTAAGAATTTCTCGCACTGCAGCAGGGAGAGTGCTGATATTCATTGGTTTTTTATCGAGAGCAAGCTCGCCGTTCGGAGTGATAGTAATCACGACTTGAGAAACTTTTTGAGATTCAGCGGTTACAGCCTTGGGAAGAGCGACGGGTAAGCCTTGCGATCGCGTGAGAAACAGCGTAGACATGATGAAGAACGTCAGGAGCGCAAAGATTACGTCGATCAGGGGTGCAAGGTAGATTTGGGGAGGTAGATCTGGGTCTTCGGGCAAGCGCATAATAGAAAATCCTGGATTTGATCGTGTGGGGTTCAGGCTCAACCTTTCCTACAGTTGATTAATTTCACTGAGCTACTGATCACGAGCGACCGATTAACTCACGACTTAGAAAGTGTGCCGACGACGATAGAGAAGTTCTAACTGTCCGCCGTACTCTTGAATCAGCGCAATCTGGCGCGCGTACAAACCTCGGAACAGATTGGCAAACAAGAGGGTGAAGATGGCGACAACCAGACCCGAAGCAGTAGAAATCAGAGCTTCACTGATCCCGCCTGTGACTCCCAGTGTATTCGTCCCCCCAACATCTCCAAGCCGTAGGGAAGCAAACGAGTTAATCAGTCCGGTGATAGTTCCTAGCAATCCCAGCAGGGGAGAAAGACCGACGATCGTGTCAAAGACCGTATTAAAGCGTTTGAGCAAAGGAATCTCTGCGAGTCCGGCGCTTTCGAGAGCGAGGCGAAATTCTTCAGGCGTAGCTTGCTCTAATTCTAGGGCGGCAAGGAAGATCCGAGCGATCGGTAAATCGGCGTTCTTTTCTAACATTTGGAACGCGGCAATTTGGTTGCGTTTGTAGACGCTGAGCACTTCTCGTGCCACTCTTTGATGACGTTGGGAGACTTTGCCCCAGAAAAGAATTCGCTCTAGAATCAGCGCGACTGCCAGGATTGAGAAAAGCAGAAGCGGATACATGACAAGTCCGCCAGCAATAAACCAGTTAGGCATGAGCAATGGGCAATCTTTGGACGATTCATTATTATCGATGACTTTGAGTACGATCGTGGGAATTTCGGAGCGTGTTTGAGGCGTAAGCGCTGATTCAATTTATACAGGTTGGACTGCAAAAAAGGTTTCAGAGAGTCTAATACCGACATCATTCATGCGCTGTTGCAAGCTGTCTAAGAATTCATGCAGTCCGGATTCCATCACATCTTCGATCGTTAAATAATCTAAATCCGATCGCAGTTTTCCGAGCGATCGCTCAACGGATGTATTCCAAGCGCCTTCAGGCGTTCCGGTGATTTGATGCAGCGATCGCTCAGTTTGGCGAATACAATATCGAATCGATCGCGGAAATTCTCGATCGAGCACTAAAAACTCAGCGACCGAAGTTGGGGTGATGCGATGCACGCCACGTTTGCGATACATCTCATACGCACTTGCAGACCGCAACAATGCCATCCACTGCAATTGATCTAACGTTGTGCCCACATCTCGAATCGAAGGAAGCAAAATAAAGTACTTCACATCGACAATTCGACTCGTTTTATCGGCTCGTTCCAGCCAGCGACCCATCAGTCCAAAATGCCAGCCTTCGCTATGGGTCATCGTGGCACTGGCAACTCCCGCAAACAGATGGCTTGCAAGTTTGACTTCACTAAAAAATGTAGGAAAATCAAGCCGATCCGCGACTGCTGCATCATTGACAAAGTGATAGAACGCATTGATCTGTTGCCACATCTCAGACGAAATAATTTCACGTACCGATCGCGCATTCTCACGGGCAGCATTCAAGCAGGAAATGATGGAGTTGGGATAAGTGCGATCGAAGGTCAAAAACCGAATTACATTATCCGCAGTGGCTTCTCCATACTTCTCTTGAAAGATAGCTAAATCTCCAGTCGTCCGGATCAATGGCTCCCATTGCTGAACAACCCCGATCGGTGAATCGAGAGATAAATTCAAATTCACATCAATGAAGCGCGCAATATTCTCAGCACGCTCAACATAGCGATTCATCCAGTAGATCGAATCTGCAACTCTACTTAGCATTGTTCTTTCCTCTAGCTAGCTAACCACCCAAGTATCTTTATATCCGCCGCCTTGCGACGAGTTGACGACTAATGAGCCGCGCTTCAACGCAACGCGAGTCAGGCCTCCTGGCGTGATGTAGATATCTTCGCCATACAAAATATAGGGACGTAAATCCACATGACAGCCTTCAAACTCATCGCCCATTAAGGCAGGCACACGCGATAAGCAGAGGGTCGGTTGAGCAATGTAATTGCGAGGAGCAGCTTTGATTTTTTCTGCAAATTCTGCTCGTTCTGCTTCAGTCGATTGTGACCCAATCAACATGCCATAGCCCCCCGACTCATTCGCCGCTTTGACCACGAGCTTATCTAAGTTGGCGAGCACATAGCTCAATTGTGAAGGCTCCCAGCAGAGGTAAGTTGGAACATTCGACAGAATCGCATCTTCGCCGAGATAGTAGCGGATCATTTCTGGAACATACGCATAAATCACTTTGTCGTCTGCAATTCCAGTTCCCAAAGCATTGGCTAAGCCTAATCGACCCGATCGATAAACATCCATCAGTCCTGGTACTCCCAGCAGTGAGTCTGGGCGGAATGCTAACGGATCAATGAACTCATCATCAATGCGTCGATAAATCACGTCGACTCGCTTCAATCCTTTCGTGGTTCTCATTTGCAAGTAACCGTCTGCAATCACAAGATCGCGACCTTCGACGAGTTCAACGCCCATCTGCTGAGCCAAGTAAGAATGCTCGAAGTAAGCAGAGTTATAAATGCCTGGGGTCAGTAGTACAACAGTGGGATTCTCAATGTAATCAGGAGCGAGATTCAGCAACGTTTCGAGTAAATAGCTTGGGTACTCTTCGACCGGCTGAATGTTCATGCGATTAAAGACGAGCGGCAGTGTGCTTTTCATAATCCGCCGACTTTCGAGGACATACGACACGCCAGAAGGACATCTGAGATTGTCTTCTAGGATGTACCATTCTCCAGTGCGATCGCGAACTAAATCCATCCCGCTAATATGTGACCAAATTCCTTTCGGGGGCTTCAATCCCATACAGGGCTTGAGAAAGCCTCGCGAAGAAAACACAATCTCGGATGGAATCACGCCATCTTGAATGATCTTTTGGTCGCCGTACACATCGGCTAAAAACTCATTCAGTGCGACGATTCGCTGCTTCAGTCCCTTTTCTAAAATCTGCCATTCTGCAGCCGCGATCGTCCGAGGCAGAATATCGAACGGAAAAATTTTCTCGGTGCCCTGCTCATCGCCATAGACGTTGAAAGTTACGCCCATTTTGAATAGTGCAATCTGAGCGGCTTGCTGACGATGTTGAATTTCTTCGATCGATAAAGAATTAATCCGGTCAATGAGCGGAGTCACTTCTGGACGAGGACGACCCGGCGCATCAAACAGTTCGTCGTAAAAATGTCCAGGATCATAGTTTGCTAACTTCACAACAAATCACCATAGTGCTCTCTGATTAATAGGATTGAGTGAACTGCTTAAGCTGTAAAGCTGAATACTAAATCCATCATCTTAGGAATCAAGAAATATAACGAAGTCAATCTATTCTCTGAATGAAATTGCAAGGTAGAGATGGAATTCTGCAAAGTTTGGCAATTCATGATGTACGCAGCAGATTTGGGAAACGGACAACGGTTAACGATCGAGAATGTTGGAACACAGACTGTGCTGACTTGGACAAGCCAGAGTTCTGGTCAGCAACAAAGCCAGCAAATGAGCCTCTCGCTTGGCGCTTGGTCAAGTATGCCGAAGTTGTTTAAATCACATTCCAGCTTTATTTTGCAGATCGAATCTCAACGCACGTCTTACATTCGATTGCAGGCAAACGGAATTAGTCTGTTGAGCGAAGTGCCGCTGATGCTTGGTTCTGAAGAGGTTTTGTTGCAGCGTGTCACGACTCCTAGTAGTCCCAAAATGCCAGAAATGAAGCCATTAGAACCCCTGCGGATGGGCAATATGACCATGCGAATGGAACCGATGGAGATGAGCATGGGCAATATGAATCTCCGATTCGAGACTGAGACATCTTCATCTGCCAATGCTTCAACGGCTCACTTCTGTTCGCAATGTGGAACGAAAGTGCAAGAGAACGATCGTTTTTGTGCGCACTGTGGAACAAGGCTAAAAAGTTAGCAACTAAATTCCCCGAATCCGAGGAATTTAGAAGGCGATAGTATGGCTAGCTATGTTCAAAAGTCTGGCTCAAGGCGTGGGCGGAAAAGTTGCAGACCCTAAATCACCCGCCGCACCCATGACTTTGGCTTCGCCATTGTTGTACGACAGCGAAACTCCTCCCGCGTTTCCCGTATTGATCTCGACAGATTTACCACTCCAAGTTCTCTGGGTTCCTTTTGTCAGTGTGCCTTCGTAAACAGAAGTTCCATCAACGAGGACTTCTACCCAGCTTTCCTCAGTGATATTCATTTTGACATTGACAGCCCCTGGAGACGGTGAAGCAGGAGTCGGGCTACTTGGGGTAGAAGCGACTGGAGCAGAACTGCCGGGTGTAGGCGCTTGAGAGGGTTGTACAGTCGGAGAAGTTGCAGCACTAGGATTCGATCGCTCTGGCTGACGATTGACAAACGTTGAAGCGAGAACGCCGATTACGCCTAATCCGATTGCAGCCGCTAAAGCAATCAGTGGCAGACGAGCAGGTGGCTCACTGGTGCTGATGCGAGGAGGCGTAGGAACGGAGTCGCGGACGGCAGTAGGCTCGAGTTTTTGAGCAGGCTGAGGATCACGAATGGCAGCAGGTTCAGAAGCTTTGGGTGTGGGAAGTGGAGTCGGAGCTTCGCTATGCACGACCTGAGGAGGCTCAGCAGCCCTGGGGATGGAAGGTTCAGGTGCTTTGGGAACAGCAGGCTCAGATGCTTTAGGGAGAGCAGGCTCAGGCGCTTTGGGGATAGAAGATTTGAGAGCAGTTGGCTTCGGGGTTTGAGGCTCGATCGTATTCGAGATCAAAGAAGCCGTCGCTGGAGCAGGCAGGGGGGAAAGATCAACAGTGAACTCTTTCGACAGTGCGATGCCGTCAAGCCCAATCGCATCCGCAAAACGCCGAATGAAGCCTTGAATGAATACAGGCTCGGGAAGCCGATCGAGATTTGCATCTTCGAGCGCAATCAGTAATCGTTGCGGAATGTAGGTTTTCGCGGCAATTTCTTCGAGCGACATCGATTTTTTCTGACGCTCCTGACTGAGCCGCGTTGCGATCGCTTTAAGTTGTTCTTTTTGTGCCGACATACCCATAAATCCTACGACTTTCTTTAGCCTTGCATCATGACAAAAGCACTTTAGATCGAGCCTAGCTGCTTGAGTCAAGCGTATCGTGTTTCAGCCCCGTGTACAAAATCACGATCGCTTTTCAGTATGATGGGGAAGCTAAAATTCTGTAAAGCGTTTTGGCGGAGAGTTCTGATTGTATAACTTATGCTGCGCCGCCCTGATATTGCGTTTATTCCCACCCCTGAAGCCGCGATCGAAACTTTGCTCGAAGTTTTACAAGTCAATGATTCTGATGTAATTTACGATCTCGGATGTGGCGATGGACGAATTTTGATCAGTGCCGCATTACAGTTTGGGGCGCGGGGCGTTGGGATCGACCTTGATCCCCTTCGAGTCAAAGAAGCTCAAGCGAAAGCAGATGAGTTAGGAATTCGCGATCGCGTTAAGTTTCAAGAAGCGGATTTGTTTACAAGTCGATTTGAAGATGCTTCGATCGTCGTGCTATATCTTCTGCCACATCTGAATTTGAGGCTTCGACCTGCTTTGTTTGAGCAGCTTAAACCGGGAACGCGGATTGTCTCGATCGATTTTGATATGGGGGATTGGTTACCTGAAAAAGTGATTAAACTCGATATCGAAGAAGAATCGACCTTGTACTTCTGGACAATTCCAGCCTAATAAAAACCTCCTTGCTCTCAGGGAAGCTTAAAACATCTGCCAATCTGGAGATCGAAGCCGGCGCAACTGCTCGGCTCGTTTGCGGAAAAATGAATCGTCCAAACGGCTGTAATTGTGGCGCAGGGCATAGGTTAGACTAATTGACCAAACCCAAATATGAGCCGTTTGAGTAAAAGCAGAAATTGCTTTCAGTTCAAAAGCTTCCAGCGGAGTGACGGATTGATATCCCGCTAAAAATGCCTCTCGAACTCGACGGCTAATGCCTGTATTGAGCGCAATCTGCCGAAACTTACCCAAATCAAACGCTCGCCAACCCAATCCACATTGATCAAAATCAAATAGAGTGGGTTGATCAGTCTCTGTAAAATGAGCATTACCACTGTGCGGATCGCCCCAACAAATCCCCCAATAAGGAGCCGATCGCGGAAATGTCTGCAACTCTGATTTGATTTGCAAAATTGCAGTTTTGAGATAATCCCGATCACTACTTTGCAAAAACGGAGCGATCGCATCCCAGGATTCATCGAGCAAATACTTCAGCGTCAAAGGCTTGCGATCGAACTTACATTCAAATGCTTCTCCAGCTTGGTGCATTTTTGCGATCGTTTCTCCTAATTTCGTCGCCTGCCGAACGCTCAAATCCCCAAGCGGAATTGCACCAGGCGCATAGATAAACAAAGCCGCATAGCGATCTCCCTCCGGGGCTTTGATCACAATTGACAATTTGCCAGAGGTTGTAGGCAAGGGATAAGCAACTGAAATCCCTTTCTTTTGCAGAAAATCGAGCAACGCTAGTTCAAAATCGATATCTGCTTGCGATCGCCAACCCCAATGGGAAACTCTCAGCACATACGATGCTTGATCGGTTTCAACCAAATAGACATCACTTAAACCACGGCACCAAAATTCGCACGATCTGACCGTTCCAATGTCATAGCACGACAGCACCCTAGACACGATCGCGCTTGGATCGATCGTAGAATAAAGAACGGGCAAAGAAACAACTGTCATGAACTGTTAACGATTTTGTCAACCTCTATACTGGGCTAGAACGACCTCGCTAACGGTTAGATGTGATACGAAACCCGTAAACTTGAGAATGAAGATTTAATTACAAAAGGCGATCGCTGTGATTCGAGTCGGAATAGTTGGAACTGGGTATGCCGCAAAACTGCGGGCAGAAGCTATCAATCAAGACGATCGCGCGAAGTTAGTGGGAGTAGCTGGACATCGAGCGGATAAGACAACTGAATTCGGACATACCCATCAAACTCAAGCATTTAATGCTTGGCAAGAGTTACTCGGTGCTGTTGATTTGGTGATCATTTGCGGTGTGAATTCAGAACATAGCTCGATCGCTCAAACGGCGCTTGAATCGGGCAAGCATGTGGTTGTGGAATATCCTTTAGCCATCGATCTTGAATCTGCGACAACTGCGATCGAGACGGCTCGTGCTCAGAATCGATTACTTCATGTTGAACATATCGAACTACTCGGGGGAGTCCATCAGGCATTTTTGCGATCGCTTTCCCAAATTGGCACGCCTTTTTATGCCCGCTATGCGACCGCCACACCTCAACATCCTGCACCTGCTAAATGGACTTACAATCCCTCTGTTTTTGGGTTTCCACTTGTAGGAGCATTGTCTCGGCTCCATCGGCTTGTTCACGTCTTTGGACAGGTCGAATCTGTGAGTTGTCAGAATCGATATTTGAACTTACAGAGCGATCGTTTTTTGGGCTGTATGTGTAAGGCGCAACTGAACTTTCAGAATGGCGTCATTGCGGATGTTGTATATAGCAAAGGTGAAACAGCATGGAGCGCAGAACGCAAGTTAGAAGTTCAAGGTGATCAAGGCGCATTAGTCTTTGAGGGCGATTCAGGTGTGTTGATCAATTCTGAAGGTGCAACGCCGATCGAGATTGGTGCGCGCCGAGGTTTATTTACCAAAGATACCAGTGCAGTTTTAGATTATTTGTTAGACGGCAAGCCCCTCTATGTCCAACCTGAAGAAAGTTTGTATACCTTGAAAGTTGCGATTGCTGCTCAGCGATCGGCAGAATCCGGACAAACGATTCGCATCGATTAAGCACTTCGTTGCAACTTTGTTCAACTCTTGTCGATGCTGTAAGTCGAGCAAAGTTGCAACACATCCTACTTCCCTAGCGATCGCAAGCCGCCTCTCGTTGGCTCGGCGTTGCATCTGGATAAAATGTCACAATTCCGCGTGCCGCTTTCACAAACACCGCTTTAAAAGGAACCCTTGCTTCTGGATCTCGTACCGTAAACAAACAAACGGACTTACTACTCGAAGTCGATCGCGAAGTTTTAAACGCGATCGTGGCATCTGTCAAAAGCTCCTCAGCATTACTCACATAGGAATATCCCTTTTTCGCATCTCTAGAGATCACCTGATTGCCCCGACGCACCTCAACGCCTAAGGTATAGATTTTCCCTTCGACCACCTCTTCTGCTTGAGCATTATTCGGCAATCGTCCTGCAATTCCGGCTTGCTGCAACTGCCAGTAACGCCCTACATAATGCAATCCTCCAATTTGCTGTGAGCCTCGCAGTTCACCACAGAAGATATGCTCAAACCCTTTTCGATTTGACCAAATCGTCAGCAGATCATCTTGAAACTGCTGATCACTTCTGCGACCTGGAAAAATCTCACCCCCTACTGCGGTTTTAATCCTTTGCACAACATCAGGCGATTCTGCAAACAATCGACGCAATCTAACGGTTCCAACCGGGCTACCAAACTCTCCGCAAGTTGCAAGTACTTTGCGATCGAACTCATTCAATTGCGGTGCAGGCGGAGTAATGTCTACTAAGCGATCGCGAGGAATGCCGACTTGCGCTGGATTATTTTCTTGATCAAAAAATGGCAAAAGTGCTGACCTAGCTGAAATCGCGCGAGTTGGTTTGGGTTTCTTCTGTCTCGCTTGGTATTCAATTCGGGGACTAGATTGAGCCAATGCAGAGGAGTAAACCGTTGTTACACCGAGTAAGAGAAGTCCAGAGCCTACTAGCCCAACTTTGAGAAATTGTTTCATCGCTCACCATCTACGAATGTCATGCCAAAAATTGGGCACTACTAAACGTAGACCATGATACGCGCCTTCCAGTTTCTCACTTACCTAAAAAATCTCTTATGCGCTCCAAAATTCCGGTTGGACTGCTCTTGCTAGTGAGTTTAATTTTCGTTGGATGTGGTGATCGATTTTTGCCATCCGCGATCGGGAAATATAGCTTGCAGGCTCGAACTGCGATCGACCAACTCTTAATCAATGCTTTTCCACGGTGGCAACCTAAAACAAATCCGAACCAGCGGACTGAAGACGCGGTTCGGAATATGAAGAAGTAGGGAATGAGAGCATAAAGAATCAGGGAGTCCTTAGAAATTTTATCTCCCTACTCCCCACTCCCTACTCCCTACTTCTACGCCTTCTTCAACCAGCTAAACATCGCACGCAGATCCTTTCCAACCTCTTCAATCGGATGCTCTGCTTCACGCCGACGCATTGCATGGAAACCTGCCTTACCCGACTGATTTTCCAGCACGAATTCCCGTGCAAATTGCCCCGTCTGAATCTCGTCGAGAATCTTCTTCATCTCTGCACGAGTTGCATCGGTGACAATTCGAGGACCACGAGTCAAATCTCCATACTCCGCAGTATTCGAGATACTGTCACGCATCGTCGCTAATCCACCTTCTACAATCAGATCCACAATCAGCTTCACTTCATGTAGACACTCAAAGTAAGCAAGCTCAGGCTGATATCCTGCATTCACGAGCGTTTCAAATCCAGCTTTGATCAGCGCACTCAGACCACCGCACAGCACAACCTGCTCGCCGAATAGATCAGTCTCGGTTTCTTCCCGGAACGTCGTTTCCAGAATTCCACCGCGAGTGCCGCCAATTCCTTTGGCATATGCCATTGCGCGATCGCGCGCTTGACCTGTCGCATCTTGATACACAGCAAACAAGGCAGGCACACCTTGACCTTGTTCATACGTGCGACGCACCAAATGCCCTGGACCTTTTGGTGCAACCATGACCACATCCACATTTGCAGGTGGAATGATTTGAGCATAGTTGATGTTAAAACCGTGGGCGAATGCCAGCACATTGCCTTCGCTCAGATTCGGTTCAATTTCATGGGTGTAAACGGAACGTTGGACTTCATCTGGCAGCAAAATCATGATGAAATCCGCAGCCTTTGTTGCATCCGCAACACTATGAACCGTTAAGCCAGCGTCTTTCGCTTTCGTCGCTGATTTACTGCCCGGATACAGCCCAACGATGACGTTCATGCCGCTGTCTTTGAGGTTAAGGGCGTGGGCGTGCCCTTGAGAGCCGTAGCCAATAATCGCGATCGTTTTGCCCGCAAGTAAATCTAAATTGGCATCAGCGTCATAGTACATCCGAGCCATATGAGGAGTCTCCCAGCAAGTCGTAGATAATAAATTGGTGTCAGAATCAGTAATCTTATCAGAAAGTTGGGAAACTATTCGGAATCATTCAGAATTCCTAAAAGTCTGATAGAGTTGGCAAAAATAGAGCCGAGGCACGAATGTTGAGCGTGAGGTAGGATATCACCCGGTTTCTAGTAAGGTTACTCAATTTACCTACTACCGTCAGTTTTCATTATTGATCTGGTTCTGGAGTCTTAATCAAATCGATTTTCGTCCCTATTTATGGGGTGGGAAAATTTGTTTTATATAGCTTAGATCTTTACATCAATCATGTCGCTCAGTATCCTGAACTCTATATATCTGTCCATTCAAATGGCCCTATTTTGGGTAGCTTAGAACTTTCAGAATTTTCCAGTTTAAAGATCCCCAAATTTGAGAGATTCAGGGAGCAAAACAGGCTATATATTTCACGAGCAATTTGGGACTGCTATCTCTCAAAGACGAACCGATTACCTATCATTTTTTCATTACTCAATTGCATTCATCGTTTTAATCTTCAGACTTGGATGATGCGAATTGTTTGGTTGATTCTACTGGTTACTGATTTGTTCGATCGCACAAACTCCTCGGAAAATTTATTTGACTTCTTCCATTATTAATGTTGCCTTTCACGAATAGTAATGGCATGCTGGCATAGGCTGTCACGCTATTGTTTGCGACTCCGCAGACGCAAAATCGATGATTACTCTCTGAGTCCGAAAATTACAAAATCGCAGTGTAGCTAAACCTGAATTTCAATCATTCAAGTTTATGTCTTCTAAAGCTGTAAAAGTTTCGGCATTGGTTTATGCGATCGTGTTTTTAACAATTCTCATCCTTGCCTACACGGGGAACCTTCCCACCCAACTCGACTTCATTCCCTACTTGGATAAGATCGGGCATGTCATTCTCTACGCGATCGCAACCTATCTCGGACATTCCCTTTTCGGATATCGTCGTCTGCGAAATGGGTTGCCAATTTTCCCACTTCTTTTTGCGATATTCACGATCGTTGAAGAAGCAGTGCAAGGATTCTCACCCAATCGCACGCTGGATGCGATCGACCTAGTGATGAGTTTATTCGGGATTGGCTTGGGGTATCAGCTCGCCGAAAACGGCAACAAGCGCCGTTCCTAACACCACAAAGCCGAGTTTATGGAGTCCGACTCTGCTCAGCCTGATAAATGTAGAACTTGCCAAACATACCAACGGTTTCCAACTGAAACGCAGGCAAGTCAAGAAAAATGGGCAAATTCGGCACAATCGATCGCGTGGATAAATTCGTACGATAAATGCTGAATAGTCCGAAATTTTGGCGATCGGTACTTTGGAGAATTAATTTTTTAACCTGTGCTTGATTATCTTGAACAAACTGCGGGCACTGCTCGCGAATAATTTGAGGCACTTTTTGACAGCCTTCAGCTTTGATTTGCTGTAATGCAAATTCTCCAAATGCGGCTTCATCAGGATTAGTCAGCGCCATGAATCCTGCACCTCCCAGCATTGCTAACCCAACAGTCCCCAAAAGAATCTGAGAGGATTTCATCTTCACACCACCCCGCTACAATTCACGATTTGGTCTTCTATGACGTTTTACCAAGTCTACATGTTCTCAGATTCTTGAACTTATCTAATTTCTTATGCTATGATCATTAACGCAATGGCGAGCGTAGCCAAGTGGTTAAGGCAGAGGATTGTGGTTCCTCCACTCGGGGGTTCGAGTCCCCTCGTTCGCCCTTCCTGGTTCTAGTAAATCCAAATGGAGACTTTTCTGAAGTCTCCCTAGAGCCGAAAATTAAATCCTTCAAAGGTGGGCAAAGTCCATCTCTTGACCCTTTGCCCTGTTCGACAAAGGGTCGAATTTTTTATGGAAATCTGTAAGCGATTCACGCTTTTAGGTCTGAAAGCTTCTTGATTGAGTAGACGTTACGATCGCCGCTTTCCATGTCTTTTTCCTTGCGAGTCGTGTGTCCCTTGAACTTCTAAAAAATTGACCTTAACTGAGATTCCTGAGATCCCTAACTTTCCTTAATTTACCCTTATCGACTGGGGGAAGCAGACCGAGTAACTTAAAGATATCAACGACGAAAGCCTCTTCAGATAAGGCTTTCAAGACTTTAAGAAGGAGCTTCCCACATGACCGTCACTCTAAAATCTCAATTCCGTCACGCTGTACTCAAAGCCACCGCTCTCTTGAGCATCACGGTTCCACTCCTGATGCTCTCAGCCCCTGAAGCTGCCCAAGCAGACGCACCCCAAGCTCAATGTACTCAAGCACTCGGCATCAATATCTGTGCCAATCTGCAACCTGCCGCCTATGAACTCTACGCCCAATCCAATAACATCACGAGTGAAAGAACGCTGTTGCCGCCTGAAGGCGGGTGTCCGGTTTTCACAATCAACGCTCCGAGTGGTCGTTTTCGGGTAGAAGGCTGTTTTAAACTTGGTTCACCTGCCACACTGGAAGGTGCAGTGACACGCATCGGCACGACTCAACAACAAGCGTTTAGCTTGAACTTACCCGACGGCCACTTCTTAGGAGACGACCGCCATTTGGGAGAAAAAGGATATGCGTATTATTTAGATGGTGTACAAGTGGCAACGGAACCGAAATGGTCACGTCAAGATGCAATCACTCACCTGGAATTGGCGAAAAAGACTTATCCCAACCGAAAGGGCGAAGGCTATTTCGACGGGAGGAAGCTGGGGTATGAATTATTTTGGGATGGGGTGCGAGTCGGTTTTGAACCAAGTTGGAGCATTGCACAGGCAATCAATAACCTGCAATACAACAAGAAAGCTTATCCTGAGAAGCGAGTTGAAGGAATGCTCAACGGACAAAAGCTGGAGTATGAATTGTTTTGGAATGGGGTACGAGTGGGGTTTGAACCGGGTTGGACAAAGCAACAAGCGATCGACAACCTCCGTTGGAATAAACAGACCTACCCAAATAAAAACGTAACAGGCTTGTTCAACGGTGAACTGATCGTTTTCCAGCGACCCGCTACCCGTCCTCCAGTTGTGAGACCCTCATCAGTCTAAGCACAGTTCCTCCCGTTCGCTGTGTAGAGTGCGGGGAGAAGATGCAACGTTCCTCCTTCTGAAGCGGAAGCATATCCCTTGCGAGTGACGACTCAATGCTTTTGAAACAAGAAGATGGTATCACAAACTACAAAATGTGATTAAGCAGGAGGAAAACATGGCTGTAATGAACCATAGACGAGCCGTTGGTGTCTTTTCCACTTCTCAAGCAGCAGAACAGGCTTTAACTGAATTGCGGGATGCTAGATTTCCGATGGATCGCGTCTCGGTGATTGGGCGAAACACCGATCGATTGGAAGACAGTCGTCATATCGGGGAAACACATGTTCAGGATCTTTCTGAAACCACTCATGTTGATGAAGGATTGAAGACAGGCGCAGCAGCAGGCGGCGCAGTTGGGGGTCTAACAGGCTTACTTGTTGGACTGGGTACACTTGCAATTCCTGGTGTAGGGCCAATTCTGTTAGCAGGCGCGACAGCAACAACACTCGCAACGACCTTGGCAGGTGGAGCGATCGGAGCTGCGGCAGGCGGGCTGCTTGGTGGACTCATCGGGTTGGGAATTCCAGAAGATCGAGCACGGGTTTACCACGATTACGTTACTCGTGGAGAATATCTTGTGATTGTCGATGGAACAGACACAGAAATTCACCAGGCTGAATCTATTCTCAAGCATCGAGGCATTCACGATTGGGAAATTTACTCTTCTCCGACTTCTGCGGTTCGATAAAACAGACGGTGAGATAGCTACGGTCTAGTGCGGCTTTGACGATGCTTTCTCACTTGTGTTGAGACTGTAATTCTAGAGCAATAAACCTATGAAAAAGATAATGACGCTAGCGCTGAGCAGCATTCTCCTACTTGGAGTCGCTGCTTGTGAAAGCAATTCATCAAAAACGAGTGAAAGCGCTCCCAATTCGACTGAGAAGACTGGGGAAGTTCCGACGAATCAAACTGCCCAAAATAATCAGAACGATGCCGCAAGCAAAGTGCGAAGAGATCAATTGAACTCTGATATTCGCGCTCGCGAACAACGGAGTAATGCAACGGGCGGAGATACTGATCGCGCTGATAGTGATCTAGCAAGAGAAGTCGGCAGCAAGCTGGAAGCGAATATTCCCAATGGTCAGTTAACGATTAAAGCGAAAGATGGTGCAGTCGTTGTTTCTGGGACCGTACAAACTCAAGATCAGCTCAATAAGATTGAGCCTTTATCCAAGGAGATCAAAGGCGTTAAGACAGTCAACGTTGCGGCAAAGGTTGCTCCTGCTCAAAAGCAGTAGTGTGTGCAATTTTCAAATCGCAAGTAAACAGGATTTGAAAATTACATAAGCCTCAATCATGGATGTCCTGATTCGCTGAGAATCGCACAATCAGGACGTCCACTGATTTATAAGCAAAAGTTACTAGCTCTCAAGAGCAAATGGCACTCAGTAAAGTTGAGTTTGAGTTAGAGAAGATGCGATCGCGTATCGTCTTCTTCTCAAAGATTCAAGTTGAAGTCGTTAAAAAAGAGCGATCGTACAGCACTGTACGATCGCTCTTTACAATTTATTTGCTCAACTTAAGGCGCTAACGCATTGCCGCGAATCAAGCTGCCGATTGTTTTCGCCGTAATCTTTAATTGCACCAGCGGATTTGCCGGGACAACCGTTTTGTAGAGATAGCTATCGAAGGTCAATTTCTGAACATCGATATCCGAGCACATTTCGACGAATGCTTCGCGAGTTGCATCCGTCCGATAGAACACGGTTTGCAGAATATCCAACACCTTGTAGGTCAGACCATACTGCTTATCCCACCGCTTGAGATAAACTTTCAAATCTGCCTCAGTGGGAATCCGACGACCGTTTTCGGAAAATTCAACGATCGTTTCTGCACACATCCGCGCTGACTTCGCTGCGAAGTAAATTCCTTCACCGGAAGACTTCGTCACGGTTCCCGCTGCATCGCCGACAAGAGCAACGCGACCGACAACGCGCCGAGGTCTGGGATGTTCTGGAATTGGATGCGCTTCGACGCGAATGATCTTACCGCCTCTCAGCTTTGCTGCCGCACGGGCACGAATTCCAGCTTGTAGCTTTTTGATGTCTGCTTTGTTGGGCGACATCGTTCCGGTTCCGACCGCAACGTGGTTGTATTTCGGAAACACCCAAGCGTAGAAATCTGTAGAGACATCATCACCCACATACATTTCTGCGAGGTCTTCGTAATACGCCATCTTGTCGTCTGGCAAGCTGATGCGCTCTTGGAACGCGATCGCATAGTTATAGTCACCTGCATCGATCGCTTTTGCGACGCGTGAGTTTGCCCCATCCGCGCCGATCACCAGATCGACTTCTAGGGTTGCCGCTTTTCCTTCTAAGTTGCCATCGGAATGATCCGCATAGTGTAAGGTATAAACCCCGTTTGCACTCGTTGGCAATTCCAGCTTGTGCATCGTGCCGTTAATCAGCTTCGTGCCACAAGCCACTGCGCGATCGCGTAAAAAGCCATCTAAGACTTCGCGGCGGCACATGCCAATGTATTCATCGTCTTTTAAAGTGCTGCCGATGCTGACTTCCACGTTGGACGGGGAAATCATTTTCATCTTGCGAACTTTACGATCGATAATTTCTTCTGGCAAGTCAAACTCAGCCACCATACAGAGGGGAATAGCCCCGCCACAGGGTTTTACGTTGTCTAACTTGCGTTCGATCAAATAGGTTTCAATACCTGCTTTTGCTAACGTTTCTGCTGCGGATGATCCAGCAGGTCCGCCGCCTACAACTGCAACCCGGAGTGTCAAAGGTTTTCTCCCAATTTCTTAAAAGCTACGAGAGCAATGGTATCACGCCTGTTTTGCTCATCTGTTACGGAGTGCCGCAAGTTGAAACACAGCTTAACAATTCCTCTCGCCAGGTTTCGAGTGCATCAATGTACTTATGCTGAACACTTTGCAATTACTCTATAGAACTGATGCGAATCTCTTGCTCTCTTAACGTATTGCGCTCCCAAAATACACCGTCTGCCAATCCTTGAATTTTCGGATCAATCTCTGCTAATTCCAAACGGCGCTCTGTGAATAAACAATATTCTTCATTCTGCTCAATTCCTAAGTAGTGCCGTCCTAATTTCTTTGCGACGACTGAAGTTGTGCCACTGCCAAGAAACGGATCAAAGACAAAATCTCCGGGATTAGAGCTGGCGAGAATTAATTTTGCAATCAATTTTTCACTTTTTTGAGTGGGATGGTCGGTATTCTCCGGCATTGACCAAAACGGAATCGTAATATCTGTCCAAAAATTCGAGGGATGAGTATCGCGAAAATTTCCCTGTGCGGTCACTTGCCAATCCTTCGGCGTTCCGTCCTGAGTCCGATAAGGCGCAATCACCCGTCGGCGCTGCTTCACTGCCTCGACATTAAAGGTGTACTCGTGAGACATCGTACAAAACCAAATATCTTCGCTGGAATTTTTCCAATTGGTTTTGGCTCCTCGCCCCTTCTCACGTTCCCAAGTAATGCGATTTCGCACAATAAAATGAGTCGCAGCAACCGTGAAAATCGAAGCAGAAGACAGCCAATCGCCACAAATGTAGATCGAAGCAGTCGGTTTCAGCAAAGGCTTGAACTGAACGATCGCAGCATCGAGCCACTCGGTATATGCCTCGACGGTACGACGCTCAAACTTGAAGCCATTGAAATTCTTCGTCAAATTGTAGGGCGGATCGAGAATTAACAGATCTACAAATCCAGTCGGCAGCAGAGTAGCGATCTCCAAGCTATCCGCTTGAATCGTTCCGGTTCTCAAGTCTGAACTCAGCCTTTCGATAGAAATCAATCGCGGTCGGAGTCGATCGCGATCTAAATCTGTGAGTTCTAGGCTACGATTTCGATTCGCTTTCAGCTTTTTAGCGATTGACATAAGAGAATCCTAACGTTTCCTTTAAAAACCATCGTTTTTGCGGTTGTCATTTAGCACATTCTGCTCTGTTAGTTGAACTTTTGTAGAAATACTTTAACCAAAGTAATAGTTTTTAGCGAATTCCCCGGACACGGTTTAAAAAATTAATGGGTAAGGTATTACAGTATTCAGATTTTTTCGACAATTGGGCATTCTAACGATTGCACAATTTCAGTTCGACAACTTCTGTCACTCAGATTGGGTAAGAAACCACTTCCATTTATCTTCAGGGTTGACTTGTCATGATGTTCAAAATCGATAATTTTATCTGCGTACAATCACTTAGGCATCGACTTTTTTCTCAGCTCAACCTATGTAAGAAGCAATAACTCCACCGTGTAAACACTGGATTCGTTTACTTCGATCACGTAGAATAGTGGTCAAGATGATGAAGCGAGTCCACCACCGTAGATACTCTATCTTCATAGGTTGCTGCCCATGAGTACTTTTCTAAAGGCTACACTGACGGCAACTTTGGCTGCGAGTGTATTACTGATAATGGATGATTCGAAGCTGGTTCGAGCAGAAAGCAGTCCATCTACCAATGGTTCAAAATCCGCACAAGTTCAAGATGCAAGTCCGGTTGCATCCATCTCGATTCACTCCACTGTCCGTCATTTGGCTGAACCATTACAGAACAGCTTCGATCCAGAACCCAACGATCCTCCTAAAGGAACAGGCGGGTCAGGAACCCGTTAGCCAAAGAGTTTCGATGTTTCAATGTTTTGCTTTCAGTTCCGCAGTTCAGTTCGCTGAGCTGCGGATTGTTTTATGCGATCCTGAAACAGGTGTGCTTTCTGAGAACAGTGCGTTATGACTCAACCTTATTCCGATATTGACCTTGCGCCCTTTATCGATCATTCGCTGCTTGCCCCGATCGCGACGCCTGTGCAGGTCGAGCAGTGGTGTGAAGAAGCCGATCGCTATCGGTTCGCCTCGGTTTGTGTCCTGCCTGTGCATGTTAAGCAAGCCGCCAATCTGTTACACACGAAACAACCGCGCGTCGCAACGGTGATCGGATTTCCGATCGGTGCAAACACCTCAAACGTCAAACTTTATGAGGCACAAGATGCGGTCGAAAATGGAGCGAGCGAATTAGATGTCGTGATTAATATCGGCTGGCTTAAATCTGGGAACCTCGACGCTGTGCATCGAGAAATCGCTGAAATCCGAGAAGCGACCGGATGTCCGATCAAAACGATTTTAGAAATGTCGCTTTTAACAGAACAGGAAAAACGCACAGCCGCAGAAATTTGTTTAGATGCAGGTGCGGCTTTCCTGAAAACAAGTACAGGTTGGACAGGGGGGGCAACGGTCGCAGATGTGCGCCTTCTCAAAGAAATTGCGCAAGACCGAGTCGGAATTAAGGCTTCTGGTGGAATCCGTACCGCAGAGCAGGCTTTGGAGTTAATCGTGGCGGGAGCAACTCGACTTGGAACCTCACGAGGTGTTGAGTTACTGCGCCAGCGCGATACCCTGGATAAGAACCCGTCTTAATCCGTCTACATGAGTCGAACTTACAAAGCGATCGGGATCAATCTCAAAGCGATGCCTCTCGGTGAATCAGATCGGATTGTCACGATTCTGACGAAAGAGTTTGGGCTACTGCGTGCGGTGGCAATGGGAGCACGTAAGCAGAATTCTAAATTGGGCGGACGGAGTGGATTGTTCGTTGTCAATCAACTCCTGTTTGCGAAAGGTCGATCGCTCGACAAGATTACGCAAGCCGAAACGCTCGAATCTTATCCGGGATTGGCGCGGAACTTGAAGAAATTAACTTCAGGACAATATTTAGCAGAACTGGTGCTGCAGCAAGCTTTAAGTGAACAGCCTCAGGAAGACTTGTTTTATCTCTTCAATGAACATCTCGGTAGAATTGAGCAAGCCACGGATTCTGAGGTTCTCCCCCGCTTGATTCACGCGATTTATCAACTTCTCGCGATCGCGGGAATTGCTCCCCAAGTGTATCAGTGCTCAGTGACGGGAGCCACAATCGAGGCCTTCGACCAACTTGATCCAGTCTGTGGATTTAGTGGAGCCGCTGGCGGTGTGGTCAAACTTGATGAACTCGATCGCATTATTGAAGAACAAGCTCCACGTCACCGAGTCCAGTCACCTGTGGGAGAATATCGAGTAGAATCCTCAACTTCGTCGCAGACGACAGTCACCGATTTCCCCCGTAAATTCTTCTCGTCGCGTTCCCTCAATGTGCCGCTTCACGCCCCTGAACTGGCCGCCCTTCAACAGCTTCCCCAAGCTGACTCTCCTGAACCTGACCAGTTTCCGACGACGACCTGGTTGATCCTAGAAAAGTTGCTCCGTCAGTATGCTCAGTATCATTTCGATCAACCGATTCGATCTGCTGCGCTGATTGAGAGTTGTTTTGCACCCGATTCGATGCCGAAACCATGATGCGACCCTCCCCTTCTGATGATTACGTTCTCATGTCCTCTCCGTTAGATAAAGATGCGATCGGCTTGAATTCCCGTCCAAGTTCGGAACCGTTTCGCTCTCAGCCACCGACTGGGAATGGGCGATCGCCGATGCCCAAGGAAAATTTTTCTCCAGAATCAAATGGCAATGGTTCTAAGAAATACGTATCAGAAGATAAACCTATCGAGCCGAAACCTCCAGAAGAAGTAGAACAAGGATTTGCTCCTGTTCTAAAAAATCGCGCGTTTCTCACGCTCTGGTCAGGACAAGTCTTTTCTCAACTTTCCGATAAAGTTTATCTGGTGTTGATGATTGCGCTGATTGCGAGTCGATTTCAATCAGAAGGGCAGACGATTAGTGGCTGGGTGTCGTCGATCATGATTGCCTTTACGATTCCAGCAATCCTCTTTGGTTCGATCGCCGGAGTTTATGTCGATCGCTGGTCAAAAAAAGGAGTCCTCGTCGCGACTAATCTTCTCAGGGGCGCACTGGTTTTCATCTTGCCGATCGCGCTTTGGCTGACCAAGGGTTGGACAACCTTTCAAGGGTTACCCGTTGGATTCTGCTTGCTGCTCGGCATTACATTCTTAGTGTCAACGCTGACCCAGTTCTTTGCACCAGCCGAGCAGTCGATCATGCCGCTTGTGGTAGAAAAGCGGCATCTGCTCTCTGCAAATTCGCTTTACACCACGACTGCAATGGCATCTGTGATTGTCGGCTTTGCTGTCGGAGAACCCCTATTAGCCTTAGCGGATACGGTCGCGAGTTGGTTTGGGGGAGGCACGGATTTTGGCAAAGAATTGTTGGTGGGAGGAGGATATGCGATCGCGGGTGTTCTGCTTTTACTCATGCACACCAACGAGAAAACCCAAGACATTCCCTCTCAAGAGCAACCCCATGTTTGGGAAGATATCAAAGACGGGCTGCGATTCCTCAAAAATCATGCCCATGTCCGAGGTGCATTAATCCAGTTGGTCATTTTGTTCTCAATCTTTGCGGCTTTAGCCGTCTTAGCCGTCCGCTTAGCGGAAGTCATGCCTGAAATTAAATCCTCACAATTTGGATTTTTGCTCGCGGCAGGCGGAGTAGGGATGGCAGCAGGAGCCGCGTTACTGGGGAGCTTCGGACAGCGATTTGCTCATGCGAGACTCGGCACAATTGGGTCAATTGGAATTGCAGGTTCCCTTGTTGGGATTGCATTTTTCTATTCTCATCTCTGGATTACCTTGGGACTTTTAGCGGCGTTGGGTGCCTTTGCCGCATTAGTTGGCATTCCCATGCAAACAACGATTCAGCAAGAAACGCCAGAAGACATGCGCGGGAAAGTGTTCGGATTGCAGAACAATGCCGTGAATATTGCATTATCTCTACCGTTGGTCTTAGCGGGAGTTTCTGAGACTCTATTTGGATTACGGGCTGTGTTTTTAGCCCTTGCCGCGTTGACGATCGCAGGAGGATCTTTAACCTGGTATATTGCTCATACCACCGATGGGACTGAAGAATAAGCCTTAATACCTAGAGACGAGTTGTTTCTAATACTCTTCGCCCTCGCTGATTCCCTAGCCTCTATTACAAACTACAATGCACATCGCTTGGCTTGGCAAGAAAACGCCATTTTGCGGCAATGTTACCTACAGTCGAGAAGTTACGAATGCTTTGCTAGACCGGGAACATCAGGTCAGTTTCTTCCACTTTGCCCAGGAAGAAGCCAGCCCTGATAATTTTCCGGACTTAAGAGAAATTCAAATTCCATTTTTATATAAATCCCAGATCTATACAATTCCGACTCTAAAATCTGCCAAAGTTCTAGAAAAAGCTCTGCGGGATCTCTCTCCTAAACCGGATATCGTACATGCATCGCTGACGCTTTCTCCGCTAGATTTCATGCTGCCGGAAATTTGCCAGGAGTTGAATCTGCCGCTCGTTGCAACCTTTCATCCGGCATTCGATCGCAAACTTCGCAATTTCACATCAGGCACGCAACATCTGATGTATCAGCTGTATGCGCCGTCGCTTGCCAAGTACGATCGCGTCATTATCTTCTCGCGAATTCAAAGGGATTTATTAATTAAACTGGGCGTTCCTGCGGAACGAATTGCCGTGATTCCCAATGGAGTTGATATTGAAAGATATTCTCCAGGTGCGTCTTCTTTCAAAGCTCAACTTGGCGCGAAACGGCTCTTTCTCTATCAAGGTCGGATTGCACCGGAGAAGAATGTAGAATCGCTGCTCAAAGCTTGGAAACAGGCAAATATGGGCGAGGATAGCCAGCTCGTGATTGTGGGCAATCATGGAACCTTAGCGGCTTCACTGATTCCGTTTTATGGCGAAGAACAGGGAATTAAATGGCTCGGCTTTTTAGCAGATGAGCGCGATCGCATTAACATTCTGCGCAGCACAGATGTGTTTATCCTGCCGTCGCTAGTTGAGGGCTTATCGCTGTCTTTACTGGAAGCGATGGCTTGCGGAGTTGCATGTGTGGCAACGGATGCAGGAGCCGATGGTGAAGTGTTAGAAGACGAAGCAGGAATTGTGCTAGAGACGCAGCGAGTGACTTCTCAGTTGCGAGCCTTACTGCCTCAGTTGAGAGATCATTCAAGCTGGACAAGAATGTTGGGGCAAAAAGCGCGGCAACGAGTTGAAGAACGTTACACCCTGAGCCGCAATATTGCCCAGGTCGAAGCGCTGTATGAAGATCTGCTGGATGAACATCGTCGAAAACGTCGAGTGAGCGTTCTGAACAAAATTCCATCGCCTTGGCGACCGACTGCGTTTGACATTCCCAGAGGTCGGTATCCGATGGATTCGATCGTGCCTGAACCTGAGAGTTAAGATTTGAGCCTGTGGGCAAGCAGAATCAACGGCAAGCATTGAGGGGACATGGCATTCAGCAAACCTTGCAGACGCTGTGTTTCTCTGCTGGAAATGTCAATACTGAGTAGAGCACTCCAATTCTCTACTCGGAATCATGCCTGATCCTGTTGATCCTCAAGTCGAATTCTATCTGCGGCAAGCACGTCGATTGAGTAAAGCCGGGCTTTACGACGATGCGATCGCTCAATTCGATAAGGTTTTACAGCGTCAGCCGAGCCTGTCCGAAGTTTGGTTTGAGCGAGGTAAAGCGCTCTATGGGCTGCAACGCTACGACAAAGCGATCGAGAGCTTGAAAGAATCCATCTTACTCAAATCGGATTTTGAACCGGCTTGGAATATGCAAGGCATGGCGCTTTCCCAACTCGATCGCCATGCTGAAGCCATCTCCAGTTATGACCAAGCCATTAGGCTTCTTCCAACGAACTTTAAGGCATGGTATAACCGTGCCAATGCGCTCTTGAAACTAGGCTCAACGTATGAAGCGCTTCACAGCTACGAGGAAACCTTAAAACGGCGACCCAACTATACAAAGGCTTGGTACAACCGGGGCATTGTTCTCACCCAACTGAACCGATTTGAAGACGCGATCGACAGCTATCGCCAAGCCCTGCTCAATCGTCCTCATTTTTCTTCGGCTCATTATAATTTAGGGAATCTGTATTATCGGCTAGGACGATATGAAGAAGCGCTCTCTAGCTATGCACAAGTGCTGGAAATTCGTCCTGACCTTTATGAGGTTTGGTACAACCAGGCAAATGCGTTCCATCGTGCCGGGCGACATGAACGTGCGATCGAGAGCTATACTCAAACCCTAGCGCTGAAGCCGAATTCAATCGAGGCTTGGTACAACCGAGGCAATACCTTCGATGCACTCTGCCAGTATGAGCGAGCCATCGAAGATTATCAGCAAGCATTAAAACTCAAGCCTGAGTTTTACGAGGCTTGGTACAACTTGGGCGGAGCTTGCCAGAAATTGGGGCGATATGAGGAGGCGATCGCGCATTACGACCAAGCGATTCGCTATAAACCGCAGTTTCATGAAGCGTGGAGTAGCCGCGGATTCGCTTTGGGAAAAGTCAACCGCTATGAAGCAGCGATCGAGAGTTTTGATCAAGCGATCGCGCTGAATCCCGATGTCGATGAGGTTTGGTATCGACGTGGAAAAGCTCTAGAGCATTTAGGCAAGAGTGAGATGGCGATTGCAAGCTATAACACCGCTTTGAGCCTCAATCCGAAGAACGATAAGATTTGGTACAGTCGCGGGATTTCGTTGAGCCGAGCAGGACGAGATGCAGAAGCAGTTGAGAGTTTTGAAAAAGCGATCGCATTGAATTCGGCTCTCTCAGATGCCAAGCATCGTATTGAAAAGGCGATCGCCTCAAATTTAGATCTTTTAGCCGCGAAGCCTCATCTTGACCACTGAAGAAAATCCGAAGTCACAGAGTTCTTGCCAGCAGGGTATCCGCACAAATTGGTCACGCAACTTGCAGAGATTCGGGGACTAAGCCGCATCTTGATTTCAAACTTGCGTCACCAAGTCGGATCGAAAAAGAGATTGACCGTTATACAGTCTTGTCCGGGTGGAATCGAAGAGATACAACTCCGCACGGTTTCGCCGTTATCGAGTTCGACTTCGCAGGCATGGCATGAACCCATCAGGCAACCTGTCGGGATTGAAACCCCTGCACGATCAGCAACTTGCAAAAGCGGTTCACCAACTTCTGCATCAACAGTGACATCATCAGGAAGGAATCGGATGCTAACACTCATCACAAAATTCTAAAGAATATCTAAACGCTAACGAGTTTAGTAGATTTTGCCTCTACTGTATGAATCAAGGACAAACGGGTACGTTGCACCGAAAGGGTTAGGGATAAGAGCGCATGCAGAGTATCTGATGCGCTTGTTTTTTTTCTAGGGTAAAATCGGTTTCAAATTCAGATGCGGCTCGATCGCATCTGCCAATTGATCCAACATGATTTCCCGTTGTTCTCGATAGTTGGCAACCCCGGTCGGTAGCGATCGTAGTCCTCGCTGTTGCCGCAAACGATTTAACCAAGCCCGTCGCCACGGACCATTATCGAAAATTCCGTGCAAATACGTGCCCCAAACCGATTGAGACTCATCGACCACTCCCAAGTTTGGATCATCAAACAGCGCTTGTGTGCCTTCTTCTGATTCAATCAAGCGAGTTCGACCTTGATGAATCTCGTAGCCTGACACAGGCAAGCCGTCTTGAGGAAAATTCGAGGTGACATTCCGCTGACGCGCCACTTTCTGACCTGCAATCACCGTTTTCAGAGGAAGCAATCCTAAGCCGCGATATCGCCCTTCCTGCCCTTCAATGCCTTCCGGGTCAGCCAAAATCTTACCGAGCATTTGGAAACCGCCACAGATGCCAAGAACGGTTCCACCTGCTGCGACGTAGTTTTGGATCTCTTCTGCCATTCCAGTTTTATGCAGTGCGATCAGATCCGCGATCGTGGTTTTCGATCCTGGAATAATCACGGCATCCGGATGCCCTAACGATTGCTTAGGATGCAGATATTTCACATTCACTGAGGGTTCAGCTTCTAGGGGATCAAAATCCGTAAAATTGGAAATCCGCGGCAGACGAACGACCCCGATCGTTAAATCGCCTTTCGGGTTTGAGGAACTGCGATCGAACAAAGACAACGAATCTTCTGCCGGAAACACTTGATCCAGCCACGGAATCACCCCAATCACCGGAATCCCGGTCTTCTGCTCGAGCCACTCAATGCCCGAATCGAGCAGCGATCGCTGTCCGCGAAATTTATTAATGACAATGCCTTTAATCAAAGCTCGCTCATCTGGATCGAGTAATTCCAAAGTTCCAACCACATGCGCGAAGACTCCACCGCGATCGATATCGGCGACAAGAATCGTCGGTGCGTTTAAATGCTTCGCAACCCGCATATTCGTTAAGTCGCGGTGTTTGAGATTAATTTCAGCTGGACTCCCTGCCCCTTCACAGACGACGAGATCAAATTCTTCAGAGATGCGTCTGAGCGATTCTTCGATCGCCGTCCAGCCCGGTTCAAAAAACTGCTCATAATAATCTGCAGCCGTTGTCCGTCCAATCACTCGCCCTTTTAATACCACTTGCGAGGTCATATCGCCTTGCGGCTTCAAGAGAATTGGATTCATCTCAACCCAAGGCTGAATTCCCGCTGCCCAAGCCTGCACCGCTTGAGCATAGCCAATCTCACCGCCATTTGCCGTGACATAAGAATTGAGCGCCATGTTTTGTCCCTTGAAGGGAGCCACTCGAAACCCCTTGCGTGTGAGAATTCGGCACAAGGCTGTTGCGATCATTGATTTGCCTGCATGGGAAGTCGTTCCTACAACCATGACTGCTTTCATTGGGTCACCTCCGGGGAATGAATCGAGTATCGGGTCTAATTATGTGTTCTAAACGGGCAAGCGCAGCCAACGGTTTAACGTATTCAAAATGCGATCGCGCAAATTTGCCTTGCCAAACCCACCGACGGATTGCCATTGCGAGACCAGTTGCCGTCCTAGTGGAGTCAAGCGAAACCGATCCGTCAGTCCTTGCCCATCGACTTCCCGCCGCAGCAGTCCAACTTGAATCAGCCAGAGCATTTCACCATCCGCACTCAGTTCAGAAAGCATCCGCTTTGTCAATTGATTTCGAGTCCCAGGGATGCCAATCAAGGCACTGAGCGCAACACTTTGATCCAGCATCAAAGCATAGAGTTTGAGTCGAAAAGGCGCACACCGAACCGCACGAGCAGCACGATCGAGCGTTTTCTGAGGATGACGAAAGACAGGGTTAGGCGTAGTAGGGGTCATCAGGAATTATGACTAGGTTTGATAAAGCTTTGATGAACTGACAAAAGATTCAGCCTCTATTATTGACAGAAATATTGTTCATTTGCAGATTAGATGGCAGCGAAGTGAGAAAATCGTGCTATCTTTAGTAAATTTTCTCAGAGTTTAACGCCGAATCCGGGTAAAGTTGCAGTTTTTACTCAGTAATCTCAAGGATTCGATGTTAACTCAATGTTTCGATCGCTTCTCTCTCCAAGGGTAGAGCCTCGATTGCGGAGAGAGACCACTCAAGATAGATCCGGCACTTACTCTATACGCCTTAAGATTGCTTCACTGATAGAAATTCGTAGAATCCTCACAGTCTGTGATGTCCAATATACGATTAAGAAATGAGGCTTGGCGGTAGGTATGATTCGAGTCATTTTGATTGAAGACCACGATCTAACCCGTGTTGGGATTCGAGCCGCTCTGCAACAGCGCGAAGGGTTTGAGGTGATTGGTGATGCGCGGGATGCTAAGTCAGGCTTGAAGTTAGTCAAGACAGCCCAGCCTGATGTCGCGATCGTAGATATTGGCTTGCCTGACTTCACTGGCATTGAGCTGACTCAGCAATTTAAGCAAGCTCAAGCATCCGGCGAATGTCCAAATACTCGCATTCTGATCATGACGATGCAGGATAGCGAAGATACGGTCTTAGCTGCGTTTGCGGCAGGCGCGGATTCTTATTGTATGAAAGATGCCAGCATCGATAAGTTGGCGCAGGCGATTCAGACCACAGCCGGCGGCAATGCTTGGATTGATCCCGCGATCGCGCGCGTTGTTCTACATCAAACTCAAAAAGTTTATAGTTCAAATCAACATTCTCCCGAACCTGCCACGATTTCAATTAATCGTCTAGCAGACGAAGATCTAGTTCCTGCTTATCCACTCACTGAGCGAGAACTTGAAGTCCTCAAGCTGATTGTCGATGGCTGTAGTAATGCGCAAATTGCCGAAAAGCTCTATATCACTGTTGGAACAGTTAAAACCCATGTCCGCAACATTTTGAATAAGCTCTGTGCGGATGATCGTACCCAAGTTGCAGTGCGGGCACTGAGAACAGGTCTTGTTCAATAGTTCAATCCCTCTAGATGAATCGAATTACCGCTTAGAGACGTTTCGATGGAACGTCTCTTTCGCTATGCGGTTAAGGCATTAATCCGCTCTAGTAAAGTCAGAAAGTCAATGGGTTTCTGCACATATCCATTTGCTCCAGCATCTAATCCAGGCTGTACTTGGGTCTTATCATGAGCAGAAACTAATAAGATTGGTAAGGTGCAATTGCGCGATCGAATTCTCTCAGTCACTTCCAATCCATTCATGCCAGGCATCATGACATCTAGCAGAACTAGATCTGGGCAAGTTTGCTGAAGCTGCTGCAAAGCTGCAATTCCACTCTCTGCGACTTCAACTTCAAAGCCTTCTGCTTCTAAAAAGACCTGCAGCAGCAATAGATTGTCCAACACATCGTCAACTGCTAAGATTCGACGCACCTTACGTCTTAACACAGCCTGAGTCCTCACTTTACATTTTGTGCTTCTTGCTACCTATAGTTACTTTTATTTACTGACAATCAGTCATACTCTAGAGGGATTTCGAGAGAAATCTATCTTTCGATTTCACTCTCTGTCTTGAGGGGCTTATCAATCCGGGTCACGATTTTCTATTCTTACGGCTGTATAACCGGAGAAAAAATTATGACGACCGCGATTGAGACAAAAAGTAGAAACAGCGGACTTTGGATAGGCGTGTTACTCATTGCTTTGGGATTAGGTGCGATCGCTGCTCCAGTCTTTTCGACGATCGTGACTGAGACTTGGCTTGCTTTGATTGTGATTGCAGCCGGATTTACTAAGTTAGTTTATGCAATTCAAACGCGTGAACAAGGTGGGTTTATTTGGAAAATTCTCTTGAGTGCTTTGTACATTGCAACCGGGATTACGTTGCTGGTCGCGCCCTTGACGGGTGTTCTGACTTTGACGCTACTCCTAGGCGGATTCTTAGTCAGTGAAGGGACGTTTGAAACGATTTTAGCGTTCAAGCTGCGTGAGCAAAAGAATTGGTTCTGGTTACTCGGAAATGCGATCGTCACGTTGGGCTTAGGGATCTACATTCTGCTGCAATACCCGTTTGATGCACCTTGGCTCTTGGGAACCGTTGTGGGTGCGAGTGTTGCTGCGAGTGGTTTATCGCGAGTCATGTTCTCTTTGAATCCCCCAGTGCAGAATCCCCCAGTGCAACCGAGTGATGAAAGCTCAGCCACTTCTGTTTAAGCCAATTCGCTGAACAATCATTGATTCTGATTTTTGGAGCCGCCGATGTCTTGTAGATGTCGGCGGCTTCACTGTTTATACAGATAAGCAACGCTAAATCAGGAATAACTTTTATCAGCTTCTCAACAAACTAGCTTTAACAAGTATTAACACGCACAACAGCTAAATACTTTTTCACGAACGCAAATAAATTCCGTAGATGCTCCAGTTAACGAGATCTGAATGTACGGAGCACTATATGAATGGATTTCACATTTCAGTAAAGCTCAGTAAGTACCTACGTAAAATCTAGGAGCTTTCCGAGTTTTAACTTGAAACCTTCTGGGCTAAACTTCTCAGCCTTTTAGGTTATGGGGAATTGAGCGGATTTTTTTGTTCTCTCTGTTGATTGAATCAAGTTATGCAGCGCTATTCGTACTTTCTTTCTATATCCGTCAGCCTGCTGATCAATCTTCTCTCTCTAAAAAGCGCGATCGCTGCTTCCAATCTCAAAATCGATTTGACAAAGCCGATAGAAAGTACAGCCGAGACTCTATCGAATCTGCCCAAGGAGAACTTAGCACCAGACCCGGTAGTCATTGCCCAAACCATTAATCCAACACCTAGCGAGATCATTGTCCCGCTCCCCAAAGACCCAGATGCGCCAGAGATTCAGCAACCCGCTCAACCTCCAGAATCAAAACCTGCAGAACCGAAACCTCCAGAGCTTCCAAAACCTGCGATCGCCGATCCAGACGTTTCTAAAAAATTACTCGATGCGATTATCTTAAACGCGATCGGGAATAGCTCGAATCGCTTGCCCTGGGTGGTCAATCCAGCGAGTAACTTGCTGGAATCGACGACTTCATTTACCCCTGCAAAGACTGAAAACTATACAGACATTGATGCTCAATATCGCGATGATCAGCTTCTCATTAGAGAGTTTGACTTTGCACACTTTCCTAAACCTGACCAGTTTTACTGGGTCTTGCCGAAGAATCGAGTTGTGATCGAAACACGAGGTTGGCAAGCGGGAATTGACTATCAAGGGCAAGAAAGAATAGTTGAAATCGAGCAGCGTATTAAATTAACGCAAGCACTCTGGGGATTACAAGCTGTTTGGTCTTTGCCGCAGCCGTTTCGGGATTTGTACGGAAAGACGGATACGAGCCAGTTTACAATTCAAACGATTTCAGGTGAAATCAATAATCCACCCGGAGTGGCTGCTGCTCCGGTGGTCATTAACAATCCAACTTTAAGTCCGACAGCAGTTCGTATCGCCCCGCCGCCATCTCTCAGCAGTGGCTCTAGCAATACTTCCAACGGTGGAAGCTCACTGTTTCAGTTTTTAGAGCCAGAAAATGCTCCGTTGATTCTTCAGGCATACCCGACGAGTAATCTACAACCGCTCCTTGAAGCAGAAGGCTTATTCGTTGGGTCAAAAATCCCGCAATCGGCTCTAGAAGCTGCAAGAATTGGCTGGAAAAATCCGTTTACTGGAGAAGGGGAATCCACAGCTCCAATCATGAGTTCTCTGCCTGGAATCAAGATTGGACAGTTGGGAAAGTTTGACAATCTTGATTTACTCAATATTTTGGTCAATCCAAGCTTGAATTTAAGCGAACGCAATCTGGCTTATTTCAATTCCTTGTTCTGGATTCCATTGGGACAGAGATCTCCTCAAATTTTACGCACAAAAATTACTGAAGCTGACGATCGATTTTGGCATCGTTTGTCGCTGAATCAGCCTCACAATCGCACGTTGCTGCAATATGATGCAACTCGTCCTCAAGCGACCTATACGAATGTGTTTGCAAATCCTGGCTTTTCTATCTCTTTTTCCATGAAAAAGGGTCAGGTGAATGATCTGCAATCGTTGAATTCTAGCTTGGGCTTGTTGTTGGGGGGAGTCTTTAGCTTTGTTCGACCGAAAGAGCTAACCCAAAGCTTAGAAGAGAGCCGCGATCTCTACGATCGTCGTGAACCGTTTTCTGGCATTGTCACTCAAGCAACCTCGAACCAGAGAAGTGCGATCAACCAGCGTCTCAACCGTGGCTTGTACTATGCCAATACAACCAGCGGAATCAAACAGATTTCAGGAACGATCACGTTTCCGAGCACCATTACTCCGGGACACGCTGAGCTTTTTCAGATTCGGGTCGGAAATCAACGCCGACTTGCCCGCTTTTTGCAGACTGAAAGCACTTGGATTCCAGGAGAGACTTATTTTTCCCGATTAGAACTCTCTAATCGGGACTTTGGTCAATTATCTTTTATTGGTACGCCAGTGCCGTCGGGCTTAACTGGACTGACACCGAATCGATCGTCTGCAACACAAGTGGTGATTCAAGCTCCTGATGGTCAAGAGTTTGTGCAGGATTTCTCGTCGTCTTCGCCAGATTACACTGTTGTTCCGATTGGGATTCGATCGTCGGATATTGCGTTCGATCGCATTGAACTGAGTCAAATCGGGCGTAGCAAAACTCGCGTGAATCGATTTGAAGGATATCTCTTTTTGCCTGCTGTTGAAGCGATGTTGTCAGGGTCTTCAGGAAAATGGAACTATGCTGTCAATTCTGGCGTTTGGTTTAACCTGAATGGAGATGCTGCGTTTGATGTTGCTACGAACAATGTAGGCAATCCTGAGCCAACAGTTGGAATTTACTTAAACTCTTTAGTTAATCATATTGATACTCGCGTCATCAACGGTTCTAATGGGCAACCAAAAGCCGTCGTAAGTCTTGTTCCATCGTTACGGTTGTCTTGGAGCAGTGTGCCAAATTCTTCTAATCCAGCTTACCTAAACTTGAGCTATACCTATGCTCGACAGCAAGACGATCTGAACTACTCTCTCACACCAGGCTTTTTCTTGAGTTATAGTCGCGATCGCGTAGAGCCTGCTGGATTCTTTGAGGGACAACTTAGATTTAAGAGCGGTTTAGAATTTCGTTCTTCGCTCGAACTCAGTGATCAGTTTTTCTCTGGATTCGAGGCACTTCAACGCTTGAGTGTAATTTGGTCAGCAGGTTTATATATTCAAAATTATCGATCGACAGAAAGCCTGATCAGCCGAGAATCTGCCCTCTCTTATGGCATTATCTTGAGAAATCGTTCCAGTCGGGGCTTCGCTTGGCGATCGCGGTTAGGAATGAGTGGCGACAGTTTTGAAGTTCGCCTAGAAGGGGGATATCAGTTCTAGTCTGATTCCACGCACAGCCGAGAGACGAGTGATACATCTCTGCTCAATGAGCAAGCATCATACGGAAAAAGTAGAAAGCGATCGAATGGTTCTCAAGTTTTGAGTATCTTAGGTTCAAGACTATCAAGGCTAGGAGTAGTTTTGGACAACTACTCTATTTAGAACAATCACGTAGATTCAAGATGAGCAAGTAGATTTATAGACTTCCCAATTGACTTTTAGAGTAAATTCTAGCTAAGTGAACTCATAAAAAATCAGAGATGTAGTCATTACATCTCTGATCCATTCCAGACAATACTACTTAGTCAAATGGTGGAATTGGACCTGGTGGAGTCGGAGCCGGAGCACCAGTCGGATTAGACTCGAGACCATCCACACCAGCAGCAGCCTTCAGAATTGCAGCATAAGCATCCATTCCTGCCTCGGTTGTCACATCAAGACCAGTCAGAGTGTTAGCAACAACCTGCTCAAGCAAAGATGAACCACCAACAGTCGGCAGAGGGACAGCGGGTGCATCAATGCTTAACACTGGAGCCGTCGAATCTGCTGTACCTGCAACATCCAAAGAACCAGGGAAAAATACTCCTGCAGGTGCAACAATCTCACCAGAAATCGTGGTGGTGAAACCAGCGGGAGATGTACGAGTGATTGCACCGCTCACCGATGCATTTTGTGCCGATGCAGGGGCAACAGCTACCGCTACTAAACCAGCTAGACCCACTAAAACAGATGCAGAACGAGATAAGAAGCTCATCGTTTTTACTCCTCTAACTTTTACAGATCTTTAAACGGCTCCTAGTCCTATCACCAAGGGTTCTAGAAGTATCGATAAGACTAGAGCCGGAGCCAGAACTAGTCTAAAAAGCCAGTGGGATTCGATTCGAGACCATCCACACCAGCAGCAGCCTTCAGAATTGCAGCATAAGCATCCATTCCTGCCTCGGTTGTCACATCAAGACCAGTCAGAGTGTTAGCAACAACTTGCTCAAGCACAGATGAAGAACCAACCGTCGGTAGAAATGTAGTGGGTGCATCAACGCTTAACACTGGAGCCGTCGAATCAGCAGTACCCGTGACATCCAAAGAGCCGCTAAAGTACACTCCTGCAGGTGCAACAATCTCACCAGAAATCGTGGTGGTGAAACCAGCGGGAGATGTACGAGTGATTGCACCGCTCACCGATGCATTTTGTGCTGATGCAGGTGCAGCAGCTACCGCTACTAAACCAGCTAAGCCCACTAAAACAGATGCAGAACGAGATAAGAAGCTCATCGTCATTACTCCTCTAACTTTTACAGATCAACTTTGTGCTTCACGCAAAGTTTGTATGGCCTTATTATTGAGCAAGGAACAATGAATCTATATAGCAAACTTACGTAAGTTAGACAGATACTAACTATGCTTAGCTTTATAAGTTAAGAGTAAATACACAATTTTTGTACAGGAAAAGTAGGGTGATTTCCAGATAGTAACTCGCTCTTAAAATGCAAGAGCGAGATGAGTTGATTCATCCCGCTCAAGTGCAATGAGAATGAGTTCAAATATGGTTGTCTAAGCAAAGAAGAAGGCTGCTTGATTCCCGATTGCTAGGTTCTGGCTAATATTGCTCGAAGTAAAGCCAGTTGTATTCATTAGAACCATCAATTGTGTTCCCTTGCCAAATCCCAAAGATTGATTTTGCAAGTAAAGGGATGTTGTAGCTCCATTATCTACTACATCGATATTGATCGCGCTATCAATTCTGAGTTGGTCACCACCGACTCCTCGCCGGAAATTAGTCACCGTATCCCGACCATCTCCCGCAGCATAGATCACAAGATCGATCGCTTGATCTAAACCTAAATCGATCGTGTCGTTGCCCAGTCCTCCAATGAGAATGTCCGCTCCAGCATTACCTCGCAAGTTGTCTGCGCCTGCTAAGCCGATCAACGTATTGTTCTCGTTATTGCCGAAAATTTGGTTGTTGAGAGCGTTACCCGTACCGTTTTGAGCATTTCCAGTCAGGGTCAGATTCTCAACGTTATCGCTCAAAATCCAATTGACTGAAGCGTTAACAGAATCAATTCCTTGATTCAAAGCTTCGACGATGACATCAGCAAGATTATCAACCACATAAGTATCGTCGCCAAGTCCTCCGATAAGTGTATCTGCTCCTAAACTTCCATCGAGCCTGTCATTTCCTGCGCCTCCGGTTAAGCGGTTATTTCCAGCATTTCCAACCAAAATATTTGCAAGATCATTTCCAGTTCCATCGATCGCAGCCGAACCCGTTAAAGTTAGATTTTCGACATGAGAAGAGAGCGTATAACTCACAGAGGAAATCACTGAGTCAACCCCTTGGTTTGCGAGTTCGGTAATCGTATCGCTAGCAGACTGGATGAGATAAGTGTCATTGCCAAAGCCACCAATCAGGGTATTCGTGCCACCTCCACCACTGAGGGTATCATTGCCAGAGCTACCATTGAGGATGTCATTACCAGAGCCACCCCAAACTGAGTCAGCACCACCACTTCCAGAGAACGTAATTGCACCTGCATATCCTGAAAAATCGAATTCTTCAAAGTTGCGAATCACTAATCCTGAAACATTCGTAATTTGTGAGTTGAAGTTGGTCACGTCTACTGTAATCGCCATAGTTCCATTGTTTAGAACAAAGCGATCTCTGCCATCACTCCCATTAAACTGATCGTTTTGCTGCACTTGAGCATAGTCAACCGTCACTCGATCGTCACTGTACCCACCAATAAACCAATCGCGTGCATTACTTCCAGCGAATGCGATCGCGCCAATATACTGACTAAAATCAAACTCTTCAAAATTTTGAACAGTTAGCCCTGCAACGCCGCTGATTTGATTACTGGTATCTGCTGGATTGACTGTAAGAGCCACATTCCCAAAACTGAGAACAAAGCGATCGTTACCGCTACCACCGTCTACTCGATCGTTTTGCAATACCTGCTCGTATAGAGCACTAACAGTGTCATTCCCTCCCCCCGCATTCAGCTGATCTGTTCTCAATGTCAGTGTGAAGGTTTCATCAGCATTCGTTCCATTGATGTTGTTTCCAACATTGACAACGATCGATTGACTGACCTGAAGCGCTGTAGTACCACTGTCGCCATTGCCATTGTCATTGACTGTAACTGAAATCGTATCGCCTGTAGCAGCAGTACTCCGATAGGATAGAGATGCAAGTGCTGTATTTAGATTGTCGAGGCTACCCTGGATCTGAAAACTCTGATCGTCGCTTCCATCACCTGTGATGAATGAAATTCCATTGACGACACCAAGTGAGAGTGTTCCGGTTCCAGCAGAGAGCGTCACTGTAAGAGGAATCGCATTATTTGCATCGACATCGTTGATACTAATGCCAGAAATTGCCGTTGAACTATTCTCAGCAACGTTCTGCGTTCCAGGAATACTGAGAAGTGGAGCATCATTGACCGCAGTGATACTCAGGGTTGTCGTAGCAGGTGTACTTGTTTGCGTACCATCTAATAAGACGAATTGAATTTGGCGATTCGTCGTGTTGGGATTGTCGCTGAGGTTACGGTAGGTAATCGATTTCAGCGCAGCTTCGTAGTTTGCGATCGAGGTTGTTCCAGTGAGTGTAAGAACACCATTGTTGAAGCTGCCTGTGATGCCGTTTTGGTTAACAAAGAGAAGCTCGTCCTGTGCTGCGACAAAATTCGCGATCGTAATAATCGCTCCAGTCATATTAGAGTTGGAACTCGTTATTGTAAGACCAGAGCTAGCTAGGGTTGCAGTGCCGTTTTCGGTAAAACTTGTCGCAAAATTGATCCCTGGATTTGCGCCATTGAGATCGAGCGCAATCGGTGGTCTGAGTTCAATCGATCGATTGACCTGAATTGGAGTGATTCCGTTATCTCCATTTCCGTTATCGTTGACTGTAATGGAGAATGTATCAGTCGAGCTACCATTAGCACGGTAGGATAGAGATGCAAGTGCTGTATTCAGATCACTGAGACTGCCGCGAATCTCAAAGCTCTGATCGTCGCTGCCATCACCTGAGACAAAAGTAATTCCAGTGACTGTACCGAGTGAAATAGTTCCAGTTCCAACAGAGACAATCACATTTAGAGGAATCGCATTGTTAGCATCAATATCATTAATACTAATGCCTGAAACGGGAGTTAATCCGCTAGGGATAAAGCCTTGACTGGTAGGAGCATTAAGAACTGGACTGTCGTTGAGTGCAGTAATGCTGACTGTTGTGGTTGCAACTGGGCTAGAGCGAGTGTCATCAAATAGGACAAACTGAATCTGACGATTTGTCGTATTGGGATTGTCGCTGAGGTTGCGGTAAGTAATCGATTTGAGCGCAGTTTGGTAATTCGCGATCGAGGTTGTTCCAGTCAGTGTAAGGACACCATTGGTAAAACTGCCTGTAATCCCATTTTGATTGGTAAATAGCAGCTCGTCTTCTGCAACGAAATTGGCAATTGTAATCGTTGCTCGATCGATCTCAGTGTCAGAATTAGTAATTGCGAGGGCAGAACTGGTGAGAGTTAGTGGCGCACCATTTTCGGTAAAGCTTACAGCGAAGTTGCTGCCCGCAGATGCGCCGTTGAGATCAAGCGTGAGCGGAGTTGGAGGCTCTAGTTTCCATAAGCGATTGCTAGAGCTATCGGTTGCTGAGAAGTATAGTGTTCCGTTGACATTGATCAGATTGTCAACAGTAGAACCAGTAACACCTGCTCGAATGTTATTCACAAGCGATGCTTGACCCGTTATTGGGTCAACTTTCCAGAGTTCAAGCCCATTGATGCCATCGTTCGCCGAAAAATACAGCGTTCCATCTACATTCGTTAGAGATGCTGGATTAGAACTACCAGCCGTGTTGATATCTCTGACTAGTACTGCTTGACCATTCGCATCAACCTTCCAAAGTTCTCGTCCATTTGTACCGTCATCTGCTGTAAAGTACAATGTCCCATTGACGTTGACTAACTCAGTCGTCGCCGTTGTTGTAAGAGAAGAACCACTTGGATTGATATTTGCTACCATTGAAGCCTGACCCGTTATTGGGTCAACTTTCCAGAGTTCACGTCCGTTTAAACCATCGTCCGCTGTAAAGTACAGCGTTCCATTCACATTTGTGAGTTTTCCTGGTAGAGAACCTGTCGTTCCTGTTTGAATATCACTTACTAAAGATGCCTGTCCGTTCGTCGGATCAAACTTCCATAGTTCAGTTCCAGTTGCAGCGCTACCACTGGCTGAAAAGTAGAGAAGCCCGTTGACATTGGTTAGATTTGCAGGAGAAGAGCCTGCAATGCCTGATCGAACATTAGCAGCGAGTGAAGCAATGCCCGTAATTGGATCGACCTTCCACAGTTCAAGGCCATTTGTGCTGTCTGTTGCTGCGAAGTACAGCGTTCCATTCACATTAGTTAGAGAAGTAGGCGCAGAACCTGCACTTGTGACAAGTTTTGCTTGCCCATCGATGGGATCAACTTTCCACAGTTTGCGACCTGTACCGTCATTTGCAGAAAAGTACAGTGTTCCGTCCAGATTAATCAAGTCTTGGGGATCAGCATTGCCTGTATTAGGATTGATATCCAGAACTAACGATGTTGTATTCGTTGCGGGATCGAACTTCCAGAGTTCACGACTGTTTGTAGGAGTAGTTGCAGTAAAGTAAAGTACTCCGTTTACATTGGTAAGTCTCTCTGGTGCAGAAGATCCAGTGCCTGAAACAATGTCGCTTACCAGCGTTGCATTACCAGTTGTGGGATCAACTCTCCATAGTTCAGTGCCAGTGCCAGTGCCACTTGCAGCGAAGTACAGAACACCATCAACGTTGGCAAGCTGTCTTGGGGTGGTATATGTCGTTGCACCTATGACGCTAACAGGGAGATTGGTCAAAATCCCGCGATAGTTCGATCTCGCTTCCATCCCAAAAGCTAAGTCAGCCTGAATTTCCCCAGTTCTAACTTCTAACTCCCAATTCCCACCAAGTTCTGCACATCCTGTCTTGGTTGTAGAAGCTGCGATCGTGGCTCCTGTCAGTTCACTCATTTGTTGCAAAAGTGCCTCTGCACCTTGAGCGACTTCGCAACCATAAATTAAAATTTCTGCATCTGCGCTTAATGCTTCCGACCACTGCATCAGCGATCGCGCATAAATTCTCATCGTTTCAGCACTCAATTGTGCTGTGCCTATTAAAATCGCGCCAGGAGTTCCATGAGAGATGAGATGAATCGCTTTAATCTGCCTACGATTCTCTAACACTTCAGCGATCTGCACGATACCATCGCGATCGCCATCGAGCAAAATCACTTCAATCTGCGATCGCACTCCCGCAACGAGACTGGAAACCTCAGGAACAGACGGATCAACAAAGGCAATTTCAGCACGCTCGCAATGATTCAAAACAGCAGCGTCAAACTGGGGTGCAGAAGCAGACATTCTGGTGGACTCCTAACAGAACGTCTTTATCATTCCCGTCTGCGATCGCAACTTAAATAAGCTTATCTAGTGAAATTTCTCGAAGTCAGTAATAGAACTGAACAACGGCATCTCTTAAATTTGGAGATGCCGTTGCAACCGTGAAATCTCTGTGAAACTGCCAACATAAACTGGGCAGATTTTGCAGGCTAGAAATTCCCGTGAGTTGCGATCGCATGTTTAAGACGATCGATCACCTCACTGAGCGCAATTGCTCCTAATTCACCGGATGCACGCGTCCGAATATTCAACGCATTCGATTCGACCTCTTTCGCACCCACAACTGCCATCACCGGAATCTTTTCCTTCTCAGCATTGCGAATCAGTTTGCCCAATCGATCGCCGCTCGGCGCAACTTCCGCTCGAATTCCTGCAAGTTTCATTTGCTCGACAGCCTGCTTCGCAAATGGTAAAAATTCATCACTCACCGTGAGTAATCGAATCTGCTCAGGAGCCAGCCACACTGGGAAATCTCCCGCATACTCTTCGATCAGAATTCCGATCAATCGCTCTAACGAGCCAAACGGCGCACGATGAATCATTACAGGACGCTTACGGCTGCCGTCTTCTGCCACATATTCGAGATCAAAGCGTTCCGGTAAGTTGTAATCGACTTGCACCGTTCCAAGCTGCCATTCTCGATCGAGCGCATCACTAAAGATAAAGTCCAATTTCGGTCCATAAAATGCTGCCTCTCCAATGCCCTCAAAATAGTTCATGCCCATCGTTTCGACTGCACGGCGAATTGCACCTTGAGCTTTCTCCCACGCCTCATCAGACCCAATATATTTATCCGAGTCTGGATCACGGAAACTCAAACGAGCCTTAAAGTTTTTCAGTTGCAGACTCTTGAAGACCGATAAAATCAAATCCACAACACTGAGAAACTCCGCATCAAGCTGTTCAGGCGTGACAAACAAGTGAGAGTCATCGACTGTAAAGCCTCGTACTCTCGTTAATCCGCCAAGTTCACCTGACTGTTCATAGCGGTAGACTGTCCCAAATTCTGCTAATCGCATCGGCAGATCTCGATACGATCGCAGTTCACTCTTATAGATCTGGATGTGGAACGGACAGTTCATCGGCTTCATCACAAAGCCCTGTTCTTCGGTTCGAGCTTTGTCATCTTCCGCCATCATGGGGAACATATCTTCGCTGTACTTCTGCCAGTGACCTGAAGTTTTAAACAGATCCACTTTGGCAATATGTGGCGTAACGACAGGCAGATAACCGCGTCTGGTCTGCTCTTGTTTGAGAAAGTCTTCTAGGGTTGATCTCAGAATCGTTCCTTTGGGTGTCCACAGAGGTAATCCTGGTCCCACTAAATCCGAGAAAATAAACAATCCTAACTCTTTACCCAATTTTCGATGATCGCGCTTCATCGCTTCTTCTTTGCGGCGCTTGTATTCAGCTAACTGTTCAGGCGTTTCCCAAGCTGTGCCGTAAATGCGTTGAAGCTGAGCTTTAGTTTCATCTCCGCGCCAATATGCACCCGCAACGGATTCAAGCTCGATCGCGTCTGGATTTAATTCTTCGGTCGTTTCTACGTGCGGGCCTGCACACAAATCCCACCACTGATCGCCTAAGTGATAAATCGTGATCGGCTCTTGTTTGATATCGTCGAGAATCTCTAGCTTGTAAGGCTCATTCAGCGCTTGAATGCGGCTTTTTGCCTCTTCGCGGCTCACTTCTTCACGAATCACAGGCAATTTGCGCCGAATGATCTTCGCCATCTCTTTCTTGATCGCTTTGAGATCCTTTTCAGTAAAAGGCTCTGGGTTATCAAAATCGTAGTAAAACCCATTCTCAATCCAAGGCCCGATCGTCACCTGTGCTTTCGGAAAGAGCTTCTGAACCGCCATTGCCAATACGTGCGAAGTCGTATGGCGAATTTTCTTCAACGCTTCAGATTCGCTGGTTTTGGGCAAATAAATTTTTTCCGGCTGGTTTGAATCGGCAGACATGGGACGAAGGCTAATAAAATCACCCATATATCTTACCGACCTCCCGGTAATTCGGGGTTGAATCTGCAAACTTTCAAGCTAAAATAGAAATGTTACGAAATGTAACGACTATTAGGATTTGCTAACGCGATCGGTTTTCAAAATGTTTAATCCCAATCACCCCGACTCCGACTTATTCAAAACCATCTTAGAACCGCTGCTCGACGACTTCGAGTACTGGTTTTCGCGCTCTCGCAGCCTGTTGGAAGAGCAGCACATTCCATTTCTCTCTGCAGACGAGCAGAAAGACCTCTTGCAGCGCGTGATGACCAGTCAGCAGGAAGTGAGCACGGTTCAGGCGTTGCTGAAAGCCACAGGGGGTCAGGCGGGAGTCGATTCATCCGTCTTAGTCACGTGGCATCATCTAGTGAGCGAATGTTGGCAAGTCAGTCTCAAACTGCGATCGCAGCAATCGAGTTGAGTTTTGCAAACTCTCTCTTTTTTGGGATACCAGGAATCAGAAAAATCTGAGAAACTGTTAGATAATTAGAAAACGATTTTTCATAATTGCAAACCGGGAGCCGCAGCGCTTCCGGTAAATTCTCTTTTGTCAATCTCTATTGGCGCGAGGCGTATGATTCTGCACCTACTTTATATTCTGGCTTTCACAGCATTGGCTTTCTTGGCAGTTGGCAATTTAATCCGGAATTTAATGACGTTGGGGGTTGAGTCGCAGCGTCAGTATCCTCCCGTCAAACAGAATCGTCCGACCCCTCATCCAGAGCTACTCGATGAGCATGGTCGCATGATTGACGAACCGCTGCTGGTCATGCGATCGATGAGTGTGGAAGATGCCCGTGAACAGCTAGATGCCATCTATAAGTCCTCGCCAGGGGGGGAATCCGCACAGTCGGGTGACGAATAGCTAAATTGAGAAACGCCATAATTATCAGTAAAGGTGCGGTTACGGTCGCGCCTTTTCTATTCTGATGAGGAAGGAGCGATGAAGTGGGATAGTTCCTGGTTGAATCAAATTCGGGATGGGATGGCAGAAGCCACGAAGCGCGTCTCGATTGAACCTATGGCAAAGACGCTACAGAATTGGTTCAAGGTCGATGAAGCAGAAGTCGAAGAGATTTTGAAGAAAGTCAGATCGGAACTACCGACGACTGAAGCATTGCTGGTCGGCAAACCGCAATCAGGAAAATCTTCGATCGTTCGTGGTTTAACCGGCGTTTCGGCTGAAATCATTGGTCAAGGCTTTCGTCCGCATACCCAGTACACTCAACAATATTGCTATCCCACTGAGGATTTACCACTTGTCATTTTTACAGATACGGTCGGCTTGGGAGATGGAACGCAAGCAACATCGGAAGTGATTCGCGAATTAGTGGGCGAATTGCAGTCGAGTGAATCTGAGACGAATGCCAAAATTTTACTGCTCACTGTTAAAATCAGTGATTTTGCAACGGATACGCTCAAACAGATTGCAGGTCGGATTCGGCAAAAACGCCCAGAAGTGCCTGTCTTACTGGTTGTCACTTGTCTGCATGAACTCTATCCACCGGATGTGAGCGATCATCCTGAGTATCCACCAAATTTGGCAGAAGTCGATCGTGCGTTTACGCGCATTCAAGAAGACTTTAAGGGCTTGTTCGACCGTGCCGTTTTGATCGATTTTACGTTGGAGGAAGATGAGTTTCATCCAACCTTTTATGGATTAGAGCCTTTGATGGATACGATCGCAGAATTGCTGCCGGAGGCTGAAGCAAGAACCATTTCGCAACTGTTAAGCGATCGAGATGCAGGGCAGCAAATTAGCGGTTTGTATCGAGATGCTGCGCGACGTTATATCTTGCCGTTTTCCGTAATGGCAGGGGCAGCAGCAGCGATTCCTTTACCGTTAGCCACAATGCCCGTGTTGACTGCGCTACAAGTTTCGATGGTGGGAGCATTGGGACAGTTGTATGGACAGACGTTAAGCCCTTCACAGGCAGGTGGGGTCGTTAGTGCGATCGCGGGTGGATTTGTAGCACAAGCGATCGGGCGCGAATTGATTAAATTTGTGCCGGGGTTTGGCAGTGTGATTGCGGCTTCGTGGGCGAGTGCCTATACTTGGGCATTAGGCGAAGCAGCATGTGTGTATTTTGGGGATTTGATGGGTGGTAAAACGCCTGATCCGAAAAGGATTCAAGCTGCGATGCGGGAAGCTTTCAGCGATGCGAGACATCGATTTAAGACATCGAAGGGATAAGTCAAGTGAGTTAAAGATCAGTAGTTTGCAGGCGTTCGACTTCTGAAAGTCTCGGTTAGAATTTTCGTATCTGTCACGTTATCGACGAATGCATCTTCGCTTCTCGCAAGACATTGAATCTCTAATCAAGCGGCTATCCGAAGAACCGTTAACGATCGCGGCTATTCTCTCCGAAACTTCAGAACGCGGATTTGGTCTCGTCATTGGACTAATGGTGATTCCTTTTCTCTTTCCTGTGCCGCCCGGGCTAACGGGAATTCCGGGTACGGCTTGTGTTTTGCTAGGTGTTCAAATGGCATTAGGAAGGCGTACCCCTTGGTTGCCCAAAAAAGTCGCCCGGTTTCGATTTCCGACGAGCTTTGCTAAACAGCTATTGCAGAATGTGCGACGAGTCACGCGCATTTTAGAGAAAATTACTCGTCCTCGGATGCGTCGAATTGCCGCGAATCCAAAAATTTGGCAATTCAATGGAATGTGCATCACTTGGCTTTCTATCTTGTTAATTGCACCGATTCCTTTGACGAATCCATTTCCCACGATCGGGATCTTACTCCTCGTCGTCGCGATGCTCGAATCAGATGGATTATTAATGTGCGTGGCTTATGGACTGACGACTGTGATTACAGGAATTTGTGCCACGATCGTTTACTTACTTTGGCGATCGCCAGAATTCATTCAGCAATGGCTATAAATTCAGCTTCAAGCAATGTTGATCATTGAGGTGTAGAGGGTTGAGAGCTAGACAGTCTAGCACTGGAGAATTGAGAGTCCAACACAGTCACTCTCACCCTCTACTCGTATCAGCAAAGCTAGTAAAATTCATCCTTCCAGATGAAACGACCAGAAGCTAAGATACGAGGTAAGTGTAGCCGCTTAAACTGCGTTCATAGTTCTGAAGCAGCAATTGTGACTCTTGCAAGGTAATTCGATTGTCTGCTAATGCGAGTTCAGTCTGAAGTCGAATACTTTCGATCATGTCTTCAGGATCATATTGCACATAACCCAGCACTTCTTTCATCGTGTCGCCGCGTACCACATGCTGAATTTGGTAGCCTTTGGGCGTGAGTTGGATGTGAACAGTGTTTGTGTCACCAAACAAGTTGTGCAAGTTGCCCATAATCTCTTGGTACGCTCCATTCAGGAACATGCCTAAGTAGTAAGGTTCACCAGGCTTTAAAGTATGCAACTCTAGCACAGGTTTCACATCCCGCAGATCAATAAATTGATCAATCTTGCCATCACTGTCACAGGTGAGATCGGCGAGCGTTACACGGCGCGTCGGTTCCTCGTTCAAGCGATGAATCGGCATGATCGGGAAGAGTTGATCGATCGCCCAACTATCGGGAGCCGATTGGAAGACTGAGAGATTCATGTAGTACATGGATGCCATGATCTGCTCTAGGTCTGCAAGATCGTCAGGGATATAGTCAAGCTGTCGCGAAAAAGTAACAATCTTATGGCAGCACGACCAATACAAACGCTCGGCTCTAGCGCGTTCAGTCAGGCTCAGATAACCGAATCCAAACAGATTCACGGCTTCGTCTTTGAACTGAGTGGCATCGTGATACATCTCTAAGAAATTATCAGAGTTGATCGACGTATAAGTTTCGTAGAGATTTTGCACGATCACATGCTCATTCTCCTTGGCAGGTTCTGGAATCTCAGACGAGACATCGCTCGTTCCCAGAATGTTGAAGACTAAAACGGATTGATGCGATGCGATCGCTCTGCCACTTTCGCTAATCAAAGTCGGAACGGGAAGATTCGCGATCGTACAAGCATCTTTCACGGCCGCCACGACATCATTGGCATAGTTTTGAGTCGTGTAATTTTTGGATGCATGGAAATTCGTTTGCGACCCGTCATAGTCCACACCCAATCCACCCCCAACATCCATGTATTGCATGTTGGCTCCCAGTTTGCAGAGTTCCACATAAATTTGACTCGCTTCTCGCATCGCTTCTTTCAAGACGCTAATCGCTGAGATTTGAGAGCCAATGTGAAAATGCAGCAGTTGCAGGCAGCCAAGCATATCGGCTTCTTTTAACCGATTGACGGCATGAATAATTTCAGGAATGGTTAAGCCAAACTTAGCGCGATCACCTGCCGAAGTGCCCCAACGCCCAATCCCTTTGGCATTCAACTTGGCACGCACGCCCAAAATCGGTTCGACTCCAAGTTTTTTGCTCGCTTCGATCGCAAATTCAACTTCTTCGACTTGTTCAAGCACAATGATTGGCGTTTGTCCCAATCGTCGCGCCAACATTGCGGTTTCAATGTATTCGCGATCTTTATAGCCATTGCAAATGAGCAGCGCTCCCGGCGTTTTGAGCGATGCTAATGCAATCATCAGTTCAGGCTTTGATCCAGCTTCTAATCCAAACTGATGCGGTTGTCCGAATCGCACCAGATCTTCGACCAAATGGCGTTGTTGATTGCATTTCACAGGAAACACGCCCCGGTAGACACCGGGATAGCTGTATCGTGCGATCGCTTTCGCAAATGCCGAATTAATCCGCTCAATTCGATCTTCCAAAATGTCTGAAAATCGAATCAGCAAAGGCAAGCCTAGATTTCGCTGTTTCAATGCGTTGACCAAATCGAACAAGTCTAACGATCCGCCACGATTCCCTTTCGGCGAGACGGTGACGTGTCCTGCTGCGTTAATTGAGAAATACGGATCGCCCCATCCTTGAATGCGATAAAGCTCTTCGCTATCTTCGATCGTCCATTGTTTCTTCGGTTGAGGCGGTTCAACGGGGCGCGATTTACCGTTCGATTTGCCGTTCGGCTTGCCCTTTGAGTGATTGCTTGACGCTTCCAACTTCTCTTCAGGCTGTAGATTTTCCGGTTTGGCAGTAGCTGCGCGCTCTCCCATCGTGGCTGCTCCTCACTTTGCGATTCTTAAGCATTCAGTGTATCGCGGAGTTTACGAAATCGAGGTCTTTCGCACTACGTAATTTGGGGAGTGGGGGGAGTGGGGAGATTGACTCCTACTCCCTACTTCCCAATTTCATCCCAAACCCCCAATCTGGGCTAATCTAGGTTTGGTAAATTTCATGTCATTCTTGGGAGTCCAGCTTGGAACGCACATTTTTAGCCATTAAGCCTGATGGCGTACAACGTAAATTGGTTGGTGAAATCATTCGCCGCTTTGAAACAAAGGGCTTTACTCTCGTCGGATTGAAATTCATGAACGTTAGCCGTGAGTTGGCGGAGAGCCATTACGGTGTTCACCGTGAGCGTCCGTTTTTCGGCAGCTTGGTGGAATTTATTACATCCGGCCCTGTGGTCGCGATGGTTTGGGAAGGTGACGGTGTGATTGCAGGCGCACGGAAAGTCATTGGTGCGACAAATCCGCTGACGGCTGAACCTGGCACGATTCGGGGAGACTTTGGTGCAAACATTGGACGGAATTTGATTCACGGTTCAGATGCACCCGAAACGGCTCAAAGCGAAATTGCGCTGTGGTTCAAAGACGAAGAATTAGTGAATTGGTCGCCGACGATCATCGGTTGGATTCACGAATAATCTCGGCTTGACTTGAGAAGTCCAACTTTTTGAACAAGTTGGACTTCTGTAGATTTTGACGATCGCGCTAACTCACTAAATCCGGAAACACTTCTTGCACTGCCGGGTGAATCAAATGATGGTTCTGGACATTTAGCCCCTTCGCTAAGGCAGGATCGCGATCGAGAGCTTCCATCCGATGATTTGCCAATTTCAACACATACGGCAACGTACTATTATTCAAAGCCTGGGTCGCCGTCCAAGGAACTGCGCCCGGCATATTTGGGACACCATAATGCACTACGCCTTCTTCAACATACGTTGGAGCCGTGTGTGAGGTCGGATGCAGCGTTTCGATACAGCCACCTTGATCAACAGCAACATCGACAATGACCGAACCCGATCGCATTTTTTTCACTAATTCTCGCGACACTAAGATCGGCGCTTTCCGTCCTGGAATCAGCACTGAACCAATCAGTAGATCCGCTTGAGGAACTAATTCTTCGATATGACTCGAATTACTGTAAAGCAGTTCAATTCGCGATCCAAAGACGGATTCTAAATACGACAAGCGATCGACATTCACATCTAAAATCGTCACCTGCGCGCCCATTCCCGTTGCCATCCGCGCCGCTTCGGTTCCAACAATTCCTCCACCTAAAATCACCACTCGTCCCGGTTTAACGCCGGGAACGCCTCCAAGCAAGACACCTCGCCCACCTTGCTGTCGTTCCAGATATCGCGCTCCAAATTGCACCGATAAGCGACCCGCAATGATACTCATAGGGGTCAACAGCGGCAGTCGGCGATCGCTAAGTTCTACAGTTTCATAAGCGATCGCGCTTACCCCTGAATTCAGCAAATGTTCGGTTAATTCGTGACTAGCTGCCAAGTGCAGGTAGGTGAATAGAATTTGTCCTTTCTGTAAATAGTCATATTCCGCTTTCAAAGGTTCTTTGACCTTAATCACGAGTTCACGATCCCAGGCTGCTTTGGCGCTATTGACGATCGTGGCACCGACTTGCACATAATCTGCATCACTAAAGCCCGAACCCTCACCTGCCTTTGACTCGATCGCGACCGAGTGCCCCTGTTCGATCAGCACCCTCACACTACTCGGACTCAAACCAACTCGAAACTCTTGATCCTTGGTTTCTCTAGGGACACCGATTTCCATAGCCATTCTCCAGTCGTACTTCTAGTGTAGTCTTCCAACCTAGAGTCAACGGTTGTTTAACATGCAGATCCCATTTATGCAATTCGCTCGCTAAAATACAGATAAAGAATTGTTAAGCGATTCAACCGCTTTGACTCGTAACAATTTTTACCCCTAAATCTAGGATAGGTTTTGTTTACCATGACGCAGATTCAACCGACCGTAACCCCCAAGCTTGAAAATCCGAAATTTGGCTTCAATCAGTATGCAGAACGCTTAAATGGACGTGCCGCAATGATCGGATTTGTGGCAGCGCTGATTGTAGAATTTGTCACGGGACAAGGCGTTTTGACCTGGCTCGGCTTGCTCTAAGATGTGAATCTTGACTCGATTTGGTTTTGTCCCGCCACTCGATCAAATCGATGAGAGAGCGGGACTTTTGCTAGTTAGATTTACCCAAATCTGAGAACCAAAAATTTTGAGTCCCCTAGAATTGCGGATTTATGAGTAAAATAAGCTTACAAGCCGTAAAAAAACTTAACCTATAGCCTCTGAGTCGGCAACTACATGACCTCAGCAACATCCCTATTTTCTCCGGTAGAAGCGGATCTACGTTTACTCACCGAGAATCTTCAAAACCTCATTGGTGCGCGTCATCCGATTCTGTACGCTGCCGCAGAGCATCTATTTAGCGCTGGCGGGAAACGCATCCGACCCGCGATCGTGCTCTTAGTCGCTCGCGCCACGATGCATGGGCAGGAGATTACTCAACGCCACCGACGCTTAGCTGAAATCACCGAAATGATTCACACGGCAAGCTTGGTGCATGACGATGTGATCGACGAATCCGCAACCCGACGCGGTATTCCAGCGGTTCATAGCCGATTTAGCAATCAAGTTGCAGTACTTGCTGGAGATTTTCTTTTTGCCCAGTCTTCTTGGTACTTGGCGAATTTAGAAAACATCGAAGTGATCAAGCTGCTCTCTGAGGTGATCAAGGATTTTGCAGAAGGCGAAATTCAGCAGGGATTATTTCGGTTTGATATGGGAATTACGATCGAGTCTTATCTCGAAAAGAGCTATTACAAAACCGCATCTTTAATTGCCAATAGTTCAAAAGCTGCCGCAATTCTCAGCGATGCTTCTGAAGTCGAGGCACAAAATCTCTATCACTACGGGCGTAATCTCGGTTTAGCGTTCCAAATTGTCGATGACATTCTTGATTTCACAGGCTCAACCGAATCTCTTGGCAAACCTGCTGGCTCAGATCTCAGAAGCGGCAATCTCACGGCTCCCGTTCTGTATGCCTTAGAAGAAAAGCCGTATCTGGAAGACTTAATCGATCGAGAATTTGAACAAGAAGATGATCTCGAACAAGCTTTAGCACTGGTTCGGGATAGCCAAGGGATTCAGAGAGCGAGAGAACTGGCGTCGCATCACGCTAAATCCGCGATCGAACATCTGGCAGACTTGCCAATGTCTGAATCTCGACAGGCTTTGATCAAACTTGCTGACTATGTATTAAGCCGCTTGTATTAATTCACACAATCGAAATGCAGGTACAGGGTAGAGCTATCTACCCTTTTTTTGTGCTGAAAATCTTACTTTTGATAGATTCTAACTTTTTAGTATTTTGTCTAGCCCAGATATTATCTTGTTTGATTTCTAACCCCTGAAAGATGAAAACGAAGTGAAATGTTACTAACCTAAACACAAGCGAATATGAAAATTCACATTCTGTTTCTGTTTATCGTGTTTTGGTAAAAGAACTATGGCTATTTCAGGACAGCGCCCTCGGATTGCATTAATTTCGGTTCATGGCGATCCTGCGATCGAGATTGGCAAAGAGGAAGCGGGCGGTCAAAACGTCTATGTGCGGAACGTTGGAGAAGCGCTGTCCCGGCAGGGATGGCAAGTCGATATGTTTACTCGTCGATCGGATGCCGACCAGCCTGAGATTGTGCAACACACGCCGCATTGCCGCACGATTCGATTAACGGCTGGGCCGCAAAAATTTATTCCTCGTGATGAATTGTTTGGCTACTTGCCTGAATTTGTCGAAGCTCTGCAACAATTTCAGGCTGACTCAGGATTTCAATATGATTTAGTTCATACTAACTACTGGCTGTCTTCCTGGGTCGGTATGACCTTGAAAAAGCTGCAAGGCGTGAAGCAGATTCATACCTATCACTCTTTAGGTGCAGTGAAATATCAGTCAATTTCAGCGATTCCTATGATTGCGAAGACTCGCTTAGCGACTGAGAAATTATGTTTAGAAACGGCTGAGCGGATTGTCGCAACGAGTCCACAAGAGAAAGACCACATGCGATCGCTCGTTTCGACTCACGGCAGCATTGATATTATTCCTTGTGGCACGGATACTCGACGCTTTGGTCATATTTCTCGAATCGAAGCGCGGCGCGCGTTGGGATTAGAGCAAGATGCCAAGATTGTGTTGTATGTGGGTCGCTTCGATCGCCGAAAAGGAATCGAAACCTTAGTTCGTGCGGTGGGTCAGTCTCAACTGAAAGACCAAAATTTGAAATTGATCATCGGCGGGGGCAGTCGTCCTGGGCAGAGTGATGGCATGGAGCGTGAGCGTATTGAAGGCATCGTCAATGAACTCGGCTTGCAGGATATCACACTGTTTCCGGGTCGTTTAGGGGTTGAAAATCTGCATTTGTACTATGCAGCCGCCGATGTGTCGGTTGTGCCGAGCCATTATGAGCCGTTTGGATTAGTGGCAATTGAGGCGATGGCAAGTGGAACGCCTGTTGTCGCTTCGGATGTCGGCGGATTGCAGTTTACCGTCATTCCTGAAATCACAGGCTTGTTAGCTCCGGCAAAAGATGATGCGGCATTTGCCAAGGCGATCGATCGAATTTTGGCAGATCCAAACTGGCGTGATCAGTTAGGTCAGGCAGGGCGAGATCGAGTTGAGAAGATGTTTAGCTGGGATGGTGTTGCTGCTCAGTTAGGTAAGGTGTATCAACAGGTGCTCAAAGTTCCGACAAAAGCACCAGCAGCAGCGATCGCATAGCTCAGAAATCCGAGTGTTTTGAGAAACACAATGGCTAAAGTGGGCGGCGGCGGTAGATAAGCCTGAAGCGAAGCACAAAAGCTCTCTACCGTCTGCTCCAACCATGTTGTTCGACCGTGCCTTATTAACTATTACTGATTTACCAAACCTTGCAATTCGTTAATGTTGATATCAATTCCTTGACGCTTTAGATATTGACCCAAATTAATCTGGATAAATAAATCTTTGAGTTCTTCCGCAATCTCTGGGGGCGGACTGCCAGATAATGCGGTGGCAATTAGTCGTTCTGCGGCTCGTAATTCGCCACACTCGATCGCTAAAGATGCAGCACTACGGTGGAGGACAGATCGAGTAGGTTCGGCATCGAGAACGCTAGCAATTAAATTAGCAGCCTGGGTTTCTTGTTCAAACGCTTGTCGGGTCAACTGTGTTGCTTGTTCGATCTCGCCTCTCAAGCGGGCGACTGCGGCTGCTTCGGCTAAATCCATTGCTTGTTGATGGAGCGTTTGAATCTGGTTCATTGGAGTAAGGCTCCTTCGGGATTCCGTTTCGCGCTAACGACAGAAAGCGGGCGGCTGAATTCTACTACTATGATATAAGCTGGCAACCCTTCTGCATCAGATGCGCCAGTTTGTTCGATTTTCTGCTTGACTCTGGCATTGATTTGACTCCGATTGCCCTTACGAATCCCAGACACTTCAAGCCGAGCCATGCGCTGAAACGGCAGTGTTGCGGTTGGATCTTGGCTTCCCAACCAGTAGTCAAATCCAGTACCCTTACGAGAACGTTCAATCACCGTCAGATTGGTTAATTGCAAAATCAATAAAAATGCAATGCCATAAGCCGCTTGCTCGGTTGTATATTCCTCATCATTCCAGCATCGCCTTGCTTGTTCTGTAACGGGTTGCCAATTCAACTGGAACTGAGTGGAAAATTCTCCTCCAACTTCGAGAGTTACTCCTGGCTCATGGGCTGCATCCGTTAGACAAATTGCTCCTGCTTCTGCGATCGCTGCTCCGAAAGCGGGTGTAATTGCGGGAAGTCCTTGGTGAAGGATCTGCAAGTTTAAGACTTGAATTTGGCTCAAAACGCTGTTGTCCCATAAAAGCTAGAGGCTCAATTTTACTTTCAATCGATAGAGTTTGTGTCGTTGCTTTTGGCTCACATTTTTCATGTTCGCCACAATTTTGCCCTGGTTTCCCGCTTCGACTTGCTGCCGAATACCAGGCTCATAGAGTCTGCTGATTGGCGGAAACACTCGAAGCATGAGCAAGTTAAAGAATGTACTGATAACAGATTTACTTCTTTCTGTCCGATACAGTTTGTCCCCAAGTTTCATGTCCCTCTGACCATATTTCCATGACTTGATTTGAGAAATGACAAACTTTCTCTTCCTCACTCATCAGTGAATAACTACCAGAGGTTTGAAGATAGAGAAATTTTTCAACTTGTAGTTAACCGATCGCGCTCTATTAAGACTTCTTCATGTTTATGCTGCAGCGATCGTTAAAAGTCGGTGGTTGAAGTTTCTTGATTCCTGTCTGCTGATCCTGCCACAAAACTATCTCCAACCCTGAAAACCTCAAATTTTCTTGCTCGTTCTTCTATTCTGCTTTGTCGGTCTAACGGCTAAGTTGAGCGGCAACAACTTTCTTTGCATCCAAGCCGATCGCCTCTGCTTGTCCGCTCCAACGAAGTGTTCGACCGCGCTAGCTACCTCTTCACAATCTCTATGACGGACGCTGCCGATGTATCAGTTCCATAGTTTGATACTTTCAGAACCTTGGTAGGGAGAAGCTTGTAACTAAAAATCAGAGATATAGTATTCGGTATTGAGCTTGGTTCTACTACACTATCGATTTCTAGTTGCTGCTCATACAGCTTTACAGGCTTTCCACCACCATTGACATAAGCATATAAAGAAATTTTGTAAAAACCACATTCGTACATAAAATTTAGGGTGTCAGGAGAGAAAACATAATATTTGACAACACTTTCACCAGCCTTGAGAGCGACTGGTGCAGGTATTTCTGCTCCAAATCCTTTGAAGTTTTGACCAACTAAGATACCTTCTTGCCAAGCATAGAACCTTTCAGATTTGTGAGTCGAAAGGCTTGAGAAGTCTACATAGAAAGAATCAATAACTCCAGTTCGACCGCCAACGTTTGTAATAGAAATCGGGAAGTTAATGACTAGAGTATGAGTTTCAGGCATGCGCCCTAAAGCAATCCATCTCAATGGAGGACTTACAAATTTTGCCCCACGCAGAATATTCCAGTAAGCGGTAAGAAACGAGATTAAAAGAGAAGTACCTGACACAAAATCTCTAACTTCTATATTTGGTAGAGATAGATGAAACATACTGATTAGCTGTAAACTCCGCTTACTTACAAACCACGTTGGACAATTTCTGGTGCTACTGCCAACTTAATACGATTTTGTCGATGCCGATAATGTTACAGCTTGTATCGAGTAATCGCCAACTTCCTCTAGATTTTGTCCTGCTGATATCAAACCAATTCGTTGTCCTAACAAACAGATGATCTAGAAAAACTTATCTCATCAATGACCCAGCGGTCGAACTATTATTTAGACTGACTCTTTCCGCCTAATTCTCTAGAGCAGGACATTAGATCGAAAATAGTCGGCATAACATCCCCTCAGGGCGATTTAGGCTGCTCAGAGTCAGGATAACATCCGAAACTGGCATACTAGACCGACTCCTTCTGTCTATTTCTAGTATTTGGAACGTTAGCCCGACTCATGTTCCGTATATTACTCCTCGACAGGGGAATTAGACAGAAATTTTCCGTATTTCTTTGTAAATAAATTTTGTACTATTCTGCCTATGATCCCGTGCAACCCTATTGACTAGATGAACTTTGAACCCGATGACTCCACCACCCAAACCACTCCCCAATTCGCAATGATTAAATCAACGAGACATGTGCAGCCACAACTCGCCATCCATCTAAAGTTCGCATCCAAGTCTGGCTTTGTCGCCCTGATTTTCCCGATCGTACAAATTCTGTATTCGCCGTTGCAAAGTCCCGTCCGTAGGTTGTAATCACCGTATTTTTCAACGTGCGATCGAGTCCGGCGGGCGATCGACCTGCGCGAAATTGCGCGATCGCGTCATAGCCATACAGATTCTCAGTGGCTCCATATCGAATCGTATAGGGACTGTTCCAAAAAAGCTGATCCAGCACTTCTACATCATTCGTGATCAGTGCTTGCTCATATTGTTGAAACACCGCCGTTACTTCTGCCAAAACTTCAGGAATATCGATCTCCATTGTTCCTCCACCCTAAAGACTACGCTCTGCTGTAGATTTCATTGTGTCTTGAATTGGATACGGTTAAAGTAACGTATGCTATCCTCCCGTATGCAATTAGTCGTTGAAGAGCTTCCCAGTGACCCGATCGAGTCAGCCGAAGTCGTTGGCTTGAAATATGTCACAGATGAAATGCCTGGAATTACGAGAAAGCGATCGGGGAAAAGCTTTGCATATTTTGATCTGAATGGCGATCGCATTCGCGATGAGAAAATCATTCAGCGCATTAATTCTCTAGCCATTCCGCCTGCCTATAAGAATGTCTGGATCTGCCCATTGGAAAATGGACATTTGCAGGCAACGGGACGAGATGCAAAGGGGCGAAAGCAATATCGATATCATCCACTTTGGCGAGCAATTCGCGATCAAAATAAGTTTTCTCGCATGATTGCATTTAGTCAGGCTTTGCCAGACATTCGACGACGATTAGAGAAAGATTTAGCATTACCCGGATTACCAAAGCAAAAAGTACTCGCTACAGTTCTGAAGTTAATGGAGCTAACCCGGATTCGAGTCGGCAATGAGGAATATGCGAAAACCAATAACTCGTATGGGTTGACCACACTACAAGATGATCACGTGAATGTCGCTGGCTCGAAGATTCAGTTTCAATTTCGAGGGAAAAGCGGAGTTGAACATGAGATTGAAGTGAGCGATAAGCGACTCGCAAAAGTTGTAAAACGATGTCAGGATTTGCCAGGTCAAGAGCTTTTTCAATATCTAGATGAGCATCAGCAAGCCCAAGACATTACTTCAAGTGATGTAAATGATTATTTGAGAGAAGTTACAGGTCAAGATTTTACTGCCAAAGACTTTCGGACTTGGGCAGGCACGGTTTTAGCTGCTTCTCATCTCGCTGAGATTGGCAAATTTACGTCTCAAACTGCGGCGAAGAAGAACATTACACAAGCCGTTAAGTCGGTATCTGCTTACTTAGGCAATCGTCCTGCGACTTGTCGAAAATACTATATTCACCCAAATGTCTTGGAAGCTTATCTAGATGAATCGTTGCATGAAGTTGTAGCAGAATATCAATCGATCGTAGTTGACGATCGACATGCCCTGCAATGTGATGAATTGATTGTTGTAGCGCTATTAGAAGCAACTCAGCGAAAGAGCTAGATTGAAAGTGTACTGGTCAAGCGCATGAATTTTGCGAAGAAGAGGGGAAGAACCTAGACTAAAATTGCTCCCTATCTCCCTATCTACATTGCGATCGCATTCTAAAATTTTGACAGTTCAGCCACAGCTAACTAAAGCTATCAATTCGCTTGCAAATGCTGTAGCCATGTTTCTAAATCCTTGGTTTCTTCAGCACTAAAGTTTCCTGTAATCATCGCAGTACCGCCAGTAATTCCAGTCTGAGCGTATTGGGAGGAAACAGTCGGAGCGCTTATCAAACGATTGTTGAGAAAAATGCCTACTGTTCGCCCAGTTCCTGCTAATTTCTTCGTCAGCGCTGTAAAAGCCTTACTTCCCTTCGCATCAAAAGTCACGATGATAGACGGCGTTGAGTTTGGGCTTGAATCGAAATAGGCTTTCGTTACATTCTTTTCGGTTAGAGTCGGTTTCTCGAATAGCAAAGAGATTGCCTCATTACTGAGTTTGAGTGCAGCGGCATTGCTTGCGATCGCGGCTTGATTGCCGGATTTCTTCAGGTCAGTCTGTTTTTTGAGGAGTTCTTGCTGAACTTGCCGCTCGATTTGTAATTGTGCTTCAGTTCCTAGCTTCTGTTCGCGAAAGGCAAGCTGAACCTTACTCTGTTGAATCTCGGGTTGCGCTGCTGTCGCTGTGGGCGTGGAGGGTATCGTTGCTGAATTGTTAACCATACATGCAGACAGTTTAGATGCGGTGCCTAGCAACAAGGCAACAAGCAGAATTGATCTGAGGTTTGCCATAGAGCAAGAATTTGCAATGTTGAATATGGAGAAGTCACCCAATCATGAAGCGAGCAATCTTTTTGCCTGCTTATACTTTACTGTCTGGTGAGTAGGTTGCCTATTAGCTGAAGGGGTACCATTTTTTGATCGCCATCCATTGCCGTACTTTGAAACTGGCTCAACGATCGAGCGAACTCAATTTCATTTCTAACGAAGGATTAACCCATTTTTTCATATCGATTGGAGGGGCTTGTTAGAGTCTCAATGAGATCGCGATCGCGCTTCCAGATTTGAAAACACAATCGCAATTAGGTCAATCTGCTTGCGGGGATGAGCAGTTACTTTCGTCCCGTTATGCTTTCTCAAAAATCATAATGTGCTGCTGTGGCAACCCATTGCGAGTCTCAACATACTTTAAGCCCGCAACACTCATTTCTTGTCTGACCTGCTTTTGAGTCATTTTGTGCAATCCCTTAATCATCACAAATGGATTCTCGCCTCGATACTCGACTAAAACCACCCGTCCTTGAGGTTTAAGCGATCGCGCAATCGCCAACATCATTTCCTGAGGAAACTCAAACTCATGATACGCATCGACCATTAATGCTAAATCCACACTGTTCTCAGGCAAATTCGGAGTTGTCTCATTGCCTAAAATCGGTTCGACATTAGAGAGTTTTTTCTGATCTTTTAGATAATTTAGAATCTCTAACATCTCCGGCTGCACATCGACTGCATAAACTTTTCCCTGAGGAATAGCAGATGCAATTCGGAAACTAAAATACCCTGTTCCGGCTCCAATATCTGCTACAACACTGTTCGGTTTAAGCTGCAAAGCTGTCATCACCTTTTGCGGTTGTTCCTCGGTCTCGCGGCTCGATCGCTCTAACCATCCTGCGCCCTGATGCCCCATCACCTGAGCAATCTCGCGCCCCATATAGATTTTGCCAATTCCATCCGGATCGTGATTGGCGCGCACTTCATACGCATCCGCCCACACAGGCGAACTTAGGCACATCCAAACCGCGAAAATTGCTGCCAATCTTCTCCAAAACATTGTCCTACCTCGATACGGATTCTCTCTTCTAGAGACTGTAAACTGTTGTCAGTTTTGTAGCAATCAAGAGTGCCGTGTTCCTGACTAAACGTTCTATCCTGCTTCAATTCGCGCTGGCAATGACGATCGCTGTATCGATCATCTTTTGTACACAGCCATCTCGCGCCTTCCAAGCCCAAATCACGCCGAAATCTCCAGCGCTTGGAGATACCGTTTCACTCATCATCCAATCTCAAACTGCTCCGTCTGTTCGCTTTAACGGTAAGACCTATCCCTCGTTTGATCTGGGCAACAATCGCTATCGCACACTCTTACCGACCACTCCGCTCGATCGTCCAGGTCGCCTATCGATTCAAGTCACTGCTGGAACGGACACACAAACGATTCCAATCACGTTGAGAAATCGATCGTTTCCGACCCAAAGCATCTGGCTTCCACCGGGTAAAGATAGTAATGGTGATGATGCTGAGTTCGATCGGGTTGATGCTTTTAAAGCGATCGTTTCTCCAGAAAAACTTTGGTCAGGTAAATTCTTACGCCCGAACCAAGGCGAGGTTAGCTCTGGCTATGGAATTCGCCGCTATTACAACGGAGTCTTTGCGAAAGATTACTATCATCGGGGAATTGACTATGCAGGCGGACAAGGATCAGCGATCGTTGCTCCCGCCGCCGGTCGTGTTGTTCTCATCGGACGCGAATCTCAAGGCTTCCGAGTGCATGGAAACTGCGTCGGACTCGACCACGGTCAAGGAGTCGAATCGATTTACATTCATATGAGTCGAATTGATGTCAAAGAAGGCGATTTTGTTAAACCTGGGCAGCGGATTGGTGCAGTCGGAGCAACTGGGTCTGCAACGGGGCCTCACCTCCATTGGGGCGTATTTGTCCATAGCTTAGCTGTAGATCCGACTCCTTGGCGGACTGGCACGTTTGAATAAGCAAGCTGTACGACATCCAAAATTGCAGAATCTACCTTTTGACGATCGCTTGCTTCTAACTTGAGCCAGATTAGCCTTTCCTGTCCTTCCCGATAGAGTGCAATAGACCTCTAAACGGGAAGTTTTTATTATGTCTAAACTAGAAGATGCGATTGAAAATGCTAAAGAAGCACTGCCCAATATTACGCCAACTCCGCCTGGGTTAAAGGCAGAGTCTTCTGTTCACGATCTCAAGTCTCGTCTAGAGTGGGGAGAGCCTGCTTTGACGATTCTCGATGTTCGTTCTCGTGATGTTTACAATCACGGGCACATCATGGGTGCAATGGAATTTCCAATGGATCAGTTGGTCGAACTGTCCCAGAAGAATTTTGAATACAAGCGCGATATTTATGTCTATGGCGCAACTGATGAAGAAACAACTGAAGCAGCAAGAATGCTACGTCAAGCAGGCTTTGTGAACGTTGCAGAACTCAAAGGCGGACTGGAAGCTTGGAAAGCGGTTGGTGGCTCGACAGAAGGAATCGACGAAACTCGGGCTGAACCGGGTGCAAATGCTTACAACGTGGTGACGAATGTCAAGAACCATTTTGAGCGGCAAGAGATCGACTTTCAAAAGCCATAATTGCTAGGCTAGAACGAGAGCACTCTATCTTTCTTGGAGGCTAGAGTGCTCTCATTTCTTTCAGCAGATCTCTCAAATTAGGGAGATTCAGGGCGTGAGAGATCAACATCTGTACCTGTGAAAATGAAGTCAGTCCTATGTGTGGAAGATTTACACAGACTCACTCTGCCGCCGAACTCGCTGCCATGTTCGACCTCGAAGAAACTCCCGATTGGCAGCCTCGCTACAATATTGCGCCGACTCAACCGATTCTCGCGATCGTTACACCGCATCACTCTAAACCTCTACGCTGGGGCTTAATCCCATCCTGGTCAAAAGATCCAACGATCGGTTCTCGCCTGATCAATGCCCGTGCCGAAACGGTCAGCGAAAAACCTGCTTTCCGAACTGCCTTTAGGCGGCGACGTTGCCTGATTCCCGCCGACGGCTACTACGAATGGAAAAAGCAATCTGAGAAAAAGCAACCGTTCTATTTCAGACTCGAATCTGGTGAGCCTTTTGCTTTTGCTGGCTTGTGGGAGCACTGGAATTCTCCCGAGGGAGACGAGATCGAAACTTGTACGATCATCACAACTGAAGCAAACGAACTTGCTGCAACCGTTCACGATCGAATGCCCGTCATCTTGAGCGAAGATTTCTACGATCGCTGGCTCGATCCGGATTTCAAATCCCCGCAATCGCTGCTCCACCCATATGTTAGCGACAAAATGATCAGCTATCCCGTTTCAACAGCAGTCAATCGCCCAACCCACGACACACCAGATTGCATTGCTCGATTGAATTGACGCTTGTAAATCGAAACCAGAAAATCATCCTCAAGAAGGCGAAGCAACTAGATGAGTTGAAGCATTAGAATTCTCGATCGCTTTCACCGGAATCAATTGCACGGCACAGGCCTTCAGTTCTGGCTGCTTAGAGTCGGGACAAGCAATCTCATGAGTCAGGGCGTTCGCTTCTGCGTTTTCTGCCCACAACGCCCCCCAATGCATCGGAACAAAGACAGTCTTAGGCGTAATCGCTTTCGTCACTTTAGCCGGAAATCGGGCTGTACCTCTTCTCGATCGTACTTCCACCCAATCATCCGATTGAATGCCCAACTTTTCAGCATCCCGCGGATGAATCTCAATGAATGGATTCGGATACATTTGTCGAATCTTCTCAATTCTTCCAGTACGACTCTGAGTATGCCAATGCCCATACAATCGACCCGTCGTAAGCACAAACGGATAGTTGTCATCGGGTGGCTCTGCAAGCCCACGTGAGTAGACCTGAGAAAAGCGCGCCTTCCCGTCTGGCGTATGGAATTTTAGATCGGTATAAAGCCGTTTTGCTTTTTCTACTTTTTGTTGCGTCGGTTCAGCTTTGCTTGAAAAGGGCCATTGTGTTGCACCCATTTCTCGTAAGTAAGTATGGCTCAATCCCGACTGATCACAAGGACGATCGCGAGTAAGCCGCACAAACTCTGCATAAACTTCAGCCGCATAGTTAAAAGCAAACTGCTTGCGATACCCTAATCTCCGTCCAACCTCTGCGAAAATCTCCCAATCCGATCGAGCTTCACCCGGCGCGACTCGAAACTGAGGGCACAACGTTACACGACGTTCGGAATTCGTCATCACGCCTGTCTTCTCACTCCATTGCGTCGTCGGTAACAAAACATGAGCATAGTCCGCCATCTCAGTCGGATAGTAACACTCCTGATAGACCGTAAAAGGAGATTGACGTAATGCAGCTTTCGTTCGCTCAATGTCGGGCATACTCACTGCCGGATTCGTTGCTGCAACCCACAACATTCCAAGGTTACCTGTTTCGAGTCCAGTGATCATCTCCCAAGCGGTTAGACCGGGATTAGACGAGATTGAGCCTGTTGGGAGTTGCCAGAATGTCTCAAGTTCAGCCCGATGCCCTGGATTCGTAACCGATCGATAACCCGGCAACAGATGCGATAGTCCACCTGCTTCGCGTCCCCCCATCGCATTCGGTTGTCCTGTCAGCGAGAAAGGACCAGCCCCAGGTTTACCAATTTGCCCAGTCATTAAGTGAACATTGATAATTGCTCGAACTTTGGCGGTTCCTTCTGACGACTGATTCACTCCCATTGACCACATGGAGAGGACTCGCTTTGCGCTGCTCCAGTAGTGAGCCGCAGTCAAAAGCTCGGTTTCAGCAATGCCGCATCGAATCGCAACGACATCAGGTGGATAGTGGCGAATCACTTCCTTAAATTCTTCAAAACCATTCGTATGAGATTCAATAAAAGCTTTGTCTAAATCGCCCCATCTCAGTAAAAGATGAGCAATTCCATACATTAAATCAATATCTGTTCCTGGATTAATTGCGAGATGGAGATCAGCAGCAGCAGCAGTCTCAGTGCAACGAGGATCGACGACAATCAGCTTCACATCGGAGTTTTTCTTGTGGTAGCGACGGAAGCGATTAAACACGATCGGGTGACACTCTGCGGTATTTGTGCCAATCAGAAAAGCACAATCAGTTTGTTCTAAATCCTCATAGCAACAAGGCGGTCCATCGGCTCCAAAGCTCTGAAGGTAGCCTGCAACAGCCGAAGACATACACAGGCGCGAATTTGCATCAAAGTTATTGGTGCCTAAACAGCCTTTCATCAGCTTTTGAGCGATGTAGTAATCTTCAGTTTGAAACTGTCCTGAAGCATACATGCCGATCGCATCGACTCCTTGGGTAAACTTTACTAGACGAATGCGATCGACAATTTTCGTCAACGCTTCTTCCCAAGTCACTCGACGAAAAGGCTGATCCAATGCATCCCGCATCATCGGAAAACGCAAGCGATCTTTGTGCAGGGATTCAGCGATCGTTGCACCCTTCACACAGACCATACCCTGGCTAGAAGGATGAGTGCGATCGCCTCGGACATTCCAGAGTGGCGTTCCGTCTTTATCTCGATTGACTGCTTTCCCCGGAATCGCAGGCGGCAGCACCTCCAAACCGCAGCCAACCCCGCAGTATGGACAGAGCGTTTTAGTTGGATCAGCCATTAGTCTATAACCCCTTAGTTCTCAAGTTCTGCCTTTCGTTCGCGATAAGACTTCAAGCTGCGAACAGGCAATCGATTGAAATAACTGCAACCCGTTTTCTGTGTAAGTATAAATCTCTAATCGTTCTTCTGGTAAGCTTTCAAACACAATTTTTTCACTGGGAAAAACCATACGATCGAGCGCAAGCTGAGTAGTATGTAATCGAATTTGCTGAATGCTATGAGAAGTATTGATGTAGTAGCAAAGAATCGAAGTCATGAATGTAATGGGGGGATCACACCCGTAAAGAGGACAATCGAACAGAGTCAAATCACTGTGTACTGCTGTAAGCATGTTTCGGGCAGCCGTCTTTGAAGAAAAACTGTCAGATGCGTCTAGTCTGTTTCCGGTTGGGAGAATCAGGCTGTGTGAATAGTTACGGGTTGAGAATCTTAACCATTGTATTCAATCCATCACTCTAGCAATCTCTTGCAAGAAGATGCATCAATCTGAACAAGGCAGAAGAAGCTAGAATCTCTTATTGACAAAGAATTTAAAGAAATTGCTATCCTATACAGTCAAGCGTTTCTGATGTATAAATTTTAGCGATTCTAGTTTTATTTTAATTTGAGGTTTGACCGTACTGAGATCGGCTAGATGCCGTGAGTTTTTAGAATAAATTTTAGACTCTCAGTACGATCGTAAAAGTGTTGAGGAATTAATTCCTATTCATCATCATGAGCGTATTTCCCAAACAGGAAGTCAAGTGCATAGTTTCGCAACGTGTAGTACTTTGGATCTTCCATTAAAGCAGCACGTTCGCGAGGACGCGGGAAGGGAACTTCCATGATTTCGCCAATCGTTGCCGCAGGACCATTGGTCATCATCACGACGCGATCGGCAAGAAACAACGCTTCATCAATGTCGTGGGTAATCATCAAGACCGTCACTTTATGCTGTGACCAAATTTGGAGCAGTTCTTCTTGAAGTTCCTCTTTTGTAATCGCATCCAATGCTCCAAATGGCTCATCAAGAATCAACACTTCTGGATAGATAGACAAAGCACGCGCGATCGAGACTCGTTGCTTCATTCCACCCGATAGCTGCTTGGGCTTTTTGTTGGCTGCTTCTTCGAGTCCGACCATCGCCAAATGTTTGTTGACGATATCAGTTTTCTCTGCCTTAGATTTGTCAGGATAAACGGCGTGAACTGCGAGATAAATGTTCTCGAATGCTGTTTTCCAAGGAAGTAATGCATAGTTCTGAAACACAACCATACGATCGGGACCCGGTTCAGAAACCCGCTTGCCCGCGACTCGGACTTCACCAGCGGTCGGCTGACGAAAGCCAGAAATCATATCTAGTAAAGTGGATTTGCCACAGCCCGAGTGACCAATGACGCAGATAAATTCGCCTTCATTAACGGTGAGATTGACATTCTCAAGAATGACTGCTTCTCCGCCGTCTTTTTTAGGATAAACCTTTGAAACTCCCTCAACTTCGACTAGGGGAGTGAGTGGATTTGCTTCAGTGTGTGGGTTTGGAGTTGAGAGAATTTGCATAAGGAGTGGGTGGGTGAGAGGTCAGAGAGATAGAGGGTGGGGAGTGGGGAGTGGGGAGTTCTCCCCGTTCCTACTACGCTGCGATCGACGTTTTAATCGGTTCTGCAACATCGATGATCACCTCTTCGATGCGAATTTCACGATGAATCGTCAAGCTATTGAGATAGCCAATCGGATCATCTGGATTGAATTCGACACCATCAAAGAGTTGGAACGATCGACGATCGCCTTCGTGATCCGGCAGACCTAATTCACGTGCAGCTCGACCATAGAGATCGACTCGGCGCACTCGTTCTAGGACTTCGATCCAGTTTTTCGGGAAGACAGTAATGCCCCACCGTGCTAACTGAGTCAAGATCCATAAATCTTCTACACCATTTGGACAGTTCGCATTGTCCACATGGAACTGATTGAATCGTAGTAAGTTGACCGGAGGCTCACCCGTTCCGGTGTCATAGGCATCAATGAATCCAGGACGCGCAAAGTCCGCTGCGGCACCCACATATTGAGGACGGGCAAGTAAGGTAAGAATCTCTTCACGATTTCGACGATCGTCACAGTACTCGCAAGCTTCGAGCATGGCTTTCACCAGAGCATTGTGAGTTTCTGGATGCTGAGATGTCCAATCTTCACGGACTCCTAACACTTTTTCAGGGTGTCCTTGCCAAATATCTAAATCGGTGGCTACCACATAGCCTGCACCTTCTTGGATCGCACGAGAATTCCAAGGCTCGCCAGCACAGAATCCATCAATGTTCCCGGCAACTAAGTTCGACACCATTTGAGGCGGCGGAACCACCGTGAGATTGAGATCTTGATCTGGATCAATGCCTCCAGATGCCAGCCAGTAACGCAGCATCAAATTGTGCATCGAAGTTGGATAAACCACACCCAACGTATGAGTTTGATCCTGGGTTGCTTCTAGCACCTGTTTGAAGTCAGCGAGGGTGCGAACGCCTTTGTCTAAAAAAGACTTGTTCAGGGTGATCGCATTCCCATTGCGAGACGTGACCATTGCGGTCACAATCGGAAGCGGGTCGTAACCACTGTTACCTAGCGTCATTGCGAGTGGCATCGCAGCGACCATTTGAGCCGCATCTAAGCGATTGCTGCGAATTCCTTCAGCGATCGCTTTCCAACTCGGTTCACGACTGAGCGTGACATCCTCAAGCCCATGCTTTTTGAAGAATCCTTTCTCTTTCGCCACAATCAGCGGCGCACAATCTGTGAGCGGAACAAACCCAATTTCGAGATTGACCTTCTCTAAGCCATTCTTGGCAACGGCAGCAACCGCTTGGCGTTTGCGTTTCTTGTCTCGTTTCTGCTGATTTAAGAAGTAGATCATTTCATTCCGTAGCGCATAGTAGCTCGGATGATTCACCACTTCCAGACGGTTGCGAGGACGAGGAATGGGAACGGTTAGAATTTGCCCAATATGGGCTTCTGGGCCATTGGTCAACATCACAATGCGATCGCTGAGCAACAACGCTTCATCGACATCGTGTGTCACCATTACACAGGTCAAATTGTTCTCCTGAGCAATGTTCATTAATTGCTGCTGGAGATTTCCTCGCGTCAGTGCGTCTAATGCCCCAAATGGTTCGTCTAACAACAAGAGCTTCGGGCGAATCGCTAACGCTCTCGCGATCGCTACACGTTGCTTCATCCCACCGGATAGTTCCTTTGGTTTTTTATCGGCTGCATGGCGCAGTCCTACCATATCAATATGATGCTCAACTACCTCATGTCGCTCAGCTTTGGATGCGCCTTTCATGACTTTATTGACTGCTAGCGCAATGTTCTCGCGCACGGTCTTCCAAGGTAAGAGCGAATAGTTTTGAAACACCATCATGCGATCGGGACCAGGTTCAGTGACTTGCCGACCCTCGAGAATCACCCCTCCTGTCGAAGCATGATCTAATCCCGCAATGATATTCAGCAAGGTAGACTTGCCACAGCCAGAGTGACCAATAAATGAGATAAACTCACCTTGGTTAATCTTCAGTTCAATGTTTTTCAGAGCAATGTACTCGCCGCCATCTTTGAGCGGGAATACCTTATCCACGTGGTCAACTTCTAAGAAAACAGACATAGCAAAAATCAGGTGAGGGTTGAGTGATCAGTTTAGTTATCAGATGTAATCAGTGAACCGAGCCAGCCAACTAAGCGATCGAGCACTAATCCAACTAAGCCGACCAACAAGACACAGATGATAATTTGGCTCATGCTGTCCTCGTTGCCTGCGTTGTAAGCATCCCAAATCTTAAAGCCGATGCCGCCTTCTGCTTTCAGCATTTCTGCTGCCACAATTGCCAGCCATGCTAAACCAATCCCGATTTTCAGTCCACCAAATACATAAGGCACAGTGGACGGAACCAAAATACTCAAGAAATACTCTTTACCCGACAGCTTCAAGACTTTAGCAACGTTGTTATAGTCTTGCGGAATTTGCTGCACACCGACTGCGGTATTAATGACGATCGGCCAAATTGCTGTGACAAAAATGACGAAGATTGCGGCTGGATTGTTGTCTTGGAAAATCCCCAATGAGATCGGTAACCATGCGAGCGGAGGAACTGTTCTTAAAACTTGCACGATTGGGTCAAGCCCATTCCGCATAAACTTACTCACACCAAGTAACACGCCGAGTGCAATTCCCACGACAGCCGCGAGCGAATACCCTAACGCGACCCGTTCCAAACTAATGAGAATTTGCAATCCTAACCCTTTATCTGTCCCGCCATTGTCGTAGAACGGATCGAGAATCAATCTCCAAGTCTGTTCAATGACTTTGATCGGACCAGGCATCTTGGATTCTGGACTCAGACAAAGCAGTTGCCAGAGCACCAGCGCAATGCCGACGCAGACAATGACTGGAACGAGAGTACCACTATACTTTTTCAGAGTTTCTGAGAATTGGGACGGTCGAACGGGACGGAGAGTCGGGTTGATAGTCATAGGAGAGAGGAAAGAACGTTGTAGGACAGTCAGCAGCAATGAGGGAGAGGCGAGCAAGATGGCAAATCCGACTCGCCTCGTCTAAGTTATGCTTTTTTGATTTTGAGGCTATCCAAGTAAGCTTTTGGATTTGCAGGATCAAAGGTCACTTTGTCGAAGAAGGTTTCTACGCCGCGAGAATCGGCATCTTTGGGAACTGCTGCTTCTTGACCGATCGCTTTGGCTGCTGCTTGCCAAATATCCGAGCGATTCACTTTGTCAACTAACGCTTTGACATCCGTATCGGCTGCAAATTTGCCCCAGCGGATATTTTCAGTGACGAACCAAGCATCGTGGCTCTTGAACGGATAAGCTGCATCCTCACGCCAGAATTTCATCAGCAGATCGCTGTTCTGCAACGTGCGACCATTACCCATATCGAAGTTCCCTTTTGAACGTTCAATAATGTCTGCTACAGGCGCTTTCACATACTTGTCAGCCGACAAGATCTTGCACATTTCTTCTTTGTTCTCGTCCTTGTCGCACCACATTTGAGCTTCTAGAACTGCCATCATCAAAGCTTTTGTTGCTTTAGGATTCTTGTCTACCCAATCAGCCCGCATTGAGAATGACTTTTCTGGATGGTTCTTCCATAATTCGCCTGTGGTAATCGCTGTGTAACCCAATTTCTTGTTCACTAAGCGATCGTTCCAAGGTTCACCCACGCAGAAGGCATCCATGGTCTTCGTTTCCATGTTCGCAACCATCTGCGGAGGCGGAACAACCACGATATCGACATCAGTTTCAGGATTGATTCCACCTGCTGCCAGCCAGTAGCGCATCCACAGATCGTGAGTTCCACCTGGGAAAGTCACAGCACACTTGAATTTCTTACCTGCTGCTGCTGCTTCAGCGATTTTTGCTTTCAAAGGAGAGCTATCGGCTGCTAATTTAAGATCAGCATAGTCATTCGAGACTGAAATTCCTTGACCGTCAGTGTTCAAACGGCTCAAGATGTACATCGGCACAGGCGTATTACCCTTAGTAATTTTACCTGTGGACATAAAGTAAGGAATCGGAGTCAAAATGTGAGAACCATCAATTCCACCTCTCTCGGAACCCAATTCCAAGTTGTCACGCACCACTGCCCATGAGGTTTGCTTAGTAACGGTCACATCCTTCATGCCGTACTTCGCGAAGAATCCTTTCTCTAACGCAATGATCAATGGAGCCGAATCGGTCAGGGCGATAAAGCCTAATTTAGCCGTTGTGACTTCTGGTGCATCTGCCGCACTGATATTTGCAGCAGGAGAGGCAGCAGGAGAGGACGCACCGCTAGAAGCACTTTTATTTAGACCTGTGCTACAACCATTCACAATCACTGCGCCTGCTGCGGTTGCGCCTGCGGTCAAAATGAACTTACGTCTTGAAAGATTAGAAGACATGGATCGTCCTTTTTAGAGAATGTACTGAAGGAAAAGGAAGCACAGCAAAAAGCTGGCGCATGTGAGAACAATGAGCGGAGCGAACAAACTTAGGGATCAAGCATCGAGCAAGATACGACCGACAGGACGAGCAATACAGGTGAGAATCTGACCCGAAGCGCGATCGTGCTCATCGAGCACATCGGGTTCGCTGTCATAGCTGACTTCACCTTCGAGTAAGGTGCATTTACAACTTCCACACGTTCCTGATCGGCAAGAACTTTCGATCGCGACTTCGGCTTGGTCTGCAATGTCTAGAATCAAATCATCCTGGGTGCAGGTGATTTCTTTTCCTGACTGAGCAAAACGAATCGTTGCTGGAGCTGCGATTTCTGTTGGCGCTTTTACAACAGGTGGCGCACTCAGCACATAGTCAAACTCTTGTGCATTAAGCTCTTGCACGGTTGTTGATTTCCCGTTCGGTGTTTCCACCGTGGGACGATCGAGCGTGATCAAGGCGGTCGGATTTGGACGAGCGGATTCGGGCAGGTCTGACCAGAGACGCGCCCCAAATTGCTCGATCAAAATCTCTTGCAGAATCGGTTTGAGATCTTCACAGGGAATGCTTTTTCTCACACAGGTTCCAAGTTCAGCATGTTTGCCAACTTTGCCCCCCATATAGAGATCCACGCCTTCGACTGTTTTGCCATCTTTGCGGACTTTTGTGCCCATCAGTCCGATATCTGCAACTTGAGGTTGTCCACAAGAGTTCGGGCAACCTGTCCAATGAATGCGCACTGGACGAGGACAGTACAGGTCTTGTTCTAGCTCTTGCATTAAAGCAACCGCACGATTTTTAGTTTCAATCAGTGCGAAGTTACAAAACTGTGCGCCAGTACAAGACACTAATGCCCGTGAAAGATTCTGAGGCTCGATCGAGAACCGTTTGACAATGGGTTCTCTGAGCAATGCAGAAACTCGTGAATCCGGAACATTCGGAATGATCACATTCTGCTCGACAGTTAAGCGAATTTCACCACTGCCGTAAACTTCAGCGATCCGAGCTAAATCAAACAAATCTTGCGCGTATAACCGTCCCACTGGAACATGCAAGCCCACATAGTTTAATCCAGGCTGTTTTTGGGCATGAATCCCAATGTGATCTCGCTTGTCCCAAAGGATCTCGTCTTTGGCAGCAGCAGGCGTAAAAGCATATCCCAATTGTTTTTCAACCGCTTCGCGGAACGGTTCCAATCCCATCTCATCAATCAGCCACATTAAGCGAGCTTTTTGACGATTTGCTCTCAGTCCCAAGTTCCGATAGACCGTTAAAATTGCTTCGCAGACCGCAACGACATCGCGCGGGTCAACCCAAGCATTGAGTGGAATTGCAGCTTCGCAGCGTTTCCCAGAGAAGAATCCGCCAACTAGGATATTGAATCCTAATGTGCCATCTTTGAAAGCGGGAACGAAAGCAATGTCATTGATTTCAGCATGAACTGAGTTATCGCGGCACCCTGCGATCGCAATATTGAATTTCCGAGGCAAGTTACTAAAGCTCGAATTACCACGACCATTGTTCGTGATCATGTCTTGAACTTTGCGAACTAGCCCACGAGTATCAATTAGCTCATCTGCATCAATGCCAGCAACAGGCGATCCGGTAATGTTACGAACGTTATCCATCCCGGATTGAATGCTCGTCAATCCAGCTTGGTCAAACTTACGAAAAATTTCGGGAAGGTCTTCAATCCGAATTCCTCGCAGTTGAAAGTTCTGGCGAGTCGTGATGTCTGCATTGCCATCATCTCCATAGCGCTGAAGGATTTCTCCTAGCACCCGGGTTTGTCCGCTCGTGATAATGCCATTCGGAACCCGCATTCTCAGCATAAATTTGCCAGGAGTTACGGGGCGAAAGAACACACCGAGCCACTTCAAGCGATGATCACGATCGGTTTCATCCATTGCTTCCCAGCCGAGCCGAGCAAAGTGCTCGAGTTCTGCTTTCACCGCAAGACCATCTTTCTCTGCTTTGAGTTTTTCAAACTTATTGAGGGTCGGTGCTGCAAGGGTGTCTGTCATGGATTGAGCCTATGAATATAAGGTGTTCCAGAGCGAACACAAATCGATATCAACTGCGGAACCGTTTGATGATTCGCGGTGATTACTGAGTAAAGGTAATCGGGATCACAGAGGACATTCGTATCTGTTGTTACAAAACTTTTCATAATATGACGTTTCTGCATAAAGCCGATTCGTTTTCGTCATCTGTCGGCGGGAAGAGGGGGAAGGGCGTACTTTAGAAATAGTTGTAATTTGGTGGGGAGCGGGGGAGGAGTGGGAGATAGAAAGGATTTACCCTACTCCCCACTCCCTACTCACTATTCCTCTATCGTTCTTTAGGAGAACCTCATGCGTCGGAGAACATTTCTATCGTGGGCAAGCGTTGGATGGGTCATGAGTCGAGTTCCGGCAGTGTTGACTGCGTTTTTAGCAGCTTGTCAGGGGGGGCAGAAGAGTGCGAGTGGGATGCAGACTGTGGGCAAAGTGGCAGAGTTAGATCAAAAAGGCTTTTTACAGACTGAGTCACCCGCACCGATCGCTGTTGTTCGTAATCCAGCTGATCCAAAATCTCTGTTAGCTGTGAATCCAACCTGTACCCATCAAGGGTGCTTAGTGGCATGGAAGGCTGAGCGTAAAGCGTTTGAATGTCCTTGTCATGGCTCAGCTTTTGCACCCGATGGCTCGGTACAGAAAGGTCCTGCAACCGCAGCTTTAGCCAAGTACGAGGCAAGCATCGATGGAGAAAATGTGGTTGTGAAATTGTAGTGAAACTTTAGGTAGAGGACGGCTCGATCGCTTTGTTCCACCGTTAGATCAGATCGAATGGAGATGTGATTATGACTCAAATGGCAGAAAAAAGCGGCAGCGCAATTAGCGACCTCGAATATGATTTGCTCACCGCCTTGCACAATAAAGCAGAAGCGGTCAAAGCTTATGAAACTTACATTCAAGATGCACAACAGATGAATTCTCAGCCCTGTGTGCAACTGTTTCAGAAGTTAAGAGAGCAAGATCAACAAACAGCTCAAGAGATTCGTCATCACCTTCAACAAGTGATGCAAAACGGCAAAATGTAAAACTCGCTTTCTTCTTCTAATTCTGGAAGCAGAAGCGAGCAGCTAGTCAATTTCAGCCGGATGGGAAGATAGAAAACAAGAATCATTTCCAGTTTTCCCTTATCTCCCCATCCCCCACTTCCCCATAAAACTCCGACCCTATGCACAATCCGAATCCTCCCGATGCTATTCTCGGAACCCCTACTTCTCGATCGCCCCTTTCTATGGCAAAGTAAACATCGTGAGAACTGAGATGTGCTAGGGCGAATATTGTGCAGAAATTCAGCTACACCGAAATTTTGGAACGCGCTCAAACCTCGGCTCGTCGCGCGGACTGGGAGCAATTAAGCTTAGACTTACAACTGCTCCTTCTAGGAGATGAGTCTACTCAAGGAACAGCACTTTCTGACCCGAATGTGACACCTGCACTTCTGAATCTAGCCATGCAAGTTCTAGAATCCGGAAGTTTCCAAGAACGTTGGGACATTGCAAAAGTCTTTCCGAATTTCGGCATTGATGCACTTCGGCCCTTAATTGAACTGCTCAAAGATGAAGAAGCTGATCCGGAGTCTCAGTGGTTTGCGATCCGCATCTTAGGAAACTTTCATCACCCTCAAGTGGTTGAAACCTTGATTGAGGTCTTGAAGACTTCGCACAGTGAAGAACTCAATTCAATGGCAGTTTCAGTGCTCGCAACTTTAGGGAGTACGGCTGTGCATGTGATTGAAGAGTTATTGCATGAAGATTCGACTCGATTGTTTGCGACCCAAGCATTAGGACAAATTCGGCGATCGCAGACCGTGCCCTTGCTGATGCAAGTCGTGAATGACTCAGATGCTCAAGTGCGCGCGATCGCCATCGAAGCGCTCAGCAGCTTTCATTCTCCTGAAATTACTGCCCTCTTGATCACCGCCCTCAAAGATGTCGCGGCTCCGGTCAGAATTGCCGCAGTATCAGGACTGGGATTTTGTGAAGGGCGAGATTTAGTCAAGCATCTCCGCCCGTTATTGTTTGATCTGAATTTGGAAGTGTGTCGTCAGGCGGCGATCGCGTTAGGTCGCCTTGCGACTCCCGAAGCTGCAACTGCTCTGTATGAAGCTTTGAAGTCAGAGTATATGCCAGAAAATCTCGCGATCGACTTAGTTCGTGCTTTAGGATGGATGCCGATCGTGGATGCACTCATCTATTTAGAATGTGTTTTCATGACAACTTCTGATGAAGGAATTCAGCTTGAGATTGTTCAAACTTTAGGGCGAGTTGGAGAGAATTTACGATCGCAAGCGACTGCCATTTTATTAGCCTGTCCTACACGTACACCAACCGTTCGGCAAGCCGTGGCGCTTTCTCTGGGGCAATTAGGCGATCCGAATGCGATCGATCCGCTGATCGCGATGCTAGCAGATGCTGATGAGGGCGTACGATTGCATGTGATTTCTGCTTTAAAGACATTAGATGCAGAGGTCGCGTATCAAAAATTAGGTCAGATCGAAGCACAAGAATCAGACTTGAAAACAGGAATTGCGATCGCGCTGCAAGAATGGAGCTACTGAGGTCGAGAGAACGCTAGAAACTACTGCTTTTGGCTCGACACAACTCATCAAAAGGGTGAGGAAGCCAGAGTCAGCGAACCTTATTGTGAAGACATATTCGTTCTTTACTAAGGATCGACAAAAGTACTATGGCGCTTCATAAGATTAAGGATTTTGACCCCGACTATCGGACGCATTTTGATAATGATGATGTAATTGGGCTTGACTTATATTCTGGCAACGACAAGATCGGTTCAGTTGAGGATGTTCTCGTTGATGATAATGGTGCATTCCGTTATCTCGTGATCAATACAGGTGTGTGGATTTTGGGTAAAAAAGTCCTGATGCCGATCGGACAAGCTCGAATTGTTTATGGCGAACGTCGAGTGTATGCCAACGGCTTAACCAAGGCTCAAGTCGAAGATTTACCCGAATACGACCCGGATCACTTGGTCGGCTACGACTACGAAGAACAAGTCCGCGATATCTATCGTCCGAATACAGTCGCAGCGGGCATGACTGCAACCGACATGACCTACGACCAAGACAGCTATCGCTACGAGCATGATCCAGCGTTGTACAATCTCACCGAAGATCACGACACTTTACGTCTGTATCAAGAGCGCTTAATTGCCAATAAAGCTCGTCGCAAAACAGGTGAAGTGGCAGTCGGTAAACACATTGAAACTGAAACCGCACGGGTGGAAGTTCCAGTCGAGAGAGAGCGAGTTGTCATCGAGCGATCTCCTGTTACAGGTGAATCAACTGTGATGCCGGGTGAAGCAGATTTCCACGAAGGCGAAGTCGCACGGGTGGAAGTCTATGAAGAAGTGCCTGATATCCAGAAAGAGACATTTGTGCGCGAAGAAGTCCGCGTGAAAAAGGTCGTCGATCATGAAACAGTAACCGCAGAGGATCAGGTTCGCCGAGAAGAACTCGATCTCGACATTGATGGCAATCCGAATGTCGATCGACAAATCTAATTTTGGCTAAGTAACCTCAGTGTTGATGTGAAGAGTAGGGAGTAGGGAGTTACCCCCCATCTCCCACTCCCCACTCCCCACTTAAGAACCCACAACCCCAACAGATCACTCCCCTTACCCGAATCATGACCTCTCAACCTCACAGCTTACTACCTAGCGAAGAAATCGATCTCACCCCTGAACAAGCCATTCGCCTGTTAGAAGAACGATTAATCGTTCGGTCTGATAAGCGGAAGGTTGGAGAAATCGTGGTGCGGAAAGAAGTCGAAGTCCGCATGGTCGAAGTTCCCGTCCGTCGCGAAAAGCTGATCGTTGAGCAAGTTCAGCCCAAGTATGAGCGACTTGCAGAAATTGATCTCGGACAAACCACTGAAACCGCAGGTTCAGGAGCCATCGTCTCTGGCGAATTCGACTCTCCCCGTGCGGTCAGCGATCTCTTAGATGCGATCGCAAGAACTCCGGATCACAGTTGTGCTGAAATTCGTGTCGAAATCAAGCTCAAAGATTCTAAGCATCAAGAGACTTATCAAACTTGGTTCGATCGCTGCCGTAAATCCTAGGAGACATCTATGACGACTGAACTTGAAGCACGTCCCGAAGTAATTGATCAAGAACTAATTGAAGCGCGTCGGCTGATGGCTTGGGAGCGCGATCGCGCTCAGATTGAGGACTTTTTCAATGAACCCGGAAAATATGTTCGTGCATTCTGGCAAGAATATAAGCCGATTATTTATGTCTTAGGTGCTATCTTTACCGCTTTGGTTGCCCTGAAAGTTGTGCTCGGACTCATTGGATTTGTGACTGGGCTACCTCTGATCGGTGGACTGCTTGAACTGGTTGGAATTGGCTACTCTGTATGGTTTGCGAACCGCTACTTGCTCAACGCCGAAACTCGTCAAGAACTTTCCCAAAAAGTAGACGAACTCAAGCAAGAGGTAGTCGGCGCTGCAAGTTCGACTCAAGAAAAGATGCTCGATTCGATCGACACCCAAACCGTTGAATAATCTTATCCCCCTATTTTGAACATCACTATGCTGCTACAAGAGAAAGAAACAGGTAATTTAGTCGAAGTGCTCGATATCCAACTGCTGATTGACCCGAATGAAGAAACGATTTCAGCAAAAGATCAAGCGGGTCAAGAAGAACAAGACCCAGAGAAATTTGCGAAAACGAATTTAGTCTTTCCTTCGGGAGAAGCTCTGCCCCAATGTTGGGTTGATGCAAATTATCGCACTCGATAAAGGCTGTACAAATTCATAGGCGTTTGAGAGAGGAGGAAATTGAGCGATCGCTCAATTTCCTCCTCTCTCATCGCATCAGCTACTGCTCTAGCACTGCCTCAACAAATGCCCACTTATCTGCAACTTCTTCAATAATTTTTGCAGTCGGTTTTCCGGCTCCATGCCCTGCTTTCGTCTCAATCCGAATCAGCACAGGTTGCGTTCCCTGATGCGCCGCTTGCAGTGCCGCAGCAAACTTAAAGCTATGGGCTGGCACAACGCGATCGTCATGATCTGCTGTAGTAATTAAGGTTGCTGGATAGCTCGTTCCTGCTTTAAGTTGATGAAGCGGTGAATAAGCATACAGTGCCTTAAATTCTTCTGGATCATCAGGAGAACCATAATCGCTTGTCCATGCCCACCCGATCGTAAATTTCGGAAACCGCAGCATATCTAATACACCAACCGCAGGAAGTGCCGCACCAAATAAGTCCGGACGTTGCGTCATACAAGCGCCGACCAGTAAACCGCCATTACTTCCGCCAGAAATTGCGAGCTTACTAGCAGACGTGTAGCTATGCTCGATTAACCATTCTGCTGCTGCAATAAAATCGTCAAACACATTCTGCTTATTGAGTTTTGTGCCTGCTTGATGCCAAGCTTCACCATACTCACCGCCTCCGCGCAGATTCGGGATTGCATAGACCCCTCCGCGCTCCATCCAAACGAGATTCGCGATCGAGAAACTCGGCGTCAGTGAAACATTAAAGCCACCATAGCCATACAGACAGGTGAGATTGTTTCCATTCAGTTCTAAGCCTTTTTTATGGGCAATGAACATCGGAACCTGAGTTCCATCTTTACTCTGATAAAAAACTTGTTGAACTTCGTAGTCGTGAGGATCGAACTCAACTTGCGGTTGTCGGAATAGCGTACTTTCTCCTGTCTCTAAGTTGTAGCGATAAATCGTTGTGGGTGTTGTAAAACTCGTAAAGCTATAGAACGTCTCAGTATGACTTCGCTTTCCACCAAATCCCCCCACTGAACCAATCCCAGGCAATTCGACGACTCGAATCAATTCACCCTGAAGATTCAGGATCTTAATTTGGCTACAAGCATCTTTGAGAGATGACACAACGAATTGATGACCAAAAAGGCTGACATTATCAAGCGTTTCAGAAGTTTCTGCAATCACTTCTTGCCATTGGTCACGCTGAGCATTTTCTAAGTCGATCGCAATCACTCGCCCGCGTGGTGCATCAAGATTAGTTTGAAACCAGCACAGACTTCCTTCAGAGTTGATCAAGTGATAGCTAGCTTCTAGCTGATCGATCAAAGCAACTACCGGAGCATAGGGAACAGTCAAATCTTTGTAATAGATCAAATTCTTCGGCTCTGATCCGAAGCGGACTGTGATGATCAAGTAATTCCCGTCCTCGGTCACCTCGCCATCTATCAACGCTTCTTTCTGCTCAGGAAGCTCAAACACTAGAACATCCTCAGCTTGGTCTGTTCCGAGTTGATGGTAGTAGAGTTTATGAAAATAGTTGATGTCTTCAAACTGTGTCGTTTCGCTCGGTTCAGGATAGCGAGAGTAGAAGAATCCTTGATGATCATGTGTCCAAGCAACACCGGAAAATTTCGCCCACTTGACTCGATCACTTTGATCTTCTCCCGTCTCCACATCGCGTACATACCATTCTTTCCAATCAGATCCCGAAGTAGAAAGAGCATAAGCCATCCATTGACCGTCATCACTAATCGCAAGACCAGACAGCGCGATCGTGCCATCGTCTGAAAGCTGATTTGGATCAAATAAGACTCGCGGCTGATCTTCTAGCGAATTCAACGTATAAAGTACACTTTGATTTTGTAAGCCGTCATTTTTGAAATAAAAATAGCGATCGCCAGCTTGAAACGGCGTGCCATATTTCTCATAGTCCCAAAGCTGAGTCAACCGTTGTCGAATCGATTCGCGCTGCGAAAGCTGTTCGAGATAGCGAAACGTCAATTGATTTTGAGCCTCAATCCAGGTACGACTCTGCTCAGAATCAGGGTCTTCTAACCAGCGATACGGATCTGTAACTTCGAGTCCGTGATAGATGTCTTTTTGCTCAACGGTGGGAGTGATGGGATAGGGAAGCATAAGCAAGGATAGTGGGGGAGTGAGGGAGTGAGGAGTGGGGGAATAGGGAGCAATCTGAGCTTGGGTTCTCTCCATTTCTCCACTCCGGAAAATCAATGCAGTTAACTAAGAGAATGTTTGGAACGTATCGTTCATCGCATTCACCCGCCCGTGATTGAAAATCCGGGCTAGTTGAACGAAGTCCACTAAAGGGACTAAAAACCAATTAGAATCAGGTCTTCAGTCCTTTGAAAAGGACTTCGCACCGTTAGCCCGGAATTCTATTCCAGGGCGAGATAGAACGGGGCGAGGAAACTGTTGATACGGTTCAAACGCTCTCTAACTAACTAGTCTACCTATCTAGACTTTAAGAAATCCCGAACAACTGCTTTGATATCTTCTTTCTTTCCATCCACACGGAAGTTTAATTCCTGCATCGTTTTATCGGAAATCAAGCCCCCAAGCTGATCCAAAACGTCTTTGAGTTCTGGGTGTTTCTGCAAGGTTTCTTGTCTGACAACTGCGGCAGCCTCATAGGGTGGGAAATAGCGTTTATCGTCTTGCAACACCGTCAGATCCAGAGTCGAAAGCAGCCCGTCAGTTGTATTGCCAGCCACGATATCCACTTGTTTATCGTTGAGCGATCGATACAAGAGTCCCAAATCCATCACTTTTGGCGGCTGAGTAAATTTGAGATTGTAATGCTTTGCAAGTCCTGGAAATCCATCTTCACGATTGAGAAATTCAGGCCCAAAGCCCGCCCGCCATTTTGGAGTTTGAGGCGCAGCTTGGGACAATGTTTGTAGCTTCAATCTGCGAGCATCTTCGCCTCGAATCACCATCGCAAAAGAATTGTTAAATCCAAACGGCTTTGACCAGAGCAGCTTAAAGTCGCGCTTAAATCGACTCTCGACTGTTTCACGTGTCTTTTTGGGATCGCTGTTTGCTCCAAGCTTCAAAATCGCGTTATAAGCCGTTCCCGTGTACTCAGGATAGATATCAATTTCACCTTTCTGAATTGCCGTCAAACAGATAAACGTTCCACCTAAATTCAATCGACGATCGACTTTCAAATTTGTTTTCCGCTCAATCTGCTGCGCCAGCAGTTCACCTAAAATATTCTGCTCTGTAAAGTTTTTCGAGCCAATAACAATGCGATCTCCCCCGGGCTGACAAGCCACGATCAAACCCGTTAAACAAACGGCGAGGAGTGCAAATGTAAAAAGTTTTTTCAGCTTCATTTTTTAACCGTCAATCGTCGTTCAATCCAACCTAAAATCCAATCTGCACCTAACGCCATTATTGCAGCCGGAATCGCGCCTGCAATAATCAGTTGATTATCTACAATGGCGACTCCTCGAAAAATAAATTCTCCTAATCCTCCCGCTCCAATTGCCGATGCGATCGTTGCCAATCCAATCCCAATCACAGTTGCCAGCCGAATACCCGACAAAATCACACTCATCGCCAATGGAATTTCAACTTGTAACAGCAATTGACGATCGCTCATTCCCATGGCTCGTCCTGCTTCTCGAACAGCGGGATCGACCGAGTTAATCCCAACAAAAGTATTGCGAATAATCGGCAGCAGCGAATACAGCACCAACGCCACGATCGCAGTTTTCTCTCCAATTCCCCCAATGATCGGAATCGGCAACAGAATGCCAAACAGCGCCAGACTCGGAATCGTCTGCATCACATTGGCAAACCCCAAAATCGGTTTCGCAAGTCTCGAATATCGCGTGATCAAAATTCCTAGCGGAATTCCGATAAGGATTGCGATCGCCATTGCCACTGCCACTAAAAATAAATGCTCTCCACTTCGCTGTAAAATCTCCTCGCCATACCGCGTCCAGAATTCCATCTCAATTCCTCTCAGTCTCTCGCGCTCAAAAATGCTCTGGCTTCTGGATGCTGAGATCGCTCAAATTCAGCCGGAGTCGCAATTTCTACCAACCGACCAGCTTGCATCAATCCAATCCGAGTTCCCAACTTAAACGCCTCACGGATATCATGCGTGACAAAGACGATCGTTTTCCCTAACTGCTGTTGCAACCGCTGAAACTCTCGCTGAAGTTCGACGCGCGTAATCGGATCAAGTGCCCCAAACGGCTCATCCATCAGTAACAGCGGCGGATCTGCCGCCAAAGCTCTCGCGACTCCAACCCGTTGTCTTTGTCCACCCGATAATTGATGCGGATAGCGATCGCTAATACTTTTTTCCAATCCGACGAGTTCTAACAAGTCCATCACTCTCGATCGAATCCGCTCCGGCTGCCAATTTTCCAGGACAGGCACAACTCCAATATTCTGTGCCACGCTCAAGTGCGGAAAGAGTCCAACTTCTTGAATCACATATCCAATTCGCCGCCGCAAGTGGATCGGGTTCCAAGATTGAGTCGATCGACCTTCGACTCGAACTTCTCCTTGCGTAGGGGTCAGAAGATGATTGATCAATCTCAGGGTCGTTGTCTTTCCGCAACCACTTCGACCCAGTAAAACAATTGTTTCACCAGAAAAAATTGTAAAGCTGAGATCTGCAATCAGCAATCTCTGATTTAGTTGATAGGAAACTTGGCAGAACTCAACAACACTCATTTAAGATTCGGTTAACTTGCGTTTTTTCATTGAAATTCAGTCTAGATCACCCAGCCGGGTGAAGCCTATCAAGGAATATCCTTCTAACCTAGATTAGTCTATTCCAGCGATTGGAGTGCTACATCCTTGTTCAAGGATCACATGGCAAAACTCAACCTATCTCAGGTTGGTCACTCATTGTTCGCGATTGCGATCATCGCGATCGTGTACTACTTGAGTGCACGTTTTGCCTTGAGCATCACCCTCCTCAATCACTGTGCTCTGGCATCTGTGCTCTATCCCCCGATTGGAATTTCACTGGCAGCTATTTTACTGATAGAACATCCTGTTTGGCTCGGTGTCTTTTCTGGTGCAGTCATGTCTGGGCGATCGCTCGATCAAGTCAATTGGCTGACAGCATTCCTAGCAGCAACGGGCAACACGCTAGAAGTTATCGTTGCGAGCCAATTGTTGAAACAAGTGGAATTTAGTAGATTACTTCGTCGTGTACGAGACGTGTTGGCATTAATTGGATGTGGAGCCGTTCTTGCCCCCACGCTGAATGCAACCATCACAACTCTGACTTCGGCTGCGATCTCCCAACCGACGGAGCTTATGAATCATTGGTTTGCAAGTTGGCTTGACAGTTCAGTTTCGATTTTGGTTTTCACACCCGCGATCGTGGTGTGGGGAAATCAAGAACTTCGTGTACCGCACTCTTTTCGCAACAGATTGAAAAAGTTGCAGCCCGTTCTCGTGGGTCAACGGACGATCGAGTTTTACATCTGGTTAGGATTGATGGGAGTGTGGAATGGGCTAATGTTGACTACTTCAACCGGAACAGCCCCAATTGTGCAGGGAGCAGCACTGCTTTTACTGAAGTATTCACCATTTCTGTTTGTAGTTTGGGCAGCACTGCGGTTTGGACAGCAGAGAACGATGTTGTGCTTGCTGATTGCATCCTTAAGTTCGATTTGGGGACTGACCCAGATCCAGCAGGGAAATTTTCAATCTTCACTGTTTCAGATCCAGATTGCGATCGCAATCATGGCGATCATCACCCTGGTTTTAGTTGCGACGATCGCGGAGCGCAAAACAGTCGAAGCTCAACTAAGGCGCAGAATTGAACAAGATCAGTTTTTAGCTGAAAGCACATTGAGAATTCGGCAATCTTTAGATGTCAAGCAGGTTTTGAATACGACCGTCGCAGAAGTTCGAGCGTATCTGAACGCCGATCGTGCTCATATTGCTGTGTTTGATGAACAAGGGTTTACCGATGTTGTTGCCGAATCAGTTGCACCCGGATGGAACCCGATGCTAGGAACGCGATCGCCTCGACCAATCTTGGCGGATATTGCCGTTTTATTTGAGCAGCAATCTGTGCGAGTCAACCCAAATTCAGACATGACTCAGAACGAGTTTCTGAAGCTTTATTATGCGATGTATCAGGTCAAAGCAAGCATTGGAATCGCAATTTGGCAAGAAGGACAGTTGTATGGTGTGTTAAATGTGCATCAGTGCGTTGCACCGAGGAATTGGCAGGATTTTGAAATTGAATTGCTGACTCGGTTAGCTACTCAGGTAGAGTTGGCGATTCAGCAGGGACGTCTGTATGAAAAGGTGCAGGGATTTGCCAGCGGATTAGAATCTCAGGTACAGGAGCGGACTGCACAGTTGCAGCAGAAAATGATCGAATTAGAGACGTTGAATCAGGTGAAGGACACGCTGGTTCATGCGGTAAGTCATGATTTGAGAACGCCTGTGTTAGGAATGTTGATGGTTCTGAAACGGTTGCAAACGAAAGCAGAGGAAACCATTTCACTCTCGAAATCCGTGCTCGATCGCATGGTCGAAAGTGGCGATCGCCAATTAAGTTTGATTAGTTCCTTACTAGAAAATTATTCGCAGGAACCACACAAGTTGAGTTTGAATTATCAACGTGTGTCGATCGTGGAATTAGTCGATCAAACGTTACACCGATTAGAGCCATTGATCCATCAAAATCAAATTCGCTTAGAGAAGCAGATTGCGCCTGATGTGCCACAGTTCCTAGCTGACTCAATCCAGTTACAGCGCGTGTTAGAACATCTGATTACCAATGCTATGAACCACAATCTTCCAGGCATCAATTTAGCAATTCAGGTAGAGAAGGCTGAGAATGAGATGAAATGTACGATTTCGGACAATGGAATCGGAATTCCACCCGATCAGTGCAATTTGCTGTTCGATAAGCCTTTCCTAAGAGGATCGCAAAATCATCATCGCACTGGGTTGGGATTAGGATTATTTCTTTGTAAGCAGGTGATTACAGCACATCAGGGGCGAATTGGTGTGAACTGCGAAGGGAAAGGAGCAAATTTTTGGTTTACTTTGCCTTTAGGGTAAGGACTTACGATCATTTCTATATGAAACACGATCGTTCCTCAATTCGATGAACTTTAAAGTTTTTGAGGGATAGATTGTGTCAATGGATCATCCAAGAGTTCATCAATGCAGTTCTTCTAGAGAACTTTTTGGAGAAACGATCGAAGATGTTGCTGTTCGGTAGAAATTGCTCCAGTGATTTTTATATTTGCTGGACAGGCACGTGGGTCATTACCGCCAAACTCTTGTTTTCATCACATCAAAATGGAAATCATATGTCCAAACTGGGAGTTGCAATCGTTGAGCGATCGTAGTGGTTGTCGCATCGAAGAGGGTAATCGCTTGGTCTGGATATTGTTGAATCAGTTGAGTTGCATTTTGGTAATCCGCGATCGTCGGTTGAATAAGATCTGCGCCATTTAGAATTTCATCAATGTACCGAAACCCGATACGGATTTCTAAGCGTTTTAGGATGAGACTATGCGTTTCAAGGAATACAGGATAAGACACAAGCACGGTCAGATTTTGGGTTGCTAAGCGATCTAGTTCTGCAAGAGCTTGAGCATGATAGGTATCACTCGGATCGTAAGCGGCATAAAGTGGGCCTGTGTCAGCAAGCACGCGAATCACACCAAATGCTCCTGATCGAGGTTAGCAAGCACTTGATCATGTTCGATCGAGGTATTGTGATATCCACTGCCTTGTTCAGCAGGAGTAATTCTTAGGCGCTTCTTGGGTTGAGAGAGATAACCCCGCTCGGTCAGAAAAGTTTCTAAGGCGGTTTGGAGAACATCGGGAAGATCGGTTGGGTCAGTTTGATCTTGGATGTAATCAGCGATCGCTTGGGCGAGATGATCTGGTAATTCTGTGTTCAATTGCATGGGTAGGAGAGAATCGCGGTGTTATTTTATTATGGCTTGCAATCTAAGATGCCAATCTTTTATGAATCAATGCAGTCGTTCCGATTTCAAATTCAATTGCTCCTCAATCCAATGTGCTTCGTAGTTCTTGAAGGATAGATTGTGTCATTGGATCATCGGAGAGTTCGTCGGTGCGGTTCTCTTGGAGAGCTTTTTGAAGAAGCGATCGAAATCGTTGCGAGGCTTCCTGTCTCCATTGATGGCTTTCCTCTAGCTTGGCAGACAGGATGGGGATAGCTTGCAGGTAAAGAGCTTCTGCCTCTCCGGAGCGTCCTTGTAGATCGTAGAGGTATGCCAAATTACTCAAATTCTTGGCTGATAACGGATGGTCGGCAGGAAGTTGTTCTTGCCGAATGCGGACTGAGTACAGGAGCAGAGGTTCTGCATCCTCGTAGCGTCCTTGCAAATGGTAGAGTACTGCCAGATTGTTGAGGCTAGTTGCCACATCGGGATGGTCAGTGCCTAACTGCTGTTCCCGAATCGAGAGAGCACGCACTAAGAGCGGTTCTGCCTCTTCGTAGCGCCCTTGCAAATGGTAAAGAAATGCCAGATTGTTGAGGCTAGTTGCCACATCGGGATGGTCAGTGCCTAACTGCTGTTCCCAAATCGGGAGAGCACGCACTAAGAGCGGTTCTGCTTTGTGGTGGCATCCTTGCGATTGGTAGAGTACTGCCAGATTGCTGAGGCTAGTTGCTACATCAAGATGGTCAGTGCCCAATTGCTGTTCTCGAATCGAGAGTGATCGCACATAAAGCGGTTCTGCCTCCTCGTAGCGTCCTTGGGAACGGTAGAGTACTGCCAGATTGTTGAGGCTAGTTGCTACATCAAGATGGTCAGTGCCCAATTGCTGTTCTCGAATCGAGAGTGATCGCACATAAAGCGGTTCTGCCTCCTCGTAGCGTCCTTGCTCTTTGTAGAGTAATGCCAGATTGTTGAAGCTATTTGCCACATCGAGATGGTCTGCTCCCAACTGCTGTTCATGGATTGAGAGTGATCGCACATAAAGCGGTTCTGCCTCCTCGTAGCGCCCTTGCGCGTAATAAAGTTCTGCTAACCAATTTAGACAAGTTGCTAAATCCAATGCTTGCTCTGGTCTAGCTAATCGCTCCATTGCTTCCTGCAAATGGGCAATCATCATCGTGGATTCCCGAATTAGAGATTTCTCCGGCTCATCCCTGACTCTTTTTGCCTCAGCAATCACCACCTGATAAAACCGCTGCTGCAAGTCGGAGTCATCCGCCCGTTGCTCCCGCTTCACCACAAAAAACTCCCGTAACAATTGATGCAGTTGGTACATCCCCTGATCCACGCGCTTCAGCAGATTTGCACCAAGAAGCATCTGATCGCGAATATCCTCCAACTCCTCAGCATCAAACTTCGGCAAACACTGTTCTACCAGCTTCCACGGAATTTCAACCAAAGCAAACAGACTCAAAACGGCTGCAACTTGCTGTGCAATCTCATCCAAAGCGTGCCAACTCAACTCAAACGCCGCTGCAACCCCCAAAGATGCCGTCATTCCAGGTTCCGCTTGCTGAAACGCTCTCGCTTCCAATCGTTTCTCTTGCAACCGTTGCCACAAAAGCTCGATCGATAAATCTCTCTTCTTCGCCAAATGCCGCCCAACTAATTCCACGCCCAACGGCAAATATCCCAACCATTCACAAAGTTCTTTCGAGCGCGCTAACTCCTCATCAACCCGCGAATCTCCCACCAACGATCGCAATAATTCCAGCGCTTTCTCTTCCGACAACACATCAAGCTGTAATGGTTGCACCGGAGATCCGAAGCGCGATCGCGAAGTCATCAGCACTTTAAACCTAGATTCCTGTGGCGGCAGAAACAATTCAATATCCTCATACTTCTGCACATCATCAAAAATTAGCAATGCTGCTCCCTCTCGCCAGCGTCGCCAGCACCAGCGCACCTTTTCGACTAATTCGAGATCCTCTGGCGGAGTCAAATCTAAGCACGATCGTACAAAGCTAATAATTTGAGTTCCAACTTCCTCACGCGCCCTCAACCAGCACAATCCACCCGGATAAGATCCTTCACGACAGTGCTTCCGAGCATATTGCAGCGCTAATTCTGTTTTGCCAATGCCGCCCATTCCCGCGATCGCTGAAATTGCCACCGTCGAACTTTGTTGCAACTGCTGATGAATCTGTTCAAGCTCCACCTCTCGTCCGACAAAGTTTATACTTCCATACGGCAAGTTCTGAATCAGATTTGGGGGATAAGTAGGCTTTGCTCGATCGCTGATCGTCCCCGATTGCCCTGGGAATTGCGGCGGTTGATCAGGTTTAGTTCGTCCATCTTGCACCGCTTGTAAAACTAAATCCCGCGCTGATACCTCATCAACTTCGACTAAATCGACATAGACGATCGTTGACCACATTCCACTCAGCAAACAGTTCCCGATTCGGATGGGAATGAGCGATCGCTTCTCCCCAGTCGGATCTTGTGCAAAAGCTGATGCCCATTCAGGCTGGGTAAATTGCGAACTGAGATAATTTTCGGATAAAACCGAGATCGTTCGTTCTGCCTCAGATGCCGCTCGTTGCATATCCAGCACAAAGTTTCCACCCGGACGAAAATCCCAGGCTTGAATCACGACGGTATATCCCGATTCTTCCAAGATCCAAGCAATCCACTCAGCCCAAGCTTTGTCATGGCGATTGTAGCTGACAAAAAAATCCTTCTTTGCGTCTGTACTCATCGGGGCAACTCAGAGACAACACTGTTTCTTTTCTACCGCAGAAGAAGTCCGGAGTCCGCGAATTGTCACAGCTCCTTTAGAAACGATTTATTTTGCTGCTTGAATCTTCTGGATCTGCTGAGTGAAATAATCAACTCGATAATTAATTTGTTTTGCAACTTCTAACCCTTGCTGAAATGCCTTTGCAGCCTCCGCTGGTGCATTCCGTTGCAGTTGAATCTGACCAATCTGATCTAGCGCATCCATCACTCCATAGGTGTCATACGCCTGCTGCTGCACACCCGCTAAATAGTTATAAACCTGAAGTGCTGCCTCTAATCGATTGTTCGATCGATAAAGCACCCCTAATTTTTTCAACGCATCACTCGCATATGCCAACTGTCCCAAAGGCTGTGCAAGCTCAAATGCATCCTGATATACCCTTTCTGCCGCATCTAATTGCTGGCTCGCAACAAAATTATCTCCCTGTCTGATCTTCAAAGCCGGAACGAACAAAGCTTGCTGCGGATTCTTTTGATAAATCTCAATCAACTGCTGCTGATACGTCACCGCTTGAGCAGATTGCTTAGCTTGTTCGTGAATGTAAGCAAGCTGAGCTAAATTTGTCACAATGTTAGGAGCATCATTGCGCGATCGCGCCAATTGCAAAAGCTCCTCATACGTCGCGATCGCAGGCGGATAATCAAACCAGCTTAAATGCAATTGTCCGATCGTATTGAGTAAGCTCACTTCTGCCACGGAGTCTTTGCGCGTTCGGGCTTCACTCAACATTTGCTGATAGACTTCCAGCGCCAGTCCCGGCGATCGCACTTGTTGATAAGCAATACCCAACGCAGGGAAAATCTGAGCGCGATCGGGCAGACTGACCTGCTGCTGATTTTGCAGCGGTCTTTGAACTTGGGTTTGAATCGCGGACAGACGATTGGTAATCACTCGGACTTGGGGATTTAGATTTTGTCGCCAAGCGATGTCTCCTACTCGACCCAAAGCCTGCACTTCTTCTAAAAATCCCAGCGCCCGTCTGAGTCTTAATTCTCGGTTCCAAATTTCAAACGATCCTAGAACATCTCCAGCCCGTAGTTTTGCGATCGCTTGTGTATTTAATTCATCTAATGCTTTGCGTAACGTTTGGCGTTCTGGCTCTGACAAAGGGCGATTTAGCCCTCCAGGCAACAGCGGATCAGGAGCCGTCAACTCCAGCGGATTCGGCGGAAATTTATCCGGTTGTTTGGGCGGTTCAGCCGCATTCACACTTAAGGTCAATGAAACAACTCCGGCAATTGCCATTCCACTGAAGCCCCGCCAGTCAAATCTTGTCATAAATTTATCTCTAGAAGCGATCACCCTATCTACTTAATAGAATTCCAGACTCTGGAAAAGTTTCAGCCAAAAATTTGCGATTTGCTGGAATTAAACGAAAATTCATAATTTCCGCGCACTGAAGATTTTACAGTTAGGCTTAAGATTTGTACTGGACTAGATGCGAAAATCGATCGCGCTATTTCTTGATGAATTTATCCATTTGGTTTGGGTGAGGAATCTGTGAGAGTTTTGGTTGTTGGCAATGGTGGGCGAGAACATGCCCTAGCTTGGAAGTTCTTGCAGTCCCCGCAAGTGCAACAGGTGGTCTGTGTTCCGGGAAATGGCGGGACGGCTTCTCTGAAGAATTGCCGAAATTTAGCGCTTTCTGTAGATGACTTTGAAGGTATTGCCCGATATGCCTTAGTCAACAACATTGGAATGATCGTTGTCGGGCCAGAATTACCGCTATCGCTCGGCATTACAGATTATCTCAAAGCGCAGGAATTAACCGTCTTTGGACCAACCCGAGAGGGGGCACAAATCGAGTCGAGTAAAGCCTGGGCAAAAGACTTGATGAAAGCCGCAGGCATTCCCACTGCGCGGGCAGAAGTTTTCACAGACGCAGAATCTGCGATCGCCTATATCCGCTCTCAAGGAGCGCCGATCGTGATCAAAGCCGATGGCTTAGCTGCCGGAAAAGGCGTCACCGTTGCCATGACGCTCGAACAAGCTGAAACTGCGGTCACTGCTTGTTTCTCCGGACAATTTGGCGCAGCAGGTAGCCAAGTCGTGATCGAAGAATATCTGCAAGGTGAAGAAGTTTCGATTCTGGCAGTCACCGATGGTCTAACGATTCGTCCCTTATTGCCCGCTCAAGACCATAAGCGAATTGGCGAGAACGATACTGGCGAGAATACAGGCGGCATGGGGGCTTACGCTCCAGCCCCGATCGTCACTCCAGACTTAAAACAGCGCATTCAAACAGAAATCCTGGAGCCAGCCATTCAAGCGTTGCGCGATCGCAATATCGATTATCGAGGCATCCTCTACGCTGGATTGATCATCACACCCGAAGGCGATCCGAAAGTGATCGAATTTAACTGTCGATTTGGCGACCCCGAAACTCAAGTCGTTCTGCCTTTACTAGAAACGCCGCTGGAAAAACTGCTCTATGCCTGTGCCAAGCAGAAATTAGCAAACTTTCCAGAGATCGAATGGAAATCAGGAGCAGCAACTTGCGTAGTGATTGCTTCAGAAGGATATCCCGGCAATTATCCGAAAGGCTTGCCGATCAACGGAATTACAGCCGCAGAAGAAACGGGTGCAGCTGTCTTCCATGCCGGAACCCAAATGAAGAATCAACAAATCGTCACAGATGGAGGTCGCGTGTTTGGTGTAACGGCGATCGCAGACACCTTTGACCAGTCGATCGAGCAGGCGTATCGAGCCGTCGATCAAATTCAATTCGAGGGGATGTACTTCCGCCGAGACATCGCGCACCGAGTCCGAGGAAAAAGTATGTGAAGCGGTAGTCCTTCAACATCCCTGTGAGCAGTTTGACAGTGGGGAGTAGGGAGTCACCTAGACTTACTCCCTACTCCCCACTCTTTTTGGGACTTACAACTCCACCAGAATCGCTATCGTTTTATACCGCGTTCCACTTCCGAAATTTCGCGGCACTGCATCACTTAGGCAAAAGTTTCAGATTCCCTAAACACAGTAAGATTAAAAGACAGTAAGGCGTGAAACAAACTATTAAGTTTCAACCTTCGTTCTTCATTCTTTAGAATCTGCCCGTGTCCTCCTTTATCACACCGATTCGAGACGTTTTACGACGCTGGTGGTCAGGATTTAGCCTCCAGACAAAACTGATGGCGGCGGCAACTTTAGTCGTTTCGATCGTCATGAGCGGTCTTACGTTCTGGGCAGTTAATACAATCCAACTGGATGCCCGAATGAATGACACTCGCTTCGGCAGTGATTTAGGCTTGTTATTAGCCGCCAACGTTGCGCCATTGGTGAATGAAGAAAATCGCACCGAACTGGCTCAATTCTCGCATCGGTTTTATGGCAGCACTTCTAGCATTCGCTACATGCTCTATGCCGATGCCGATGGCAATATTTTCTTCGGCATTCCTTTCTCGGATTCCGAGGTTCAAAATTCCCTAACCATTCAGCGCAAAATTCAACTGCCTGAAGACTTTAATGAACGCACCAATCGTCCCATGGTGCGTCAGCACATTACGCCGGATGGTGAAGTCACCGATGTGTTTGTGCCCTTGGTTTTTGAGAACAAATACTTAGGCGTTTTAGCGATCGGAACCAATCCCAATCCAACCGTTGTCACCTCATCGCATTTAACGCGAGACGTCACGATCGCGGTTTTCGTCTCAATCTGGGTGATGGTCATTCTCGGTGCAGTCTTCAACGCGCTGCAAATTACCAAACCGATTCGGGAACTTGTGATCGGCGTGAGAAACATCGCCAAAGGAAATTTCAAACAACGAGTCGAACTGCCTGTGGGCGCAGGAGTGGAACTGAGCGAACTGATTGCCAGCTTTAATGACATGGCAGAACGCTTAGAACGCTATGAAGAACAGAACATTGAGGAATTGACCGCCGAGAAAGCAAAGCTTGAGACTTTGATTTCGACGATCGCAGATGGAGCCGTTCTGCTCGATGCCAACATGCGGATTGTTCTTGCCAACCCCACCGCACGGAGAATCTTTGGCTGGGAGAACAAAGCGATCGAAAGCGAAAACGCCATGTATTTCTTCCCGGTTGCCGTTCAAGTCGAACTGACGCGCCCGCTCTTTCAAATGGCGCGTGGCGAATTGCGAGAAGAAGCAGAATTTCGGATTACCGCGATCGAGCCGAATAACCGGACGCTGAGAATTCTTTTAAATGCCGTCGTCGATCCAGTCCGAGACAACGTGAAAGGAATTGCGGTGACGGTGCAAGACATTACCCGCGAAGTTGAACTGAATGAAGCAAAAAGTCAATTTATCAGCAATGTCTCGCACGAACTGAGAACGCCATTATTCAACATCAAGTCGTTTATTGAAACGCTCTACGAATACGGCGACGAACTCAGCGAAACTCAGAAGCTCGAATTTTTGGAAACCGCAAATCGAGAAACCGATCGCTTAACTCGCCTGGTTAACGATGTTTTAGATCTGTCTCGCCTCGAATCCTGCAAGATTTATCAATTTGAAGCGATCGACTTAGTACAACCGATCGAACAAATTCTCAGAACTTACCAACTCAACGCCAAAGACAAAGGCATTGAACTGATTAAAGATATTGAACCCGATCTGCCGCCTGTGTTTGGGCATTACGATCTGTTGCTGCAAGTCTTTGCGAATCTCGTGGGCAACGCTTTGAAATTCACCGAGGCGGGTGGAAAAGTCGCCCTGCGCGCCTACTCTTTAAGATCATCTGAAGATCAAGTCCAGCAGTTCGTGAGAGTTGAAATCGGTGACACTGGCATTGGAATTGATGGCGCAGATCAAGAAGCAATCTTCGATCGCTTCTTCCGCGTCGAAAACCGAGTCCATACCTTAGAAGGAACAGGCTTAGGACTGTCGATCGTCAAAAATATTATTGAGCGTCATCGGAGCCATGTCCGTCTCGTCAGCGAAGTCGGCTGTGGCACAACCTTCTGGTTTGATTTGGTGGTGTTTCAGGAGAATCCTGAGTTTGAAGAAATGTCAGTCACTCTGGACAGTCCAGCACTCCTTCAATCAAAACCAGGATAGATGCACAGCCGGACTTAGACCTTCAAGAAGCTGTAAATCGTTTGAGTTGTCAGCAAGTCACAGATCGTAGAAGGCAGACGATGTAACGGGAAGGTTTGACGATCAAGTTGAATCTGGAGTCCAACTAATGGATCACTTCCAGGTGAAACGAGGAACTCCATCTTCTCTAGAGACAGACCCATCGTAATTTGATCCAACATATCGGCAACAGCAATCGTAAACGGATGCTGCGCAGACTTGTACCACTCGGCATCAGCGGCGATTTCATGCTCAAAGCCTAAATTGATGATCAATGACGATCGATCAAACAGCGCGAGCGCCATCGGTCGAGTTTCTTCCTGTAACATCAAATCCCGAGCTTTCGCCACATGCCGTAATTTCTCAAGCAGCGCATACCGCTCGGTCACAGAATTCAGATCATCTCTTAAATTGATCGAAATGGTTGCTAAGTAAGTGCGAAGAAATAAATGCCCTAATTTTTCTGCTTTCGTCGCCAAATAGCCAGAATTGTAAGTCGTCGCTTCTGTTAATAAAGGAACGCGATCGATCATTTCCAATCCATAGCCTTTAAGTCCTGCAATCTTGCGCGGATTATTGGTGACTAGACGAATCTGTTTTACCCCCAGATCATTCAAGATCTGAGCGCCCACTCCGTAATCCCGCAAATCTGCTGGAAATCCTAGCTTTTCATTGGCTTCAACAGTATCGAGTCCCATGTCTTGCAGCGAGTAGGCTTTCAGCTTATTCACTAAGCCAATCCCTCGCCCTTCTTGTCTCAAATACACGACGACACCGGAACCGTTATGCTCAATCATCTTCAATGCAGCTTCCAGTTGCACTCGGCAATCGCAGCGCAATGACCCTAAAGAATCGCCGGTCAAACATTCTGAATGGACGCGCACCATCACAGGCTGGTTTGAAAACTCGGCGGGATCACCTTTGACGATCGCCACATGCTCTGTATTGTCGAGCAGATTCCGATAGCCATAAATCTTAAAGTGCCCAAATTGGGAAGGTAAATCAGCAACCGTTTCTCGATGTACAAATCGTTCATGCTTTAACCGATAGCTGATCAGATCGGCGATGCTGATAATTTTTAAATCATGCTCACGGGCGTAGTCGATGAGCTGTGGCAACCTTGCCATCGACCCATCTGGGTTTTGAATTTCACAGATCACACCCGCCGGATATAAACCTGCCAAGAGAGATAAATCGACCGCTGCCTCAGTATGTCCTGCACGTTTCAGAACACCGCCGCTGCGTGCGCGGATCGGGAAGATGTGTCCAGGACGACGTAAATCAGTCGGACGCGTGTCGGGATCAAGAACAGCCTGGATTGTTTTAGCGCGATCGTCGGCGGAAATCCCGGTCGTGACGCCGATCCGAGGAGACGCATCAATACTGACAGTGAAAGCCGTCTGATTCGTATCCGTATTTTCTCGAACCATTAAAGGGATATCTAGCTCATCGAGCCGTTCTCCCGTCATAGCGAGACAGATCAGACCTCTAGCATAAACTGCCATGAAATTAATCATGTCAGCCGTGGCAAACTGCGCGGCGCAGATGACATCCCCCTCGTTCTCCCGGTTCTCATCATCGACAACAACGATCGCTTTTCCGATTTTCAAGTCGGCGAGGGCATCATCGATCGAATCGAAGGTAAACGGTTGGGTATAGGTTGGTTGAGACGATTTAACAGAGAAGTTCAAGGCGACCACACCGTAAAGTTTCTTGAAGCGGACTTATCTTTGATTGTAATTCTTTTGACTACGGAACTCATCGTCTAATTGTAATTCTTTTTACGCAGAGGGATGGGCAGGAGGCAAGCATCGCACGCTACACTTCTAAAAATCAATACGTAGGATATTGTACAGATCCGTAAGATTTATGAGAAAACCAGTGAGTATTCACATTCGTCAATTCCCTGAAGTCGTATCGAGCGAAGCAGTTTTGATTGAAGTGTGACCATAGATTAAAAATGCAAGTGTAACGGCTGAAATCTGTCGAGATCGGCTTTGAGAATTTCACGATCGGCATTACAATGCAGCAAACATTAAGGTGATTCACAGAAGGTCGAAGGCTATGGGTGATTCAGAACGGATCTCCGTCGGGATTATAGGCGCATCAGGTTACGGAGGAGTTCAACTCGTTCGCCTGTTGCTGGATCATCCGCGCCTGGAGTTGGCTTATTTGGGCGGCGATAGTACTGCGGGACAGGATTTCTCTGCTCAGTATCCTCATCTTTTTTACGCAGTACAACAGCCGATCGAAGCAATTGATCTCGATAAAATTGCTGAACGTTGCGATGTCGTTTTTCTTTCTTTGCCAAATGGTTTGGCACTGAAGATGGCTCCAACGTTGCTAGAGCGCGGCTGTAAGGTTTTGGATCTGTCAGCCGACTATCGTTTTTCGGATTTGTCAGTTTACAAGCAGTGGTATGGCGGCGATCGTACCGATGATGCCGTCGCTGAAACGGCAGTCTATGGCTTGCCGGAGTTGTATCGCGATCGCATTGCTGGAGCGAATTTAGTCGGGTGCCCAGGATGTTATCCGACCGCAAGTTTGTTGGCGTTGTCTCCTTTGCTAAAGCAGGGATTGGTTGATCCAGGAACTGCAATTATTGATGCGAAGTCTGGGACTTCTGGCGGCGGGCGAGTTCCCAAGACTGGCTTCCTACTCGCCGAGGCGGATAATTCGCTTGGGGCTTACGGTGTGGCGCGGCATCGTCATACCCCAGAGATTGAGCAGATTTGTAGCGATCTGACCGGGCATGATGTGCTTGTTCAGTTCACACCGCATTTAATCCCAATGGTGCGCGGGATTTTATCCACAGTTTATGCAACGTTGCGCGATCCAGGATTGGTGCGGGATGATTTGCTGACAATTTATGGGGCATTTTATCGATCGTCACCTTGGGTGAAGTTGTTGCCCAGTGGAACCTATCCGCAGACCAAATGGGCATGTGGAACAAATCTTTGCTATATCGGCATTGAAGTCGATCAACGAACGGGCAGAGTGATTGTCATGTCCGCGATCGACAATTTAATGAAGGGACAGGCAGGGCAGGCAATTCAATGTCTCAACATCATGATGGGATGGGATGAAACTCTAGGATTGCCGAAGTACAGCTTTTATCCTTAATGCAGTGCTAGGTGAACTCTATCAATCAAGACATTATTCGGAAGTTGGATGATCTTTAAACAAGCGATCGTGTTGTGGATCATAAAGTCGCGATCGCGCGTTTAAATTCACGCCTTCAGACCCATAAGGAACAGTTGCAGCACTCAAGGCAGGACTAATCACATAAAGGGTTGTCCGAATTAGATTTTCCTGTTGGGTCACTTCTGCCATTTGAGCAAGAGGAACGACTCGAATTTTTTCATCTTCCCAACCTAAGCGAAAACAAATTGCAACCAGCGTTTCGGCTGAATAGTGTTGCAGAAGTTTGTGCTGAGCAGTTTCAACATGGCGCGCACTGAGATAGAGACAAAGCGTTGAGCGATGGGCTGCCAATGACGACAGTTCTTCGGATTCTGGCACCTGAGTCCGTCCGCTAATGCGAGTCAGAATGATCGACTGCACTAAGCCTGGAACGGTAAATTCAACTCGCAACCGCGCAGCCGCTAACTGATAAACACTAATGCCTGGAATGACTTCAAAAGGAATATCCGCATCAAATAGTGCCTGCATTTGTTCTTGGATAGCACTGTAAAGACAAGGATCGCCGGAATGAAGCCGGATCACCGATTTGTGCGATCGCACTCGATCAATCAGAATCGGCAAAATCTCTTCTAAAGTCTTATCTGCTGTCGGAATCACCTCAGCATCAGCCCGAATCCCCTCAAGAATTTGAGGGGGAACCAAGGAATCAGCGAATACGATCGTATCTGCCTGAGCTAAAAGTTTTTGCGCTTTTACCGTCAGTAAATCGGGATCGCCTGGTCCTGCACCGACAATATAAACTGCGGGAGAGAGAGGGATATCATCCATAGCAATTTTCACCGCGAAAAAGCAACGATCGCATTCTGTCCCCCGAAGCCAAAACTAAAGCACAGAACATTTTCTAATTTTGCGGTCTGAGCCGATCGCGCGATCGCTAACTCAAACTCCAATTCTCGCAAACCTACATTCGGTGGCACAATTTGCTCTTGCAAAGCCATCAAACAAAACGCCGCTCCCAAAGCACCCGATCCACCCAAAGTATGTCCGGTCGCTCCCTTCGTCGAACTGACCCAAACCGAATCGGAAAAACAGCGCTGAATTAACTGGGCTTCATTGCGATCGTTCAATTGGGTAGACGTTCCATGAGCGTGAATGTAGTCAATCTCTTGGGGTCGAAGCTGACTCCGCTCCAAACAGTGTTGAACCGCAGCGATCGCGGCTCGACTCTCAGGCTCCGGCGCGCTGACATGATACCCATCCGCCGTCAGTCCAGCCCCCAAAACTCGTCCATAGATTTTGGCATTTCTTTGAGCGGCTAACTCCGCCGACTCCAAAATCAAAACTGCCCCGCCTTCTCCTAATACTAAGCCTTGTCGATCTACATCGAACGGAAACGCTCCCTCTCTCGCTAAGGCTCCCATCCGTTCAAATCCAATCAGGGTCAGAGGAGTAATGGGTGCTTCGATCGCTCCACAAATGACACGATCGCACTGTCTACTGCGAATCAATTCCGCCGCGCGCGCGATCGCCCAAAGTCCAGTCGCACAGGCGGCCATCGGAGCCAACACAATCCCTTGAGAGCCGACCATCTGAGCCGTCGCGATCGCCGCCACATTGGGCAACGTATTCAACCAGTTTGACATCTCCCCTTGCCCTGCCGCTAACTTTTCCCACTGCATCTGGTTGCCACGACTTGACCCCAGCACAATCCCACAGTCAAACAAAGGTGATTCTAATCCTGCATCCTCGATCGCATCTGCTACAACCTGTCGCGTCAACGTTAAAATCTCACTCGGCTGTTGTTCAATCAATGCGATGGGTTTCGGCTCCACACACGAAAAAGGCTGGTAGAACTGAATGCCTGATCGCATTTCTACCAACCCTTTCCAACTCGACATTAGATTTCCCAACGCTGAGACTAAACCAATCCCAGTAACAACGACATCCATTGAGTAGTTCGCAAGGTTAAACGTGAAAAACGAAGTTGGGGAATGAAGAAACCACCCCCAACTCTTCATTTTCTCACTAGGGTGAAGTCGTCGGACTTGGAGAAGGACTTGCGCTTGGACTCGCCGCTGGACTCGCCGAACCTCCCTTTAAATTTTCTAATCCCTGAGTGACCTTCGCAGATTCAATACGATCGCCCTGTTGAATCTTATCCACCGTCTCCATTCCCTGGGTCACATATCCAAACACGGCATAATCGCCATCTAGGAATTGCAAATCTGCCAACGCGACATAGAACTGTGATGAAGCCGAATCCGGAGACTGCGATCGCGCCATCGCGACTGCTCCACGAGTATGTCTAAGTTTCGGTGGAACATTCACCCCAGCTTCTCTAAATGTACGGCTATAAATCGGCTCTTTTGCATCTCGGGGCGTAATTTCCAATGGAATGTCTCGCGGTTGCTGAGTTGCTGGATCAATAAATCCACCTGTTCCCAAGCGATCGAGCGGTACATTCGGATTCTTACTTTGAGGATCGCCACCCTGCACTACAAACGGTTGAGGTTCCCGCACTACACGATGAAACACCAATCCGTCATAAACCTTGCGGTTTACCAAATCGACAAAGTTTCCGGCTGTAATCGGTGCACTGGTTCCATCTAATTCCATTGTGATGGGCGCACCTTTCACCGTCATCACCACGGTTGCTTTTCCTTCTAAGCGAGGCAGTGTCGTTGCCGTTGGCGAACTTGTTGCTGGTGTAGAAGGGCTTGGAGTAGGCGATCCGGTTGGAGCGGCAGAAGTTTCCGGTTGAGAATTACACCCAACTAAGGCAAACATTGTGATGACCAATAAACATACAAGCCAATTCTGGAGTTTTGTCTGCATTTCTAGATACCTATTCCAACAAAAAGCCAACTAACATCTTACGCACATTCGCGCAAATGAAGCATAAAAAAGCTTGTAGATTCCACACCCACAAGCTTTTCTATACATTCATCAGTTTCTATCAACAGAATTCATCATCTGTAAGCTGCGTCAACGTTTGCTACAGCATCGTAAATCCGCCCTTATAAACCTTCTAAGGGAACACTTAAAAACTTCGCCAATCCTGCTGCTTCGTTCTCTAATTCTGCTAGTGTCATCGGCTGTCCGACGCGAGTCAAAGGAATATCGCGCATTCCTTTCACTTTCAAGTACAGCGATCGTCGAGGATTGACCCCTTCTCTCAGCGTCACTTTCACTGCCTGAACATCCGAAGTCTTCAAATCAACTTCAACCTTACGATTTTTTCCAGGAAAACCCCAGCGAAAGATTTTGACTTCGCCTTTCTCTTTGTTAAATTCGTTGTAACCGCCGCCTAAATCCCAAGAAATCGTCAACCACAAATAGGTTGCCAACAATAATCCAGCCGTGCCATAAAAGCCCATCACGAGTCCTTGCGGCACGAAGACAAGCTGAGTCGGATCAGAAAACGGCAAAAAATTCGTTTTGGTATAGCTAGAAATTGAAGCTAGGAAGAATCCAGTCGCTCCTACTGAAACAACCGTTGCCCAAAAATAGTTACTGAACCGCCGCGCACCTAAGACTGGCTGCCTCAAAACAAGGCTTTCTGAAGATGATGTGGTTTGTGCCGCCATAGCGCTTTTACTACCTAAAAAACTTACAAAATCTCAAATTCATTGATCGCGTCAAACCGTATCCCAGCCCGATCTACAATCTTACAGACAATCTTAATTAGTATACCGCCTGCAACACTTCGTTAAGTACAAGTAAACATAAGTATAGTTACTCATTGACAATCGAGCGTTCTCATAAAGCGATTCAAAGACTGAAATGCTGAAAAGCCTGATTTGTTTAGCGATCGCAAAAAAGTACAAAAAAATTATGCTGAGATTCGACGTGTCGGTTTGTAAATTTTCTAATTTCTCTTATTATATATAGGCATATAAACTCGTTCACTCTAGACAGCCAGCAGTTTTTATTAAGCTAGAGGATTTTGATTCATGACCATCGCAGTAGGTCGCGCGCCGCAGAGAGGAGTCTTTGACGCTCTCGATGACTGGCTCAAACGCGACAGATTCGTCTTCGTCGGTTGGTCGGGCATCCTGCTCTTCCCCTGTGCCTTCCTGGCACTCGGCGGATGGATGACCGGAACCACCTTCGTTTCCTCGTGGTACACCCACGGACTCGCGTCCTCGTACCTCGAAGGCTGTAACTTCCTCACCGTCGCAGTCTCCACCCCCGCTGACAGCTTGGGACACTCCTTGCTGTTGCTGTGGGGACCCGAAGCCCAAGGCGACTTCACCCGCTGGTGTCAACTCGGCGGTCTGTGGACATTTGTTGCCCTACATGGCGCCTTCGGACTGATTGGCTTCTGCCTGCGCCAACTCGAAATTGCTCGGTTGGTGGGCATCCGTCCGTACAACGCGATCGCGTTTACTGGACCGATTGCCGTGTTCGTGTCGGTGTTCTTGATGTACCCCTTGGGACAATCGTCCTGGTTCTTTGCTCCCTCGTTTGGGGTAGCTGCCATCTTCCGCTTCATCTTGTTTGTGCAAGGGTTCCACAACTTCACCTTGAATCCGTTCCACATGATGGGCGTAGCGGGGATTCTCGGGGGTGCGCTGCTGTGTGCGATTCACGGGGCGACTGTAGAGAACACCCTGTTTGAAGACGGTGAAGGCTCCAGCACGTTCCGGGCGTTCAACCCGACCCAAGCAGAAGAAACGTATTCGATGGTGACGGCGAACCGCTTCTGGTCGCAGATCTTCGGGATTGCGTTCAGCAACAAACGCTGGTTGCACTTCTTCATGCTGTTCGTGCCTGTGACCGGGTTGTGGATGGCGTCGGTGGGCATCATCGGCATTGCGCTGAACTTGCGGGCGTATGACTTCGTGTCGCAAGAGCTTCGGGCCGCTGAAGACCCAGAATTCGAGACGTTCTACACCAAGAACATTCTGCTGAATGAGGGCATCCGGGCATGGATGGCATCTCAGGATCAGCCTCATGAACACTTTGTATTCCCCGAAGAGGTTCTTCCCCGTGGTAACGCTCTCTAATACTTCTTTCGCAGGCAACCGCGACCAAGAATCATCTGGATTTGCTTGGTGGGCAGGTAATGCTCGTTTAATCAATCTCTCTGGTAAATTACTGGGTGCTCACGTCGCCCACGCAGGTCTGATCGTTTTCTGGGCAGGTGCAATGACCTTGTTTGAGGTTGCGCACTTTATCCCCGAGAAACCGATGTATGAGCAAGGTTTGATCTTGCTGCCTCACTTGGCAACCCAAGGTTGGGGTGTTGGACCGGGTGGCGAAGTGATTGACACCTTCCCTTACTTTGTCGTCGGTGTTTTACACCTAATCTCTTCCGCAGTACTCGGTCTGGGTGGAATTTACCACGCAGTTCGTGGACCGGAAACACTTGAAGAATATTCGTCTTTCTTCGGTTACGACTGGAAAGATAAGAATCAAATGACCAACATCATTGGCTATCACTTGATCCTGTTGGGTCTAGGTGCATTGCTGTTGGTGATTAAAGCAATGTTCTTCGGCGGAGTCTACGATACTTGGGCACCGGGTGGTGGTGATGTTCGTGTGATCACGAACCCCACATTGAACCCTGCTAAGATCTTCGGCTATCTCACCAAAGCTCCTTTTGGTGGAGAAGGCTGGATCATCAGCGTGGACAACATGGAAGACATCATTGGCGGTCATATTTGGATCGGGTTCATCTGTATTGCAGGTGGAGTCTGGCACATCTTGACCAAGCCTTTTGGTTGGGCACGTCGCGCGCTGATTTGGTCAGGTGAAGCTTACCTTTCCTACAGCTTGGGTGCGTTGTCTTTGATGGGCTTCATTGCTTCTGTCTTTGTTTGGTATAACAATACGGCTTACCCCAGTGAATTCTACGGTCCGACGGGTCCTGAAGCGTCTCAAGCGCAAGCGATGACCTTCTTGATTCGTGACCAGAAGTTGGGGGCGAACGTTGGTTCTGCTCAAGGTCCGACAGGTCTTGGTAAATACCTGATGCGCTCTCCGACGGGTGAAATCATCTTTGGTGGTGAAACCATGCGCTTCTGGGATTTCCGTGGTCCTTGGTTAGAGCCGCTACGGGGTCCGAACGGTCTTGACTTGAACAAGATCAAGAACGATATCCAACCTTGGCAAGTTCGCCGCGCGGCTGAGTACATGACTCATGCTCCGCTGGGTTCGATCAACTCCGTGGGTGGTGTTGCAACGGAAATTAACTCGTTCAACTATGTGAACCCTCGTGCTTGGTTAGCGAGCTTCCACTTCATCATGGGCTTCTTCTTCTTGGTTGGTCACTTGTGGCATGCAGGTCGCGCACGCGCGGCTGTTGCTGGCTTCGAGAAAGGAATCAACCGTGAGACTGAACCTGTATTGTCGATGCCGAACCTTGACTAATTTCTAGTCAGTTCGATTTCAAAGCCCTCGCCTCGTGCGGGGGCTTTTTGTGTAGAATCTCTATCAAGTCGGATGTAAGTTCTAATGCGATCGCTGTGGAATAGAGCTATCCAACTTGAAAGTTTAGAAGAATGATGACTTTATTTTTTCTGATCGCGATCGCTGCAATTCTTGGCGCGATCGTGTCTGCATCTCGCACTTATACAAAACTCAAGTTACAGCCCAATTCTGTTCAAGAAGCCATTGCCCCAGAAGCTCCGAAACTTCAGCCTGATTTAGACTCTGAAGGTGCAATTCTGTCGATGATTCCACAGCCTACACCTGATATTCCTTTAGCGACATCGCTGAGAATTTCAGAGGTGATTGATCCGAGCTTAGAGACTGATTCACCCCCAGAAGCAACGCATCATTCCCAGCCTGTTCTCGCAGAACTTGAGCAGTTAGAACAGGTTGAGGAAACGTTGAATCAGCTGACGAGCAAGGTCATCGATCCAGATCCATTCATGCGATTGGCGGTTGCGGTTGAATTGGGAGAGTTGGCAAAACGAGGGCAAGCGGTTGATCGAGTCGTGACCCTCTTGAATCGATTGCTAGAAGATGCTGATTTAGAAGTTCGAGTCCAAGCAGGAGCATCTTTAGCAATGCTTCCGAATGCTCTAATTTAGTAGCATTCACAGGGCTGCTTTTGAGGTTGCAGACGCGCCAAGATCTGCTGCAATACGATTGCAGTCCAATCAATATCTTCTTCGGTTGTCTGTTTTCCTAACGTAAGCCGGATACCTGATTTCGCAACACGATCGTCATAACCCATCGCCTGCAAAATCGTACTGGGGCGCAATGTTCCGCTACTACAGGCAGCCCCTGCACTAATTCCAATGCCCGCAAGATTCATTTGTCGAACTAACACTTTGCCATTCAGCGTCTGCCCATCTGCCTCGGGTAAGCAGAAGCTGACATGATGCGGGAGCCGATGCACCCGGTCTCCGGTCACGACTAAGCCAGAAACATTAGATAGCGCATCAAATAAGCGATCACGGAGCCGAATCAAGCGAGGAGTTTCGATCGCTAATTCTTGAGCGATCAACTCGGCTGCAATGCCAAAACTTGCGATCGCTGGCAGAGCTTGCGTGCCCGATCGCAGTTTTGCTTCTTGTCCGCCACCATTGAGCAGCGGCAGAAGTTTTACCCCAGGACGCACATAAAGTGCTCCAGCCCCCTGAGAGCCGTAAATTTTATGACTTGACAGTGACAGTAAATCAATCGGTAAGTGCTGAACATCGATCGGCAATCGTCCCGCAACCTGGACAGCATCGGTATGAAAAACTGCACCATGATCATGAACAATCTGACCCAATTGGGCGATCGGTTGAAGTGTTCCAACTTCGCTTTGACCATAGATGATCGACACTAAAACGGTGTTGGATTGAAGCGATGCTTTTAAATCTGCGGGATCGACTTGTCCAAGTCGATTCACTGGCAGTCGAGTCACTTCCCAACCCCACTGTTCTAGAAGGCTTGCAGGCTCAGAAGTGGCGGAATGTTCAACACTAGAAATAATGATATGTTGAGGCGTACGGTACTGCTGAGCGATTCCCATCACCGCAAGATTATTTGACTCTGTTCCACCCGAGGTAAAAACAATTGACTCTTCGGGTGCATTAATTAGACGAGCAACTTGAACGCGCGATCGCTCTAGAATCGTTGCCGCACGCTGACCCCACTGATGCAAACTCGACGGATTGCCCCATTCCTCCGTCAGGACTTGTTGCATTGCTGCGATCGCTTCGGGTCGCGTGGGCGTAGTTGCACTATAGTCGAGATAAATTTGCATGAGTGGGGGTTGCCAAAGATGGGTACGCTACAGGTGCTATTCGATGCGAATGCATTGAAAGTAGCACGTTGATGTTGTGCGAGAATCTAGCTTGTGGTCAGACTGAATCACCTTATCCAGTTTAGTCTCTGTACGCTCCTATTTGCGGGATGCCGAGCAGCTTCATCTTCGATCAGTGTGCGCCCACTGCCACAAGATCCCAACATCCAAGTCTTTACGAATCAAGCAGCGGCCTCTGAATATACTGAGCCGTATCGCAAAATTACAAGGGCAGGCGATAACTTAGAAGAAGTTTTAATCGATACGATCGCACAGGCAAAGTCGAGCATTGATGTTGCTGTTCAAGAATTTCGATTGCCTAATGTGGCGAAGGCATTGCGCGATCGAGCCGCAGCAGGCGTGACCGTGCGAGTGATTCTCGAAAATCAGTACGCTCGTCCTTACAGCAGTTATTCTGCCGCAGAAGTTGAGAAATTGCCGGAGCGAGAAAAAGCGAGATATCAGGAATCCAGAACGCTGATCGATCAAGATCAAGATGGACAGTTAAGCCTGACTGAAATTCAGGATCGAGATGCCTTAGTGATGTTGGATGTTGCGAAGATTCCTCGGATCGATGATCGAGCCGATGGCAGCCGAGGCAGTAACTTAATGCACCACAAATTCATAGTTGTGGATGGAAAGACTACGATCGTGACTTCGGCAAACTTCACGATGTCAGACGTACACGGAGACTTTGCTCGTCCTAGCAGCCGCGGCAATGCTAATAATTTGCTGAAGATGGAAAGTGTGGAAGTTGCACAGGCTTTTACAGCAGAATTTGAACTCATGTGGAGCGATCGCAAATTTGGCGTGAAAAAGCCATTTCGTCCAGCACAGCAGTTCAAACTGGGCGAGAGCGTGATTTCCTTGCAGTTCTCACCCAATTCCAGAACGATTCCCTGGGAACAAACACCCAATGGTTTGATTGCCAAAACGCTTCAGCAATCCACGCAAGCGATCGATTTAGCGTTGTTTGTGTTCTCGGATCAGGATCTAGTTAATACGATCGAAGGAAAATCAATTCGGGCATTAATCGAACCCAGCTTCATGTATAGACCTTTCAGCGAAGGTTTAGATATGTTAGGCGTGGCGCTAAGTAATAACTGCAAGTGGGAAGTCAATAATCGTCCTTGGCAAAATCCCATCAAGACAGCTGGAGTGCCGCAACTTCCGCCCGGTGATATGTTGCATCACAAGTTTGGAATTGTAGACGGACATACCGTGATTACAGGGTCTCATAACTGGACGCTTGCCGCGAATCGTGGAAATGATGAAACGGTTATCGTGATTCGGAATCCGGTAGTTGCAGCCCATTTTCAACGAGAATTTGATCGACTGTATGCAAATTCAGTTCTGGGGATTCCTCCAGCAATTCAGCGCAAGGTTGAGGCTGAACAGAAACAATGTCCTCCACCAAGCCAATCTCGCACCGGGTTAGTCAATCTCAATACTGCAACTCAGGCAGAGTTAGAAGCATTGCCGGGAGTTGGCTCAGGATTAGCGAAACGAATCATTCAAGCCCGTCCATTTCAGTCCTTGGAAGATCTCGATCATGTGCCTGGTGTCGGGAAGAAGTTGATAGAACGCTTGAGCGATCGTGTGACCTGGTAGGAGACTTAACTGATCACTCTATCTCTAATGTTTACGCATTCCGTCCAGGTTTTAGAAACCTTCGATCGTACACAGTGCCTCTCGCAATTCCAAAGCGTTTTCCCAGTAACCTTCTGCCCTTCTTCCAGTTTGAAGAATTAATCTCAAACTATAAGCATTCGGAAATCCTTCCACCTCTAGCCAGATGCGATCGCTCTCTAATTCACAAGCGATCCTCTCTTCATCCATCAACTCTTGAGCGATTTGTTGAAGGGTCTCATGCAGTTGTTCGCTCAAGCGACGAAAATCATTCCATTCCTGCTCGGTTAGTTCGATCGCCCAATCTTCTCCACCGACTAAGCCTTTAAATTCAGGAGCCGCAGCATCCCAACCTAATCGCCAACCTGCACCCGTTTTCAGAATCCGGCTCATCGAGGGGTAAAGACATTCACTAACGACTGAATCAAGGCATCGCGCTGTTTGCGATTCAACTTTTGGATAATCGCACGATCGCTTTCAAAGGGATTTTTGCGGAGATTTTCAGCCCCAGGATAAGTACTTGCGCTCATTAGTTCATTTGCGCCCAGAAAATCCGCGATCGTATATTTCCAGTCCAGCCGATAATTCACCGGACGACCTTTGATGAAATAGTGATAACGCACCAAACGACTGACTAAAGTGTTGTTGGGATCAACCTTGCCCGTTTCACGATTCACGTATTGATTTTCGAGCGGGAGATCCGGATTGTCTTTGTATACTTGCTGCCATGCTTCCTGAATCCGAGTCGGGCGAGAACCAGGCGTTTGGGCGAGAGCAGGCGAACTCAAGAACAGCGTGACGAGACTGAAAGTAATAAAGCGCTTCATAAGACTGATCAAAAAATAAGGGCAATTGCTTGCCCCAAATTCAGGATTATTCGCCGATAATTTCGGGCTGTGTCAGTTCATCCGACATTTCGATAATGGCTCGCATCACAGGCTTCATCATCGGATCATCTCCACTGTCAAAATCTTCAAAACGGCGGCGTTTGGCGCGATTTGCAACTTGAACAGTGATCCGGTAACGGTTAGAAGCAGCGCTAATCAAGTCATCGGCGCGGCGCATCAGTTGAACCGTGTCAAAGGTGGGACGTTTATGTAAGGATCCAGATTTTGCCATCAGTGTTCTCTCAGTAAAGAATTCGGAAGTATTTCGATCTTCAAAGCTTGTGTAAAGTTTTGAAAAATTTCGTTTAGAGTGATAGAGTCCGAATTAGCTCAGACTCTATTAATAGCGCAGACCTGTTTCATTCGCACAAGATTCATGCAGATTTTGGTTTCTCCCCCAATCAATTCTACGGCTCCTCCAGTGTCTTCACTGCGAATTTTGGCATTAGGCGATAGCCTCGTCTATGGATTTGGTGATCCAGAAGGTGGAGGTTGGGTAGAGCGACTCAGACGACGCTGGATGAGTCCGGGAGAGGCAAACCACGCCCTTTATAACTTGGGAGTGCGAGGAGATGGGGTGCGGCAGGTCGCACGGCGATTAGAGGTCGAATTTCATCACCGCGGAGAATTGCGAAATCGCGTTCCGGATTTGATTATTTTGTCGGTCGGAGTGAACGACTCGCCACGAGTTGGCAAGCTGGATGGAAAAAATTTAACGCCGTTTGAGACCTTTCAAGTTGAAATGGCGGATTTACTCGATCGAGCCAGTAAGCTTTGTCCTGTTTTGTTTGTTGGCATGGTTCCAGTAGACGAAGCGAGAATGCCGTTTCTGGACTGTATGCATTACAACCATCAAGATCAGAGTCGCTATAACGCAGCAATTCGATCAGCATGTGAGGCAAGAAAGATCCCGCATTTAGATCTGTTCGAGACTTGGAGATCGAGAGGATCAACTTGGTGTCAGCAGCAATTTACTGAAGATGGATTGCATCCCAATGTCAGTGGATATCAGGCATTATTAGAAGATATTTCGAGTTGGGATGCGTTTCGCAAGTGGATTGAGAGATGACAGTTTTAGTGGTAGCAACCGGAAATCCGGGCAAAGTGAAAGAGATTGAGCCGTATTTGTCTGGGCTGAATTGGGAATTACGGTTGAAGCCGCCAGAATTGGAGATGGAAGAAACGGGAACGACGTTTCAGGAAAATGCGGCTCAAAAAGCGACGCAAGTTGCGATCGCGACCGGACAATGGGCGATTGCCGATGACTCGGGATTGGAAGTCATGGCATTAGACGGTAGACCCGGCGTGTATTCGGCTCGGTATGCAGAGTCAGACCAAGCTCGAATTGCAAAATTATTAGGCGAATTAGGAGATGCCACCGATCGGCGGGCGCAGTTTGTTTGTGCGATCGCGGTGGCGAAGCCAGATGGAACGATCGCGCTTTTGACCGAAGGATTCTGTCCGGGTGAGATTTTAACCGCTCCGAGAGGCGAAGGCGGATTTGGATACGATCCGATTTTTTACGTGCCAGAGCAGAGAATGACGTTTTCTGAGATGCCGTTAGAGGTCAAGCAGGAAATTAGCCACCGTGGGCGGGCTTTCCAGGCGATTTTGCCGCAGATGAAAGCGCTTAAAGTGTGAGCGAGAAAGAGAAAAGGGCTTGGAATTTTCCAAGCCCTGGTTGATAGGCATTGACTAGCAAAGCGAAAAATTATTCTGCTTTCGCTTTACGTTTGCGGGCAGAGTAAGCGCCAACTGCGCCCAGAGCCAGCAATCCAGCAGCAGAAGCGGGTTCTGGAACGGATTCAGCAGGCGGCATATCAGTGACATCAGCAACCGTCAGCTTGGTGCGGAAAATGGTGTAGCGATTATTATCACGCTTGTCACCGGATGAATTGGTCGTGGTGTTGAGGAATTCTGCTGCTTGAGTCACTTCCGAAATCCGTCCCCAAGGACGAGTTGAACCATCGTTCAAGCCTCGGCTACGAGCAGAAATCCAATTCGCATTCGAGATTTCCCAGTTCAACTCAGCATTACCGGGTGTGTGTCCCCAGTCACCGGGGTTTGTGCCTTTCTGAGTAATGACATACTCCCACGCATCCGGTTTCGAGAGTAAGTTGTAAGTCTTGCTGTCTTTGTCTTTGAAGCTGAACTCGCCGACCCAAGACTCGTCTACACTGCGATCGTCCCAAACGACGACATACAAATAATCATTAGAGTCCATTGTGAAATCCCAAGTTTCGGCATGTGACCAGTTGTAGCCGCCCGTGCTGCCATTGGGACCATACTCATTGCGTCCGACGAAGTTTAAGCGGTCGCCCGTGCTGCTGCCATGAAAGAGTCCGTAGTGATTATCAGCAGTTAGCGTAGCCCGACTCGTGAGGGAAGCTGCAAACGCTTGACCTGCGTTCGAGAGTGCGATCCCCATTGCAAGAATTGCTCCAGCAATGAACTGTTTTCCAGAGAGAGACATGCCTGTAGCTCCTTGAGATGAATGCGTTCATACTGGCATCTCAGTGTTTTAGTGTGTATGTTTTTACACTTTTCTTGTTTCTTTACTGATGTAATCCCAGGCGTTTTTGAGGAGGAAATAAATTTCTTGCATAGTAAAAGAGATCGCTTCACATTCTCCTTGTAAACCCGGAGATAAAATTAGATTAATTTCAATATTTAAGCAATTAAGAATAGATTTTATTCAATGATCAATCCGTAAGATTGATGAGAAGGCACTAGAAATACAGGAAAGATGATGCGACTTCTATCGTATTTTTCACTGATAAAAGATTCTATTCTTGCTAAGAATGCGGAGCAAAATCAGCTTGAATCTCCGCAGTGGCGAAATTCCTGACAGAATAGATAGATGTGATTTTTTCTAGCCCTTTTTTCTTATGACTGCGACAGAGCCAGGTTCATACAAAAATAGTGTCAATCTTCCCCAGACTAAGTTTGACATGCGCGCAAATGCCGTCAAACGGGAACCCGAATTGCAGAAGTTCTGGGCAGAACAGAAGATTTATGAACACCTGTCACAAGAAAATCCGGGTGAAGTGTTCATTCTGCATGACGGGCCGCCTTACGCCAATGGCGCGTTACACATCGGTCATGCGATGAATAAAATTCTCAAAGACACGATTAATAAATACCAATTGCTCAAAGGGCGAAAGGTTCGGTATGTTCCAGGCTGGGATTGTCATGGTTTACCGATCGAGTTAAAAGTCTTGCAAACCCTCAAGCCAGATGAGCGTCGAGCCTTGACGACGATCGAGCTACGCCACAAAGCGAGAGATTTCGCCCTTGCAACGGTCGAGCAACAGTCCAAGAGCTTTCAACGATATGGGGTTTGGGGAGATTGGGAGCATCCTTATCTGACCTTGAAGCCAGAATACGAAGCGGCTCAAATTGGTGTGTTTGGGCAAATGGTGCTGAAAGGCTATATCTATCGCGGCTTGAAGCCTGTGCATTGGAGTCCCAGTTCTAAGACAGCTTTGGCTGAAGCGGAATTGGAATATCCAGAGGGTCATACTTCGCGCAGTTTGTATGCGGCGTTTGAAGTGTTGAACTTGTCGAAAGAATTGCAGATGCCCCTTGATCCATTTTTGGGTGAATTGGGTGTAGCGATCTGGACAACAACGCCTTGGACGATTCCAGGGAATTTGGGTGTGAGTGTCAATCCAGATTTGGTCTACGCGGTCGTTGAAGTTGGAGAGAATGCACCGGGAAGATTTAAGTATCTGATCGTGGCAAAGGATTTGGTCGATCGCTTGTCAGAAGTGCTTGGGACAACCTTAGAAGTCAAAGCAACGATGATGGGTCGATTGCTGGAGCATTGTACGTATCGGCATCCCTTGTACGATCGCGTCAGTGAAATCTTGATCGGAGGCGATTATGTCACAACGGAATCCGGAACAGGATTAGTTCATACCGCTCCAGGACATGGTCAAGAAGACTATCAGGTTGGACAGCGCTACGGATTGCCGATTCTTGCGCCTGTCGATGATAATGGCGACTTTACTGAAGAAGCCGGACAATTCAAAGGACTGAATGTTCTGGGTGAAGGGAATACAGCTGTGATCGAGGCATTGCAAGAAGTCCGATCGCTCTTAAAAGAAGAACCCTACCAGCACAAATATCCTTACGATTGGCGCACCAAAAAGCCGACGATCTTCCGAGCGACTGAACAATGGTTTGCCTCTGTTGAAGGATTCCGCGATCAAGCCTTGAAGTCGATCTCTGAAGTTCAATGGATTCCGGCTCAGGGAGAGAATCGCATTACATCAATGGTCGCTGAGCGATCGGATTGGTGTATTTCACGGCAGCGGAGCTGGGGCGTGCCGATTCCCGTGTTTTATGAGGAAGAGACGGGTGAGCCATTAATGAATGAAGAAACGATCGCGCATGTGCAGCAGATCGTTGCCGAAAAAGGCTCAGATGCTTGGTGGGAATTGTCGATCGAAGAACTGCTTCCCGAAAAATACCACGGTAAAAAGTATCGAAAAGGCACAGACACAATGGATGTCTGGTTTGATTCAGGCTCGTCTTGGGCATCGGTTGTAGAACAGCGATCGGAACTTCGCTATCCGGCTGATATCTATCTCGAAGGTTCAGATCAACATCGCGGCTGGTTCCAATCAAGCTTACTCACGAGTGTGGCAGTGAATGGTCATGCGCCTTACAAAGCGGTGCTAACTCATGGGTTTACTTTGGATGAACAGGGACGGAAGCAAAGTAAATCGTTAGGAAACGTTGTCGATCCAATGGTGGTGATCGAAGGGGGTAAGAATCAGCAGCAAGAACCGCCTTATGGGGCTGATATTTTGCGATTGTGGGTGTCTTCGGTGGACTACACCAATGATGTGCCGATCGGGAAAAATATCTTGAAGCAGATGTCCGATGTGTATCGCAAGATCCGCAATACGGCTCGGTTTTTGCTTGGGAACTTGCATGACTTTGATCCTGCAAAAGATGCTGTTCCCTATGAGCAGCTACCCGAACTCGATCGATATATGCTGCATCGCATCACTGAAGTCTTCGACGAGGTTCAAGATGCGTTTGAAACTTATCAATTCTTCCGCTTCTTCCAGACGATTCAAAACTTCTGTACGGTTGATTTATCGAACTTCTACTTAGACATTGCAAAAGATCGGCTGTATATCAGTTCGGTCAATGCTCAACGTCGCCGGAGTTGTCAGACTGTTTTGGCGATCGCGCTTGAGAATTTAGCGAAAGCGATCGCGCCTGTGCTATCCCACATGGCAGAAGATATCTGGCAGTACTTGCCTTATTCCACTTCGCACAAATCGGTGTTTGCGGCGGGATGGGTGAAGCTAGAGGATCAATGGCGCAATCCAGAGCTAGCAAAACAGTGGGAACAGTTGAGAGAACTGCGGGCAGAAGCGAACAAAGTTCTGGAACAAGCTCGCGCTGATAAAGCGATCGGGTCTTCACTCGAAGCTAAGCTTTTACTCTTTGTTGCGGATTCAGAGCTGCGGGCAAAACTGCAAGCTTTGAATCCTGCTAGTAGTTTGAGCGGCAATTGTGTGGATGAATTGCGCTATTTGTTTATCACTTCGCAAGTTGAACTACTCGAATCTAGCGATCGCTTAACTGGTTCAAAGTATTGCTCTCAAACGGATACACTTGGCATTGGCGTGATTGATGCTGAAGGGGAGAAATGCGATCGCTGCTGGAACTATTCGACACATGTGGGTGAATCAAAAGAGCATCCATTGTTATGTGAGCGATGCGTTCCTGCGATGGAAGGTCACTTTTAGCAAAGCCTCTGCGTAATACTCTCTCGCCTCAAATTGAACATTGAGGCGAGAGAAGCAATTTATCGTTTGGATGTTTGGGATTCTTATCGCTTTTGAAAGACAACAGATAGATTATTGGCAGGCATCGAAAGGACTTTCAATAACTCTAAATTTTGAGCTTGAGCAGCATCAACTACATCCTCCAAATTTCTGACACCCCACTCTGGATTTTGTAGTTGCAAGCTGTCATCGAACAATTCATTACTAGGAGCGGTATGGATTCCGCTTTGTTTGTAGGGACCGTACAAATACAAAATTCCGCCGGGTGGAAGCAGTCGATTCGCACCTGCCATTAGCCCTAAACACGCTGCCCAAGGCGCAATGTGAATCATATTGATATTCACGATCGCTTGAATTGAGTCTTCAACATTCCAAACTGAATCACGTGCGTCAATCTCGATCGGGGCAGCTAGATTCTCCGCAGGCTCAAACTCGCGCCACGCGGCGATACTGTCACGCGCGATCGCGCTTGGATCAGAAGGTTGCCATCGTCGAGGTGCTAAACGAGGTGCAAAGAATACCGCATGTTCTCCTGTGCCACTGGAAATTTCTAGGATTGTTCCTGCTGGAGGGAGCACTTCCAGTAAAACCTCTAGAATCGGTTCACGATTGCGTTGAGTGGCAGGAGCAAATTGACGATCGTGAGATGGATTCATTAGATATACCTTCTATTCATCGACTTAACGAGAGAAAATTGATTGAGCCATTGAAATTTTTAACTTATCCGGATTCACGCTTGACCCTAGCGGTAATAGTTATACCTCACTGCTCCACAAGCTGATCCATCTGTATACCCCCTTCCGACATAAATCAGATTGGCATTCCTACTCTTCTCACAATGCATTGATCTGAAATATTGCTGAAGGATTGTCGATCGCGGAACCAATCCCCAAACCTCCCGATTTACAAGTATCTTCCAATCTAAATCTGTTCGATGGAACTTGTCGAACTCGAAAATTTAACCTCTAAAGTCGCAAGGTTTTTTGTCGATCGACAGCTAGAAACGATATCCTGCTTAAGGCTGCACAACTCAGAACTCTAAAGAGTCTGAACAAGTCTAAAAAATGATCGTGATCTCAGTGGGCGAACCGAAATCGTATGAAACCGTATTTTGAATTGTTGGCTTTAGGTGTAGGAGCGTGGATGGCTATCGGCTCGGTGGATGCGGCAACCGCCAATCCCACCTCACCCCAAAATGAGCCAGAACCCGCCTCAAACTCGTCCGTCGCCGCTCAACCACAATCTCGTGTTCTGGTTGCGGCTCCCCCCAGTGTGGCAAAACCCTCAATTTTTAACCAATTCAAGCCAGAGAACAGTTCTCCAACGCTCACCCTCGCAGCATCGCGCGACTTAGAAGGCGATCCTACCCCTCCTTGGGTCATTGATCTCAAACCGAACGCGATCGCACAAACTCCCTCCGTCGTTGTCCCAACCAAACCCGTCACGACTAAGCCAAACCCCAAACCCAACCCAACCGCCCAAGCTCCAACAACTCCACGTCCTTCTGCACCCTTACCCCGACCAACGACCTCTACACCAACCCCCACTCCCACCCCTACTCCAACCCCTACTCCCCCACTCCCCACCTCCCCACCTCCCACCCCCGGCGCTTCTGCCCAAACCCTCCTCACCCCCTCCCCCAACCGTCTCCTCTTCCCCACCAAACCTGGAGAAGTCCAAGTCCGTTCCGTCCAACCGATTACCCTCCAACAAGCGCTAGACCTTGCAGAACGCAACAACCGCGATTTAGAAATCGCCCGTCTGCAAGTTGAACAAAGCCGTGCTGCCATTCGAGAAGCGCGTGCAGGAAACTTTCCCACACTTGCATTGACATCCAACCTCACCCGTTCTGGAAGTGCTTTCATCACTCAAGACACCCAACAAAATAGCTTTCTAGAGCAACTGGGCATCCAAAGTCAGAGCGGCAGCTCCACACGAACGGCGTTCGGTCTGGGCGCACAGCTAAACTACGACATTTTTACGTCAGGGCTACGTCCAGCTCAGATTGAAGCAGCAGAACGGCGATCGCGCACGGCTGAATTGCAATTGGAACAAACTCGCGAAGAACTGCGGCTGCAAGTTTCCAATGATTACTACAACTTGCAGAATGCAGACTCTCAAGTTGCGATTAACGAAGCAGCAGTCCGAAATGCAGAAGCTAACCTGCGAGACTCGAGAGCGCAAGAAACAGCCGGACTAGGAACTCGATTTGACACCTTGCGTGCAGAAGTTAACTTAGCCAATGCTCAGCAGCAACTTCGCAACTCCCAAGCGACCCAGGAGATCAATCGCCGACAACTGGCTCAGCGGCTCAGTTTATCTGAAACCGCGACGCTGACCGCGGCTGATCCAGTTCAGCCTGCAGGAACGTGGACGATTCCGTTGGAAGATAGCATCGTCTTGGCTTATAAAAATCGAGCAGAACTCGAAGAACAGCTTGTGCAGCGTGAAATTAGCCAAGCTCAAATTCGGGCTGCACGAGCGCAAAATGGAGTCACTCTTGGCTTTGTCGCCTCGTATGATTTCAGTCGCTCTGGAACCATTGATACCGATGCTAACAATTCCGACAATTACAGCCTGGGACTGCAAGCACGTTGGAATCTTTTTGATGGCGGGGCAACTAATGCTCAAATTAGCCAGCGAGAACGCGATCGCGAGATTGCCGAAGCCCGATTTGCTCAAAACCGCAATCAAATCCGCTTCCAAGTCGAGCAAGCTTTCGCGAACCTCCAAGCCAACTTTGCCAATATCAATACGACTCAGCAATCGGTCGCCCAGGCAGAAGAAGCGCTGAGATTGGCAATTTTGCGTTTCCAGGCTGGAGTCGGTACACAAACCGATCGAATTAGTGCTGAAGCAGCCCTGACTCAAGCTCAGGGAAACCGTGTTAGCGCCATCATCGGTTACAACCAAGCACTCGCTCAACTGCGACGTGCTGTGAGTAACATTCGCCCATAAGTGGCGCGATTTTCTAAATACCCGTCACAATAAAAGCTTGAGCCTTCTCGATCGCTATTGTCTCCCCAAATCGTCCCATGACTCACTCTCTACTTAATCTCTTCTGGATGCGTGCCTTAATGATTTCAGGGTTGGGCTGGCTCGTCGGACTCGGTGCGATCCGTTCTGTCCACGCTCAAGCCCCAACCGATCCTTTGCCTGCGGTCAAACCTGCTGCTCCTGCTGCGGTTGAGATTGCGCCACCCGTTCAAGTTGCCCCTGCGGTTGAAGTTGCCCCTGTGGAGGGGGATACGTTTATTGACAAAACCGACTATGACTTAGGTGCAACTGAACGATCGACTCCGACTCCAACCGTGATTGCGAAACCTCCAGCGTCGATCGTGTCTCCTCGGTATCGTGCGCCTGCTGAATCGGTGAGTATGGCTCCGGTTGAAGTGGGCGGCTTTAACTTGTCCGTCACGGGAATTAACTGGGCAGGAGCAGCACAATCCAACCCGATTGGCTCCGCTTACGGCACCGTTCAAAATTATTACAATCGCAATGTTCGCCCGATCGGACGTATTGGGAACGGTGATCTCAGGTTAATTTTTCCGTTAGCGATTCCGGCTCCGATCACATCCATGTTTGGTTGGCGAGTTCATCCGATCACGGGCAATACGAGATTACACACAGGAACTGATATTGGAGCAGCATTGGGTACTCCTGTTTTAGCCGCGTTAACAGGTCGCGTCATTCTCTCTGATTTTTTTGGAGGCTATGGTTTATCGGTTGCGCTAGAACACAATGCAGGCGCACAACAGACGCTCTATGCTCACTTATCAGAGATCTTTGTCAAACCGGGCGATATTGTGAAACAGGGTACCGTCATTGGGCGAGTGGGGAGTACAGGCAATTCGACTGGACCTCACTTGCACTTTGAGGTGCGCCAGCAGACGACCGAAGGTTGGGTGGCAATGGATGCAGGAGTCGTCTTAGAAACGGCGATGGCAGAATTAGTGAAATCGATGCAGGTGGCTCAAAAGCCTGTTCAGCCGAACCGTCAATAGGTGCATTTGATAGCCCGACGTGGAATGGGGAGATAGGGAGACTAAATTCAGAGTGCTCCCTATCCTCCCCATCTTTCTATCTGATTGATTGCCGTGAACTACTCGGTGAAAAGAGATCTGCTCTACAGCATCGTTCATTCCCTCAACTCTCGAACATCGAAGAGTTGAGGTTGTCGCTGTAATTTCCGAACTCAAGGGATATGTCTTAAGCCTTCTCACGCTACACATGCCCCGAATTACTGAGGCTTCTGATACATTGAAAAGCCCTTGCCATAACTTCTAGAAGATTGTTTAATCGATTGAAATTGTGAACGTTTAGTGAACAAATCAACCGAACATTGTGTCCTGAATTTAAAGATGAGACCTGAATTTTGTAGAAGGCGATGAGAGGTAGGTCTGCAACTATAGCAATTGATTGTGAGTGTAAATATGTCTATCCGATTGTGTTTTAAAATCGTACTCTTGTCCGCTGGATTGTGTCTGCTTTCTTCTACGGCATCTCTGAGTCATGCGACTCCGCTGCTGCTTGCTCAAGCTTCTCGACAAGCAACAGCATCAGCAGAATCAAAAGTTAATCAAGGATTACAACAAATTCAGCAAGGAAAATTGAATGAAGCGATCGCTTCATTTCGCGAAGCAGCTAAGCTCAATCCGCGTCTTGCTGCGGCTCACTATAATTTGGGGTTAGCATTACGTCAAGCTGGACAACTTCAGCCCTCAGCCGATGCGTTTCATCAAGCCACCAAAGCCGATCCAAATTTTGCACTAGCATTTGCAAATCTGGGTGCTGCGTTGCTAGAAGGCAATAATATCAAGCAAGCAAGAGACTACTTAGCAAGAGCGATCGAACTTGATCCGAAGTCGGGTGTGGCTCAGTATAATCTGGGCTTAGTTCTGATGCAGGAGAAGAACTATGATGCTGCAGTGCAAGCGTTTCAGAAATCAGCCAATCTAAGTTTGAATGCTCCGGAGCCTTTATTTCAGATCGGACAAGCCTATCAGCAGCAAGGAAAATTGAATGAAGCGATGTCTGCGTTTCAGCAAGCGATTCAGCGCAATCCGAACTATGTCGAAGCACACTATAGCTTAGGTTTAGTCTCTTACTATCAGGGTAAACTAGACCAAGCTTTGAATGGGTTTCGCAAAGCAACCCAGATCAATCCGAAGTTTGCAACGGGTTACTATGCCGCAGGTTTGGTATTTGTTCGGCAGAAGAATTTGCCTGAAGCTGAACGGGTGTTGCGATATGCCAGAGATCTCTTTTCTAGTCAAGGGAATACAGCTTGGGCGAAGAAGACAGAACAGCAGCTTGAGCAAGTGAAACGGATTGAACGCGGGGAGATGCGCCCGCAATAGATACGCCCAAAGATGTATGAGGAAAGTTTCGGGTTCTCCTCGACTAGGCTTAACCCGATATGTGAGCGATGCGTGGGCTGAGCGTAGTCGCAACTCAACCCCACGATTCACTCGATCGCGCTAAACAAATCGATGCTGAAATTCACAGATCAAATCGACTCGACCTTTGCGCAACATTGCCGGATCAAGCCGTTCCGTCGTATTGCAAGTCATCAGCACGACTAATTTTTGCTCTAGCTCAAAGTTACCAACGCTCACCACACTCTGATACAACGTTCCATCGAGCAAGCTCAAAATATGCTCTGTCTTATTACTCGCCTGAGCAATCTCTGTTGAGCGATCCTGTGCTAAGTTATCTGCCTCATTGATAATCAGACAAATCCGCTCTAGATAAGCAGGCGGCACAAAATTCTCGACTGCATCGTGATCCAAAATGAAAATCACGTAGCCCAATGGCACAAGAATTTCTTTCGCGATCGCTTGCGTCCAAGCAGTCTTTCCAGTTCCCGGATCACCATGCACTAAGACGGCGAGACGATCTTGCGTCATGACCGTTTGCTGCACCGCATCACTAAAGGCTTGAATCTCCTCTGGAAAGTCACGGGTACTAAACTGAGCATGAATTTGACCTACACGGTTCTGATACCCACTTAGCATCACTGCTAAGCCATAGGTCGCCTTTTGAATCAACGGAGCCATATTCTTCGCCATCAGCGTCCAATACCGCCGACCGCGATCGACATAGTCAATTTGCAACCACGCATCATGGCTTGACCAATAGGCATAAACGGTACTAACTACATCGAGACGTTCCCACTGATCAAATCGATCGGGTGGAAAGTAAAACCAGCGATCGAGATAGTTCTGAGTAATCAGATCTGGACGACCTAAGATTTCCAGCATTTTCCGAATTGCCGTTTCCTGCAATCGATTCAAAGCATAATCGATCGGAATGCTGCTACGGCTCACAACTTGCCGCATCGGAGTTTCTACACTCAAGCTATCGATATAGTGGTGATCCGGACAGGGTGGCTCAGGCGTGAGATAGTTCCAAACCTGATCTAGTTCTCCACGCGTATAAGACGAGCAAAGATTGATTACATTTGACCACCAAGCTTGATAGCTCCGTCCTAGAGAATCTGTAATCGTACTCACTGCACCCATCATGCGGCGATTCAGTTCATCCCCGTCGTTCTGTACAAGGTGCAAAAAATAATTCCAGTCAAAATCTCGATTCAGCGGTCGCCATCCCGCTGCTAGTAAGTTTTGCCCTTGCTGTTGACTATGCTGAAATTGATTGTATTGATTGAAGTTGAAGTCTGACATAAGATTTCAGAACGATTTTAAATTGGGTTCGACCCAAGTAGAACGAGCAAGCGGTGAAAACAAACAATCGCGGCTGTAATATTCAAACAACACTGCCGGATCAGCGTAGTGATGAATGAGTTGATTGGCTAAGTTCAGTAAAGAATCATGAATATCAACATGATTGAGATCGGTTTGAATGAGGTGAATCCAAAATAACGTAATTGTTTCGTGATAGCCGCCAGTTGGAGTTGATTCAATCCCGTGTGCATGATTATAGCGTTGGATGCCAAAGCGGATTTTCTCTACTGCAGTGCGAGGAGATCGAATTAAATACCACAATGCAACGGTTAAATGTGCTGCATGTGTCCAGTGTTCTCTCGCTAAACGACAATCCTCAAACGCTCGAACCAATTCAGTAATTTCATCTTCTGACGTATACATGAGCAAACTACTGATATACTACATATATAATACAATTACTGTCAACGGGTTTCGGATACAATCCTGAAGTCTTTTAGTCATCAGTTGCAATGGTCAAACCTCGAATTTGGCGATCGACATTCATCGCGCTTCTATTTGTAATGAGTGCGATCGTTACGAATTGTGCCTCACAAAATACGACTCCAACAAATCCAGGGGTTCTAGTATATGCAGCCAGTGGGCAGCCGACCAATTTAGAACCTGGAAACATTACTGACGGAAATTCTCTGATTGTTCAGAATCAAATCTACAATCGCTTGATCCAATTCAAGCCTGGAACTGCGGACTTAGAGCCGAGTTTAGCAACGTCTTGGAGCGTCTCAAAAGATGGTAAAACTTGGACATTCAAGCTGCGCAAAGGTGTGAAATTCCATGACGGCACCGAGTTTAATGCACAAGCAGTGAAGTTTAATGTCGATCGCTGGTGGGATAAAAAGAATCCGAATGGATTTCGCAATGCGGGCAAAAGCTACGAAATTTGGGGTCAGATTTTTGGCGGTTACAAAGGTGAACCTGACTCACTCGTTCAGGATGTCAAAGTGATCAATCCTTTGACGATTCAATTCGTTTTGAAACAGCCGTTTGCTGCTTTTCCAACAGCGATCGCATCTTCTTACTTTGGCATTGCGAGTCCAACTGCAATTCAGAAAGCAGGGGCGAACTATGGAACACCTGCAAGCGGAGCAATTGGAACCGGGGCATTTGTATTCAAAGGGTGGCAAAGTGGCGATCGCATTACGCTTGAGAAAAATCCGAACTATTGGAAGCCAAACTTACCTCAGTCAAATCAGCTTGTGATGCGGTTTGTAACGGATTCTGGCGCAAGACTTGCACAAGTTAGAGCAGGACAAGTTGATTTTACAGTTGAGCTAGCACCTGATCAAAAGCAAGAAATTGAGCAAGATCAGAATTTAGCAGTGATGAATCGTCCTTCGTTTAATGTCGGCTACTTAGCATTAAATCCGAGCTTTAAGCAGCTTTCTGATGTGCGAGTGCGACAAGCGATCGCACATGCCATTAACCGAGAAGCGCTGGTGCAAGCGTTTTGGAAAGGATCAGCCCAAACAACGCCGCATTTTCTTCCGCCGTCTCTGGATTGGGCAACGTCACCTAAGGTCAAAGGCTATGACTACAATCCTGACAAAGCAAAAGAGTTACTCAAACAAGCAGGATTTGCCAATGGCTTTGAAATCGACTTGTGGTACATGCCTGTAGCACGCCCTTATTTTCCCACACCAAAAGCGATCGCAGAAGCGTTTGCCGCCGACCTACAAGCCGTGGGAATTAAAGCAAATCTGAAAACAAAAGATTGGGCAGCTTATCTTGCTGATCGCAATAAAAAACCGGGCTATCCAATGTTTATGTTGGGTTGGACAGGAGATTATGGTGATCCAGATACATTTTACTATCCGCACTTTGGCCCAGGTAGCACAACCGATTTAGGCAATTGGAAAAACGATCGAGTCATTCAACTGCTGAATCAAGCTCGATTGACAGGCGATCGGACTCGTCGTGCAAAACTTTATGCTGAAGTAGATGAAATTATTCAGCGCGAAGCGGTGCGATTATCGATCGTGCATTCTGATCCGTTATTAGTGCAGCGAAAATCGATCGCCGGATGGACACCTAGCCCATTAGGAACTGAGCCATTTGAAGCGATTCGCAAACAATAATTTTGGTACGAACCAAAACTGCCATCAGTCGAGGATTCGGGGCAACATAGACCCCGTATAAATTCCCACCTCAGCCATCAATGGAGTGTGATTCTAAGCTAAAATCTGAATGCGCACCTGTTTCATAGTCCGAAATCATGCTCTTAGAACTTTCAGGTCGAACGAAATATGCACTCTTAGCGATGTTGGAATTGGCTTCAGTCTATGAGACAGGGGAAACATTACAGATTCGACAGATTGCAGCATCACAGAATATTCCCGATCGCTATTTAGAGCAGTTACTCGCGACCCTAAGACGAGCTACTCTTATTTCGAGTGAGCGGGGCAAAAAAGGGGGATATTTTCTCTCTCGCCATCCTCGCAGAATCACAATTTTGGAGATTGTGAACTGTATGGAAGGAGAAGAACCTGCAACGTCTGCTGAAGGTAGTTCTGAATCTGCTGCAATGCAAGCAATCACTGGCTTTTGGCAAAAGGTTAAACAAGCAGCTGATGAGGTTTTAGAAACTCATTCCTTACAAGATCTGCTAGAGCAGCGCAATCATTTTCAGCAGCCGATTACAATGTATTACATCTAAACGGCTGCCTTCAGTTGATAGAGTGTCTATTTCAAAAATCGATTTCAATCGATCGTTGAACCCGTAGTTAGAAACATCAGCCTCAGTCCAGGTGCAAAATCGGGCGTCAGAACTTGTGTCTGACATGCCTGTAACAGCCTATGCAACAGAGGTTTACAAAGCACACTTATTTATTCACTTAACTCAATCAGACTCACCCTCTAGTTCGTAGTCGATCGTACTGAAATCTTAGGTCAAGTCTCAGCTAATGAATAGAGAAAACATTAGATGTTTTCTTGTGTTTTCTCACGTCTGACCTATCTCTACGTTTGCCCTACTCTCTAGAAACTTAAGCATGAGTACTACCACCAGTAACCCTCCTATCTCGAATGAAGTTGCCTTACGAATCGCTCTAGCTGTTAGAGTTTTGCCTGAAATTTCGCTCACTGAGTTGATTGAAGCACTCCAAGATAATGTTGGAGAAGTCTTGAATGAAGCAGCACTCAGCCGCATTACAGTTACAAACTTAAAAACTGCCTTTGGACAGACTTATGATCTAGATGGTGAAGAAGAAGGCGAAGATGCCAATGCAGGCGACATTGCTGCACTCAAAGAAGCGGTTCGGATTCTCTGGGGCGCAAAAGATGAAGCTGAGGCACTTCCGACGATCGAGCCTTATCAAGATGGTGAAATGCCACACTCTGTTCGGATTGCAGTTGCTTCTAACAATCGCGAACTGCTTGATGGTCACTTCGGATCTTGTTTGCGGTACTTGGTCTACCAACTTTCTGCTACAACGCTTAAATTAATTGATATTCGCTCAGCACTCGAAGCTGATCTATCCGACGATCGCAATGGATTTCGCATCAATCTGATTCGAGATTGCCATGTCGTGTATATCGTCTCCATCGGTGGCCCTGCTGCTGCCAAGGTTGTGCAAGCTGGTATTTATCCAATGAAACTAATCGAAGGGGGTGAAGCAAGAGCGATTCTGACTGATCTGCAAACTGTCATTGCGACGGCTCCACCGCCTTGGATGGCTAAAGTTTTAGGCATTGCAGAAGGTGATCGCGTCAAGAATTACAAAGCCATAGAAGCAAGTTAAGACTTCTGGCGCCTTTTTCTGTCAAGTTCAACATTCTTTAGGTTTTGAAGTCTCTCCCGCTCATACACTATGAGAGAACACATTCAACCTAAAGCCTGTAATGCATCCGCGTGTTATCTGTCTCGGCGAAATTCTCTTCGATCGCATTTCCAACCAGCCAGGACTCCCCCTCGAAGCAGTCACCACTTGGACAGATTATCCGGGTGGTGCTCCTGCCAATGTCGCCTGTGCCTTAACTAAACTTGGCACACCCAGCGCATTCGTTGGAGCCGTTGGAGATGATGACTTAGGTCAATCGCTGACCGAGTTACTCAAGAATCTCAAAGTCGATACGAGCGGTGTGCAAATCTATCCCGCTCCAACTCGGACAGTCCTGGTGTTGCGATCACAAACCAACGATCGTAGTTTCGTCGCGTTTGGCGAGAATCGCGATACAAGCGAATTTGCAGATACACAACTTCAAGGCGATCTCATTCCTGTCGAATTGTTTCAACATGCAGATTATCTGGTGCTTGGAACTTTATTGATGGCTTATCCGCGCAGTCGAGTCGCGATCGAGCGGGCTTTACAACTTGCCGAACAGTTTTTTGTCAAAGTCGTCTTAGATGTCAATTGGCGACCTGTGTTTTGGAAAGACCAGAACATTGCACCTGCACTGATTCATGACTTAATCAAGCGGGCAGATTTTCTCAAAATGGCAGAAGAAGAAGCTGCATGGTTATTTGATACAACTGATCCGGGTGTGATTGCCCATCGCGTCGAATCCCTAGAAGGCGTGCTAGTAACCGCAGGCGAAAAAGGATGTAGCTACTGCCTCAATCAGCGAGAAGGAAAGATTCCAGCTTTCTCGATCGACGTTGAAGACACAACAGGCGCAGGCGATAGCTTCTTAGCTGGATTTGTACATCAACTTTGCCAGCACCAACTGTCTGAAATTAACCATGATGCAGAACATATTGTCAAATATGCCAGTGCTGCGGGTGCGTTAACGACCTTAAAAGCAGGCGCGATCGCCGCTCAACCGACCGGGGCAGAAGTCGATGCTTTCTTATTTTTAGATCAACAGGCGAGCTAAGTGATGGGAATCGAAATTGAGCGAAAATTCTTAGTGATTGGAGATGAATGGCGCGCGCTTGCACCAGGCACTCTCTATCGACAAGGCTACATTCCAACGCTAGAAAGTACAGTGAGAATTCGGATTATTGACGATCGAGGATTTATCACGATTAAAGGCATGACTCAAGGCATTTCGCGATCGGAGTTTGAGTATGAAATTCCGCTCACGGATGCTGCACAAATGTTAGATACGCTCTGCAAACCGCCACTGATTGAAAAATATCGGCACAAAATTTCACTGAATGGCTTAGTTTGGGAAGTCGATGAGTTCTTAGGGCAGAATCAAGGATTAATCATGGCAGAGGTTGAACTAAAAAGCGCCGATCAGTCGATCGATCTGCCCGAATGGATTGGAGAAGATGTTTCTCACGACCCGCGCTATTACAACTCCAATTTAGCGAAGCATCCGTTTAGTACGTGGTAACGCTCTGCACTAGCAAAACACACTCAATTTCAATTCCTGAGCCAGTTTTTCAACTAGAAAAAGTCCAGCAACAGAATTTCCAATCCGATCGATCGCTGGACTATAGCAAGCGATCACGCCTTGTTTTGGCACAATGGCGAGCAGCGCTCCACTCACGCCCGACTTCATCGGCAAGCCAACCTTTACAGCGAAAATTCCAGACACTTCATACAATCCGCAGGTCAACATCAGGGCTGAAACCGTCTGCTGGTGCAAGTGAGAAATTTCCGGATGCGGTTTTGCCAGCAATAACCCCAGTTGTGCTAAATCTGCGATCGTTCCTGACAAACAGCAAAGCTGATTATACGTATCCAGCGCCAGATCTGAACGATCCAGCAAGTCACTCTGAACAAGTAAATCCGCGATCGCACGATTGGTTTCATTCGGCAGCGATCGTACTGAATTCAGCGCGTTTTGATCCAATTCAATTTGAGTGTGAGCGAGATCGTTCAACCATTTGCAAAATGCGGCACAGCGGTCTGAACCGGAAGCTTTGGGCATCAGACCTGTAAGCGCGATCGCGCCGCTATTGATCATAGGATTGCGAGGACGGCTATGATCCGCTTTCAGTTGCACGATCGAATGAAACGGCAAATCCGAAGGTTGCATCCCCACTTGCTGAAAGACGCGCTCAGCACCGACCTGCTCTAGAAGATAAAGCAGCAAAAACGGCTTAATGACGCTCATCAGCACAAAAGGCTGAGCGACATCACCCGCGGCTAGCGTTTGAGTTTCAGCCAAAACTTGAGCCGCAAGCAGGCGCGAATCAACCTGCGCCAACTGCGGAATATAATCTGGAAGCCGTCCTTGCAGCGTAAACCGTCGTGCTTGGATAACCCAAGCATCGAAATCAGCTTGTGTGAGAACTGCCAGAGTCATGAGGAACCGAAGTTTAGAGAAGAAGCCAACAGGAGTATAGCCTCATTCGTTCTGCTTTCCTTAGACTTGATTAAATTCTTCGGTGCGTTCGCTGTAATCGATCGGTAAAACAACCATCAAGTTTTCATTGGGGCGAGGAATATAGTGCGATGATAGAAACAGTTTGTCGCCTTCTTTGTAAGCCGTCATTTTTTTGGCAGCTTCTAATCCAGCTTCAACGGAGATTTTGACTTCTGAAACATCGCCTCGAACGACGATCGTAATATAGGCGCCGCTAACACGTTCCATTTCAACTAATGTCACTCGTGCGGCTTTGACCATGACATCTGCAACCGCAAGCGCCGGGGGTAAACCCCGCACTTCTACCATTCCGACTGCCTTAGCCATCCTCTAAACTCCCTTCCATATTGCGCGCAATATATAGATTATTACAGTTTGGTCTATGGATGGCGAAACTCGGGTCGTTGCTTCCGCTGTTCATTCTGATTAGAAAATCTAATCTATTTGCGCCGTTTGCGATGCACTAAGCCACCGAGCATGATGGCAATTCCTGAACCGAGCAGAGTAGAAGGTTCTGGAACAGCGGTTGCATCGACTGCAAGCCGAGCAGCACGAGCTGTAGAGTTAGCAAAGGGGATCGCTCTAGGAGTGAGATCGACTCGGGTTATACGAACAGAAGCACTGGCTGAGGTGGTGTTATCTCCGAAGAAAACGAAATTTGGTAAATTGTACGGCACGCCTTCGGGTGAGTAGTTACGCAGGCTTCCGGTGAGAATGGGAGTTTGAAAATTGCCGTTTGCGAAGAGTCCATAGTAATTGCCTTGCACAGAGAGGTCGTAGCGAACAGCGCGCACTGGACTAAATGAAGTGCCTTCTGCATGAGTAAATCGAGGCGGTTTGGTCGCTCCGTCGTTTTGTGCCCAGATGCGATCGCTCAATTTCGCATCACTTGCCCAGAATCCCAGTTCGATACCGCGCCGATCAGAACTCAAAGCGATAATGCTCAATCCTGCTCGATCAGGATTTTGATGGGCTTCAGACAACAGTTGGAGATTGAAGCCCAATGTATATCCTTTGGTACGATCGAGGGTGCGAAAAATTGAATATCCGCCTTGGAGAGTGTTGGATGCTCTGGTGTTGAAGGTTGTCCCACCATTGCTGACAGTTTCAGTGCCGGGAGGTGTCACGCTTGTCCAACCTTGTTTGGCAAATGAGGTATTACGTGAACCATCGTATAGATTTAGAGTCTGTGCTTGTACCTGGGTTGCGGCGAGTGTCAAACTCAAGCCTGCAAGGATTCCGACTGCTGTTCTCATTCTTCTTTCCCTCTAAGTAATGATTCGGGATAGAAGCGCCCTGCCAGTAGCAGAATACACCTAAAAAACAGGGATTTTATAATTCTTGAGAAATTGATGCGATCGCAGTTTAGTTTTCCGCTTGCTTCGCATTGTGCATTCGTATGTTTAGTGCGAAAGCACTCGTGCTACAAACGTTAAGTCTGTTGATGTTTGAGCTTGAACCAAAGCGATCGCAGTTTCCAAAACTTACTACTTTCCATCGCTTCAATTCGCGTTCTTAAAGCAGCATTCTCCGCTTGCAACTGCATTTCTCGCTGAATCTGCTGTTCCACAAAATTTTGATGTCCGACAATCTGAGGAATCGCTTGACGATTATGCGATCGACCTTTGATCCAAAATGCCTGATCTGGTCCAACTCGCTCTAAAACAGGCTTCTCATGATGTCGGTCGCAGAAATCATAAAACGCCTCTCGACACCCTTCCCAATAGCCAAAATCATCCAGAACAATACAGCCACCCGTCACAATGCGAGGATAAAACGTTTCTAAAACCAACGTCACCGAATCGTACCAATCCGCATCACAATGCAGCAACGCGACCTTCTCAGGCAATTCCGCTTGGAAAGTCGTTTCAAACCACCCTTTTCTAATCGTATACGACTGCTCATCCGTACCCACCGTGTGCAAAATCGTTTTGAGATCCTCAATCGTGCCCACACATTCCCCGACCCAAACCTTCGCATCATCCCCATCTTTTGCCGTTGTCGGTGGCATTCCTGCAAAACTGTCGTACAGCCAGAGATGTCGGTCTTCCAGAAACGTTGAAATTACGGCTGCTGAGCCGCCCTTGTAAGTTCCACACTCCACAAAGTCACCGTCGATCTGATTCAAATTCAGGTATTCGCAAAGTGCAGCCAGATTCGTCAGACGATCGGAAGTACACAGGGTATAAGGTTGAACTTGCTGAAGCAACAATGGGTCAAGAGACATAAAGCATTAGAGTTCGATAAGCGTTTCGTCTGGAGTTGAACTAGAGCGGTAAATCTCAAAAGTAGGATTGAGATTCACAATGCCTGCCCAGAGAATCGCATTGGGGTTTTGGAGAATTTTTAGCACAGCAGTATTATGAAGCATCGTCAAGACTCGTTTGAATTGATGTTCACTGAAGCCACCCTCTGCGATGCCGATTGTAATCGTATAATCTCCAGCCAGTAGAGGTAGATGAAACTGAAATCGAGCTTCGATCGAGCTACCTGCTTCGACCGCTCCAATGCTGTGCTTCATGCAGAATGTATTCGACTCAAACACGACTTCTCCTGTACGATTTCGCATTCGGAATCCTACATGCGGATCTTCCATGCGCTCTAGAAAGGTGAGTCCGATCGCTAGCTGAACTTTAGAATCACTAAAGGCGGATTGGATCGCATGATTGTCCGCATCGAGAAACTGCACATACTTCAATTGCACTGATGTTGACGTGATAGCAGCATCGGTACTCGCTTGAGGCATTTGAATCGCAATGCGCTCCGGAGCTTGATCTTGTTTTTGTAAAAGCTTCGCTTCGTACAGGTCAACGACTTGCCGGGGAGTTGCATCGAGAATGACTCTGCCATGTTCTAGCAAAATCGCGCGATCGCACAACTTGCACACGGCACTCGAATCATGCGAGACAAAGAGTAACGTTACGCCTGCTTCTCGTAACTCCCTCAATCGAATAAAGCATTTCTGCTGAAAGTAGACATCTCCTACTGCCAGCGCTTCATCGACAATGAGAATATCCGGATCAGTATTGACAGCCACAGCAAACGCTAACCGGACAAACATACCGCTCGAATAGGTTTTCACGGGCTGATCGATGAAATCTCCAATGTCGGCAAACTCAACGATCGTGTCAAATTTCTGCTCAATCTCAGCTTGACTTAGCCCTAAAATCCTACCGTTAAAAAAGACATTCTGCCGTCCTGTAAACTCTGGATTAAAACCACTCCCGAGTTCTAACAATGCGGAAATTCGACCATTAACAGTTAACTGTCCGGAGGTGGGAGTCAATGTCTGGGTAATCACTTGCAGCAGCGTGCTTTTTCCGGCTCCATTCTGCCCGACAATGCCGATCGTTTCGCCTCTGAAAATTTCTAAATCAATCTCTTGGATTGCCCAAAATGGCACAGCCCGACTTTTCCCAGGCAGCAAGATCTCTTTTAAGCGATCGACCGGACGCGCATACCGCTTAAAACACTTTGAAACACCTTTGAGAGAAATTGCAACCTCAGCCATAGAGTTCATCCTACACAACATCAGCAAACGCTGGACGCAATCGCCGATAAACGAATAGCCCAATGGCAAACGTGAGCATGGAAACGCCCCACAACACGCCCAATTCTTCCCAATGATGCATCCGACCGACCAACACTAAATCACGATACACTTCGACGATCGTGGTCATCGGATTCAACCAGAACACCAAAAATCGCCATCCTTCAGGAATGAGTGAAGATGGATAAACGATCGGAGTCAAGTAAAACCACAAATTCAGAATCACCGTAATCGTTTGCGGAATGTCTCTCAAAAACACCGTCAATCCTGCTACGAGATACCCTAAACCCGCTGTGAGCAGCAATTGAGGAATCCAAATGATCGGAAATAACAGCACCGAAGTGTGAATCAGTTTGGCGGTAAATGCCACAAATGTAATCAGTAAGATAATTCCAAACGAGCTTTCGACCAATGCTGTACAAATGGGCACCAGCGGCAGCAGCCCTAGCGGAAATACGACTTTCTTGATCAAATTCGGCTGACTAATCACCGACGTGGTTGCCCCTGTGAATCCTGCGACAAAGGCTGTCCAAGGAATCAGCCCCGCAAACATCCACAGCCCAAACGTAAAGTCATTCGCAGGCAACCCCCGAAAATTGAGTTTGATTTGCAGAACAATCGAAAATAAGTATGTATATACTAATAGCTGCGCGAGTTGATTTAAGATCGCCCAAAAATTTCCGAGGATTGATCCTTTATATTTCGCTTCTAGATCGCGTTTAACCAAGGTTTTGAGCAGATCAAACTTGATCCAAAAAGATTGAGGAATCGGCAATCGGCGCACTGCTCGATCGCGTTGCCGTGTGCTGAAAGTAACGAATTTACGCGCCACGATTTTCAATGGATTTTTCACACCTCTCACCCTAGTTCAACGCAATTGCGTCTTCGTCAGGATATCAGTTTAGGCGCACATGTTCGATCGCGTGCAAAATTGCCGATCGTTGCTCATCGTCATATTGCCATCGGCGTAAAAAATCTCGATAGGTTCCATCTGACTCGATCGAGGTTTTTAATTCCATGAGCTGACGATCGACGCTTTTCGACATCATGCGGCGAATTAAATAAGTGCTGCGCCGCTGTACTCTGGCTGAACCCTCTGCCAGTTCTGGCTTTTGATTGCGCGTATGGGTCAAGATCATGGCGGTTGACATGGCTAAATTCTTCGTCAGCAGATCCGCGACTTTCTCTTCAGCAGGAAGCAATCCTAATACAACATGAAAGCCAATTTCATCCATCAATTCCCGATCGTCGCTTAAATAAGTGACAAAAAAACCGCGTGCGCCGTTCTCAGTTTGTACTAACGCAGTTATGATCCTTTCAAGTTCAGGTTCCGAGACGTGACCCTGTTCGACCTCGGCAAGGAGTGATTGGGTTAGCTCGATCGCGCCTTCAAACGAGATCGAGTCGGGAATTGCAAAGCGAGAAGGAATCTCCATATTCACGATCTCTCTAAAGTTGATGGTTCTCAACAATTATGGCGATCATTTCCTCTAAAAAACAGCCCAACGATCGAGATAAAGCTGCTGCGCCCGCTGACAAGGTGAGCGTCATGGCGCAAGCTGTCTCCCAAGCTGTCTCCCATGGCAAGCCTGAGAAGACAACCATTCTTCAAGCTGAGCCGGAGCCTGAAGAACGCAGCAAACAAGAAGAAAAAATCCGTCCCCAATGTCTGACGGAATATATTGGACAGAAAGATCTAAAAGATGTTTTAGATATTGCGATTCGCGCCGCTAAGTCTCGCCAAGAGCCATTAGATCACCTTTTACTCTACGGCCCTCCCGGACTGGGTAAAACCACAATGTCGCTGATTTTGGCGCAAGAAATGGGCGTGAAATGTAAAATTGCTAGCGCTCCTGCCCTCGAACGCCCGCGCGACATTATGGGTTTACTGATTAGCCTTCAGCCGGGTGATGTGCTGTTCATCGATGAGATTCACCGTCTTGCCAAAGTCGCTGAAGAATTGCTCTACCCGGCAATGGAAGATTTTCGGGTAGACATTCCCCTTGGCAAAGGGAAAAGTGCCAAAATGCAATCGATGAGCTTGCCGCCTTTTACGTTAGTAGGAGCCACAACGCGAGTCGGTGCGTTGACTTCGCCATTGCGCGATCGCTTTGGCTTAATCCAACGCCTGCGATTTTACGAAATCGATGAACTGACTGAAATCGTCTTGCGTACGGCTGCACTGCTGAAAATGAACATTACCCAGTCGGGTGGAGAAGAGATTGCTCGCCGCGCCCGTGGAACCCCTCGGATTGCCAATCGCTTGCTCAAACGAGTCCGCGACTTTGCTGAAGTGAAAGCCTTTCGAGAAATCGATCGAGACATTGCCGCCGAAGCCCTGCAACTGTTCAACGTCGATCCTTGTGGTTTAGATTGGACGGATCGCCGCTTGCTCAGTTTCATGATCGAACGACACAACGGTGGTCCCGTCGGACTTGAAACGCTAGCTGCGTCCACGGGTGAAGACGCTCAAACGATCGAGGAAGTTTACGAACCTTATCTGATGCAAATCGGGTATCTTAGCCGTACCCCACGGGGTCGAGTGGCAACTGCGGCTGCTTGGAAACATTTGGGCTATACCCCACCCGATACTCATCAAATGACACTTTTACCGTAGGAGATGTTCATGATTCGCTGTTTGCTCAAATCTCTGTTGATGGTTGCGATCGCGTTTTTCATCGCTTGGCAACCTGTTCTTGCTGAAGAAGAACCCATGACTGCTGCAACTCTGTTTGAGCAACTTTCGACTCTAAAACAGCAAGCCTTTGAATCGACGAACAAAGGCGACTTTACCAAAGCTGAAGCGTATTGGTCAGAACTGCTAGAGTTGCTGCCAGATAATCCCGCCATTTGGAGCAATCGCGGCAATTCCAAAGTCAGTCAAAACAAGTTAGAAAGTGCGATCGCAGATTTCAACAAAGCGATCGAGCTTGATCCGAATGCCCCTGATCCATATCTGAATCGGGGCGCTGCAATGGAAGGATTGGGAAAATTTGAAAGCGCGATCGCCGATTACAACAAAGTTCTCGAACTTGATCCCAATGATCCGGCTGCCTATAACAATCGAGGCAGTGCTGAAGCCGCATTAGGACAGTGGGAAGTGGCAGTAAAAGATTTTCAAAAAGCAGCGGATGCTGCTCCAGACTATGCGTTTGCTCGTGCCAACTATGCATTAGCTCAGTACCAACTTGGCAACATTGAAGATGCCATTCGGACAATGCGAAATTTAGTTCGCAAGTATCCAAAATTTGCCGATATGCGGGCAGCGCTCACGGCTGCACTGTGGGTTGAAGGCAAGCAGGGCGAAGCAGAGAGCCAGTGGGTTTCAGCCGTCGGATTAGATAAGCGGTACAAAGACATTGAATGGGTGAAAAACGTGCGCCGCTGGCCGCCAACCATGTCGAGTGCTTTGGAGAAGTTTCTCAGCCTCAAATCTTAGAACAATGGCTCTACTTTGAAACTATAAGCTCAAAAATTCGATGGTTGAGCAGTATTGCGAACTCTGAACTATCCGCAACTCAACTTGAGCATAAGGTTAAGAGTTCACCACGATCAATCTGATGGGGAGAGCGGAGAAAGACCTAAAATCATAGTCCTGCTCCCCATCGTCCCACCTCTCCACTCTACAAAGTCAGCATCGTCAACTAGCCGTTCTCACCGCAGGCAACCTCGGATATCGGAAGACCATGAATTATTCGGATGCAATATTTAAAGAAATGTAATGAAAGTTGCAAAAAATCCGATCCGTTCATTCTATGGAATTGGGAGCCTTTAGGTTAGACGAGATCTCTAGGTTAGGGAGGAAGCGCGATCGTGCCACCCATGTTGCAGATTCAACTTCTTGGTGGGTTTGACTTATCCTACGGCGACCAGTCGTGGACGAGGGCGATTTCAGAACGGCTTCAGTCTTTGCTGGCTTATCTAGCATTGAATCGGCAAAGGGCACAATCTCGCCAACACTTAGCCTATCTATTTTGGGGAGACTCGAGCAATCCGCAGGCTCGAACTAACCTACGTAAAGAGTTATACAATCTGCGGCAAAACCTACCCAATGTAGAACAGATTGTACGGATCGAGCCAAAAACGCTCTCATGGTCGCCAACTATTCCTTTTGCGCTAGATGTGATGGAATTTGAGAATGCGGTAGCACAGAACCAACTTGAACGTGCGATCGCGCTCTATCGAGGTCAATTATTGCCCAGTTGCGACGATGACTGGATTTTCCCAGAACGAGATCGATTGCAGCAATTGTATGTTCGAGCCTTAGAGCAATTGATCGAACAACTCAAAAACCAGCAAGACTATCGTTTAGCTTTAAACTACGCACAACAGCTATCACGGGTCGATCCGCTCAACGAATCGACCTACTGCACCTTGATGCAATTGCATGATTTGAGTGGCGATCGCGCTAATGCACTTCAGGTTTATCACCACTGTATGACGATGCTGCGCGAGGAGTTGGGCGTTGATCCGAGTCCTACCACTCGTAGATTCTATGAACAATTGCTACTAGAAGAAGAATCACCCATCGGCTCATCTCCAATTCAGCCAAGGGTACATCTCCCCCTATCGCTGCCGTCACAATCCGCCTTGCCAATGGTCGGACGGAACCACGAGTGGCATTTAATTCAAGAATGGTCAGCGATCGCTGACCCCCAAGTTCTACTCCTCACTGGTGAACCTGGGATTGGCAAAACTCGACTTCTAGAAGAACTTCGAGAAACAACCCCTTTTGCGCTCTGGGGACGGGGATTTGCGGCTGAAATGCTACGACCCTACGGCATCTGGATCGATGCATTGCGATCGGTACGGCTCCTCAATCCTGTCCCAGCAGAATTAGGCTTCTTACTGCCCGAAATCGGACAACCGAGCAAAGCCCCACCGGATCGAAGCCATTTGTTTGATGCGGTCGTGCAATTGCTAGCAAACTGGGCAGCACAAACCCCCTTACTGGTGATGCTCGATGATATTCAGTGGATAGATGAAGGCTCATCCGCCTTACTGCACTATGCGAGTCGCTTGTTGACTCATCTCCCGGTTAAATTTGCTTGTACGGCTCGTTCTGGAGAACTCTCCAAAAATGCCGCGATTTCGCAAGTTCTTCGATCGCTTCGACGGGAGCAACGTTTAAATACGATTGAACTCCAACCCTTCGATCGGGGTAACACAGCAGCCTTGATTCATGCAGCCAATACCGATCATCCATTTGAGATGTCTCTAGAACTCATCGATCGAGTTTTTCGAGATAGTGGCGGCAATCCTCTCTTTGTGCTGGAGATAGCACGAGCATTGTCTCAGCGGCAATCTCATGCAACGGATTTGGCAGCGTTGATTCGCGATCGCTTAGACCAATTAGAGGACAAAGCGCGTGACCTTTTACCCTGGGCAGCCGCGCTCGGACGAAGTTTCAAGCCTGCAATGGTCGCTCAGGTGGCAGACTATCCGTTGCCGGAGTTATTCAGCGCGATCGCGCAACTAGAGCAACAAAGCATTATCCGTCCCAGTGCGACAGGTGAAAATGAACTAGGCTATGACTTTGCCCATGATGTCGTGCGCCAAGTTGTGTATCAACACATTTCAGAGCCGCGCCGCCAGTTGATGCATTGGCAGATTGCTCACCGGCTCAACCAAATCGCAACGCTAGATCATTCTTTCGCAGGAGATATTACTCATCATGCGGGGCTAGGAGGAGATCATGCACTCGCTGCCTCTCATGCCTTGCCTGCCGCAGAACGCTGCTTAAAATTATTTGCTTATGCGGAAGCAACAGTTCTCGCAGAGCGGGGGGTGCAGTCGTGTCAATGGCTCGATCAGCGCTCTCGTATTCCCTTACAGTTGAGGTTACTCCGAGTCTGGGCGATCGCAGGTGTCAAGCACGATCTCGCTGTGCAGATCGAAACTCAGGTTCATCAACTGATGGCAGAAGCAAATCGATTAGGCTTGAATGACGATGCCGCAATCGGACACGAAACTTTAAATGTTCTATATTACGAGCAGGGCAATTACGTTCAACTGCATCAACATTCCCTGCGATCAACAGAAGTGAGTCGTGCCGCTAGCCCTGCGACAGCCGCTAGAGTGTTAGCGCTGAGTGGCTCCTGCTTGACAGAATTGGGACAGGATATGATTCGGGCAGAAGCACTCCTCCTAGAAGCCCAATCCTTGGCGAATCGGGTCGGACTAGAGCAGTGTGATATCCATAGTGGATTAGGAGGGATTGAACTACACAAGGCGAACTATGATGCAGCGCGAACTTTCTTGCAACAGGCATTGCAACTCGCGCAACGCGATCGTGATCGTTGGCGAGAATGTAACTGTTTAATGGGGTTAATCATGACCGAATTAGAAGCAGGCAATCCAAGCGCTGCTTTGTCTTACTGTTCAACGATGACGCATCTTGTTGCCCAGATTGAAGGCAAAGAGAGTGAAAACGCTATAGCAGCAGCCTTAGCAGCGCTTGCCCATTATCAGCTTCAGCGCCCCGAAGCCAATTTAGAAGCCGCGATCGTCAAACTGCAACAACTGGATATCAAGCGAATGCTAGCTTACATCCTGATTGGAGCAGCAGAAGTAGATTTTGCTCAGGAACGATTTGAATTAGCGGCTCTTCGAGCCGAGGAAGCTTTACAAGCGGCGCAAACGATGAAGCATCCGAGCGAGATTGCGATCGCTGGAGCGCTGCTGATTCAAAGTGTTTTAGCATTAAAGCACGCCGAACGGGCAATAGGAGTATTTGAAACCTTACACCATCGGATTGATCGCCGTTTGCTCAGTGTCCGCGCTCAAACTCAGGTTGATTGCATGACGCAACAACTACAGCCCTTAATGAAAAAACGTAAACTTTCTAGTTGAGGTCGTTATGTCACTCGTGATTGTTGAAACTGTTGCCGAACAACCACTGACCGATGCTTACTTAGAAGAAGCCGTTGAAATTGCGTTGCCCTGTCTACAAGCTCGTGGGATCACCTGGCTTCATTCCCTCCTGTCTCGCGATCGCGCTCAAATGATCTGTCTTTACGATTCGCCCGATGCTGCGACTGTGCGGAACGCCTACGCTCATCTAGGAGTTCAAAAACGGGCAATCTGGTCAGGGGAAATGATTCCAAACCGTTCTCGCCCTCAACCCAACTCGGCGGATCGCTCTGTCATCGAAGCACACTCTCCTGCTTCGAGCGCACCAGACTGGAACAGAATTCACCAACAATTTTCTCAATGCTGCAGAGAGTTAGGGGTGAACTGGTTACGCTCCTATTTGTCACTCGATCGTACTTCTGCGGTCTATGAACTAGAGGGATTGGATGCAGAAACGATTCGCAACGTTTCTCGAAAATTGGGCACTTCCTTTGATCGCATCTGGTCAGCTCACTTGCTAATGCCCTAATCCAGAAGGGTTTTAGAGTTGGAACGCTTTGGCAACGGTTTAGGAACGGCGAGATCGCTACCTTTAAGTTCAGATGATTTTTCAAGGAGCGTCCGATGACAACCCAAACTTTTGATACCACCAAAGCAGAAGCCTTTGCAGGAAGAATGTTCGAGATTTTCAACAGTGCCGCTTTGTCGCTGATGATGTCGATCGGACATCGGACTCAATTGTTTGACACAATGGCAGACTTGCCGCCCTCGACCAGTCAGCAAGTTGCTGCGGCTGCTGGGCTGAACGAACGCTATGTGCGCGAATGGCTCGGTGCAATGGTCACAGGTGGATTCGTAACCTACAATCCACTGACTCAAACCTATGTGCTGCCTATAGAGTATGCTGCTTTTTTGACGCGATCTGCTACACCGAACAATCTGGCTCTTGTTGCTCAATACATCCCGGTGCTTGCCTCGGTCGAAGAGCAAGTAATTGAGTGTTTCTATAAAGGTGGCGGTGTTCCCTATTCTGAGTTCCAGCGATTTCACGAGGTGATGGCGGAAGACAGTGGTCAATCGACAGTAACAGCACTATTCGATCAGATCTTACCGCTCGTTCCGGGACTGACTGAAGCACTAGAACAAGGCATTGATGTCCTCGATCTCGGGTGTGGGAGTGGACGGGCACTGAGCACCCTTGCCGCGAACTTCCCCAAGAGTCGCTTTACGGGCTATGACTTTTCGGAGGTGACGATCGCGACTGCAAACCATGAAGCGCGATCGCAAAATCTCAGCAATATTCGATTTCAAGTGCAAGATGCCGCTACTTTGAACGAGCACGATCGCTACGATCTAATCACAACGTTTGATGCAATTCACGACCAAGCACGACCGGACATCGTGCTACGCAATATCTATCAAGCCCTACGAAGCGATGGGGTTTACTTGATGCAAGACATTCATGCTTCCAGCCAGGTCGAGGGCAACCTAGAGCATCCGATCGCACCCTGGCTTTATACCATTTCTTGTATGCATTGTATGACGGTTTCTTTGGCTTATGGCGGTATGGGTCTGGGAACGGTGTGGGGCAATGAGCAAGCATTAAAAATGCTAGCTGAAGCGGGATTCAAGCGGGTCGAACTCAAACAAGTGCCCCAAGATTTTCTGAACGATTACTACATCACTTACAAGCAATAGCCCTATGTGCCAACTCTGCGGACTTGCAGCACGGTATGCCCGTGTTCGCCAGGATTCTCTTGTTCAAAATCTTAGTCAATTTGCAACTGTAATTCAAACAAAAGCATCGACTGAGACAAAGCCAAATCAACCAGTCACTAACCTAGGAGAAAACTAGGAGACTCCTGTTTGACCCCACTAGTTTTGCAGGGTGAGACAAATTTAGGTGAATTAGGCATCAACACCCTGCAATCTCGTTATGCCACAACGTCAAGTTCACCTGAGTGTGAGCGCAATGGGACTTGCACTTATTTGTTGCCTTTCAACATATTTGTTGCCTTTCAACACCGCGTCGGGTGGCAACATGTGGAAGTCACCGAACACCGGACGAATGCTGATTTTGCTCGTTGGCTTTAACGCCTAGTTGAGGAATAGTTTCTCATGGCTATCAAGATTCGCTTAGTTCTCGGCAATCTCAATGATCAGAAAGCCACCCTGGACTGGCACTTTACGAGTACTGATGCCAAGCGTCTTTATCCAGAAATTCACCTCTCATCATCAACGGGGCAGACGATTAGGTGCTGAGATTTTTAGGGGGCTTCGCGTATATCAATTTCTGTTTCTGATTTTGTTACGCTGACATTCAGAACCCGGAGTCTTTGCCATTGTAGCTATTATCCGTAGATTGAAATTCATTGCTTATGATTCGTTTTACCCGGTTCTCTGTTCTCCTCACACTACTAACAGTTACAGGATTGCAGGCTTATCCAGCGATCGAGCTTCCAGTCGTTGCTCAAACTTCTATTTGCGCTCCAGATCAAACGTTAGATACGGATGAATATGCGCTGCGCGATCAAGCTCGTGTTGCACTAGACAATGGTGATCTGGCAACAACGGTGCGAACTTTAAGAGAAGCTTTGTTGATCACACCGCAAACGCAATATCCTCATAATACAGTCGAGCAGTGGCTTTTAGAAGACAACAACGGGACTCGAATCGAGCAGTTGCTGAAATTTTCTGACAAAAAACAGACGACGCAAATCTTAGATCAGCTTTATCAAATTACGCAACGGCTGAAACCAAACCATAGCTCAATTAAAACTCGTGCCTTCGCTGCGATCGCAAAATCCTACATTGTTCTCAATCAGTTCCCATCTGCGATCAATGCTCTCAATCAAGCTCGTGATGCTGTGCGTTTTGTTCAGGGGACAACTGAAAAAGCAGATCGGTTACTCGATATTGCCGCAGGATATGCTGCATTGCCTCAACCGCAAATCGCTCAAACCAGTCTCACCCAAGCTGAGAAAGCAATTCAGCAGATTCAGCAATCCGATCGAGCTGTCCGACTCGTTCGACTCGCAACACTCCATGCTGAAGATGAGAATTTTACGAAAGCAAGAGCGATCGCGGCTAAGCTGCCTAAAAATTCAGAATCACACGCGATCGTATTTAGAGCAATTGCTGAGAACTACATCAGAATCAAGCAATTAGGCAATGCAGATCAAGCGATTCAAACCATTACACATCCGATGCAAAAAGCGATCGCACTTGGAAAAGTTGCCGTAGCTTATGAGCGTGCTCAACAACCAGGAATAGCGACAAAACGGTTTGATCAGGCAATGGCGATTGCTGCCACTCCAAACCTAGTGAGTGGTTTCTATACTTCAGAAATGCTGAGAAGAGATCTCGTCGTCAATCTAGTCGAGGTAGGTCGAAGAGATGCAGCAAGACGGCTTGCTATCAATTCTGAGATGCCATCTTTCAAGAAAGAAGCTTACAAGGTCATTCTTTTGGCTGATGTTCGTGCAAATGAGCCAGTCAAAGCGAAGAAACTGCTTTCTCAGCAATTGACTGAGATCCTGAATCAGCAAGATAGCAGTTGGCACAGATTTGAACTTGTTAATCTGATAAACACTGCGACTGAAGCGGAGCAGTTTGATTGGTTTATCCAAGAATGGAATCGCATTTCAAAGGTTGATTTTGGTCTGACGGATCAAGATGTTGAGAGAATCACGACATCTCATGCTCAGAAAGGTCGGCATATACAAGCTTTGCAGTGGACAGAAAAGTTGCCGATCGCGAATCGCCCAGTGTTGCAGATTCGATTGAAATCTACGATCGCGCTGGCTGCTCATCAATCTGGACAAACAGCTTGGGCAAAGAATTTGCTTCAGACCACTGAGCAGCAAATTAGCGCATTGATGAAAGCATCCCGTGACCGACTTCAGCGTGAGGGCGGCGACACGAACGAGCCAGATGACATTGAATACATTGGGGTAGCAGTACTTGCCCTTTCTTACGCTCAGATAGGAGATACTGGAACGACTCAGAGATTGCTCGATCGCGTTGTTAAGAGCAAGATGAATCAGAATGATATGCAGCTAGGTGGACGAATAGACAATCCGTTTGAACTGTTTCGAGAAGCCAATCAGATAGATGGAGCCTTTCAGCTTGCAAACGGTTCTGTGTTGCCTGAAAAGCGCTTTCAACGCCTACAGACAGTTGCAGGAATGGCATTAGCGCAAAATCGATTTGATATGGCAACTTCCATTGTGCCTCGGTTAAATTCAGCCAGTGGTCAAACTCAATTACTGCTGGCGATCGCTCAACGCTACACCCAACTCAAACAGACCGATAAAGCGCTTCCTTTCCTCGCTCAAGCCTTCAAAGTTGCTCAAACGATTCCAGGAGAAGAATCTCAGTTTGATCGATTGGGTGCAGAGGGGGGAACGGTGATCGAGATGGAGAATGATCGCGGAAGTTTGATTGAAGCGATCGCGGTTCAGTACGCTCGATTGAAGCAACCCGCTCAGGCTTTGAAAGTTGCGAATACTTTGAAAGAGAAGAAGACTCGCGATCAAGCACTCGAAAAGGTGAGATGTGCAATTTCAAGCTAGTCGAGAAAATTTCCCTGGGTTTTCAGTTCGTTGCGGTTTAGCCTAGGAATTCTATCCACGGGCTAAACCCACTTTGCTGAGGAAGACTATTCTGATTCAAAGTTACGCGATCGCGGTTTGCATTTGCTCACGATCGCAAAATCCTATACCGATTCAACGTAATCTCCTCGACCAATGCACAAACTTTTCCCGGTCACACTTCTCAGTCTGCAACTCGTTGGTCTGCCTTCGATGAGTCTGGCGCAGGTTAAGCCAGCCTGCATCAGTCCCTATGGTGGAGACGATCGCGCGATTCCGTTGAGTGATCCTCAATTGGCGAAAAGTCAGCAAGGAAAAGAAATGGCAGAAATTGCGATCGCATTTCTCAAAGCAGGTCAACCAGAACGCGCCGCTCAGGTCAACGAGCAGATGCGATCGCGCTTCAAGCTCGCCCCTAAAGATCTCTCAACCTTAGTCATGATTCAGTCTCTTATCGCTGGAGATCAAGCTGCTGCAACCGCACATGTGCCTAAGCTCAACCTGACTGGATTTGGAGATATTGATGCGATCTTTCTCGCGGCGCGGACTCTACCTGTTCAAGATCAAGCCGATTGGATACTGAACGTGGTCGATCAACTCCCGATCAAAAACGGCAAATTGCTGTGGTGGATTGTACTAGCGGAGTTATATCCCAATCAACCTATCACTCTAAAAATTGCAGCAAAGATTCGCTCTGTGCTGACCCAAGACGATCAACTTTCCGAATGGGTGAATTTAGCAGTCGTCTATCGTCAAGCAGGAGATTTTCAGGCAGCCCGATCTCTACTCGAATCCTTAACAGATCAAGCGCGATCGGAACCTCGCAACCTATCTAATCGGCTCAGGATGATTCAAGAATTTGCTCGCATCGGACAGCGCGATCGCGCACGGGCTGAACTCATGAACCTCAACATCGAAACAGGATCAAATAGCCTGTCTGTGAACCCTGACTTGACCCATCACTTAAGCCTTGCTTATGCTGCCATTGGAGATTTAACCACAGTTGCAGACTTGATTCAAAAGCTCCCAGTTCAAGCTGATCCGGATTCCTTTAGCTTCCATCGTCAAGATTCAACCCGATCCGCGATCGCGCGACAATTTGCAGAACAAAAAAATGTTCAACAAAGCCAACGATTTCTACTTTCGATCAAAGATGCGAAGCTACAACAAGAGACGGCTCAACGGATCATCCAGCGTTTTCTTCAAACAGAACAATGGGCATCCGCAGCGGCAATTTCATCATTAGCAGAACCGAAATTACAAGCGATGGTTGCTTACAAAGCAGCACTGGCAAATCAATCCGCACTCAGCGATCGTGTGATCTCAACCATGCGCGGCAACAACGGAGATCTGATTCGCCTACTTCAGACTACATCCGCACTCAATCAGGTCGGATACCAAACGAAAGCACACACCTTACTGCAAGAAGCCTTATCTTTAGCAACTCAGCAAAACATTCAGCCCCTTTTGCCGACGATTGCAGTTCAGTTTGCAGAAGCGGGTGATTTTGAGCAGGCAAATCAACTGCTCGATCGACAATTGCGAAGCTTTGAGCAACGATCGCAAAAACCAAAATTTCCAGCGTTTGAACCTTTGCTACCCATCTCACCCACTCCTCCTGACGAATCCGCTTTATGGCGATTTTTTGAGTATGTCCGGCTGAGTGCCTCATCCTTCCAACCCGAAAAACCTACTCCACCCGTTACCGCAATTCCAGTTCAGCCCTCGATCGCAGGAACAACAGCCATCAACCTCGGCAGTTTTGCAACCTTCTATAGTCGCGCCCGCAATTTTACAAAAGCGGATCAACTGATCCAAAAGATTCCCGACCAGTACTGCACCTTCAAAGCATCCATCATTCAATTTGCTGTGTTAGAAGCTATTGCAGCCAATCAGCCAGAGGTAGCGCAGTCCCTTTTAGCGAAACTTTCTCGGTCTGCTCAGCATCAAGATTTTGTGCGGGCAAATTTAATTGCGATCGCTCATCTCTATCTCACGCAAAATCAATCTGCAAAAGCAATCCCTCTTTTAGAACAATCCTTGAATCTGCTCCACACATAGCAGACTCTGAACGCGCGAAATGGAGAGAGTTAGGAGAGAGATGGGGAGAACCCAAACTTAGATTACCCCCTATCTCCCTATCAGCTTAATTGTCGTGAACTATGAGTAGTCCTAAAGATTCCACCTCCAGTTAATCACTTCAGGTTGATCAATCCCATGTTCATACGCATACTGGCGACATTGAATTTGCATGTTTTTGAACTTTTCTTTCGCATGAGCGCCCGTTGTTCTGAGTCTGGGAACGCGATCGATAACATCCATTGCGAGACTAAAGCGATCGATATTATTGTTAATCGCGAGTTCCAGAGGTGTGTTGATATTGCCTTTCTCTTTGTAGCCTCGGACATGCAGATTTGCGTGATTCGTCCGACGGTAAGCCAGACGGTGAATCAACCAAGGATAGCCGTGGAAGTTGAAAATGATCGGTTTATCGGTTGTGAACAGACTGTCAAAGTCTCGATCGCTTAATCCATGCGGATGCTCTGTATCCGGTTGTAGTTTAAACAGATCAACGACGTTCACAAATCGGATCTTCACATCCGCAAATTCTTGCCGCAGTAACGCTGTCGCAGCTAATGCTTCCTGAGTGGGAATGTCTCCCGCTGTTGCCATCACAACATCGGGTTCTGTTCCCTGGTCATTACTCGCCCAATCCCAGATGCCAAGTCCCTTTGTACAATGTTTAATCGCTGTATCCATATCCATATACTGGAAGTGGAGTTGCTTGTCAGAAACAATCACATTGATATAGTTAGTACTTCTCAAACAATGATCGGCTACAGAAAGCAACGAATTGACATCGGGCGGCAAGTAAATCCGAGTCACAGAAGGACTCTTATTAACAACAAGATCTAGAAAGCCTGGATCTTGGTGAGTAAAGCCGTTATGGTCTTGCCGCCACACTGTAGACGTAATTAAAAGATTCAATGATGCAATGTCTTCGCGCCAAGAGAGATGATTGCAAATTTCTAACCATTTCGCATGTTGGTTAAACATCGAATCGATCACATGCACAAATGCTTCATACGTTGAGAAGAATCCATGTCGTCCCGTGAGCAGATAGCCTTCGAGCCAGCCTTCTAAGGTATGCTCGCTCAACATTTCCATCACGCGCCCGTCTGGAGAGAGTTCGCCACCGTCTTCGTCTTCAGGCAAATAATCTGCAATCCAGAATTTCTTACTGACTTCGTAAATTGCATTCAGCTTGTTAGAAGTCGTTTCATCCGGCCCGAAGACTCGGAAGTTGTTCGGGTTCATCTTCATGATGTCCCGCAGAAATTTGCCTAACGGCACAGTATTTCCAACTTCGAGCTGTCCTGGTTTGGGCACGTCAATCGCATAGTCGCGGAAGTTTGGCATCTTTAAAGCCCGACGCAAAATCCCACCATTAGCATGAGGATTCGCACTCATGCGATGCGTCCCAGTCGGAGCCATATCCTTAAGTTCAGCGAGTAGCTTGCCATTTTGATCAAAGAGTTCCTCTGGTTTGTAGCTTCTCATCCAAGCTTCTAGCTGTTGAAGATGCTCCGGATTGTGCTGCATTTCAGATAAGGGAACTTGGTGCGATCGCCAAAATCCTTCTACTTTATGCCCATCGACTGTCTGAGGTCCTGTCCAGCCTTTGGGAGTCCGAAAAATAATCATCGGAAAGCGAGGGCGTTGAGCGACATCGCTGCTGCGAGCTTGTTGCTGAATGGCTTTAATTTCGTTCACACAATGCTCTAAGGTCGCAGCCATTGCCTGATGCATGGTTTCGGGATCACTTCCCTCCACAAAGTAAGGCTTATAGCCGTAGCCACTGAACAAATCTTCGAGTTCTTCGTGACTGACACGCGACAGAATTGTGGGATTGTTAATCTTGTAGCCATTCAAGTGCAGAATTGGCAAGACCGCGCCATCGCGTGCCGGATTGATAAACTTGTTCGAGTGCCAAGCAGTCGCGAGCGGGCCTGTTTCCGATTCACCATCGCCGACGACAACTACACTGATCAAGTCTGGATTGTCAAAGACAGTTCCATAGGCGTGAGAGACACTGTACCCTAGCTCACCCCCCTCGTGAATTGATCCGGGGGTTTCAGGCGTACAATGGCTGCCGATGCCGCCCGGAAAAGAGAACTGTTTGAAGAAGCGCAGCAGTCCTTCGGTATCTTCGCTTTTATCTGAGAAGACTTCCGAATAGGTTCCTTCTAGATAGATGGGAGCTAGCACACCGGGCGCACCATGCCCGGGACCTGCCAAGAAAATCATATCGAGATCAAACTTCTTGATCAGGCGATTGCAATGAGTATAGATAAAGCTTAGACCTGGACTCGATCCCCAGTGACCGAGCAGACGGTTTTTGATATGTTCAGGCTTGAGGGGTTCTTGCAGAAGCGGATTGTCACGCAAGTAAATCATGCCGACTGCAAGATAGTTGCAGGCTTGCCAAAACGCATGAATTTTGCGAGCTTCTTCGGTGCTGAGCGGCGATCCTTGAACGGTCGATCGTGCTTCACCATACGGACTAATCGACCGTTCTGCTGCGGGAGTGGTTACCATCGCTTTCTACTCCTTAAATTACTCTGTGAGAGACATCTGACCTTGGAAGCCAGTAATAATGCGATCGCCATTTTTGAGGACGTGAATTTCAATTTGATCGCTCGCCCAAGTTAAGCGATCATGCAATTCCGGATTAAAGACATGCACTCTCTGATTGCTTGAAGACACAAGAGAGTCAGGACTGTGAATCGCTAATGATTCAACATAAGCACCATCAATCATTAAATCGAGTTCTGCAAGCAGATCTTGAGCGCCTGCTGGAGCAAACTCGGATCGCAATTGCTCTAAGGTGAATCCAGTAAACGACATCACATTCAATCCAGCAGCTTTCACTTGGCGCGCCAGACTTGCAAGCGCAGGAGCTTGCCAGAACGGTTCTCCACCGGAAAAAGTCACACCTTGATTGCGATCGTTGCTCAAAATCTTCTCGACTAGACTCTCAATCGTGACCAGTTGATTGGCTTCAAACGACCAAGAAGCTGGATTAAAGCATCCTGGACATTCGCGTAAGCATCCTTGCACCCAAATCACCGCTCGGCATCCAGGCCCGTTTACGGCTGACTCATCGACATAGCCCATAATGTTGAGATATCCAGGGGGAATCTCGAGCAGTTCTTGATAAGCGTCAGGTTTGGTGTGCATAGTCTTTCACCTCAATGGATTAAAGCGGGATAACGAACTGGAACATCAAGCACAGCTTGAATGCGATCGCGAAACTGCTTCAGCACTTCTTCGCTCACGGGTTTAAGCGATCGCACTGGATAAGACTGAAGCAGTTCATGGTTGCCCCGCGCATCTAATTGATGTTCTAGCGGTTTAGGGCGCGTGGGCGTATTGAGTTGAATTTCTTGGGGGCATAGTTCTTGTAGGTGGGTAATGTAGTTGATTTGGTCTTGATCGCGCCAGGGAGAAAGCAGCATTGTTTGAATGGCAAGCTGTCCTCGGTAGCGTTGTCGAAATTGCTTCAAACCTGACCAAATTTTGTCGAGAGTCAAATTTTGAACGGGGCGGTTAATGCCTTGAAATTGTTGATCACAGACGGCATCAATTTTGACAGCGACGAAATCGGCGATCGCTAATTCCGCACGCACTGAGGAATCCCCCAGTAGGCTGCCATTGGTCAGCACTCCGACCGATTTACCAGTGAGAATCTGAGCCATCGTAATGATTTCGCCCAGATTTTGAGCTAGCGTCGGTTCCCCACTTCCGCTCAACGTGATGACATCAATATCCCAAGGCTGAAAGCCAAGAAGATCCTGCCGAATTCGCTCTGTCGGGACAAAGATTTTGCGAGTCGCGTTTTGCTGCTCGATTTCTCCCAGTTGACAGTAAACACAGTTAAATGAGCAAGTTGAAACTGAACCAATCGGATCGATGCCGAGCGATCGACCGAAACGCCAAGATTTTACAGGCCCATACACTGAAGCGAATTGCGTGGTTTGCATGGAATTTCTCCTTACTCGTCGATCGCGAATGAAATCTCTGCTTTCATCACGCCTTCTTCTGCATCCCGTCTGAGCTGAAATCCCAGTTTCTCACAGACGCGCTGCATCGCTCTGTTTTCGCAAAGAATCTCAGCACGAATGCGCTCAAGATGCTCATGCCGTCCGACCTTCAGCAAGCAGTTGAGCAACATGGTTCCAAGCCCTTGACGCTGATAGCGATCGTTGACCATCATTCCAAACTCTGCATCATTCGTCGCATGTAGTTTACTCAGCCTTGCAATTGCTAAAATCTCAGATGCTCCGGTTTGAGCATCTTTCCTTTCAGCGACTAGAGCAAGTTCGCGATCGTAGTCAATAAAACACAGTCGAGTCAGACGTTCGTGAGCAATCCGCTGTTTTAGCCCAATCATATGGAAGTAGCGAAAATATACGCTTTCCTCTGACAAAGTTTGATGGAATTGAATCAGCAAAGGCTCATCTTCAGGGCGAATCGGGCGAATCGTCACCTCTTTTTGATCAGATAGCTTGTACTTCCAAGTAAACTGACTAGGATAAGGACGAACTGCTAATTTCGGGAGTTCAGCTTCAGTCACATCCGGATCATGTAGAACAATCCTTGCATCCAAAGCCAAGAGCTTATCAGCCGAAGCAAGCAAAGGATTAATTTCAATCTCTTTAATCCATCGCTGCTCAACGACTAACTGACTAAACCGAACTAAGAGTTGCTCTAGGGCGGCGAGATCGACCGCTTTGCGTCCTCGTACTCCCTGCAATGCTCGATAAATATGCGTTTGCTCCATCATTCGCCGGGCGAGCGTTGTATTCAAGGGGGGAAGTGCGATCGCGCGATCGCGATACACTTCAACGAGTTGCCCTCCAGAGCCGAATAGCATCACAGACCCAAATTGGGGATCAAGGCTGCTGCCAATGATTAATTCGTACCCCTCTCTTTGAATCATCGGTTGTACGGTGACTCCGAGAAAGGCTTGTGCGTCCTGGGTGCGTTGTAAAACAGTCGCCGCGATCGCTTGATAAGCCTCACGAACGGCCTCTGCATTCAGCAAGTTTAATTGCACACCACCGACATCGGTTTTGTGGGTAATCGTTTCTGAATACAGTTTAAGCACAACTGGATAGCCTAGCTTTTCAGCCACTTGAACTGCTGCTTCCGCACTCCGAGCCACCTGGGTTTCAACAGTTGGAATGCCGTAAGCCGCGAGAAATTGCTTGGATTCAAACTCTGTGAGTAGGGTTCTTCGTGCGGTTCTCGCGTTTTGAATGATCTGTTCAATTTCGAGCCGATTTACTGTCTCAGCTTCGGCTAAAGTTGGCGTTTCGTAGATGCCGCGCAGATTGTAGCTATATCGCCACATATAGTTAAACAATCGCGCCGCAGTATCCGGGTAAGCAAATGTTGGAATCTTGGCTTGATTGAGCAACTCTGCTCCGGCTGCAATTTCTGAATTTCCCATCCAACTGGTAAGAATGGGTTTACCCAGTTGAGAGTAGGACTGCAATTGCTGAGCCGTTCGAGTTGGGTCAGTCATTGCTTGCGGCGTGAGAATGACAAGCAATCCATCACTATTGGGATCTTGAGCAGCAATCTCTAATGCTTTGGCATAACGTTCAGGTTCCGCATCTCCAAGAATATCGATGGGATTGTGATGACTCCAATGTGCAGGAAGATGCTGATTGAGTGCCTCAATCGTTTCGGGTGATAGCTCAGCTAAAGTTCCACCATTTGTCACTAAAGCATCGGTTGCAAGCACACCGGGGCCACCTGCATTTGTGATAATCGTCAGTCGTGAACCTTTCGGACGAGGCTGTTTTGCTAGGACTTCTGCCATATCAAACAAGTCAGAAATGCTATCGACTCTCAGAACACCACAGCGCCGCAGTGCAGCATTAAACACATCATCGCTACCCGCCATTGCTCCGGTATGAGACGTGGCAGCTTTAGCCGCTGCTTCAGTTCGTCCGGCTTTAATCACAATAATCGGTTTAGTCAGTGCAACTTCTCGCGCGGCAGAAAGAAACGATCGTGGATCGCCGATCGATTCCATATAGATCACGATGCTCTCAGTGTGGGGATCATCACCGAGATAGTAAATCAAATCGCCCCAATCGACATCGAGCATTGAGCCGATCGAGATAAATGAGCTAAAGCCCACATTTTCATGAAAGCTCCAATCCAAAATCGCACTACACAAAGCACCACTCTGGCTGATAAAGCCGACTTTTCCAGGTTTCGCGATCGAATTTGCAAAGGTTGCATTCAACCCCAAATGAGGATTCATGACACCGAGACAGTTTGGACCAATCAATCTCAACTGACCTCGTTTCAGATGGGCGCGAATTTGTTGTTCTAGCTCGACACCCGCTGAGCCAACTTCACGAAAGCCAGCCGAAAGAATAATCACACCCTTGACATTCGCATCCACACATTCGCCGACAAGATCAGGAACCGTCGGCGCAGGCGTGGCAATAATCGCGAGATCAACTGCTTCGGGAACGTCCGCGATCGTAGGATACGCTTTGATTCCCAAAACGCTCGGTCGTTGCGGATTTACTGGAAAAATTGTGCCTCCAAATGGATGGCTCATCAAGTTCCAGAGTACCGTTCTTCCTACACTGCCATCTCGCTCAGTTGCACCAATGACGGCAATCGTTTTCGGTGAGAAGATTGCATCCAGCGGATGATATCCAGAGCGCCAAATGTCATGAACGCGATCGCTCTGACAATTTGCGAAAGAAACAATAGTCATGCAATCCCCCTTACGGTGCTACTAGAGCTTGGTTTTCAGCCTGTCCTAGCGTAGTTGCATTGCCTTCATAGGCTTGAATGTACAAAGCTTTGAGGTCTTCAATCAGTGGATAGCGCGGGTTTGCACCTGTACATTGATCATCAAACGCTTGCTCTGCCATCCATTCCACTTGTGCATAGAAAGCTCGATCGTCTTCGGACAGCGCTGCTTTAATCGTTTTTGGAATGTCAAGCTGCTCTTTGAGATCTTCGATCGCGGCAATCAATTTCTCAATCTTTTCTTCATCCGTTGCGCCCGTAATGCCCACATACTCAGCAATCACCGCATAGCGCCATTTCACATTCGGATATTTGTACTGTGGAAAAATTGCTTGCTTGAACGGAACATCGGTCGCATTGTACCGAATCACATGGGAGATGAGTAAAGCATTCGCAAGCCCATGCGGGACATGGAAAGTCGAACCGAGTTTATGTGCCATTGAATGACAAATGCCTAAGAATGCATTCGCAAATGCCATCCCTGCCATCGTTGACGCATAATGCACTTTCTCGCGAGCTTTGGGATTGTTTGCACCTTCTTTGTAGGCAGCAGGTAAATACTTCAGCAGTAAGCGAATTGCTTCTAAAGCTAGCCCATTCGTGAACTCGGATGCAAAGACTGACACATAAGCTTCGAGGGCATGGGTCAAGGCATCGATACCGCCGTACGCAGTCAGGCGTTTTGGCATCTGCATCACGAGATCAGGATCGACGATCGCCATATTCGGCGTGAGCGCATAATCGGCAAGCGGATATTTAATCCCAGTGTGCTGGTCTGTAACAACAGCAAACGGTGTGACTTCCGAACCCGTTCCTGACGTGGTTGGAATGCAAACCATGCTCGCTTTTTGCCCTAAAGGTTGGACTTCATAGACACGCTTGCGAATATCCATGAAGCGAGTTGCTAAGCCTTCAAACTCGGTATCCGGTTGCTCATACATCAGCCACATGACTTTTGCAGCATCCATCGGCGAACCTCCACCAATGGCAATAATCACATCGGGCTGAAAGAGGTTGATTTGAGCTAAACCTTTCTCGATCGTTTCTAAAGATGGATCAGGTTCGACATCATAGAAAGTTTGATGCGTAATGCCAATTCCTTCTAGAACCTGCGTCACTTTTTCCGAAACGCCCAGTTCAAATAGCGGCTTATCCGTAATCACAAAAGCTCGATGTTTTCCAGTTAGTTCCTTGAGAGCTACAGGTAAGCACCCATCCCGGAAGTAAACTTTCGGGGGAACGCGGAACCACAGCATATTTTCACGCCGCTGCGATACGGTTTTAATGTTCAGCAAGTGATGAGCCGCAACGTTTTCAGACACAGTATTGCCGCCCCAACTGCCGCATCCCAATGTCAGCGATGGATCAAGCCGGAAATTGTATAAATCTCCGATCGCACCTTGAGACGCAGGAGTATTGATCAACACCCGCGAGGTTCGCAACACATTCTCAAAGTGTCGAATATGCTCGGTGTTTGCGGGCTGAGTATAGAGAACTGAAGTATGTCCTAATCCGCCAAACTCGACAATCTTCTCGGCTTTCAGCACCGCATCTTCAAAATCACTGGCTCGATACACTGCCAGAATCGGCGAAAGTTTTTCATAAGACAGCGGTTCTTGAGTGCCGATTTCTTCCACTTCTGCCATGAGCACTTTCGGAATGCCTGCTTCAAATTGCAGATCTGCTAGTTCAGCAAGCCGAGCAACAGACTGCCCAACGATTTTAGGATTTAAGTGACCATTTTCGAGGACGCAGTCTCGGAGGCGATCGCGTTCTGCTGCATCGAGGAAATATGCACCGCGATCGATAAATTCCTGCTTCACAGCTTCATACACGGCATCGACAATTACAACCGATTGTTCGCTCGCACAAATCATGCCGTTGTCAAACGTCTTACTGAGTAAAATCGATGAGACTGCCATTTTAATGTTTGCCGTTTCATCAATGATGGCTGGCGTGTTTCCAGCACCGACTCCTAACGATGGATGACCGGATGAATAAGCGGCTTTGACCATTCCAGGGCCGCCAGTTGCGATGATCAATTTAATATCTGGGTGCTGCATTAAAGCCTGCGATCGCTCAATCGTCGGTTCTTCGATCCAACCGATCAAGCCTTCAGGTGCGCCTGCTGCGATCGCAGCATCAAGCACAATTTTGGCAGCCGCCGCAGTACATTGTTTCGCTCTGGGATGAGGGGAAAAAATAATGGCGTTGCGGGTTTTGAGTGCCAGCAACGCCTTGAAAATCGTCGTCGAAGTGGGATTCGTGACGGGCACAATTCCAGCGAGGATGCCAATCGGTTCGGCAATTCTTTGATAGCCGAAGGCAGGGTCATCTTCTAGAATGCCGCAGGTCTGCTCGTGCTTGTACTTGTTATAGATAAATTCCGATGCAAAGTGATTCTTGATCACTTTGTCTTCGACAATTCCCATGCCTGTTTCTGCAACGGCACGCTTCGCTAACGGAATTCTCGCTTCGTTTGCAGCTTGCGCTGCTTTTTTGAAAATCAGATCAACCTGCTCTTGTGTGTAGGTTGCATAGACAGCTTGAGCCGCTTTGACTTGCTGAATCAGAGTTTCGAGATCTTGTGGTTTTTCGGCGACAATGTTCATAAATTCCGTCCCGATGAGAGTAGCGATTATTTTAGGTTGAGCAAGTTACATAGCATTGAGATTGCGACTTTTGAAAATGTCGATCGCGGCTTGAACTTGCTCTGAAGTTGGGTTTGGGGTGTCTTTTAGCTGATAGTCATAGCCTAATTGCTCCCATTTGTACTCGCCCATTTTATGAAACGGTAAAACATCAACTCTTTCGATATTGGTGAGCGTTGCTAGAAAATCTGCTAGCCCAGCAATATTCTGGGGATCATCTGTTAAACCAGGTACAAGCACAAATCGAATCCAAACCGGTTTGTGAATCTGATTCAGATACCGAGCAAGAGTTAAAGTTGGTTCGATATTAACACCCGTTACTTTGTGGTAAGTGCTTGCATCGAATGATTTAATATCTAGTAACACAAGGTCGGTATACTCGAGCACAGGCTTTGCAACATTCAACTCACAAAATCCAGATGTATCAAGCGCTGTATGGATCTTGAGTTCGTGACATCGTTTAAAGATCTCTCGAACAAATTGGGGCTGAAAGAGCGGTTCCCCTCCGCAGGCATTGACTCCACCGCCAGAAGCCTGCATATAGGGAATATATTTTTGGATCTCCTCGATCAGTTCATCGACCGTTACTAGCTTTCCATCTTCGAGATGGCGACAGTCGGGATTGCAACAGTATAGACAGCGAAGAGGACACCCAGAGGTAAAGATAATAAAGCGGATGCCGGGACCATCGGCTGTGCCACAGGTTTCGATTGAGTGGATGTAGCCTGCTGTTTTTGAGAGCGTATTCGTCATAGGTGCTACTTTCTCGGATCAAATAAATGGTTCTGGTGGCACAGTTTTACGAATCCCTTGGGACATCTGCGACACGGCTGGATTATCCCATTCTAAAAGCGATCGTGGAATGTTCGCTCTAACACATCTAACTGCTGTTCTCGCGTCAGTTTGATGAAGTTCACGGCATAGCCTGACACGCGAATCGTGAGTTGAGGATACAGTTCTGGATGATCCATTGCGTCTAGCAGCATTTCACGATCGAGCACATTCACATTGATGTGATGTCCGCCTTGATGGAAATAGCCATCTAACATTCCAGTCAGGTTATTGACGCGATCCCCAACAGTTCTGCCGAGAGCCGTAGGCACAATCGAGAATGTGTTAGAAATTCCGTCTTGTGACTCTGAATAAGGCAGTTTGGCGACAGAAGCCAAAGAAGCGATCGCTCCCTTAATATCTCGTCCGTGCATCGGATTGGCTCCGGGTGCAAACGGCGCGCCTGCTTTTCGACCATCGGGTGTGTTTCCGGTTTTCTTGCCGTAAACGACATTCGACGTAATCGTTAACACCGATTGGGTCGGAACAGCATCCCGGTAAGTTTTATGTTTCCGAAGTTCGCTCATAAATTCTGTTACCAGACTGACAGCAATCTGATCGACTCGATCGTCATTGTTGCCATACTTCGGAAAATCACCTTCAATTTCATAATCAACGGCAAGTCCGGCATCGTTGCGTAGAACTTTGACTTTTGCATATTTGATGGCAGAAAGCGCATCGGTCGCAACAGAGAGTCCGGCAATTCCGCATGCCATTGTGCGGAGAATGTCTCTGTCATGTAATGCCATTTCTAGGCGTTCATAACAGTACTTGTCGTGCATGTAGTGAATCACATTCAAAGTATTGATGTAAGCTTTGGCTAACCAAGCCATCATTGCCTTGAATTTACTCAGCACTTCTTCATACTCTAGGAAGTCCGACGTGATTGGTTCAGCAGCAGGAGCAATTTGCTCACCCGATTTTTCATCTTTTCCGCCATTGATCGCATAGAGCAAACATTTAGCAAGATTGACTCTAGCTCCGAAAAACTGCATTTGCTTGCCGACGCGCATTGCCGAGACACAACACGCGATCGCATAATCATCTCCCCAATACGGGCGCATCACATCATCGTTCTCGTACTGAATCGCACTTGTTGCGATCGAGGTTTTAGTACAAAATTCCTTAAACGCTCTCGGCAATTGTTCTGACCAGAGCACCGTGAGATTCGGTTCGGGTGCAGCACCTAAATTCTCAAGGGTGTGTAAAAATCGGAAGCTGGTCTTAGTAACCAAGGGACGACCATCTTCGCCCATGCCGCCGATACTTTCAGTCACCCAAGTGGGATCGCCTGAGAACAGGTCGTTATAGTCTGGAGTCCGCAGGAAACGCACCATGCGCAGCTTCATGACAAAGTGATCGATCAGTTCTTGCAGCTCTGATTCCGTGACCCGTCCTTGAGCCAGATCCCGTTCGCAATAAATGTCCAGGAAGGTCGAAATTCGCCCGATCGACATCGCTGCCCCATTTTGCTCTTTCACGGCTGCCAGATAGCCAAAATAAAGCCACTGAATCGCCTCTTGAGCAGTTTGTGCAGGTTGGCTAATGTCGAAGCCGTAAGCGGCTGCCATTTCTTTGAGTTCAAACAGAGCGCGGATTTGCTCGGAAAGTTCTTCACGGGTGCGGATCACCGTTTCATCAATCGAATCAACTTCGAGCGATTTGAGTTGAGCTTTTTTGTCGTCAATTAAGCGATCGACCCCATATAAAGCAACTCGCCGATAGTCTCCAATGATTCGACCTCGACCATAGGCATCCGGCAAGCCTGTAATGATGCCAGAATGCCGCGCTAAGCGCATTTCTTGAGTGTAAGCGTCAAACACGCCATCATTATGAGTCTTACGGAAATGAAAGATCGCTTCGGTGTTGGGATCAAGCTCGTAGCCATAGGCTTTGAGCGCAGCTTTCACAACTCGAATTCCACCGAAAGGCATGATTGCCCGCTTTAGAGGGTGATCTGTTTGTAGACCGACGATCTTTTCTAAATCGCGATCGACATATCCGGGAACATGAGATGTAATCGACGAAACCGTTGCTGTATCTACGTCTAAAATGCCTTTCTCACGCTCTAGCTTCATCAAATCTTTGACTTGATTCCAAAGCTTTTGTGTTGTTTCAGTTACACCTGCTAGAAACGAATCATCTCCGGTGTAAGGTGTGTAATTGGTTTGGATGAAATTGCGAACATCAATTTCTTGCATCCAATTGCCTGATTGAAAATCTTGCCATTGTTTCACCATATCTATACTCACCTCTGGTGAAGGATTTTGGAAAAGAAGGAATGCTCTGAAGCATTGCTATCAACTCTTTTCTCTCGCACTCTGAGTATATTACAATTCACAAAGTTAATCGCAACTGAAATGTTAAATAAATCGCTAACCATGATAGAAACATAACAAAAATCGATTCGGAATAAATTCTCAAATAAAAACAGCATTCGTTTAGATTTTGGAATGCTGTAAATGACACCATCTTTCTTGAATTTAAACCAATTGAATGCTTTAAACATCCCGAATCGTCAGATATAGAGACATCGTGCCACTGTTTCTAGCCCATTGAAATACGGCATCAAATCATCGCTATTTTTTGACTAATCCCAAACACCAAATCACACATAGGTCGGCAAATTATTTCCCAGTCCTCGTCAGATCGAATGCACAAAGACTGCCAGACTCGACAGTCCCCGATTGAGCAAAACTCAACACCCTCATCCTAGTCTGTTGAAATCGATTTACAAGGTGATTACAGCCAATACCGCATAGTAACTGAAAGTAAAAGATTCGCTCTCCATCGGCGGTTTGTACAACTGTAAAGAAAGTCTTAAGTTTTTAGAATGAATAGTACAGTGGATTCAACTGTGATGTTTAAGATAGAGACGGATTGCACCAGGTTGAATTTGATGGATAACGCTAAGTTGAATTTGATAGATAACGCTAAAGATTGCCTTGAAGTCACATGTCCGATTCAATTCGTCGTCGATCTCCTGGGGAATAAGTGGTCAATTTTAGTACTGCGAGAGCTATTTACAGGCAACCGTCGAACGCATGAACTGTTAGCGGCGATGCCAGGAATTAGTACTAAGACTCTGATGGTTCGGCTACGAGAACTGGAAGAATATGGGTTAATCGATCGTCAAGTTTTCGCAGAGGTTCCGCCTCATGTTGAATATTCTCTGACGGCCAAGGGTCGTCAAATTCAGCCGGTGATGATCGCCCTGCATCAAGTGGGCACTCAATGGTTAGAACAAACACCTTGCTCTTGTCCGTTGGAGCAATTTAATCCGGTAGAAAATGCTTGCCCCTCTTCCTAAAAATACTTGCTCCTTGTCCTACCGCGAGGCTGTGAGTACCAAATAATCGGGCTGAGTACAGGTTTAATAACTCTAATGAGAGTAGGATAAACCTACTCATTTTGAGGTGCATGATATAAAGTGATATCCACGACTGACGGCATCATCATGCTATCGGAACCCCTTTTGGTGCAGGAATTCATCCATTTAATGAGGCGTACCTATCCTCAACCGAGCAAGGTGTTACGTCATTGCTACATTAAGCTAGTCACCGTTCATTGGGGACAGCCTCCAAGCCGATTAGATTACTTTGCAATTTATTGTCCGAATACTTTGTTTGAGACTGTTTCTGAACAGAAGGAAGCATTTGGGCATATCTCTCGCTACATGGGACTTGCAGATCCAGTTTGCATCAATGCGAATCGGTTAATTCGCGATCCGATGTCGAAATTGAAAAAAGAAGCGCCTCGATTCTGGTTGGAATTGCACTGGTTACTTCCTGCCCAACTCCCTGAAACCCCATGAAAACTGGCATTTTTTGCACTTACGAGAACTATCATCAGAATGCACAACGCGCGATCGCGGATCAAGTCGCGATCGTTCAACATGCGGAACAATTAGGGTTTGAGGAAGCTTGGGTGACAGAACATCATTTTGATGAATTCCATGTCAGTCCATCAATTTTACCGTTGCTCGCTCATTTAGCTGCGGTTACAAGTCGAATTCACTTAGGGTCTGCTGCGGTTTTACTCGCATTCCATCATCCGATTCAAATCGCAGAAGATATCGCAACCTTAGATAACTTATGCCAGGGACGATTTGCTTTTGGAATTGCAAAAGGCGGCCCATTTCCAGAGCAGAACAAACATTTTGCGACTCCGATGTCAGAAGCACGGGCTAAAACGTTGGAATCGATGGAGCTAGTTTGGAAGTTGCTGTATGAGTCGGAGGTGTCGTTTCAAGGGCAGTTTTATCAATGCGATCGCGTTACTATCTATCCGAAACCCGTTCAACAACCGATGCCTGTCTGGATTGCAAGCGGCGATGATGATGCGATCGCGTTTGCAGCGAAACATAATTTTGGATTGATGGGAGGCGCGCCATTCTCGATCCAAAAGTTAAAAACGACACTCGCGAAGTACCGTCAGTTGAATGCCAGTGGCTCTGAGAAATTGATGCTAGCTCGATTCTTTTATGTCGCACGAACAGATGAAGAAGCAATCAGCGAAGCTCTGCCGTTTATAGATAAATTTAGTAGCCGAATGCAAGGATTAGCAACTCAGATTCAGAAGAGCGGAAATGCTCAGAACTTTACTCAGTTGAGCCAACAATCGAATCCATTTGATGCTGATTTTCTGATTCAAAATTCGATCATTGGTAGCGTGAAAACCTGCCAGGATAAGGTGAGACAACTTCAGGAGGAGTTGAATGTCGATACGATCGCGCTTCAACCTGTCGCGCTCGATTTAGCCAAGAATCAGGAGAGTCTGACGCGATATTGGCAGGAAGTCCGCGGTTAAATTCGCTGATTCTACTTGCTCAAACGCTTTTAACCTAGCCGCCCCCAACGTCGTGCGATCGCATCATAAACAATCGCAACGGGTCAAGATGCACGAACCAAGGCAACGGCTGATCCTTCACCATCGCCCATCGCTCCTTAAAGACTTCTGCCTGCACATGATAGTCCATAGGATGCAGGGGCGGGCTGTTTAACTTGAGATAAATCGTTGTTCGATGCGGCGTTTCCCGTGTTTTTGTTACCCAGCAAGGAAACGTATTCATCTGATTCGCGTCGTCTGAAAACGTCAAATGATGGGCACGAATGCCCACACAAGCAAAGTCATCTGGAATCGGCTCCACCACATCTAATTGGCATCCCCACTCACGCGCTTCAATCCGAGTCGCGCTAATCTGATGCGCCTGAGAAAAGTTCTTACATCCTGTAATTTGTGCCACTGTGTAAGTCTCTGGTCGATCGAAGATTGCCTCTTTGCGATCGTACGCCATTTGCTTTCCATCTGAGATGACTAAAATCTTCTGGCAGATTCCATACACTTCTTCTAAGTTATGCGTCACAAATAATGTCGTACCTGAATAGGTTGCTAATGCTTCTGCTAGCTGCTCTTGTAAATGACTTCGCAGATAAGTATCTAATGCCGAAAAAGGCTCATCTAAAATCAAGATTTCTGGTTCGATTGCTAATGCTCGCGCTAATGCAACTCGTTGCTGTTGTCCTCCAGAAATTTGCTGCGGATAGCGATCCTCAAGCCCTTGTAAATGGAGTTTTTCTATCTGTTCTGCTAATCTTGATCGCTGGTCTGTTCGTTTCAAATGCTGCAATCCATAAACAATGTTCTGCGCTACGGTTAAATGGGGAAATAAAGCATAGTTCTGAAACACAAATCCGACTCGGCGATCGCGAATCGGAACATTAATCCCCCGCTTAGAATCAAATAACACGCGATCGTTCAAGACAATTCGCCCTTGATCGGGTGTTTCGATTCCCGCAATACAGCGCAGCGTCATGCTTTTACCAGAGCCAGAACCCCCCAAAATTCCCAGTGTGTTCTGGTCTAGATCAAAAGCAATCTTAAGCGGATAGCTCGTTAGTTGTTTTTGGATGTTTACGAACAACGGCATAGCGAGATCTCCGGTTTGAATGTTCTAATCGACGTGCCCAGAGCAGCAAGAAAAATGTCCACAAGGTCATCACTGCAACCATTTGATGTGCGCGATCGTATTCTTGATTTTGCACCGCATCATAAATCGCTAGAGGTAACGTTTGCGTCCGTCCTGGGATACTTGCTGCAACCATTAAGGTGGCTCCAAATTCTCCCATTGCTCTTGCTACCGATAAGATAAAGCCTGCTAGAATTCCAGGTTTCGCCATCGGTAGGGTCACACGCCATAAGACTTCTAATTCCGAAGATCCCAAAGTTCGAGCAACGGCTTCAAGCTCAGGATGAATCGATGCGATCGCCGATCGAGACGATTCAATCATCAACGGCAACGCAACGATTGCAGATGCGATCGCGGCAGCCTGCCAAGTAAATAGAATATCAATCCCGAACCATTCATAAAGTGGACTACCTCGACCGAATGCCATGAGTAGATAAAATCCGACGACACTCGGAGGGAGAACTAACGGCAAATTGAGAATTGTCGAAACAATCGTTTCACCTGGAAATCGAACTCGTGCAAGAACGATCGCCGCACCTAATCCAACCATTAAAATTAGGAGAGTTGCGACGATCGTGACTTGAATTGATAAGAGATAAGGGGAGAGGTTCATTCTGCTGCGATTTTTTCACCGGGTAGAACGAAGCCATATTTTTGCATGGTTGGTCTTCCTTTTTGACTATCAATGAATTTTGCAAACTCTTGCCCTAGTCCTGGATGTTGAGCACGTTTGGGCACTGCCATCATTTGGTCAAGTGGTTTGTGCAACTCTTCAGGAATCAGTTGCCATTTTCCGGATTTATGCACACTCAAAGAAAGAGCAACGAGTGCAACATCAACATTGCCCGTTTCAGCATATTGCTGTGCTTGACGAATATTTTCTGCTAATACTAATTTCGGTTGAATTTCTTGCCAAATCCCAATTGATTCTAATGCTTGCTGAGCAGCAATTCCGTAAGGTGCGTGGTTCGGATTGGCGATCGCAATACGTTGAATTTCAGGTCGCGTCAGATCTTTTAAATCTTTGAGTGCTAATTCCCGATTTGGCTTCGTCCAGATGACAAGCCGACCTCGACCATACAGTAATTTTGTCTCTGATTGAATTAATCCTTTTTGGTCTAATGCTTCAATGAATGATTTGTTGGCTGCTGCGAATAAATCGGGTGAAGCTCCTCGCTCAATTTGTTGAGCAAGTTGCCCGGTCGATCCGAAGTTCAAGACAACTTTATTTCCGGTCTCCTGTTCCCACTGCGTTGCCAAGTCTTGAAAGGCATATTTCAGATCTGCTGCTGCTGAAACAGTAATAGTGGCCGGAGTTTGTACAGCAGGCTTGGATTGGCAACCTACTACAATCGTGCAGGACAGCAGAAGTAGCGATGCAAAAGCAAAGAATCGTCTTCTATTCATGGCGAAGTCATAGAACATGTTTAAAGAGTATCTTTGATTGATCACTGAATTTCAATGATTCTTTAACTCTTGAACCTCAATTCGTTGACTAGAAAATATAGAGCAAAATTTTTCTCGAAAAATCAGCTCAATCTACAATCCACTCAATCTAGGTAGGCTGAAAGACTTTCAATTCCCTATCCCATGCTGAAGGATCTATGAGACAGTTCAAAAGATTAAAACTAGCTAAAGAATCATTGAAGCGATAAAGGATCAATCAACTCTAATCAATCGCAACCATTACATCTGAAGATTTAACCACAGCATACACTGCTTTTCCAATGTCTAAAGCTAAGCCCTCGGCTGAGGATTTCGTAATCACTGAAACGACTTCAACTCCGGGTGCAATCTCAATTACAATCTCTGTATTGATTGCTCCTGGAACTACCTGTTTAACTGTTCCTTTTAGGGAATTACGAGCACTGATCTGCATAAACTCACTCCTACTAGAAAGATAATGAATTCAGAGCTTAGCTGAGTACAATTGGGCAAGCTGATGCGGTTGATACAATTAATTCAGAGATTCGTGGGTGTAGCAGTTCTTCGGACAAACCCGCGAACAAGCTTCGCAACCAATACATTTATCGCGATTCGCGATCGTCATCACCTTACGTTCAATCTCCTCATCGTCTTCATCCTCGACCCATTCTCCCTCGTCATTCAGAGCTTTGAGTGCTAAAACATCCCGACCACAAGCTTTAAAGCATCGACCACAGCCAATGCATTTTGTCTGATTGATTGACTGTACAAACTGCGGTATCCAAGCCGTTCCACCAAACGTCACATTCGTTAAAGTTGCCACTGTGTTCTCCTCGTAAGCTAGATTATCGACTAAGCCGGACATAGATTGCGTCTTGAAGCGGATCGCTGAGTGCGACTTGATCCGCTCCAACTCTCAGAAGAAATCGAGGAGATCGCTGTTCAACGGTCACTCTTGTTCCCAAAGTGATGTTCATCGATCGTAATTTCTGAGCTACAAAATCGCCTCTTGAACTATCAATTCGACTCACAACTCCTTGTTCTTGAGGCTTTAGAAGCTTGAGTGAGGAACCTTCGATCGTAAATCCTGTCATTCTTCTGTCCTCTACTAAACTAGGTAAGCTTCTTGATGAGTGCGAATCGTACAATCGGTGCGAGGATAAGTCACACAGAGCAAGACAAACCCTTTAGCAACTTGTTCCTCATCGAGGAAGGTTTGATCGTCTTGGTTAATTTCTCCTTCGACAACTTTACCCACACAGCTTGAGCACGCGCCAGAATGGCAAGAGAACGGCAAGTCGAGTTCTGCCTCTTCCGCAGCTTCTAAAACTGTCGTATCTTCATCGACAGGAAGTGTGATGTCGAGGTTGCGCTTTTTGTTGATCAGTCGAACTTGGTAAGTAGCCATAATTTGAACCTCTGAGAGAGTAGTACTTCAATTGTTTTTTAGATCTCGCCGAATTGCTATTTCTCGCGATATCGTGAGATCGAGTGAGTTAACTACAAGGAACCGCTGCCGGAGTGCAATCTCCTGCTTGGAAAGATTGTCCACACCCGCAAGTATCTGTCGCATTCGGATTACTAAACTTAAATCCGCTATCCATCAAACCTTCTACAAAATCAACCACGACTCCATTGATCAAAGCAGCAGCCTGTGGATCGATATAGATTTTCACTCGCCCTTGTTGCTCAATTACATCATCGGGTTTCGGCTCATTCGCAATGTCCAGCGTATATTGATAGCCACTACAACCCCCATCAGATACCCCAACTCGAATACCTTTCGTATCTGTAGGATTGGCTGTGCCTTGCAAGAATGCGCGCAGGCGAAGTTCTGCTCTTTCCGTCAAAGTAACCGTCATGAATATTCTCCTGATTGTTCTAAATCGGTCTAGACAAGTTGAAAATGCGATCGCACATCTAAATCTCGAAGTTGTGACTCCAACGATCGGCTAACGTGCTGCCGCCAAGGTGCATGATTGCCACAGACAGGGCAATGCGGATCGCGATAAATCCGACGCTTCGCAAACTCTAATCGTCCTAAATTCATCGTCAACAGTTCAGATACCAAAGGCTTCTCGAACCCCGTTATCAGCTTGATCGCTTCTAATGCTGCTAAACAAGCTAACGTCCCAGAAACTGCACCCACGACCGCAAAGCCGCGCCGATCCCACTCTGGCTTTTCTGGAAACAAACAGGTAAGACAGCCTGTTTGCCCCGGCAAAATAGTGGTCAAATAAGCTTCCATGCCATCCATCGCCGCCTCTACCATCGGCTTCCGGTATCTCACACAAGCTTCGTTTAACAGGTCTCGTTCTGCAAAATTGTGAGCGCAGTCTAGTGTAATATCAGTCGATCGAACTAAGTGATCCACATTGTCCGGAGTAATATAGTCGAACACTGCTTCGACTTCGACATCGGGATTGATTTTCTCCAAAGTTTCTTTTGCTTTGAACACGCGCGGTTGTCCCACAGTGTCATGCGTCATGAGAACTTGGCGATTCATATCGTCGAGTCGCAACTCACCCCCACGAACTAAAATGAGTTTTCCAATGCCTGCAACTGCTAGGTACAGGGCTGCTGTACCTCCCAGTCCGCCGACTCCAGTGACTAACGCTGTAAATGATTTCAGTCGTCGCTGTGCATCTTCGTCAAAGCCGGGAAGCATCATCTGACGGCGATAGCGTTCTAGTTCTGTAGGGGTTAGGTCTAACACGATCAGTTACCTTCAGATTCAAAAAGGACAGGGCAAGGGTTAGGGAGGATCAAATCTATTGGGCTAGAGAAGTAAGTAGATGAGCGTGATTCAAGATTAAGTTCGACGAGTCCTCTCGAAATTCGATGAGTCCTCTCGCTTCGTTGCTCACCCGCCCCGGAATGAATTCGGGGCTAACCGTGCGCAGTCCACTGAACCGGACTAACAGCCAATCTCAACGTCTTCTACTGAACTGAACTAACAGCTCATCTCAACGTCTTCTTCAGTGGGTTGAAACCCACTTCGCACTGTTAGCCCGAACTTCCAGTTCAGGGCGAGACACAAACGCAGCAACTATCTTCAAGTGAATTGCGCCGATCTATTTATTGATCCCCCTGAATGCATCTGAATTAGCAAGACAGAGAGATCACACTCAGCGAAGCTTTAATCCGCTGATAGTTCCGACAACATCACAACACCTTTCGGCTTCTCATTGAAAACCTTGAACAGTTTCGTTTCCAAGGGTGAAGTTGTCAGGAACGTTTCATAAGCTTGAATCAAAGCATCTCGATACTGTGCCAAACGCTCTGCATCATCAATCTCTGGGAAATTTGCATCAATTTCTGCCATAAACTGCGAGAGCTTTTTCAGAATGTGTAACCGATTCACATTTACAACCTTGGCATCATAAGGTAGCTGAAAAAACTCAAAATATGCCTCAGCATCAGTAATGTTCTTAAACTCAGCCAGCGTTAACGTCGTCATTTTGCTTGCTCCTGTTGCTTTAACTGTTGCTTGAGATCATGGATTTCTCGAAAAATCTCATAAGTTGAAGTTGCGACTTCGATTAAGGTTTCATAATCAGTTGGCAACCCTTCAGCGAGATCGTGCAAGTCCATTTTCATTTGACCTGCTTTGCTATTGAGGCGTTTGATTTGCGTCTTGAGTTCTTCAACGCTGGTCGTCGTTGGCATCGCTCTATCCTTTCGCTGCATCAGGGAATTTTTGAATTGCGTTCACGCCATTTTGAACAATCTTTTCGCCTTCCAGGGCAGTCTTTTCGAGCGTGTCAAATCCAAATCGTTGAGCATCCCGCAAGGTTCTAGCAACGACAAGCAACCGACCACAGAAAACTAATGCCCAGCCAAAGCCTTCATGACTTAGATCAATCACAACTTGGCAAAGCTGCCCCGTTTCTTCTTCCACACGAGTTGCGATCGCGCGATAGAACGCTAAAATTCTTCCTTTCGTAATCGGGTCAACCTCGCCATCGACCGAGATCTCACGCTTTTGTGCCTTGGTGACCACATAGGGCTTCAGGAGCAACTCATCACTCCAAGCGCGATAAGTTCCATACGAATCATTGGCGCGGATTTGATTGACGATCGCTTTCAAAAATGGGCTACTTGCGACTTCAAATGTCGATTCAACTTCTGTAACACTCATACAATTGCTTCCTCTGCTTCAAGTTCTTCAAATGATTGTGATTTTTGCTGGAGTGCTTTGCGTAACCACGGTGGAGGATTGCCTTTCAGCGTTTGCACCAACCGGGTCAGCACATCGTTAATTTCTTCTTCTTCTGACTTTGCTTTGACAGGGGTAATGCGCTTCTTAATCAGTCGGGCTGCCGCACTGCCACCAATCGATGAAACATAAACGATCGTGCAATCTGCTAGGGCTTCTACTTTGGGAGCAAGTTTGTCTTCATTACCGTCTTCTTTGAGGTCACCCCCAAATCTCAACGTCTCAACAAACTCATATCCATCTGCCGAAATCTCATACACATCAATCTTACTGGCTGAGCCAAAATGAGCATTGATGTGAACTTGATCTTGGGTTGTAAAAGCAATCTTCATGATGATCACTCCTAAAATTTACTAAAGCTGCTACGCGCCAGCAGCATGTGCTTCTTCTACTTCTAAAAGCAAGTTTCCAATGTTGAACAATAGCTGCGTTGTGCCTTGATAGCCAACTTTGCTAAACTGCCCATTCCCTAAGCGATCGAAGATCGGAAATCCTTGCCGATACAATGGAATTCCTAACCGCTTCGACACCGCTTTTCCATGCGAATTGGTGATGAGCAAATCTGCCCCAACGGCTAACTGCTCAAAATCTTCTAAGTCGCCAATTGTGACTGAATCGATTGCCAGCTGTTCTAACAAGGGCGATTTTGTCGTCGTGACAGCCGCTTGAATTTCACAGCCCATTGACTCTAAGAACTGTGCTGTAGACCAGAGCAAATCAGGCTCTAATGCGATCGCGACTTTTTTTCGCCCAAAGTAGAAGTGCGTATCTAACATCGCATCCTGCAATTGCCGACGCTGATGAGAGAACTTCGCAGGCACTTCAGCCCCGCTCAAATCTGCTAAGCATTGAATAAATTCATCAACGACACCTAATCCAGTTAAGCGATCGAACACTTCAAACGGAATGTCAAATCGCTCTTGCAGAATTTCCGCGGCTTTCGTCATACTGTCTCCGACTGCCAAAGTAAAGACAGAACTGCCCATTTCGCGCAATTCGGCAAGCGTCGTGCCACCGCCAGTTACAGCGCCATAAGAGTCGTCTAAATGTCCATCCAAAGACGCAGAGAGATCAGGAACCACGATCGGAGTCAGCCCAAAGGCTGTGATCATATCTTTGATTTCTTGCACATCACCTGGAGTAAAGGCAGAACTCACTAAGAGATTCACTTGATCTGATCGCACTTCTCCCGGTTGCGGAAGTTCAGTCACAATGCTTTCTACTGCTGCCGCATATCCGTCTTGTAATGCACCTTTATAGTCAGGGGTCGAGGTGAATACTATTGGCAAATCAAACAGTTCTGGATGGCGCTTCCGAATGCTTTTCAGAATCCCATCCATATCATCGCCGCGAGTCTCGGTCAGTCCAGTGGTACAGAGTCCAATAATGCTTGGCTTCGACTTTTCAACCAAAGTCAAAATTGCTTGTTCCACATTGTCTTCACCACCCAGAACCGTACTCACTTCAGTCATTGCTGTCGTTGAGAGCGGGATTGCTTCCCGGTAGTGACGAACGAGCATCACTTTTGCAAATGCTGTACAGCCTTGAGAGCCATGAAATAGCGGCATTACACCTTTCAGCCCCAAATAAGCTAGCGCGGCTCCAAGCGGCTGACTTTGCTTTAATGGATTTACCGCTACAGATTTTTTAGGAGTCGTGATTACAGCCATTACAAAACCTCCAATCGTTGAGTTTCCCAGGGAGCAGGTTGACGGACTTGTTGCCAAACAGGACTATGCAGAGCTTCGTCAATTTCTCTCGCCATCTCGATCATGCCGACATAGCCTGCATAAGGATGATGACGCTCTTGGTTGATATCTAAAAAAGGAATTCGAGCTTTCAAAGCGGTGTACTGATTTCGTCCGCCTGCAATCAGCATGTCTGCTTTTGTCTGAGCAATCACTCGGAGTAATTCCTGAGCATTGCCTTTTTCTAGCATGATGCCGTCTTTGCCTAGCAATTCCTTAATTTTAGATTTATCTTCTTCAGTACTTTTCTTCGTACTGGTTGCCATCACTTCCATGCCTAAATCTTTTGCTGCGGAAATGATTGACCAACTTTTCACGCCACCTGTGTAAAGCACAACTCGCTTACCTTTGAGGCGTGCTCGATAAGGTGCTAGAGCTTCATCTAATTTCGCAGTTTCATCAGCGATTAGTAATTCGACTCGCTCTTGAAGGTTCGCATCTCCGATCTTGGCTGCAATGTTGCGTAAGCATCGATTCATATCAGCAATACCGTAGAAAGATTCTTCAATGTAAGGAATGCCATAGCGCTCCTCCATCTTTCTTCCCATATTGATCAATGCTTTTGAGCAGATCATGACATTGAGCTTAGCTCGATGCGCGTAAGTAATTTCTTTATATCGAGCATCTCCGGTAATCTTAGCAAGCACTCGAATTCCAAGCTTTTCAAAGAGTGGAAGCACGCCCCACATCTCACCTGCAATGTTATACTCACCGATTAAGTTAATGTCGTAAGGCGTAGTATATTCTGGCTCACCTGTACCCACAACATAGTCGAGTAAAGATTCACCACCGATCCGATTGCCTAAGTTCTTACTGCCAACAAATCCAGGTGAATTGACAGGCACAACTGGAACGCCGAACTTTTCAGCCGCTTTCTGACAAACTGCATCTAAGTCATCTCCGATCAGTGCAGTCACACAAGTCGAATAGACGAAGACGGCAGCAGGTTGGTAGCGTTGTTGAACTTCAGCGATCGCTTTATACAGCCGTTTCTCTCCTCCAAAAATGACATCATTTTCAGTAATATCAGTGGTAAAGCCCATCTTGTAGAGGGTCTCTCCCGAAGAAAGACTGCCTCGACTGCCCCAAGAATTGCCCGCACAGGCAATCGGGCCATGAACCAGATGGGCAACATCTGCGATCGGAACGAGAGCAATCATGGCTCCATCAAAAGCACATCCTCCCTGAGCGGCTCCGGGCTGAGCGACTTGAGTGCATGACTTATTCTTTTTTTGGTCTTTTTTGTGGTTGTGTTCACAACCTGTTTCACTCAATAGTTCGTTGATCTTGCCTTGGGTCATTCTCATGGCTCAAGCCCTTGTAATTTAGTGAGGTGGTTCAACTAGCAGAGATACTGTTAGCAAAGATACTGTGCAACATCTTCTTCGCAAATATCCGTTAAGTAGCTCAGTGCTCGGAAGCGAAGTAAAACGACTTCGTTATAAAGAGGATTGAGCTTACAAAGCGCTGGAATGTGAAAAGTTCGCCCGAATAGAGTCACATCACGCTCAAAAGGACAAGCACAGGGAACCACCTTACAGATAAGATGTGCAACTCTGTAACTGCGAATCGTGAAGTTATTGATCAAGCGGCGCAAAGGTAGGAGGAGGTCAGGCAACCCTTTTGGGCTTTGAGGAGACGGGTGTATTGCAGTCATAGGACAACGTCATGGGTGAGGTGATTAGGAATAGTTTTTTTCGTCAGTTTGAAGATTCGCCCCCTAAACTCCCAAACCTTCGAGAATTTAGGGGTTGCCAAAGCCATAAGACCTATCGAGTGAACGCAAATGTCAAGCTATCTTCAGCTAAGAAGTGAGCTAAATGAAACGCTCGATCCTCTGTAGCAAGCAACATCTGCTCATACAGATATCGAGTTGCGCGATCGCCAACACTTTCAGCCTGAGCCGCCTGACGGCGCAGAACATTGATAATTGCCTGCTCTGCCTGCAAGTCGTTGCTGACCATCTGCCGAGCCGAGAAGATTCCATCCGGCTCAGGAGTAAAGCAGCACAGCTCGGCTAATTTAGAGAACGTTGCGGCAGGAGTTCCGCCGAGTCCATTCAGCCGCTCGCCAATCTGATGCACATATCCCGCAGCAGCATCGTAACCTTCATTGAAGAACTCGTGTAATGAGTAGAATTCAGCACCTTCTACAACAAAATGGTGCTTCTGATATTGCAGATAAAGTGCCTGAAAACTTGCTAATGCAATATTCAAGCCTTCACAGATTGGAACGGTTACATCCTGCCCAAAACCAACTGGATTCTCTGCGACTTGACCAAAGGACTGAACGAGCGTTGCGGTCATTGTTTTACTCCCTTACTTATAAGGTGGACTTGATGGTTGAAATCTCGTTTCATCTAAACTCGTCTTACACACTCTCTGTCCAGCATCGCTCTAACCATCCGAGCAATTCACTCCGGGATGCGGCAAATTGCTGAACTGTACTCCGAACTAAAAAAGCAGCGATCGCATCATCTACTTCGACCCAAAGTGAGCCATCCTCTGGACACCAAGCAGGTATCCTTAATTCTTGTAAGCGATGATAGATTCGCCAGCGATCGGTTCGGGAAATGTTGACGACCTGAGCAGCCGTGATGCTAGGACTTCGAGTGTGCTGAAACATAGATTTGAAGGGTTAGGAATTGGTGAGGGTAGGGCGGAGCGATTGCAGTTGCTCCTCAAGCTGTTCGATGCGATCGTATAAATTCCGAATGACAACTGCTTGTGCATCAGGCAATTGATGATGTTCAAGCGGCTGAAAGGTCTTATTACAGCCCCGACAGATATTCCGACCAGGAATGCCCACAACGGTACAGGCTGAAGGAACATCTCGAAGGACAATCGAGCCTGCCCCAACTCGCACATGATCACCGACTGTAATGTTCCCGAGTACTTTCGCACCCGCCCCAACGACAACATGCTGCCCGAGAGTCGGATGACGCTTTCCAGTCTCTTTCCCAGTTCCGCCGAGCGTGACTCCTTGATAGATCAAAGTATAGTCACCCACGATCGCAGTTTCGCCGATCACCACTCCCATACCATGATCAATAAAGACTGCTTGACCGATCGTTGCACCGGGATGAATTTCGATTCCGGTCAGAAAACGAGTCAGAAAAGAAATAAAGCGCGGAAAGAATGGAACACCACAACGATGAAGCCAGTGAGCTAAACGGTGAGAGGCGAGAGCGTGTAAGCCTGGGTAGCACACCAAGACTTCTAACCAGTGACGCGCCGCAGGATCACGTTCAAAGATGATTTGAAAGTCAGCCTGGAGCGTTTGCAAGCCGTTCCTGAGAAAAGAGGGAAAGGGATTAAAAGAGCGTTTGGGGAGAACTAAGGGCTGGAGCATCGCTTCTCAAGAGGGAATTAAAGCTATGTGTGCCTGGTCTGCTTTGCTTATAACAGGCAGGCAAAATGCTGATTCGGAGATCGCTCTGGATAGGATTTATTGAACTTATTAGCAATGTACTCAGCTTGCAAAGTCTGATGTACAAGCAATTTGAAATTTCTTTAGGGTGAAGGGACTAGCTTTTTTCAGGGCTAGCTCTAGTATTTATGGGAATAAGGATGAGTATTTCTACACTCAATTTGTCTAAGCTTCTATTCCTTACCTAGCAAGCTATTCAGCTTATTTCTAGTTCAAATTCTGCCACAAATTTGCCTGTACTCAACTGTACTCAAGCTGAGGAGGTTTGAGGCAAAACGAGATTTTCTGTATCTGTGGTTACGGTTTGAATTCTATTCTGATAGTTTTGAAAAAGCAAGTGTTCGATCGCAAATTGCTAGAGGTCATTTGCAATCCTTGAAGAACTGGATCAGTCATTCTCCAGCAATAGAAACGAAAACTGCTCAACAGTACTGCAGTTCGCAATTATTGCTATGCGCAACTGATATTTTTCACTATATATAGAACGTTAAAAAAATATTAAGTCGATCGCTGAATTCAAAAAAGTGATATTTTAGATACAGATTTGAATTTCGGAATTGTCTGGAGTAACCACACTTCGGCTACTCCAGTTTCTAACCCCGCCTAAAACGACTTAAAACTCAAGAGTTGAGTACAGGTTAATTCATCAAAAAACCAACTCAAAAATCCTTGAAACCTAATTAATTCAAGGATTCAACTAGAGTACAGAAAAACCCAACCCCCGCCCCTTTAATACTCAATCCCTCTGTTAAAAATACTCGCACCCTGCACCCCAAAATAATTTTTTCTCCTCTACAAATCGGGGTTTCAGCAGTTGAGTACATCTCTAATTATTTCAATAAATCCTATCAGCGCTCAGCCAAACGATGCAGAAAAACCTGGCTGCTATAACTTCCACAACACCAATCACTGAAGCTTCTACCTGGAACTGAGATTTATACCGTTCCTAACTTGAAGCAGACGTGTGTGGAGCAAAGTGATAACACCATGTCCCCGTCCAACCATGAAGTCGCTTTTGTCTGGATTGCTCACTAAAACAGCTCCCTTAACTTAACTAGGGTTTATTACTTGTTTAGACAAGTCTTGCAATCTCAACAGAAGCGACTTTCATTCCTTAGACTGTGACTGTGTAAACTCCTCCACAGGTGGCGATGTCCACTGACTATTCCGAAATTCAATGACACCACCACCCTCGGCATTGCTTACAACACCCGTTACCGATCTGACCATTAATAAGTCTACCGATCCGAATAACCCCCAGCCCAAATCATCCGATAGTAGCTGTGGTTGCAGCAGTAACCCAAATGCTACCCCCACAATGGATGACCGCCTGAGAGAACGAATCGAAAAGCACCCCTGCTATAGCGAAGAAGCCCATCATCACTATGCTCGGATGCACGTTGCTGTAGCGCCCGCTTGTAACATTCAATGTAACTACTGCAATCGTAAATACGACTGCGCGAATGAAAGCCGACCCGGTGTGGTGAGTGAATTGCTCACACCAGAAGAAGCAGCACACAAAGTGCTGGTGATTGCTGGTAAGATTCCGCAAATGACGGTCTTAGGAATCGCTGGCCCTGGCGATCCATTGGCTAATCCAGACAAGACATTCCGCACCTTTGATCTGATTGCAGACAAAGCTCCTGACATTAAATTATGCTTGTCTACTAATGGATTGATGTTGCCAGATCATGTCGATCGCATTAAAGCTCTCAATGTTGATCACGTGACGATCACGATTAACATGGTTGATCCTGAGATCGGCACGAAAATCTATCCTTGGGTTCACTATCGCCGCAGACGCTACAAAGGTTTAGAAGCTGCTCGTATCCTGCATGAGCGGCAAATGGAAGGCTTACAAGCACTGAGAGAGGCGGACATTCTCTGCAAAGTCAACTCGGTTATGATTCCTGGAATCAACGACAAACACTTAGTTGAAGTTGATCAAGTGATCCGCCAAAACGGAGCCTTCTTACACAACATCATGCCTCTGATTTCAGCTCCAGAGCATGGCACACACTTTGGCTTAACAGGTCAACGTGGGCCGAACCCTAAAGAGCTAAAAGCCCTGCAAGATGAATGTGCAGATAGCAACATGAAAATGATGCGTCACTGTCGTCAATGTCGCGCAGATGCAGTCGGCTTACTCGGTGAAGATCGATCGCAGGAATTCACCAAAGATAAGTTCATGGAAATGGAATCTGAGTATGACTTAGAAACCCGGCAGGAAGTCCATGCAGGCATTGCTCAGTTCAAAGAAGAGATCAAGCTTGCAAAAGCGAAAGTGAAGCCGAGTGAGCGAGTGAAGAACAGTCCGAAAATCTTGGTTGCAGTCGCGACTAAAGGTGGTGGCATTGTGAACCAACACTTTGGTCATGCGAAAGAGTTTCAGATCTTTGAAGTGGATGCAAACGAAGCTAAGTTTGTTGGACACCGCAAGATCGATCAGTATTGCCAAGGTGGATACGGCGAAGAAGCAACGTTGGATCATGTGATTCAAGCGATCGCGGATTGTAAGGCAGTTCTCGCATCAAAAATTGGAGGCTGTCCTCAAGAAGAGTTAAAGAAAGCAGGACTGCAAGTTGTAGAAGCTTACGACGTAATTGAAAAAGTTGCGAGAGAGTTTTACGACGAGTTCATGACGGCACAGGTTAGTTAGCAGACGAACGAGGCGAGCGAATGAAGTCGCGCCTTGTACAGACAAAACTCACGCAGGCAGACTAGCTCCTACTTTTCTCCTGCCCGTGTACAGACACACACTTTGTCTATCGAGTCCCGAATTCATTCGCTCAGCATCGGGTGATCCGCCTATCGCAAATCGGGAGTCAAGCCATGAGCTACACGATTACCAGCCAATGTATCGGATGCAATCATTGTTTACCAGTTTGCTCGACAGGAGCCATTCAATATGATGGAACGCATCATTGGATCGATCCTAATCGCTGTAACAATTGCGCTGACTCATACTCCGTCGCCCAATGTGCAGCAACCTGCCCGACTAATTACGGATGTGTTCCTGGTACGACTTCCGTAGTCACTCATAGAGCGCTCTTTCACTCAGATGAGTACTGGAGAAAATGGTTCGCAACGTATGAACGTTTAGTCTGTCATCTCCATGACCCGAATCATAGCCCTTACTGGCAAAACTGGTTCGATCGCTATTCAGAAAGACTTTCCACCTTGCTCTCTCATCATTCGGGGACTCGCAATGCAAACCTGCATTTATCTAGATAACAACGCAACCACCCAGGTTGATCCACAAGTTGTTGAGGCAATGTTGCCTTATCTGACTCAGTACTACGGCAATCCCTCTTCGATGCACCGCTTTGGAGGGCAAGTCGGAAAAGCTGTCAAAACTGCACGCGCTCAAGTTGCAGCACTGTTTAACTCAGAAGAATCTGAAGTCGTGTTTAATAGCTGCGGCACTGAAGGAAACAATACTGCAATTCGCGCGGCACTCGCCGCTCAACCTGAGCGCAAACATATCATTACGACTCAAGTTGAACATCCCGCCGTTCTCAACGTTTACAAGCAACTCGAAAAGCAAGGTTACACGGTTACTTATCTCTCTGTCAGCCGCAAAGGTCAAGTGGACATGATGGAGTTAGAAGCATCCATGACGGGCAATACTGCGCTCGTATCCATGATGTATGCGAACAATGAAACCGGAGTAATCTTCCCCGTCGAACAAGCAGGAGCGATCGCAAAAGAATATGGTGCGACGATGCATGTCGATGCAGTGCAAGTGGCTGGAAAAATTCCACTCAACATGCAGGACAGCACGATTGATCTGCTCACAATCTCCGGTCACAAGCTCCACGCTCCAAAAGGCATCGGCGCATTGTATATCCGCAAAGGTTTCCGATTCCGTCCTTTCCTACTCGGCGGACACCAAGAGCGCGGACGCAGAGCCGGAACTGAAAACGTTCCAGGTTTAACTGCCTTGGGTAAAGCAGCAGAACTCGCCCTTGAGCATTTGCCAAATGTCAAACAAGAGAAAAAATTGCGCGATCGCTTAGAGAAAACTTTGCTCAAAACGATTCCAGAAATCGAAGTCAATGGCGGTGGTACAGAGCGATTGCCCAATACAACCAACATTGGCTTCAAGTATATCGAAGGTGAAGCGATTCTCCTCTCACTGGATCAATACGGGATTTGTGCATCTTCTGGGTCTGCCTGTACTTCTGGTTCACTCGAACCCTCGCACGTTCTCAGAGCAATGGGCTTACCTTACACCATTCTGCATGGTTCGATTCGTTTTAGTCTGTCTCGCTTCAATACAGATGCAGATGTCGATCGCGTTCTCGAACTCATGCCCCAAATCGTCGATCGACTTCGTGCCCTCTCCCCATTCAATAGCGACCAAGCAGAATGGCTCCAAGGTAGAGAAGAAGCAGTTGCTACCAGTAAATAACCCTTTCAGTGAGATAAAGCTATGTGGGAATACACCGACAAAGTATTGGATCTGTTTTACAATCCGCAGAACCAAGGCACGATAGAAGATCCGAACCAAGAAGGAATTGCGGTAGTCTATGGCGAAGTTGGCAGCATTGCTTGTGGGGATGCCTTGAGACTTCACCTCAAAATCGAAGTCGAAAGCGATAAGATTCTCGATTCGCGGTTTCAAACCTTTGGATGTACTAGTGCGATCGCTTCTTCTTCTGCCCTAACCGAAATGGTCAAAGGTCTTACCTTAGATGAAGCTTTGAATGTCAGTAATCAAGATATTGCAGCATTCTTAGGTGGACTCCCAGAGGCTAAAATGCATTGTTCTGTTATGGGACAAGAAGCATTAGAAGCTGCCATCTTCAAATATCGAGGCATCGAAGTCGAACACCACGAAGAAGATGAAGGCGCATTGATTTGTAGTTGCTTTGGCATTAGCGAACCGAAGATTCGTCGAGTCGTAATTGAGAACGGACTGACGACAGTAGAACAGGTCACAAGCTATGTCAAAGCAGGCGGCGGCTGTGGTTCTTGTCTTGCAGATATTGAAGATATCATCACTGCGGTGATCGATGAGAAAGAAACCACTGCTGCCAGAATTGCAGCTGAAATCTCCGAGGCACAGATCCGTAAACCTCTGACCAATGTTCAGAAAATTGCACTGATTCAAAAAGTGCTAGACGAAGAAGTTCGACCCGTCTTGATTGCAGATGGCGGCGATGTTGAACTTTACGATGTCGATGGCGATTTCGTCAAAGTAACGCTCAAAGGAGCCTGTGGTTCTTGTGCAAGCAGTACCGCCACGCTCAAAGATGCCGTCGAAGCTAAGTTGCGTCTTCGAGTCCTTCCCACCCTTGTTGTCCAAGCGGTGTAACGTTCCTACCTAATGTCCTAATGAATTTAAAAAAATCTCTGCCCTGGGGCGAACGATCGCCACCTCCGTAAACGAGAGAGTGAGACGTTTCGATTCAACAGTTTTGATTGGAACGTCTCTACCCCCCACCGACAACCTGAATTGACAAACCACACACCTAATTCAAAGGAGATCCATTCTCATGTCTGACGAAAATATTAGACAGATAGCGTTCTACGGCAAAGGCGGTATCGGTAAATCCACCACTTCGCAGAACACGATCGCAGCTTTAGCAGAAATGGGCGAACGCATCATGATTGTAGGATGCGACCCAAAAGCAGATTCCACCCGCTTGATGTTGCACAGTAAAGCACAAACCACCATTCTGCACTTAGCAGCAGAACGCGGCGCAGTTGAAGACCTCGAACTCGAAGAAGTGCTATTGACTGGCTATCGCGATGTGAAGTGCGTTGAGTCCGGCGGCCCAGAACCCGGTGTCGGTTGTGCAGGTCGAGGCATCATCACCGCAATCAACTTCCTTGAAGAAAACGGTGCTTATGAAGATCTCGATTTCGTATCGTATGACGTACTAGGTGACGTTGTATGCGGCGGTTTCGCAATGCCAATTCGCGAAGGTAAAGCACAAGAAATCTACATTGTGACTTCCGGTGAAATGATGGCAATGTATGCTGCAAACAACATTGCACGAGGCATTCTGAAGTATGCTCACTCCGGTGGTGTCCGTTTGGGCGGTCTGATCTGTAACAGCCGTAAGGTCGATCGAGAAATCGAATTGATCGAAACCTTGGCACAACGTCTGAATACTCAAATGATTCACTTTGTCCCTCGCGACAACATCGTCCAACACGCAGAACTGCGCCGGATGACCGTGAACGAGTACGCTCCTGACAGCGCTCAAGCACAAGAATACGCAACCCTAGCTCGCAAGATCAAAGACAACACGAATCTCACGATTCCGACTCCGATCTCGATGGACGAATTAGAAGACCTCTTGGTCGAATTCGGTCTGTTAGGCGGCGACGAAGAGTACGAAAAAGCGATCAAGCAAGACCTAGCGAAAGCTGGCGCGTAGGACTTAGAAGTAGGGGAATTGGGGAAACTTCCCCTACTCCCCACTCCCTCACTCCCCCACCTCCCCACTCCCTACTCTCTCTCACCCATTCCACAACCTTCAGCACTCTCAGCGAGGCACACCTATGACTCCTCCGGAATCTGTAACCCTAGAAGAAAATGCAGCAACTGCTGTTGACCCCAAAGAACTAATCAAAGACGTTCTAGAGGCATACCCTGAAAAAGGACGCAAAAAACGGGAAAAACACCTCAACGTCTACCAAGAAGGCAAACCCGATTGCGGCGTTAAATCCAACATCAAATCCTTACCTGGTTCCATGACCACCCGTGGGTGTGCCTATGCAGGCTCGAAGGGTGTGGTTTGGGGTCCCATTAAGGACATGATTCACATTAGCCATGGCCCAGTTGGTTGCGGCTACTATTCCTGGTCTGGTCGTCGGAACTACTACATTGGTACAACCGGAATTGATACTTTCGGAACCATGCAATTTACCTCCGACTTCCAAGAACGCGACATCGTATTCGGTGGTGACAAAAAGCTGGCAAAACTGATCACAGAACTCGAAGAACTGTTTCCTCTCAATCGCGGGATTTCCATTCAATCTGAATGTCCAATTGGTTTGATTGGAGATGATATTGAAGCGGTTGCTAAGAAATCCGCAAAAGAAATTAATAAAGCAGTGGTTCCAGTTCGATGCGAAGGCTTCCGAGGCGTTTCTCAATCCTTGGGTCACCACATTGCAAACGATGCGGTGCGGGACTGGATTTTCCCCAGAACCGATAAAGCGAAAAAAGATGGCACGATCGATGTTGATCCGACTCAATATGATGTTGCCATCATTGGGGACTACAACATTGGTGGAGATGCTTGGTCAAGCCGGATTCTGCTGGAAGAAATTGGCTTACGCGTCGTTGCGCAATGGTCGGGTGATGGCACCATCAACGAGTTGATCAATACGCCGACTGTGAAGTTAAATCTGGTTCACTGTTATCGATCGATGAACTACATCAGTCGTCACATGGAAGAAACGTATGGTATTCCCTGGTTGGAGTACAACTTCTTCGGGCCGACTCAGATTGCAAAATCGTTGCGCGAAATTGCGGCTAAGTTTGACGAAACCATTCAAGCCAAAGCAGAAGAAGTGATCGCGAAATACCAAGCCCAAACGGACGAAGTCATCGCGAAGTTCCTTCCTCGTTTACAAGGTAAAACAGTTGCTCTGATGGTCGGCGGTCTGCGTCCTCGTCACGTTGTTCCTGCTTTCTATGATCTCGGAATGAGATTGATCGGAACTGGATATGAGTTTGGTCACAACGATGACTACAAACGCACGACGCACTATATCGAAGATGGCACACTGATCTATGATGACGTTTCTGCCTTTGAGTTTGAGGAATTCATCAAGGAAATGAAGCCTGACTTGGTTGCTTCTGGAATTAAAGAGAAGTATGTCTTCCAAAAGATGGCACTTCCTTTCCGTCAAATGCACTCCTGGGACTACTCTGGCCCATATCACGGTTACGATGGTTTCGCGATCTTCGCTCGCGATATGGATATGGCGCTGAATAGTCCAACCTGGAGCTTAATCGGCGCTCCCTGGAGCAAATAGTCTTTTGCTGCGTTTGGAGCAACTTCTGCCCCCTAAATCCCCCATGTATGGGGGACTTTGAGAACAGTCACTGATTCGATTTCGTGAGCACGCTTCGTGAGCAAGCTTTCTACAAGCTTATTTCTTCAATCAATCCAGTTTTAACGCTTCAAAGTTCCCCATTTTGGGGGATTTAGGGGGCAAATCATCCCCAATCGCAGCAAACCTTTCCCTCTTCAAAATTCACCCTCCATCCTCTCTCTGGAGAACTCTCTCATGGCTCAGAACAACATTGATAAGATCCAAGACCACGCAACACTATTCCAACAACCCGAATACCAGGAGTTGTTTGCGGACAAAAAACAATACGAAGGTGGCCACTCCACCGAAGAAATTCAACGCATTGCAGACTGGACAAAAACCTGGGAATACCGCGAGAAAAATTTTGAGCGGGAAGCCCTAACTGTTAACCCTGCAAAAGCTTGCCAACCTTTAGGTGCAATTCTCGCAGCAGTCGGATTTGAACAGACTCTTCCCTTCGTTCATGGCTCTCAAGGTTGTGTTGCTTACTTCCGTAGCCACTTCACCCGTCACTTCAAAGAACCCTTCTCTGCTGTCTCCTCTTCAATGACAGAAGATGCAGCCGTCTTTGGCGGACTGAACAATATGATTGAAGGCTTAGCGAACTCTTACAGCCTCTACAAGCCGAAAATGATCGCCATGTGTACGACTTGCATGGCAGAAGTCATCGGGGATGACCTACAAGCCTTCATCAAAACCTCGAAGGAAAAAGGCTCTGTCCCTGAAGAATTTCCAGTTCCCTATGCTCACACTCCTAGCTTTGTCGGTTCCCACATCACGGGCTACGACAACATGATGAAGGGCATTCTGACCACGCTCACCGAAGGCAAGAAGGCAGAAACAACGAACGGGAAGATCAACTTCATTCCAGGGTTTGAAACTTATGTTGGCAACTTGCGTGAAGTGAAGCGTTTGGCTGAAGTCATGGGAGTTGACTATACACTTCTCGCTGACAATTCTGACTATCTGGATTCACCCAACAATGGTGAGTACAATATGTATCCCGGCGGTACTCCGCTCGATGTTGCAGCAGATTCGATCAATGCAGAAGCAACGATCGCATTACAAGCCTACTCCACCACCAAAACCCGTGAGTACATCGCCAAGGATTGGAAACAGCCTGTTTCTGTTGTTCGCCCAATTGGGATTCGTGGCACAGATGCTTTCTTGGTGAAACTCTCTGAACTTACAGGCAAGCCAATTCCGAAGGAGCTAGAAGACGAACGGGGACGCGCAGTTGATGCAATCACCGATTCGCAAGCTTGGCTTCACGGCAAGAAGATCGCAATGTACGGCGATCCAGATCTCGTCATTGGCTTAGTCAGCTTCTTGCTAGAACTGGGTGCAGAACCAACTCACATTGTTGTCACAAATAGCAATCCTGAATTTGAAGCAGAGCTGCAAGCAATTCTTGACTCTAGCCCATTTGGCGCGAATGGCAAGATCTGGGGTGGAAAAGACCTGTGGCACATGAGATCATTGCTCTTTACTGAGCCTGTTGATCTCTTCATTGGGAACTCCTATGGGAAGTACCTCTGGCGTGATACTAAGACACCAATGGTTCGGATTGGATATCCCATCTTTGATCGTCACCACTTACACCGCTACGAAACCTTTGGGTACAAGGGAACGATCAACCTGCTGAACTGGATCGTCAATACGTTGTTAGATGAACTCGATCGCAACACGATCATTCCATCGAAGACTGACATCTCGTATGACTTGATCCGATAAAGCCGATCTCAGGTGGTGGGATTGTCTTTCCACCACCTTTCTTGCTTTGTGCATTCCTGGGGGACAAAGGCGATGAACCAGATCCAAATCAATGACACGACCTTGAGAGACGGAGAGCAAGCAGCAGGCGTTGCATTTACAATCGATGAAAAAATTGCGATCGCAAAATTCCTCGACGACATCGGTGTACAAGAACTCGAAATTGGCATTCCCGCAATGGGGAGACAAGAGACAGAAGCAATCTCTGCAATTAACCAACTTGGCTTAAATGCAAAGCTTCTTGGGTGGAATCGCGCTACCATTTCTGACATTGCGGCCTCACTCTCTTGCGACTTGAGCCGAGTTCATATCTCAGTTCCCGTTTCAGAAATTCAAATTGCTGCCAAGTTTCAAGGACGTTGGCGATCGATGTTAGAACGCTTGCGGGATACCATTTGCTTTGCAGTGGATCATGGATTGTATGTTTCAGTCGGTGGCGAGGATGCTTCTAGAGCCGATGAAACCTTCCTGCTCGATGTTGCACTCTACGCCCAGGATTGGGGTGCTTCTCGATTTCGCTTCTGCGATACGGTTGGGATTCTCGATCCATTTAGTACATTTAACAAAGTGAAAGCTTTAGTTGATCGGTCTGACATCGCGATCGAAATGCATACTCACAATGATCTAGGACTTGCGACTGCCAATGCTCTAGCAGGCATCAAAGCCGGCGCAACTTCGGTCAATACAACCGTCAATGGTTTAGGTGAAAGAGCCGGAAACGCTGCGCTTGAGGAAGTGGTCATGGGTTTGAAGCAGGTCTATCATACGCCTGTTGGAATCGATACATCACAACTGCTTTCCCTGTCACGAGTTGTTTCCAAAGCATCCGGTAGTACAGTTCCACCCTGGAAAGCGATCGTCGGATCAAATGCATTTGCTCACGAAGCTGGAATTCATGGCGATGGCGTTCTAAAAAATCCAAAAACCTATGAGCCTTTCTCGCCTGAAGAAGTCGGTTGGCAGCGTCGTCTCGTTGCTGGTAAACATTCAGGTAAACATCTCGTTGCAAATCTGCTAGCACAGCACGGCATCATTCTAGAACTTGAAGAAACACAATCCGTTTTGAATTCGGTTCGGGATTTGTCGATGCAGTTGAAGCGAAGTTTGACGACTGAAGAACTCTTAAGTTTAGTCCCTCGATAGGAGTGATACGATGCGACCCGATGAAGTAGAAATTGATGATCAACCGCTTTATGAAATTGGTCATAAAGTAAAAACCCGCCGCTTGATTCGCAATGATGGCACTTTTCCAGGACAAGATATCGGTGTAACTCTTGCTAAAAAAGGGGACACTGGCTACGTCGTGAGTATTGGAACGTTTCTACAGACCTATTACATTTACGCTGTTCATTTTATGCAGTCCGGTTTTGTAGTCGGTTGCCGGAGTAAAGAACTAGAATCCGCAGAGGAAGTGCTATGAAAGTGATGTTACGTAAAAATGCGATCGGGCATTTGGTTGTTTATGTGCCGAAGAAGGATTTAGAAGAAGAAGTTGTCAGTGAAGCGGAAACTGCGGACGGTAAGATTTACACGTTGGCGAATGGTTGGGAGCTAGCAATGCCCGTGATGGAGGAGCCGATGAAGTTGCCGCAGACGGTTGAGGCTCGGCGGATTTAGGGTAGGGAGTGGGGAGATAGAGAGTTGTTACTCTTCGTCTCCCTTGATCATAGGCTGTTGATTGTGCTGCTTGCAGATATGCATCTCTTAGATGGGGTTTGAAACATATCAACTTGAAACATATCAACAGTGTCCTCGCTCCGTTCTATCTCGCCCTGAAATGAAATTTCGGGCTAACAGTGCGAAGTCCACTAAAGGGACTGAAGACCTGATTTTGATTGGCTGTTAGTCCCGTTCACGGGACTTCGTTCAACTAGCCCCGAATTCATTCCGGGACAGATAAAAGCGGTGAACGATACGTTTCAAACATCCTTTTAGATAGGGCTTTGCGTTGTTGTAACTTATCTTGCTCTAATTAGTTTAAATCCCTTATTGGGAAATACTGCTTTTAATTTGACAATGATTCTCAGCTATTATTCTCCACTACTATCGGTGTTCCGGGGTTGCTAGCGCTGAACCAAGAACACGAAGCTATTCAAACTCTTTCTCCAAGTTCGTCTTGTCCTGAAACTAACTCTCAAAATGCACGTGCTTTAATGTTCAAGACCTGTCTACCTTGTATCCTTCACCGAGAGTCCTATTATGCTCATTGAAGATGCTCAATCCCGCGAATTTTGCTTAGATGGACAATTTTTAGCTTTCGTTGTCGAAAGTGGAAAACTCAAATATCTCCGGATGTCTTCCGCAAACGAAGAGATTCAAATCAAACTCTCAAAACAGGTTCGAGCTGCATTGTTTCGCTCGATCGAGCACTCCTCCCCTCTCCGCCCTCTAGATCCAATTCAAGTCACGGGTAAACAAAGCATTGACCCCAAATCTGGCAGCGTCAAACTGACCGCTCAGCAAATTTTGCGATCGCATCCAACCAGCGAAAAGCTCATTGAATTTAAGGGCGAAAAGCTCATTGAATTCAAGTCCGAGAAATCCTGCCCTGACAAACCCTGCTCTGATCAACCTTGCTACCGGGTCTTAGTTTGTCAAAACTCTAAATGCCAACGCAAAGGTGGACGAAAACAGCATCGCGAACTCGAAACAGCAATCCGCGATCGCGAACTGCACACCGTCGCCACCATTGAACGATCTGACTGCTTAGGCAAATGCTCAATGGCCCCCAACATTATGCTCATGCCTGGGAAAAAGCGACTCAGTGGGATGGAACCAAACGCGATCGCAGATCTCCTCAAAACCCTATCATCCAGATAATCAGTCCATCAGACATCACAATCCCAAGACTTTCTTCAACACTGCTTGATCCTGAGCTTTAATCTGAAATCGCCCATTCTCAATATCCCGAATCCAACTCTGGCTCTTTCCAGCCCGCTCAGCAAGCTGTCTCTGACTCAACCCAATACTCTTTCTCGCATTCACAATCTCGTCACTTGATAGCATTGACTGCGAACTTCGATTTTTAGACTTCTGCTGTTTCCCACTCTGCCGCTTTTTCTTCTTCTGCAACCCTGAAGACTGTTCCCAGTCCACGGGCAAAGCAAACGACAAAATTCGAGCATTCATCAATAGATTCCACTTCCCGCGAGGAGCCGCATCCGTTAATCGTGAATCTCCGCTGCCATCATTCATCCAGAATTCAAGCGCTTCTTCCGCATCATCTGGCAAACCTGCTAACTTCGACCACAACGGTCGAATCTCAGGCGGATAAGTCACTGGATCAAACTCAGGCTTTAACCCATAGTTATCCAACACAGATAAATCATTCTCAAACGCTCTGACAATCCGCTTTCGTTCCTCCCGTTGAGCATTGGCAAGCATAACTTTTTCTTCGCCATACGCAATCCGCATCAAGGTCGGCACTGTAACCCTTTGCTCTCTTCCAATTCGCACCTTAAATAGCAACCACAACAGCATCCGAGCTGCACCTTCATGCTGCTGCCAAATGCTCATAATCAGAAAAATCAAAGATTTCGGGAGATTACCGTATTGATAAAATGCGGATTGCTCTTTACACTCTTGCTTATTCAGAAAGTACTTCGCCCACGCACCCGCTTTGATCCTAAACGTCAAGCCAACTAAATGCTTACACTTCAAATCATCTTCTTGAAAATGATGCTGAATTTCGATTAAATGCCATAAGCGACTATCAGAAAGCGAAAATGCTGGAACTTTACCTTGCTTTGGAAAATCGATCGAGGCAGTTAACCAACAAGGCGTTTCGACTAAATCTTTGATCAAATTCAGTTTGACAGGCTTACTCAAATCCTTTCGCTTGTCTAACCCTAGATAAGCTTCAATCTGTTGATCACTGATCACAAATTCTTCTTCCCAAGGCTTCTCTAAAGTGGTTGCATAAGCGGCATACAGCAGATGCAAACAAGCGGCTCGAATATCCATCTCATCTAAAATTTCTAAAGCATCCTGCTTAGTTGCAGGGATGGGAGAATCCCCCAGATCATTTGCTAATTTGAGCGTGATCAAGCCTTGACCGTGATGAATCGATCGCTGATATTCGACTGTTCCGTTTTGAACTTTCCAGGGTAAAGATTTGCGCTGAGCGAGTAGATTACACGCTTCCCAAATGACGATCGCAGAAGCAAACGGGCTATTCTTACCATTTGTAAACAATTCAGGGCTAGTAATCGGTCTTGTCTCTACAATTCTCGATCGACCTTTCATTGCTTGGTAAGGAAGCACCGAATTCTGAGTGCACACCGACAAACATTGAGGCTCGTCAAAATATCCTTCGCAGTCATTACAGAGCACTGGATTAATCCACAGAGCGCCAGTGTCCTCAATGCAAATAGCTCCGGTCGGGCATTGAGGACGACAGACATCACATCCCATACAGTCACCAGAAATTTTGTACGCCATAATGCTCCGTTGTTGGGGCAACACAGGTAGAGAGTAAGCTTGATCCGTCTAAGTCTCCTTGTTGTTGAGACCGCAAAATAAATTGAAGTTTTAACTGGAGCACACGTAACGAAAAGCAGGGGAGTATTTATACAAGTCAATTCGTATTCTTTTCTAATTGAGCTAGCAGCGTTCTACTGTTCAGCTTGAGCAATTCAACATTATTTTAACATTTAGAAAAGATTGTTCATAGTAAACAATCTCTGTTTTCTAAAACATAGCATTTTTTACATTTTTTCTAAAAATTATGCTGTAGATAACTGGCTCATTTAATGACTGTAATTCAAAGTCAAAATTGATTTTTTCTTGAAGCTCATCTGAGCGATTTCAAAATATGTTTGTTGTAAACATTCGTCCAAATCTGATTTGTAATTATCAATACATATCTGCAATTAATCTAATCAAAGCAGGGGTTACAGCGATCGTTTATCTGTCTGAATACAGAGGATTTTAAGATCTTCTTAACTTGAATTTGTCGCAAATCAGATTACGATTAAGCAGTAGTTTCAGATAGTAAAAGCTCGTTTTAATACTAGTCAATCTATCCCTTTAGCTTCAGCAATTGTGTTTCCGAATTTTGCAACATTGCTGTTTCTAAACTCGCTTGAAGCAACCTATGAACCAAATTCCTACTTCACTGCTAACCCTAATTGCAGGCGTTGTGATCACCTTGATCAGCTTCTGGGTTAGCCAAAACCATCACCTCCTGCCTGTGCAAGCTTCAGAGCAAGCTCCTTGGGTAGACGACTTCTTTAGCGTTATGGTCGGCATTGGAACTGCACTCTTCATTGTGGTTCAAGGCACAATTCTGTTTTTCACCCTCAAATACCACAAACCTGATGGCGACGAAACAGATGGCGTTCCGATCGAAGGCAACTTTGCTCTAGAGATTCTCTGGACTGCGATTCCCAGCATCATTGTGATTGGCTTGGGAGTCTACAGCGTTGATGTCTATGAACACATGGGCGGCATTTCTGCGGGTTCAGCAATGGCGCATGTCCACTCTGCTGCGACTCATGCTCATCACGATACGATGGGAACTGCGATCGCAGCACCAATGATTGCCGATGCAAGTGATGAAACGAGCAGTTCTACAGACAGTTCTACGACCAGTTCTACAACTCGCATTCCCGCCTATGGTCTCACAGAGAATCACGAAGGTGGACTGAATGTGAATGTAACTGCAATGCAGTATGCTTGGCTGTTTGACTATCCTACTGAAGGGGTCATGCCCGGTGAATTGCATGTACCCATCGGGCAAAAAGTTGTTCTCAATATGAAAGCTCAGGATGTGATTCACTCATTCTGGGTTCCTCAATTCCGCATCAAACAAGATGTCATTCCAGGTGAGCAAACCCAGCTCCAATTCGTCGCAACAAAACTGGGCGAATTTCCGATCGTATGTACCGAACTCTGTGGAGCTTATCACGGTGGAATGCGATCGACAGTCGTTGTGCAAACTCGCGAAGACTATGAGAAATGGGTCGAGGAAACCAAGATTGCTCAAGTCTCAGAGACAAATCGAGCAGTTGCAACCCTCTCTGACTCAGAATTTCTTGCACCCTATGCCAAAGACCTCGGCATCACCGCAGAACATTTAGCGCACTTGCATCCTTAGCATCATGGCTCAAACTCAAGATCAAAATCTAGTCATCTCTTCCGAGGCAAATCCGGCTGCCTCCCATCCTGCTTGGAAGTGGTATGACTATTTCACATTCAACACCGATCATAAAGTGATTGGGATTCAATACCTGGTCACTGCATTCTTCTTCTACTTAGTCGGCGGATTTATGGCAGTTGCAGTTCGGACAGAACTCGCGACTCCAGATCCTGATTTAGTAGATACCAGCTTATACAATGCTTTCATGACCAATCATGGAACAATCATGATCTTCTTATGGATTGTTCCTGCGGCAATTGGAGGATTTGGAAATTTCCTCATTCCTCTGATGGTGGGTGCGCGCGATATGGCTTTTCCGAAGCTAAATGCGATCGCATTCTGGCTCAATCCTCCGGCAGGGTTATTGCTGATGCTGAGCTTTGTGTTTGGGGGTGCTCAGGCAGGTTGGACAGCCTATCCGCCCTTGAGTATTATCACCGCTCCGATTGCACAATCGATTTGGATTGCCGCGATCGCATTAGTCGGAACCTCTTCAGTCCTAGGTTCGCTCAACTTTGTGATTACGATTTGGAAGCTGAAAGTTCCTAGCATGAAGTGGACGCAAGTACCGCTGTTTTGTTGGGCATTGATGGCAACCTCGATTTTGGCGCTACTCTCGACTCCTGTTTTAACGATCGGTTTAATCTTGCTGCTGTTTGACATCAACTTCGGCACGTCTTTCTATAAGCCAGATGCAGGCGGCAATGTTGTGCTTTATCAGCACTTATTCTGGTTCTACTCTCACCCTGCGGTCTACTTGATGATTCTGCCGATTTTCGGAATCATGTCTGAAGTCATTCCGGTACACGCTCGCAAGCCAATTTTTGGATATAAAGCGATCGCGTATTCCAGCGTGGCAATCTGTTTAGTCGGATTGTTTGTCTGGGTTCACCATATGTTTACAAGTGGAACGCCAGGCTGGATGAGAATGTTCTTTACGATTTCAACCTTGATTGTGGCTGTGCCGACTGGGGTGAAAATCTTTGGTTGGGTCGCAACGCTCTGGGGTGGAAAAATTCGCTATACCAGTGCGATGCTCTTCGCGATCGGGTTGCTCTCAATGTTTGTAATGGGCGGTTTAGGTGGAGTTACTTTAGGAACAGCTCCATTTGATTTGCATGTTCATGATACTTACTATGTGGTTGGACACTTCCACTATGTTCTATACGGGGGTTCCGTGTTCGGCATCTATGCTGGAATTTACCACTGGTTCCCCAAAATCACGGGCAGAATGCTAGATGAGCGTTTGGGACGCATTCATTTTGCGTTGACCTTTATTGGAACACACTTAACCTTCTTACCGATGCACTATTTAGGCTTACAAGGAATGCCGCGTCGGGTCGCAATGTATGATCCTCAGTTTACTTCTGTGAATCAGCTTTGCACAGTTGGAGCCTATATTCTGGCAATTTCGGTCATTCCTTTCTACTTCAATGTGATTCGCAGTTGGAGTAAGGGTCAGCTAGCAGGTGATAATCCTTGGAATGCATTAACTCTCGAATGGACAACGAGTTCTCCACCGATGATTGAGAATTGGGAAGTGCTGCCAGTCGTCACTCATGGCCCTTACGACTATGGGATGACTGAGCCGGAAGCGCCTCCATCTGCAAGCGAGCCTGCGCCTGTGCAGTAGTCGATCTGCTTATTGCGTTTTTGTTAGCTTTAGAGGATGTTTTAAAAGTATAGAAAGTTTCTTTGCTCTCGTTGCTATCCCGCCCGTGATTGAAAATCCGGGCTAACAGAAGCAAGTCCACTCAAGGGACTAAAAGACTGTCAACATCAAGTTTCCAGTCCTTTTCAAAGGACTTCGTACCGTTAGCCCCGACTTTCAGTCGAGGGGCGGGTGAGGGCCAGAAACGATACTTTTCAAACATCCTCTTGGTTCTGTAAATTCCGAAATTGAGAGAATTTAGAGAGCCATTCTCAAGCATTTCCAAACTTCTTGCTATCTCTTCAATCATCATGACTCAAGTTACTATCGACTCCACCCATTCAACCGCCTCACACGGCCACGAAGAACATCCCGATTTTCGGACTTTGGGGCTACTCACTTTTCTGATTTCTGAATCATTAATGTTCGGCGCACTGTTCGCAACTTACCTCTTTTTACGAGGAATCACTCCAGAGTTTCCTCCGAAAGAAACCGAAGTCGAACTGCTCATTCCCAGCATCAACACGATCATTCTGGTTTCGAGTAGCTTCGTAATTCACAAAGGCGATGTTGCTATCAAACAGAATGATGTGAAAGGAATGCGCCTCTGGTACAGCATCACAGCGTTAATGGGAGCAATTTTCTTAGGCGGTCAAGTCTACGAATACCTCAATCTCGGTTATGGTCTGACGACCAATACCTTCTCAAATTGCTTTTATATGATGACCGGATTCCACGGATTGCATGTATTCATCGGGTTGCTTTTGATTCTGGGAGTGTTATGGCGATCGCGTCGTCCAGGTCATTACTCTGCTACCAAACATACAGGCATTGAAATGGCAGAAATCTACTGGCACTTTGTAGACATCATTTGGATTATCTTGTTTGCCTTACTCTACATCTTGACTCAATTCTAACCATGTCCTCCCCAACTCTTTCCTGGTACGATGTCCCTGAAGATATCAAAGCAATTTTGCTCTGTGCTGCCAATGCTTGGGAAAATACAGCGCAGTCTGACCAGTATATCCTCGAAGCTCTCGCAAAAGCTGAAGTCAATTTAGATGTCTTGGTCACTGCCTATCGCTACTTTTTCTACAAAAGTAATGCTTGGATGGCACTGCAAATTGCTCAGAAAGTGATTGATCGTGTTCGAGAACTCGAAAAATTGCCTGAGCTGTGGAGTGACTTGAAGCCGATATTGCTCGATCGACGAGAAGATCCGAGCATTCGGCTTTACCTGAATGCGTATGGTGCATCAGGGCTCGTCTGGGCAAAGTTGGGAGAACTCGAAAAAGCAAAAGAAATTACTTCTCGGATTAAAGAAATCGATGGGAAAGAATTTGGGAGTGCAACCACTGTCTTTGACGTATTGACTCAACCGCCTGAAGAAGATGACTAGCCTTTTCGGAACTCTGGAATCGCATAGAATTGACCTTCACCTCTCTCAAGACTATGAAAACCTTGGACTGGATTGTAACCGATGATGGACAGTGCCAGACTCGACCTGCAACACGAGAATGGGACTTAATTGAAGAACATTACTATCTTCATCGATTTCTGACCGAAGTCATTGATCTTCTCGCACAAGTTAAACATGAGGCAGATGAGTGGGATCATTTGCCCCAACTCCGTCGCTTAGTTCGTAAACTGATCATCAATTCTTACTATGTTCGTACCCAATTTCTCGAACCTTGCTCTAAAACAGGCAGTTCGGTTTTGACCTTATACGACGAAATTGGCTATCCTCTCACGGTTCAAAATGTTACTTTTGCTCCAGGTTTGGTTTCTCCAATTCATAATCATGGAACTTGGGGAATTACGGCCGTTCTGAAGGGGCAGGAAAAGCAAACCTTTTGGCGGCGAGTGGGTGATCCGGATTTCCCGAACAAAATTGAGCCAATTGGCGAAAAAATTATTAGCCCGAACGAAATTGTCAGCTTTGCACCAGACGCGATTCATTGTGTTGAAGCCATTGGGGATGAGCCGACAGTTAGCTTTCAGATCTATGGCGATACTCAGCCGCGATCGCGGTTTTTCTTCGATCGCGAAACCCATACTGCAAAGCCTTTCTAACCCTGATCTCACCATGAAAACTAACCTAGACGATGTTTTGGCAGTCTGTCTGATTACCTTCATCGTGATTACACCCGCATTGTTCGTATTTGCTTTAGTGTGGTATCACCACTTGCAGTTTATTCACCGATTGCCGGCTCTCTCTCAAATTTCAGAAGCTCTTTCTTTGATCAGCATGAGTGGATTCTTCTTGTTTCCACTCTGGACTGCCTATCAATCTTATCAATCTGCAAGATTCAAGCAAAAAGTCGCCCGCTTAGAACGTCTCTGGCAACAAAGTATTTGAGGAACCTCATCTTATGGCTGAAGCAATCACTGAAGCGAGACAAGCTCAGTATATCGAACTGATTCAAGAATTGATGATTTGTCCGAATGGGCAAGAACCTGAAGTGTTAGATGCTCAACCCGATTTAATTGATGCCGGATTTATACAAACATTAGTACAAGTGTCGAGCATGATGGCTCACGAAAATAATCCAGATGGGGCAAGATTTCTGATCTACATCGCCCGTGAACTGGCAAAACAGCTTGGACTTTATCCAGAGAAACCCAATGATGATCAATAACTTAGAACTGACTGCAACCGAAGCCGGAGAATTAGCGATCGCATTTCTCACCCAAGATTTAGGAATCCCTGAACTTGAGCAAGAATGGTTCACTGTTCTGTCTTCAAAGTTTTTGGGTGTAAGCTGGTATGTCGTCGAGATTGGAATCGAAGGCATTCCAGATAAGTGGGTGGTGCAAGTTTATGACACTCGCGAATGTGATCCGAGCTATACTTTCGTCTCGCCAGTGAGTATAGATGACGATCATACGGATTTAGCAGAACTCCCAGAAGCGATCGCTGATGTTGTGATTGCAGAACGCAACGCTCGCTAAATTACAGCTCAACACACAACTCAACAAAAGAGGCGTTTCGGTTATGCGTCACTTGCACCAGATCGTGCAGCCGGACATTGAGCACAGCCGAAACGCGAGAATAGAACGACTACAAAAAAGTAAGATACAAACTATCAGCAGCCTTAGTTTCTTCTATGTAAATGAAGGTAACAGTTTGGCGTGTCTATGTAATAAATTTTATATCTTCTGAATCTTGATTTAGAAACTGCTATCAAAATTAGAGCATTCCGCTTTCTCAAGAATCTCTCAATGAAGGGTAATGTCCGCCCTTTGAACGCATTGTTTCATTAGACGTGAGCTGACTTTACTTGTTCTTCCACGCTACGTTGAGAATTTGCTATGAAAGTACTTTTGCTCTATCCCAAATTTCCGAAAACATTTTGGTCGTACGATCGCTTCATTGAAATGGCAGGGCTAAAAGCTTTTATTCCGCCGCTCGGAATTCTAACCGTTGCAGCACTACTTCCATTAAATTGGGAAGTGCGATTTTGCGATCGCAATGTCAGAGTCGAAACAGATGAAGATTGGGCATGGTGTGATCTGGTCATCTTATCAGCGATGCTAGCGCAGAAAGCAGATTTCCATGCGTTGATTCGGAAAGCTGTTCAGCAAGGTAAAAAAGTTGCAGTCGGCGGCCCTTATCCCACTTCTCTGCCGGAAGATGCTTTAGCATCAGGCGCAGATTATTTAGTTTTAGATGAAGGTGAAGTTACGGTTCCACAATTTGTCAGTGCAATTGCAGCCGGGGAAGAACGAGGCATCTTTCGCGGGTTAGAGAAACCTGATGTATCCACAAGCCCAGTTCCACGATTTGACTTGCTGGATCTCGATGCTTATCTAATGATGTCGATTCAATTTTCGCGGGGATGCCCCTTCAATTGTGAATTTTGCGACATCATTACGCTCTATGGGCGCAAGCCGCGAACGAAAGAACCCCATCAAGCGATCATAGAGCTTCAAGTTTTATATTCTTTAGGATGGCGCGGTTCGGTGTTTATTGTCGATGATAACTTTATTGGGAATCAACGTAATGTGAAACGGTTCCTACGCGAATTGATTCCCTGGATGGAAGCCCACCACTATCCATTTACTTTTGTGACCGAAGCTTCAGTGAACCTAGCAGACGACCCAGAATTACTCGAGCTAATGGTGCAAGCAGGATTTTATGGGGTTTTTCTTGGGATTGAAACACCGGATCAAGATAGCTTGCAGACGACTCGAAAACATCAAAACATGCGTAGCCCTCTAGTCGAAGCCTGTCATACGATCACGAAAGCAGGGCTGTTGATCTATGCCGGATTTATCTTAGGCTTTGATGGAGAGAGAGAAGGGGCAGGCGATCGCATTCGTGCATTTGTGGAAGAAACAAACATTCCCCAGCCGATGCTCGGAATTCTCCAGGCACTTCCGAATACCGATCTGTGGGAACGATTAAAGCGAGAAAATCGATTACGGCAGAGTCAAGGAGACCTACTCGAAGTGGGAGATCAAAACACGTTGATGAATTTTGTTCCGACTCGCTCCCTAGATGAGATTGCGAGGGACTATATCAATACACTCTGGACACTCTACGAACCATCAAACTATCTGAAACGCTGTTTTCAGCATTGTTTAGCCATTTCTCCAAATCCGCGCTTAGCTCAAAACTTACATTTTCCGATGAAAAAGGGGTTGCGATTGATAGCACAGGTCATTTGGATTCAAGGCATTCGTCGAACAGAGCTTCGTGCTCAATTTTGGCGGCAGCTTTGGGAAATGATCGTCCGTAGACCTCGGTCGCTGAATCTCTATTTTGGACTTTGTGCTGCCGGAGAGCATTTTGCTGAGTACCGTTGCTTAGCAAGAGATCGGATCATGCAGCAAATCGGACATGATCCATTAAAAGCCCCACAACCGAGCAAGCCAGTTGCAATGGTCTAGCCATCTGTAAAGTAGGGAGCAGGGAGCTAAGAGAACTACTCCCCACTCCCCACTCCCCACTCTTTCGAGCATTTACACCTCAAAAGCCTGGCTCAAACCAGTTATACAACTTGACTCAGAAAAGCCGCCTGCTGCTCTAAACTCAGCGATCGTAGAGAAGTCAACAAGTCATTTGCTTCTGACGACAATGAAAAACCAGACGGAATTGCTGGAATGCCATCGCCCAAGTATTGTCCCAGTTGATACCAGAACGCCAAGCGAGCATTACTATCTAGGGACTTATAGCGCGTAAGAGTAGGTTGAGTCGAACCCGGAATCAGTTCTAGCATTGCTTTACTAGGATGAGGATCAAGTGCAACTTCATCCCCTTTTGCAGTCTCATTTGCTAAGAAATCACTTAGTGTTTGTAACTGCTCGTCTTGACGTTGCTCGTGAATTTGTTGAATCAATGGGACAATCTCTCCGCCCATGCTTGAAACATGAACGGGAATCGATCCAGAAATCTCTTGTAATAGCATTCCCAATGTTGCAAGTTGCTCCTCAACGGGCAATTTTTGAAATGCTAAAGCAGCTTGATCCAGACTACTAGTGTTGATAGAAGTCATCAGAAAATCTCCCAAGCAAGGTGATAATTTAATTTCAGTTGAATCTACTGCACACTTGATCTGCTGAACTATTGCAGTGAAGCTAATTGATCACGTAGCTCTCTCGGCATTAAAACGCGGTTAATTGCATGAACCACACCATTTTCTGCCTGAATATCCGCTTGGACAACGCTACCATCATTCACGATAATTCGCTCTGGAGTGACACGAACCGCAATTCCGCCGCCTAGCACTCTTGTCGTTCCCGTACTAAAGTCATTTGCAGTAAGCTCTTGCGGGATAATGTGATAAGCAAGCACCTGTCGGAGCAAGTTGCGATTCTCAGGTTGCAGCAAGCGATCGAGCGTTCCTTGGGGCAGCGCAGCAAATGCGGCATCAGTCGGAGCTAAAATCGTGTAATTTCCTCCGCGAGATTGTAGCTCGTTCGTCAGTCCTGCTGCTTCAACGGCTCTTGCAAGTGTCGTAAATGAACCCGCTCCAGCCGCCTGCTGAAGTAGAGGCGCAAGACGTTGATTCTCAGTTGTTCCAGTCTGCGGATTTGTTTGTGCTTGAGCAGGAAGAATGGTTGCTGCACTCAGTCCTACAAGCACAGCTAATGCAGAGAGCGATCGTAGAAATTTATTTTGGTAGTTATACATTGCGAATTGTTTCCATTCATGAAGTTTTGTGATGTGCTTCTAAGGTAAGTCGTAGAAATGTACAGACCTTCTGTCAAAAGGATTAATATTTTTAATACAAATAATCTATATATCTATAGATGTCGCTTCAGCATGTGATTCGTAATAAGCTAGAAAAGTCTTGCCTGCCTCAGTCAAAAGGTAAATCTTCTGACAACTCATAGCATAGAGGTAGGTATAGTAAAAATTCAGAAGAAATTTGCCTCTTGGCTGCAAAAAAATCATTTGAGGAACTTATGTTGCGTTTAATGTGGAATTCCTCACAAGTTCCTCACAATCCTCGTTTACGCTGATGTCAAAGATAGAAAAGCAGCCCTCTATCAACGAGAAAACGTGATGAGACCCTCTCTTGTTTAGTCTTACATTCCGACGTGCTCGTTCTTCTTAATCGGCAACATTCAGATACATCCTTCTCTCACTTGCTTGCATAACAGTTGGGAACATTGTTTCCCTGTTGTGCAAGTTTCCTGATCCTTTGCACTGCAACGTAAGGTGATTGATATGGAACGTTTTGATTACATTATTCTGGGCGCAGGACTAGGTGGACTCTCCACAGCCGCTTGTCTGACTCGTCAAGGTCATCGAGTCCTCATCCTAGAACAGCATGATATTCCAGGTGGTTGTTGCCATACCTTTGACTATGGAAACTACCGCTTCTGTGCTGATGTACACTATATTTCGCAATGTGGAGAAGGACAGACAATCGATCAATTTCTCCACTATATCGATCGAGAAGTTGAGTTCAACAGTCTTGACCCCGAGTGTATCGATCGAGTGATCACAAATGAAGCTGATTTCAGAATTCCGTTAGGCTGGGAAAATTTGAGAAATCGTCTTCTGCAAACCTTTCCAGAAGAAGCAAATGCAATTCGTCGCTACTGTGATGAAATCAAACTCATTCACCAGCAAGTGCATGACCTGACTCAAGAAGTGAAATGGTTTAATCAGCAGTGGACAGACTGGCTAAAACTTCCCAAATACTGGCACCTCTTCGCCCGCCGCAATTGGACATTGCAAATGCTCTACGATCAGGTCGGGCTATCTCCAAAACTGCAAGCCATTCTCGCAGGTCAGAGCGGCGATTACGCGCTCCCACCCAATGAAATTGCACTACTCACCCATACAGCACTCGTCTGGGACTACTCAGAAGGAGCTTACTATCCGAAACATCACTTCAAATTCTTTGTCGATACGATTACAGATGCGATTCGTCAAAGAGGTGGCGTGATTCTCTACTCGACTCCAGTGGAGCATATTCAGGTCACAAATCATCAGGTTACTGGAATCATTGCGAATGGTAAAACTTATTCTGCCAGCAAGGCTTATATCAGTGATCTTGATCCAAAACTGACTGTCGGATTAATGCATGATGCTGAAGCCTTAAGTTTGAAAGAACGCGATCGCTTAACAAAGTATGACTATTCTGCCAGCGCATTTAATATTTATCTCGGACTCGATGAACGCTTTGATCCGGCTCAATATGGCATTGGCAACTGGAACATTTGGTACTATCCAACCGGAAATCTGAATGAAGAATATCAGAACCAACTCGCAGGCGATCTAAGCCATCCGTGGATCTTTTTATCCTGTCCAACGCTCAAATCTTCAGAACCCGGTATGGCTCCTCTTGGGCATCATGTGTTAGAAGTCGCAACAGTTTGTCCCTATGAAGCGTTTGCTGAACTGCACAAGACAGATATGCAGGCTTACAAGGCGAAAAAACGTGAGGTCTATCAACATCTCATGCAAAGTGTCCGAGATTTGATTCCAGATGTCGATCGCTACTGCCGAATGAAAGTCTACGGAACACCGACGACGAGTGAGTTTTACCTCGGACAACCCGAAGGCAATATCTATGGAGCAAAGTTAGTGCCTCGTCAAGTCGGATTAAATCGATTGGGCTACAAAACTGAGTTGCCGAATTTATTCCTGGTCGGGGCAAGTGCTGGCTATCCAAGCGTTCCCGGTGTGATTGGGAATGGCATGGATGTAACAGAACTTCTAACAAGTAGACCAGTCTGGCATCAAGCAGAGCGGCGATCACAACTCGTCCAAGAACCCGCAGCTAGTTTTTACTAAAGGACAAGCACCATAATGCACTGTTGAGGAACTTGTGGCTACGACCTGTGCATCCTCACAAGTTCCTCAACTAACTCGATTATATTGAGCACTGTAGCAGGGGGTAAAAGCAATGTTCCGAAGAATTTTAGTCGTTCTTGAAGATGCTCCATCTCAGCATTGTGTGTTTAACACTGCGCTCCGATTTGCTAGAGCAAATCAAGCTCAATTATGTTTAGTTGATCTGAGAACAAATCCAGCAGCGATCGCACATTCGCTGGCAGAAATGGCGATAGGCTTGGGAATTCAGGTTGACATTTCAGAATTGAGCGAAAAGACGGAGCAAGCTCTGATTAGAACGGCGAGAAATTGGTACGCTGATTTGATCGTCATTGGTCACGCACTACATCCGACATTGTCTCCAATCTTGCCCTGTACCGTGCTGATTGTGCAGCAAGAACAAGAGCATACCATTTCTATGACAATGCAATTAAGACCACAAGTCCCAGATGGTGCAGTGCGTAATCGCTTAGAAAGGTTGCTTGACCTTACACCCAGTTCTTAAATTATCCATTGAGAAACCAGCATAGAAAAGAGATCGGAGCGCAATGGTGATTCATCAACCTGCATAAAATTTGAAAAGTCCCCAGAACTAGAGGCGCGATTGATTCGCTCCAAAGTTTGAGGACTAAATTATTGAATAGTTATACCTGGCAAACACCTCTGTTGCTGAGATGTAAAATCCACCACTCTACTTAATCAGGTGTAGAACATCGCGCAGCACACTAAAGCCTGCTAAGTCCCACGCTAAGTAAGCAAGGAATCCGATCATTGCTAATCGACCGTTCCAGAGTTCTGCTTGAGGATTGAAGCCGAAAAGAAAAGCATTGCGATCGACACCATTGTATTCTGTGGCAACAGGAGGTAAGTTAGTCGCTTTGTTCGATTGCATTGTTACACTTCTTAATGAACTTCTATTTACTAGAGTATCGGCAGAATTCCCATCGAGCCTATACCTTTGGGGGTATCTCTGAGTGTTACAGAGAGAAGTTACAGCACAATACGTAGATTTGAGTGCTAAATTATCCGCTTTATCCTTTGCAATCTTAGAAAATGCTTTCAACCTTAGAGCGTGTTGTCAGTAGATAAAAAACTCTCATTGCTTCTATTAAGCTACACATCGGATTGTTTCTATTAAGCTATACAGTCGTTGAACTTTTAGAAGCTGTGTTAGGCTGAAGGCTGAAGCGATATTTTCGGCTGTGTAATTCCTTATCATTAAGTGTTGCTCCGAACCTAAATCTCTCTACATTATGATTCTGGAGCCGTTTTTTATGTCAATCTACGTTGGCAATCTTTCTTACGAAGTGATGCAGGACAACCTCAGCGAAATTTTTGCTGAATATGGAACCGTTAAGCGAGTTCAGTTACCAACCGACCGGGAGACTGGACGAGTTCGGGGCTTCGCGTTTGTCGAAATGGCAACCGACACTGAGGAAGAAGCCGCGATCGAAGCTCTCAACGGAGCCGAGTGGATGGGGCGCGATTTGACCGTCAACAAGGCAAAACCTCGTGAAGAGAGAAGTTCTTCTAGTGGAAGTTGGGGCGATCGCAGAGGCGGCTCTTCTCGCCGCTAGATTCTGATCGAGCAGGGAGCAAGTACAACTCTACCGTCTTAAAGGCAGCTCTTACAGAGTCTGCCTTATTGTCGATCTCTGAAAACATGATTCATGGCTGGATTGAAAATGGTGCAAGCGTTTCAACTCACCTATTTTTTCATGCAGCGATACAGCATTCCTTAACTAAACCCAAGAAACAAATGAATACGAAAGAACTTCTGAGCCGATACAATGCATGACAACGGGACTTTCGGAATCTGAACTTAATTGCCGTAAATTTCAGAAGTTTAAATTTCACAGGCATCAATCTAAGCGGTGCAAACTTAACCAAGGCAAATCTGACTAAAACGAACTTAAGTTACGCCAATCTCAAAGGCGCAATTTTAGTTGGAGCAATGTTAAGCGAAGCAAACTTCACAGGTGCAAATCTGACTGAGGCAAATTTAAGCAATACGAATTTGGGTGAAGCAATTTTGGGTCAGACCTATCTTAAGGGTGCAATCTTGCCAGACGGAACCACTCCCAGCACCCTCTCGAACCGTCTTAAAGTGCCGCAGATCTAACAGTCAATGCTTGAGATTGAGAAAATCATAGTTTGAGCAACGCTTCCATTATCAGAGGAAATCCCTGTGTTTGATAAATTTACAGAGAGAAGCATTAGGGTTGTGAATGCGGCTCAAATCGAAGCTCGTCGCCTTGACCATAATTATGTTGGCACAGAGCAGCTTTTGCTAGGTTTAATTGCGACTCGACCCAGTATTGCTGCACAAGTGTTAGCGGATCTAGACATTACTCTGGAAGAAGTACAAGAGCAAGTGCAGGCAGTGATTGGTCGAGGGACTGGACTGTCTCGGACTGAGATCCCCTTTACTCCCCGGAGCCGGCGTGTCTTAGAGCAGTCCTTAAAAGAAGCAGAGCGGCTCGGACATAGCCAGGTGGAACCAGAGCATTTGTTGCTGGCGATCGTGCAAGATGAGGCGGGATTAGCCACTCAGGTTTTAGAACGGCTAGGCGTGGAGCGGGTTGAAGTTCGGATTAAAGTGCTACAAGCCATCTCTGAAGCTAAGCCCATCTTAAAAGGGAAGAGTTCCGGTCGCAAGAGCACACCGATTTTGAATGAGTGCGGCACGAATCTGACTGAACTTGCGGCATTGGGAAGGCTTGATCCGGTAGTCGGTCGTCAGCAAGAAGTAGAACGGATGATTCAGATTCTGGGTCGCCGCACGAAGAACAATCCGATTTTAATTGGTGAACCGGGTGTCGGAAAAACTGCTTTAGCCGAAGGATTAGCGCAGCGTATTGTCGATCGAGACGTGCCCGAATCGCTTCAAAATCAGCAAGTTCTCACGTTGAATATCGGAACTTTACTGGCTGGAACAAAGTATCGAGGTGAGTTTGAGGAACGGCTCAAAACCATCATGAAGGAAGTTCGCTCATCGGGAAACATCATTTTAGTCATCGATGAAGTTCATACTTTGCTAGGGGCAGGTTCTGCTCAAGGCTCACTCGATGCTGCAAATATTCTGAAACCTGCTCTCGCGCGCGGCGAACTGCGCTGTATTGGAGCAACAACGCTCGATGAATATCGTCAATATGTTGAGCAAGATGCAGCACTAGAACGGCGATTTCAGCCCGTGATGATTAATGAGCCGAGCATTGAAGAGACGATTCTGATTTTACAAGGGTTACGCAGTCGCTATGAGCAGCACCATCGGCTAGAAATTTCGGATCTTGCCCTAGAAGCGGCGGCAAAGCTTGCCGATCGATATATTTCTGATCGGCTGCTCCCAGACAAAGCGATCGATTTGATCGATGAAGCTGGATCTCGCGCTCGAATTCTTCACGGCAAGAAATTCTCGCTCGATAAGAGCATGAGTGAACGACTCAAACAGATTTTGCTCACCAAAGCAAGCGCGATCGCACAACAGGACTTTAAACGTGCTGGTGAAGTGAGATCGAGTGAGCTGACTCTGCAAGCAGAGGTTCAGACCGAGGCTCCAGCATTTGGTTCTGCAATCGTTGTGGATGAGGTCGATATCGCTCACATTGTCTCATCTTGGACAGGCGTTCCGGTGAACAAAGTCACCGAACTTGAGTCAGAACAGTTAATGCAGATGGAAGAAGTTTTGCATCAACGACTGATTGGACAAGAAGAAGCGGTCAGCGCGATCGCACGAGCTACTCGTCGGGCAAGAGTGGGCTTAAGCAATCCCAATCGCCCGATCGCATCGTTTATTTTTTCAGGGCCAACGGGAGTGGGCAAAACTGAGTTAGTCAAAGCATTAGCTGCCTGCTTTTTTGGATCTGAATCGGCGATGATTCGACTAGATATGTCTGAATTTATGGAGCGACATACCGTTTCTAAGCTGATTGGTTCTCCACCCGGATATGTGGGCTATAGCGAAGGCGGACAGTTAACAGAAGCCGTTCGACGCAAGCCTTACACCGTTGTGCTATTTGACGAAATCGAAAAAGCACATCCCGATGTATTTAATTTGCTGCTGCAAATCTTAGAAGATGGTCGCCTAACCGATGCGAAAGGTCGGACTGTGAATTTCAAGAATACCTTGCTCGTGATGACCTCGAATGTTGGTTCCAAGGTGATTCAGAAAGGAGGCGGCGGACTCGGTTTTGAACTCTCGACGAATGCTCCAGAAGCATCTTATAACCGCACTGTTGCTTTGGTCAATGAAGAACTGAAGCAGTACTTTCGCCCAGAATTCTTGAATCGTTTAGATGACATCATTGTGTTCCGACAATTAACACATGATGAAATCAAACAAATTGCGAATCTCTTACTGAATGAATTTTCAGCTCGCTTGCTAGAACAAGGCATCACACTGGAAGTCAGCGATCGCGTTAAAGATCGCCTCGTCGAAACGGGCTATCACCCAGAGCAAGGCGCACGTCCGCTGCGACGAGCGATCACTCGTCTACTCGAAGATAGTCTAGCTGAGACGATTCTCTCTGGTCGAGTTAAGTCTGGAGATTCTGTGAAAGTCGATTTAGATGAGCATGGACAGATCGAGATCGTTTAGAGAATTCAGGCGATCAAACGAGACAGTAACGAAATCAAACGCTTACATTTTGAGTAGAGGAATGCTTTGATTTCTAATATGAGCCTTTTATTCTATGGTCAAGCGCTCACTTCAGGCATCTCCTGCTGGTATTCAACAGGCTAAACGTGCGTTTGCTATCAAAGGCTGGACGCAGGAAAATCTGGCAGGGGAAGTGAACTTAAAGACCCGTCAACCCATCTGGCGCTTTTTCACTGGACAACCTGTCGATCGCCAAACTTTTCTAGAAATTTGTTCGATTTTGGATTTAGATTGGCGCGAGATTGCACTTGATCCGCCTGTAGATTTTCCCGTACCTGGAGAACGAACAAAAGTAGTTCCTCTCGATGTGGATAGTTTAGTCCAGCAAGTGCGATCGCAGCATCAAGACACGATTCAAGATCAGTGCGGCATCTTACAGTTACTTGATGTCAACCGTCCGGTGAGGATTGATGATATCTATGTCGATGTCAATACTTTAGAAGAAATTGCTAGCCAACAATGGGTCGAGATCGCTGAACTACAGAACCTAAAGCCGACTGACTTCGATCGTCTGGGCTTAGGAGACATTGAGCAAAAGCTAATCCCCGGAATGCAGACAGTCAAGACTTATTCAAAGCTGAGAGTTTTGGGAAAGCCGGGAATCGGGAAAACCACTTTTTTGCAACATCTAGCGATTCAGTGCAATCGGGGAGAATTTGCTGCTAATCGAGTGCCGCTCTTTATGGCAATGAGAGAGTTTACAAAAGAATCTAGAAACAGTGGCACTTTTAGCCTTTTTAATTATGTGTGCTCTTGCTTTGTTCCTTCTGGCATTTCAGACCCCGCCGTAATTGAAACGTTGCTACAATCAGGTCGAGTTTTGCTGTTAATGGACGGGATTGATGAACTGATGAATCAGGACAGTGCATCGGTTCTACGGGAAATTCGCCAATTCTCAGATAAGTATCATCGCAATCAGTTTGTTGTTTCCTGTCGTACAGCGGCTCAAAAGTTTCAACTTCGAGGCTTCACCGATATTGAGATTGCACCCTTCACCCAAACGCAAATCACAACATTCGCGCAAAAATGGTTTGCTGTATTCAGCAGAACAACACCACGAGCGCAGCAAAATCAGTCCGTTGAGTTTATGCGGAAACTAGACTTACCGGAGAACTGGCAGTTTCGCCAACTGGCTGTTACCCCTTTGTTTCTGCACCTTGCCTGCTGGGTATTTCAGGGTCAAGAAAAAATTCCAACAAAGCGGACTGAATTTTACAAGCAAGGACTCGATCTGCTGCTGGGGAAGTGGGATGAAGCCAGAGGAGTCGAACGCGATGAGGCTTACCCAGGTTTTTTATTACCTCAAAAGCTAAGATTGCTGAGCCAATTGGCAGCAGTCACTTTTGAGCAGGGTCAGTACTTTTTTGAACAGGGCATGATTGAACAGTACATCGGAGACTATTTACGAAACCTACCGAATACGTCATTAGAACCCGAAGAACTGCAAGTTGCAAGCGAGAAGATGCTAAAAGCGATCGAGGCACAGCATGGACTTTTAACTGAACGAGCACGAGGCATTTTTTCATTTTCCTACTTGGCGTTTCAAGAATACTTCACGGCTCGGAAAATTGTCGCTAGCCCTAATTTACGAGCATTAGAGCAAGCATTAGGAAACTTAGTGAGCCACATTAGCGATGCTCACTGGCGCGAAGTGTTCTTGTTAACAGCAGCAATGTTGCGAAGTGCAGATTCGCTCGTGCAGTTGATGAAACAACAAATTGATGCGCTAGTCGCAGAAGATCCCTATTTACAAAATTTTCTAATGAAGGTCAGCCAAAAATCCCAATCGAACCCAAACGAGCCGAAAATTGCAACCACTCGCGCGTTTGACCACATTCAGCATTCCTGGCAGTTTAGTCCTGAGCAACAGCAAGTCCTACAACGGTACTACGATGCCAATCAGCTCCTAATTGATTGTTTGAATAGCAACTGTGAAGTCACAGCCGCAATTCGACAAGAGATTGAAGCAACGTTGCTCTTGCCTCAGAAAGAGTCAGAGGATCGAGAATTGCAAGGAGAATGAATTGCATCGAAATCAAACAATTCATACATGAAATCAAACATCGCTCTGTCAATGTAGTTGTAAAAGATTAGGGGAATGTAATCATGAGTGTAATTCAGAAATTAATCGTGAACGCAGACGCAGAGTGCCGCTATCCTACGCCAGGCGAAATGGATCAGATCAAAAGCTTTATGATGAGTAGCGATCGTCGATTGCGCTTGGTCAAAACTTTAACTGAAAGTCGCGATCGCATTGTTAAAGAAGCCACTAAACAATTGTTTCAGCGTCGTCCCAATTTAGTCTCTCCAGGCGGCAATGCCTATGGAGAGAACATGACCGCAACCTGCTTGCGGGATATGGATTACTACCTGCGCTTAATCACATACAGCGTTGCTGCTGGAGAAACGACTCCGCTTGAAGATATCGGACTGATTGGAGTGCGCCAGATGTACAATTCCCTTGGGACACCGCTTGAGGGAGTTGCTGAGGGTGTTCGCGCCATGAAAGCAATGACAACGTCACTCATGTCAGAAGAAGAAGCAAGTGAAGTCGGTGCTTATTTCGACTACTTAATTGCTGGGCTTCAGTAAGCTAGAGTTTCATCTTAACTTTGAATGTGGAGTGCTGTCTGCCGAAAACGAGAAATGCGGTATTGTGCATTACTTAGGAGTAGGCTGGATTAATCGATACATTTAATCGCAGATTAGAGGAAAATGATATGTCTGATTCTTTAGCTCAAGGCATTCTTGTCACAATTATTGGTGAAGCTGTTTTGCAAGAGAGACTAATCCGTCTGTTATCAAAACTAGGAGTGTCCGGCTACACAATTATTCCAGCTCAGGGCGGAGGAAGCCATGGTAAACGGATGGGAGACATCGCAGGTTACAACACCAACATTGAACTCAAAACCATTGTCACCTTAGAAATCTCGGATCAATTGCTAGAAGATCTCAAGCAATATCAAGCAACTCATGCTCTAATTGCATTTCGACAAACCGTAGAAGGATTGTTTGATTAGATCTATCTTTGGAGAGATTCATCTGTGATGAGCTAAGAAATTACTCACAGAATATAGCTCAAGCAACAATTCCAACACAAAATCAAACATCAAGCTGACATACTTGTGATGGTTAGCGTAATCAATATTAACGAGTACCAAATGAAAGGTGAAACTCGTGACCGATATTGTTGATACTGCTGTCAAAGCTAGTGCCTTGAACACTCTAGCTGCTCTCAAGCTGCTGGTTTAATTGAGATGCTCAAAGGTAAGGGTCCATTCACCTGCACAAGTGAAGTAGCTGAGGAGTAAAACTCTAGATGCGTTCTCTAGAGACAGCTACAATATATGAGTTACTTTAATTCTCACTTTTGTCTCTACAGAATCAGGTGGGAGTTTTCTATCAGTTTAATCACGCTAGAACCACAGCTTCATTTTGCCTAGTTTGTGATTTTCCATCAGGCTCACAATTTTTACCTTCACTAGGGTTATTAGAGGTCAGTATGGATCCATCGAGCGGACTTACTCCAGAGCAGGAATTCAACCTCAGAAATTTTGCAGATCAAGCCCACTGGATGTCCCGTGAGCAGGCTCAAGAGTTTCTGATTGTACAGTATCGACTCACGTTAGTTCAGAAAACAACGATGTATCTAGGGCTTCTCAAGCAGGAATGGAAATTGGAACTCAATCCCACCAATATTTAAACTCAGGAGAAACATAATGAATGCTCAAGAGATTGTAGAACTCTATGCAACAGGACAACGAGATTTTAGTCACGTCAAACTGCTCCAAGTCTGCTTGACAGATGCAAAGCTGATTGGAGCAAAGCTGATTGGGGCTGAGTTAGTCAGAGCGGATCTGCGCGGGGCGGATCTTACTGAGGCTCACCTTAACCAAGCAAAACTAAATCAAGCAAATCTAGCCGATGCCGCAATGATTCAAGCTTGCTTAATCCATGCAGACCTGAGTGGGGCAGACCTGAGTGGGGCGAATTTGACTCATGCAGATTTGAGCGGCGCAGATCTCAGTGAAGCTAAACTAGGTGGGGCAAATTTGCGGAAAGCAGATTTGAGTAAGGCAGATCTAAGCGGTGCTGATTTACGAGGTGCAAATTTAACTGAAGCCAATCTGAGAGAGTCAGATTTGAGTGATGCAGACCTCAACGGCGCACATTTGAGTGAAGCGAATCTAACGGGAGCAACAATTCAAGGAGCCAATATCGACCATACAGGATTAAGTAAAACGATAATGCCCGATGGCAGCGTGCATGACTAGCTGAGAAATGACGTATGACTCATCATGCTTGAACGCTCAAACCAAGGTTCTGCCAAATTTTTCCAAGCGATCGTGGTTGCTGTTTACGGCTGACGATCGCTTTCGACTTGTCAGAAGGAATCATGGGATCTTGATTAGAGAGAGTTGGTATAGATCACTGGCTAGGCAACAAGCGAATAGAAAGCTTAAATCAGGTTCAGTCGTAAATTGGAGCAGAAGTCATTCGATAGACTGTTCGATTAGGTAGCTATAAAAGCCATTAGGCTCTACAATAGAGATACAGCGATTGCGCTACACGTCGCGAGGCGACCAACATGAATGCTAATGAAGTCCTCAACCGATACGCAGAAGGGCAAAGAAATTTCAGAACAGAAGATTTGAAAAACTTGAACTTTGCAAACGCAAATCTAAGCGGAGTTGATTTTACTGGGGCAAATTTGACCGGATCAGACTTGAGCAGTTCAGACCTAAGCGATACCAACCTAAACTGGGCAACTTTGAAAGGAGCTAACCTTGGCGGAGCAAACTTAAAAGGCGCAAAGCTGCCCAATGGCAGTATTTACAACGAATTTTTGGGATCTGCTAATTACTTAGGTAATTAGCTAACTGAACGCAAAAACTTTGAATTGGAGAAAGGGACATGGCAAAAGAGAAAAAAGGCAATCGAGAAGCTAAAAAACCGAAAGCAGAGTCTCAGGGCGGTAAAAAACAGAAAAAAGACCCGAAAAGATTTGACGGGAACACAACCGGATTACTTAGAAATTTAAAGTAGAATCTGCTTCTATTTCCTGCTTTTCTAGTAAGCCAGAGTAACTGGCTTACTTCTAGCTTCCACTACTGATTCAACAATAAGTAGATGGAAGTTTTTTTTGTCCCAATTTACAATTCCAAGTCTAAGATTTTATTTTTGTCACGATCTCACTAGAAACCTTTTTTAATATGCCTACTTCAATCAATACTTCCCTAAGAATTCAGTCTCAAGCGAATTTTAGCTTCTGTAGTCACACTACGTTCGATCGCAGTACAACGAGCCAGCATCTCTGTCCTTGCTGTTCGTATGTGCTGCTTCGCCATGTCAGACTAGATGGAGTGTACTGGCGATGTAGTCATTGTCATGCAGAGATGGCTGTTTGGCGTAGTGCATAGCTGGAAATAAGCACCTTACACAGCATCCTGATTAAGGCTAGAAAAAGCTGATCAAAAGCTGGAGACTGCTGAAGGGTTCCATGCAGCAATTTTGACAGGTGTGGGGCAACTCTTCAACGCTAGCACGCACCATTCGCATAATTTGAACCCAGATTCCATCGAACTTCATTTGAGCAGTATTTTCCCATCTCTACAATCTGTAATCCTGTAGAGTGTATTCGCTATATTCCTGTTCTTCAATTGATTTGCAAGCAGCTAGTTAAGTCCATGGCTTAGAGGCAAGCAGTTAAGAGTCACCAACACCTTAATTAAAAATTCGGCTGTTCCTTACCTTACCTTAACCATTTTTCTACGTTATTTCCGTTATTCTCAACGTTGGTGCATTATGCGTTGACATCTTTCCTCTCAGTACTTCATTGACTGTTAATTCGTTTGTTCTTTTGAGCGGTTCTGCCAAACTATGTCTAATTTGTACGAAGTTGTAGCGAAAGGGGGACCATTGATGCTTCCCCTCGTTGGTTTATCGGTTGCCTCTTTTGCATGTGCCTTCGATCGTGCAGTATTCTGGTTTCAAGTGCTCAGAACCGAAGACCGAGTCGCACATCATATCTTAGACGCAGCACAATATAGCTTGACCGATGCTCGAATGATTGCGGAGAAAGCCAGGTCGCAACCAATTGGACGCTTCATGTTAGCGGCTCTAAAACTCAACCAGCCCAACCCAGAAACTTTCCGATTGGCACTGGAAACGGCGGGTGATGAAGAATTTGCCAAAATGCGCAGAGGCGACAAGATGTTGGAAACAGCCGTCGCGATCGCGCCCCTGCTCGGATTGCTAGGAACTGTAACAGGTCTGATGTTGACCTTTGCCAACTTGAACGTAGGCGGCGCAACGCTCGGAGCAGAACAAACCACCAAAGCGGCAGCCGGAATCGCTGAAGCACTCACAACCACGGCTTGCGGTATGGTCGTCGCAATCATTGCGTTGGCACTTCTAAGAGTCTCTGTCACTCTGCAATCTCAGCAGATGGAGTATTTCTCTAAAATTGGTGGCGAGTTAGAACTGATTTATCGCCAAGTTTGGTACGAACCTTGGACAAATGAATTGGCGAAAGCAGGATCGGCTCAGTTATCTTCTGAACTCTCTGTCGGGAGCTAGGCATGAAATTTAACAAATACCAGCAAAGCCAAATTCCAGAGGTGAATCTCGTTCCGATGATGGACGTGATTATGACGATTCTGACGTTTTTCATTCTGGTGTCGATGACACTAACGAGTTCCAAATCTGTGGACGCAACGCTGCCTAGTACCGATAAAGGAGTCAACAATAAACCTGCTCCTGAGCCGCTGATTATTGGAATGACACGGGCTGGACAAACGGAAATTAACAATGCAACCGTCACAGAAACGCAGATTGCAGAACAGGTTGCAGCTTATTTTCAAAGAAATCCACAGGGCGCGATCGTGCTCAAAGCTGATAAGTCGCTTGCTTACGAAAAAGTGGTTCAAACTCTGGGAACGCTGCGAGATGTCGGAGGCGATCGCGTTTCTTTAGCGATCGAGTAGAGAGAGCGCGCAGAATGGATAGTTTGATCGGGACATTCATCATGTCCCGATTTTTCTTAGCTTTTCGGATCTTTGAGCCACGTTACAATGATCGTTCCAGTTTGATCTTTCGTGGGGATCAAATTTAAGTAGAACGTAGTACTTCCTTTCTTTAAGCGATACAACTTACCGCCGCCATACTGACCTTGCTCTGAAATCTCAAAGAAACCTGATAGTCCAGCCGCAGACATGGATTGATAGAAATTCGTCGGATTTTGACCTTGTGCTAGCTTCGGTGTTCCATCAATTCCGGGGCGCAAGTCTGGAATCGCTCCCTGCTGCAACTCTGCCTCACTCACAATGTTATAGAACATCTGCGGTTGAGCAAAGTTTTCCGGTGAAGCCGTGTTCGCAGGATTATCTGAGCGATCGGCTTCTACTAAGAGATCCGCCAAAATTTGGTAGTACTCTTCAGGCGGACTCACTGATTCCTTCAAGGTTGCGAGATCAGTCACCTTTTGTTCAGAGAGCAAAATTACTGTTGTAGGAGCGTCAGCAAATAAGCTGAGAAACAGCGTTTGACCATTTTTAGCCGTCACGGTGTAGATCTTTGCGTTCGCGTTCTCTTCAGCTAAAGTAACAGTGAATCCTTTTGCTTTGGGTTGAGATTGATAAAAGGCTGCTACTGTGGGTAAATTTGCAGTCGCAATCCGGCAATTCTCACCTAACCCTTTGCCAAAACAATCCGGAGTAGAGGGTTGATAATGCGGGAAATCGACAAACGAGGTGGCACCACCACTGGCAGGATTTGCAACTTGACCTTTTTCAGGAGGTGCTTCTTGCGATCGCGCCGCTTCGGGCTTGGGTGGTTCTGGTTTGATCACAACTGGATTTGCCGCAGGGCGATTGATTTTAGGCAAACTGGGTTTATTGGGATTTGCAATCTTCGCTTTATTTTGTACCTTCACTTTTGTTGTCGGAAGCTGCGTAATTTTAACGGGTGCTTCCTTATTTTCAGGCGGCTTTGGTTTTTCCTGCGGGAATGGAGCAAACAATAAGAGAGCGTGCATTCCAATTGCTGCTAAAAGCATCGGTCGGATGAAGGCACGCGCTGGAGCAGGGATCGCTGGCATAACAGGCATTGAGAGAGTTTTAGTCATGGGATTCAGTCAGATTGAACGTCAACACAAGAAATCGATTGAGAAGAAATCGATCGAGAAAAAGTTACAGTGAGGAAGGCTCCAGCTATTTTGCAATTCCTCAATGTGGCTTGAAATTTCTAGCCGTCTACATAAACCTGAACTCTTACATGCCGAGCTAAAAAGCTCCAGAACATTTCAGTTGTGATCACTTAAATATTTCTTGAATTTCAGAATGTTGTCATCATTTTCATCGTTTGTGAATACAGATGAGCATTTCTGTTTTCTGGAATACAGGGAGGTAGGCTACACCTTATCTGTACCAATATACATCTCAAGGTGGATTTGTAGCGATAACTTTACTGAGACATTTAGTACATCGCATGTGTAAAGAATCTATTTCACTAGCATTCCAATTTGGTTAACCTAAGATTTAACCAAATTTAACCAATTATTATTTTTTCGTTTGTCTTCACTTAACTACTAGAGTTGTAGGGTGTTCAGTGTTACCTAAATTGATGCACCACAGTCTTTGCTCAAGGACACAACACAATGGCACTCTCGACAGCTTTTCGCCGCGCTGCTACTGCGTCTGTAGTAACCATTGCGCTCACGCTTACTCCAGTTTTGACCGCGATCGCCGAAGCCGTCACACTCAATGGAGCTGGCGCAACTTTCCCGGCACTCCTGTATGAACGGTATATTTCCGAATTTAAGAAGAAGAATCCTGGCGCGACGGTGAACTATCAAGCAATCGGAAGCGGCGGTGGGATTCGCCAAACTATCGCAGGCGTTGTAGACTTCGGCGGTAGTGATGCGGCGATGACCGATGACGATATGAAGAAGGTCGATCGCGGCGTGATTTTAGTCCCAACGGCAGGTGGTTCTGTCGTGCCCATCTTCAATCTTCCTGGGGTTTCTAACCTCAAACTTGGTCGCGAAGTGCTACCGGACATTTTTTCAGGTCGGATCACCCGTTGGAATGACCCAAGAATTGCGAAAGATAATCCGGGTGTGAATCTACCTAACTCCGACATTAAGACCGTTGTTCGTGCCGATGGGAGTGGGACAACGTTTGTGTTTGTAAACCACCTCAGTGCAGTCAATCCGTACTTCAGAGGGCGTGTAGGCGTGGGAACAGCCCCCAAATGGACGACAAATCCGTTGAAAGGGCGGGGCAATGCAGGGGTTGCCTCTACTGTTCAGAAAACGTCGGGATCGATTGGCTATGTTGAGCAATCTTATGCTGAGAAAAATAAGCTGAACGTTGCTCAGGTGCAAACGAAGCGGGGGGAATGGCTGTCTCCGTCACTAGCAGAGACCAACAAAGCCATTGCATCCTTGAAACTCCCGGATAATTTTCGGGTGTTTGATGGAGATCCAGACGCAGGATATCCGATTACAGGGCTGACCTGGATGATGATCTATCGCCGCTATGACAACCCTGAAAAAGCAGCAGCCGTGAAAAAGTGGGTTGAATGGGTTCTTACAGAAGGTCAAGAACTCAATGATGATCTGAATTTTGCTCGAATTGCACCGAGTGATGTGCAACGGATTTTGCAAGTAGTCAGAAACGAAGTCAAGCCCTAGTTTCTAAAAATTCCTCCTCACACTTTTACATTGTTTCTTCACGCCTTGTGAGCTGACACGATCGAAGTTGAGCGATCGAGATAAAGGAACCGTGCCGTTAGAGTTGCTTTTCATTTTCGATGCTGAATTTCGAGTCGCGTCGGCTCTTTCTTCAATTTTCATTCATTCTTGCGATGTGAGGACTATCAAATGTTACGAACAGTTTGGCATTCCCTTGTGTTATTGCCTGGGTTATTTTCTATCTTTGCGATCGCGGCTGTTGCTGAAACTTCGCCTGCATTAACGCAAGTCGAAACTTCAGTCAATCAGCTTGCAAGCGAAGCCCAACCTTCACAGCTTGCTGGTCAGGTTACTTCGGTTTCTCAACTTTCTGATGTTCGCCCGACAGATTGGGCATTTCAAGCGTTACAGTCTCTCGTTGAGCGGTATGGTTGTATTGCAGGCTATCCCGATCGGACCTATCGGGGCAATCGTGCTTTAACGCGCTACGAATTTGCAGCAGGTTTGAATGCTTGCCTCGATCGCGTCAATGAATTGATTGCAGCAGCAACCACTGATTTAGTGAAGCGAGAAGATTTAGCAACCCTGCAAAAGCTCCAAGAAGAGTTTGCAGCAGAGTTAGCAACGCTGCGGGGCATGGTGGATAGTTTAGAGGCACGAACCACTACGCTAGAAAAACAGCAATTCTCCACGACTACTAAGCTAACCGGGGAAGTCATTTTCTCGGCAGCGCAAGCGTTCGGAGATGAAAGAGCGATCAACTCTGATCAACAACGAATCATTGATGCAGCAGCAACGCCCGCAGCACGGGAAACAGCAACTACAGCCGCGATTGGAGCAGGATCAGCGCGAAATGTACAAGAGAATCTAACCCTGTCTAGTCGGGTGCGAATTGCTTTTGATACCAGCTTCAATGGTCGCGATCGCTTAAGAACTCAACTGCAAGCCCGGAACATTCCCTCTTTTGCAGGTGCAGTCACCAACACAAACATGGCTCGTTTGGGCTATGACGGTAGCAATGACAACAGTGTTTCATTGCGTCGCCTAGAGTATCGTTTCCCACTCGGAGATCAAACCACGGTCTTTGTTGGAACGGGAACGGGTGACGGGTTAGAATTCAACGATTCTATTCCGACCCTCAGTCCTTTTGAATCCAGTGGTTCTGGTGCAATTTCCCGCTTTGGTCGCTTTAACCCAATCTACCGTGCGGGTAGCGGAACGGGTGTGATTGTCAACCATCGCTTAGGGCGAGAATTTACTGTTGGCAATCGGTTTACCTTGTCTTTAGGTTATTTAGTCCCGACTGGAGATGCACAAGATCCAAGCCTCGATCGAGGTTTATTTAGTGGCAACTATGCAGCGATCGGGCAGTTAGTCTATCAACCGACCCCTAATTTTGGACTTGGCTTTACCTATGTAAATGCCTACTACACAGCGGGTTCGGGCATCTCAGGTAGCACAGGCAGTAGCTTTGCTAACAATCCATTTGGTAGCACAGGTACCATTAACGGCGCGGGAAATATTCCAACCACTACAAATCAATTCGGACTCCAAGCAAATATCCGGTTGAATCCTGGCTTAACATTAGCAGGCTGGGCAGGTTATACCGATGCGAAGGCAAATCGCCGAGTCAACACGATTTCTGGTCAAGGAACCGCTCTCAATCCAGCGGTTCAGGATGGAGATAATGCTTCTATCTGGAACTGGTCAGTCGGACTTGGGTTCCCTGATCTCTTCAAAGAAGGGAATTTTGGCGGATTAATCTTTGGGATGCCGCCGAAAGTGACGAGTAGTGATTATGGCCCGACCACAGGAACGGGCGTGATTCGTCGCCGTCGCGATCGCGATACTTCTTATCACTTGGAAGCATTCTACCGCTATCGCTTGAATGACAATATCGCCATCACACCGGGTGTTCTGGTGATCTTTAATCCAGAGCACAATTCGGCAAACGATACGCTCTTGATTGGTACCATTCGTACCACATTTACCTTCTAAATCTACCCTTGGGGTACTTCAGATCTGTGAGTACCCCTTTTCCTTGCCTTGCTGCTGTTTCCCAATCCCAATTGCCACCCAATTGTTATGAGTTCTTCGCTTTCTTCACGATCTCCATCACCTTCGATCACGGATGGAAATACAGCATGGCTTGATCGGGGCTTTGCTTGGGTGCTCCAGGCTGTTGCATTAGCCTCGATCGGAGTATTGCTGTGGATGGGTTGGGTGATTTTTAAGTCTGCTGCTCCCGCAATTCAGGCATTTGGGTTGGGATTTTTATCGCGTCAGGAATGGGATGTCAATCAGCTTCAATTTGGTGCTCTGACTTACATTTACGGAACTCTTGTGAGTTCTTTTATTGCACTCTTATTTGCGGTTCCAGTTGGCATTACCGTTGCCATTGTGACGAGTGAGAAATTCTTACCTGCGGTAGTGCGATCGCTGTTAGGGTTTCTAGTTGAACTCATTGCTTCAATCCCTAGTGTCATTATTGGTTTTTGGGGAATCTTTGTCTTGATTCCATTTATGAAACCGATTCAACTCTGGCTGCATCAGCAATTCGGTTGGATTCCGTTCTTTAGTACTGAAACCTTTGGACCAAGTCTACTCGTTGCTGGAACGATTCTAGCTGTGATGATCTTACCCACGATCGCAGCGATTAGCCGAGATGTGATGACAAGCATTCCGCAAGAGTTAAGAACTGCTTCGATGTCACTCGGTGCAACGCGGTGGGAAATGATTTTCACCATTCTCTTACCTGCGAGTGCTTCAGGAATTGTCGGAGCCGTCATTTTAGCGTTGGGTCGGGCGTTAGGCGAAACGATGGCTGTAACGATGGTAATTGGGAATTCGGATCAAGTTAGCTTATCGTTGCTAGATGCAAGTAATACGATTCCTGCAATTTTAGCAAACCAATTTCCCGAAGCGTTAGATGAATTACATATCGGCGCATTGATGTACTTAGCATTGATTTTATTTGCATTAACGTTAATCGTTAATATCATCGCAACCGTATTGGTAAAAATCGTAAGCTTCAAGCGTTAGTCTTTTATTGATTTTGATCAATGTCAAGTTTTTTTGATCGGCAACTTACAAAGCCATTATCGGTTGATCGCCGTTTGTTCAGTTATGGGATGAGTGCGATCGCAGTTCTGCTCACCGGACTCGCGTTACTTCCGCTTTTGTCTATTTTGTTTGAAATTCTCCGTCAAGGTTTACCCAATTTGCGATGGGAAGTGTTGACGAATCTTCCTGCTCCAGTGGGGGAAGCAGGTGTCGTAAGCGGATTTGCTAATGCGATTCAAGGTACAGTCCTCATGGTTGGACTTGCCGCGATGATGAGTATTCCGTTTGGTATTCTCACAGCTATCTATCTCGTTGAAATTGGACGTGGAAATACCATTGCTCAGATTGTTCGATTTGTGATGTCAATCTTGAGTGCAGTTCCCTCGATCGTAGTTGGTGTTTTTGCTTATGCAGTGATTGTACTTTCTACGATTTTGGGATATCGCGGTTTTTCTGCATTAGCGGGTGCATTCGCATTAGCTGTGATTATGCTACCCATCATTGTTTTGTCAACCGAAGAAGCATTAAAGCTAGTTCCAACTCAGCAGCGTTTAGCTTCCGCCGCATTGGGTGCGAACTCGATTCAAACAACCTTCAAAGTTGTATTGAAAGCGGCATTGCCTAGTATTACGACTGGCGTTTTATTAGCGATCGCTCGTGTTTCGGGTGAGACTGCTCCCTTGCTATTTACTGCACTATTCAGCCAGAACTGGGTCGAGCAGGCTTTGAACCCAACGCCATCGCTATCCGTGATGATTTACAACTATGCAAGCTCAGCCTTTCCTGAGCAAAATCAGTTAGCGTGGTCAGCATCAGTTGTGCTTTTAGGAATTGTCATTCTTACCAATTTACTTTCCCGATTGATCACTCGTCGCCATCAATAATTCATGAAACCCGATCCCACTATGCAATTTGCTTCTCAAGCAACCGATTTAGCTCTCTGTGTCAAAGATTTAGCCGTTTACTATGGCACTCGCAAAGCAATAGAAGGTGTGTCGATCGACATCCCTTCTGCACAGGTAACAGCGATTATTGGGCCTTCAGGATGCGGCAAATCTACCTTTATCAAAACGCTGAATCGAATCGGCGAGCTTGAAAGCAATATGCGGATCGAAGGAACCATTCAGTTCTTTGGGCAAGATATCTATAGTAATCGGGTGAATCTCAATCGCTTGCGGCGGCAAATTGGCATGGTCTTTCAGAAGCCGAACCCTTTTCCAATGAGCATTTACGATAATGTTGCCTATGGAATTCGCGTGTTTAGTCGTCCTTCCCGCTCAATGTTGGATGAAATGGTAGAATCTGCCCTCAAAAGTGCAGCGCTGTGGAATGAAGTCAAAGATCATTTGAACAAGTCAGCCTTAAGCTTGTCAGGTGGGCAACAACAAAGGCTTTGTATTGCAAGAGCACTAGCGATTAAACCCAGAGTCTTGCTCATGGATGAACCGTGTTCGGCACTCGACCCGATTACAACAATGAAGATTGAAGAATTGATCCAGGAATTGCGGGAACAATTCACGATCGTGATTGTGACGCACAACATGCAGCAAGCCGCACGGATCAGCGATAGAACCGCATTCTTCAGTACCGATGAAAGCCAAATCGGACAATTAATCGAAGTTGATGCAACTAGTAAAGTATTCAGTGCAGCAACCGATGTCCGCACCCGCAATTACGTCGAGGGTCGCTTTGGTTAGACGAGTCTTATCTGGGAAGATTCGGTCACAATCGCTGGTATCGCAATAGAGGTTCCGGGATGACATCGGAATCCAGTACTGCTTGAAGCGGTAAGTAGATAGGCGCAATTAACTTGAAGGTAGTTGCTGCGTTTGCGTCTCGCCCTGAACTGGAAGTTCGGGCTAACCGTGCGAAGTGGGTTGAAACCCACTGAAGAAGACATTACAACTAGCTGTTAGTCCAGTTCAGTGGACTTCGCACGGTTAGCCCCGAATTCATTCCGGGGCGAGTCAGCAACGAAGCGAGAGAACTCATCGAACTGATGTTTAATCTACCCATCTACTTATTTTCTGCGAATCTACAAATTAATAACGATTCCCCAAGCTGCATCATTGCGAGAGTCTGTCCTGACATACAATAATCAGCGAACCAATTTCTAATTGCTGTTATGAGCGACTCGAACGACACAATCTTCGGCAAGATTATTCGTAAAGAAATTCCTGCTGATATTGTCTACGAAGACGATCTTGCCCTTGCCTTTCGCGATGTGAACCCACAAGCCCCCGTTCATATCCTGGTCATTCCCAAACAACCGATCGCGAAACTCGCCGATGCCGAATCCCAAGATCATGCGCTGATGGGACATCTCCTCCTCACCGTTAAACGGGTCGCCGAACAACAAGGACTCAGCAACGGTTATCGAGTTGTCATCAATACAGGTGAAGAGGGCGGACAAACCGTGTATCATATGCACCTGCATCTTCTGGGCGGTCGATCGATGAGTTGGCCTCCCGGATAGTAGCGGTTTACGCTACGATCGAATCCAGCGCAATCGGAGGAAGGACAACGGTTTACACACGCCCTTTAGCTCGTCTCATCGAGCAACTTCAACACCTCCCAGGTGTCGGCCCTAAATCAGCCCAACGTCTCGCACTACACATCCTTAAACGCCCCGAAGAAGAAGTAAAAGCTTTGGCAATGGCGTTGATGGAAGCAAAGCTGCAAGTTGGGTTCTGTTCTGTTTGCGGTCATTTGTCGGCTGAACCCGTTTGTGAGATTTGTCGATCGCCCCAACGCGATGCGAAAACCATTTGTGTTGTGGCAGAGTCTCGTGATGTGATCGCGCTTGAGAAAACGCGGGAATATCGCGGGAAATATCATGTTTTAGGGGGACTGATTTCCCCGATCGATGGCATTGGCCCTGAGCAACTCAACATTAAGCAACTCGTTCGGCGCGTCAGTCAGCAAAAAGTCGAAGAAGTCATTATCGCCATCAGTCCGAGCGTAGAAGGCGAGACGACAACTCTATATGTTGGAAGCTTGCTAAAACCTTTTACTCGTGTGACGCGGATTGCCTTCGGGCTACCAATGGGTGGAGATTTGGAATATGCAGACGAAGTAACTCTAGCGCGTGCTTTAGAAGGTCGGCGCGTTCTAGATTAAGACGATTGCTGAGCAGACATCGATCGCACAGGAATCTCTTACTATTTTCAGAATCGTCTCTAGCAATCCTGCCTGAAGTAGAGATGGGTCAATGACCTATCTCTACTTTAGTTTTTGCACTATCTTGCCGATTTATTCATACGCATCCATCGGCAAACAAGAACAGACCAAATTGCGATCGCCAAAAGCATTATCAATTCGCCCAACCGCTGGATAGAATTTGTTCGCCTTTGTCCAAGTAGTCGGGAAAATTGCCTCCTGACGTGAGTAAGGACGATCCCAAGTCTCAGATGTGAGATCTGCAACTGTGTGAGGAGCATTCTTCAGGAGATTGTTCGTGCGATCGACATTGCCATTCTCAATGGCTCGAATCTCTTCTCGAATCGCAATCATGGCATCACAGAAACGATCGAGTTCCGCTTTCGATTCACTCTCAGTCGGCTCAACCATGACCGTTCCTGCCACAGGCCAAGAAACCGTTGGCGGATGGAAGCCATAATCGATCAAGCGTTTTGCAATGTCATCGACTTCGATATCTGCATTTTTCTTGAATTCACGCAGATCGAGAATACATTCATGCGCAACCCAGCCATTCTTGCCCTTGTATAACACTGGATAATGTCCTTCCAGGCGTTTTGCAATATAGTTCGCATTCAGAATGGCAATCTCAGTGGCTTCAGTCAAGCCTTGACCGCCCATCATTGCAATGTACATCCAAGAAATCGGCAAAATGCTAGCACTGCCCCAAGGCGCGGCTGACACAGCTCCAATTCCCGATTCTCCACTCGTTGCCACGACTGAATGATTCGGCAAGAACGGAACAAGATGCGAAGCGACTCCAATAGGGCCAACTCCAGGGCCGCCACCTCCATGCGGAATACAGAAGGTTTTGTGCAAGTTCAAATGGCACACATCTGCACCAAAATCACCGGGACGACACAAGCCGACTTGAGCATTCATGTTTGCGCCATCCATGTAGACTTGCCCGCCGTTCTCATGCACGATCGCGCAAATCTCTCGAATTCCTTCTTCAAACACACCATGCGTTGAAGGATAAGTCACCATCAAGGCTGCTAGATTCTCTCGATGCTGTTCAGCTTTTGCTTTGAGATCTGCAATGTCGATGTTGCCTTCGTGATCACATGCGATCGCTACGACTTTCATCCCTGCCATGACTGCACTCGCTGGATTCGTGCCATGAGCAGATTGAGGAATCAAACAGATCGTGCGATGAGTATCACCCCGACTTTGATGATACTGACGGATAACGAGCAAGCCAGCATACTCACCTTGAGAGCCTGCATTCGGTTGCAATGAAATGCCTGCAAATCCGGTAATTTCAGACAGCCAGGATTCGAGCTGTTGGAACAACGTTTGATAGCCTTGAGTTTGATTCGTCGGTGCAAAAGGATGAATCTGTCCGAACTCTGGCCAAGTAATCGGAATCATTTCAGCAGTTGCATTTAACTTCATCGTGCAAGAGCCGAGCGGAATCATCGCAGACGTAAGAGAGAGATCTCTCGACTGCAAGCGATACATGTATCGCAGAAGTTCCGTCTCCGATCGATAAGCCGAAAAAGTTGGATGAGTCAGATATTTGGAAGTCCGAATAAACGCAGATGGAATTTGAGGATCAGGAATCGCAGGCAGCGATCGACCTGCAAAACAACCGACTAAATCGAGTAAATCCGCTTGAGACGTGGTTTCATCGATCGAGATCCCCACGGTATCGGAATCAATCTTGCGTAAGTTGATCCCTTTCTGCAACGCACGCGCCAGAACAGCATCCGCATCACATTCGACTTTGAGCGTGTCAAAGTAAGGCTCAGTTCCAAGCTTGAGTCCGAGTTTTTGCAGCGCGATCGCTAATTGTGCAGTTAAACGATGAACGCGATCGGCAATTTTTCTCAAGCCTTCTGCACCGTGATAAACCGCATACATGCCCGCAATCACGGCAAGTAACACTTGGGCTGTACAAATATTGCTCGTTGCTTTGTCTCGGCGGATATGTTGCTCGCGAGTTTGTAGCGCCAGTCTCAAAGCAGGCTGACCATTGCGATCTTTAGAAACACCAACTAATCTTCCAGGCAATTGACGTTTGTAAACTTCTTTCGTCGCAAAGTAAGCCGCATGAGGGCCACCATAACCGAGCGGAACCCCAAAGCGTTGAGTATTGCCGATCGCAATGTCAGCTCCAAATTCTCCCGGTGCTTTTAGTAAGGTCAAACTCAACAGATCAGCCGCAACCGTCACTAATGCGCCCGCTTGATGAGCACGATCGACAAATTCCGAATAGTCATAAATCGCGCCATCGGTTGCGGGATATTGCAGCAATGCCCCAAAGATCGGAGTGTCAAATTCAAAGGTTCGATGATCGCCGACAATTACTTCGATTCCAAGTGGCAATGCGCGAGTTTGAATTACTTCGATCGTCTGAGGATGACATGCTTCTGACACCCAGAACGTCTTCGCTTTATTTTTCACAATGCCATAGCTCATGGACATCGCTTCTGCTGCTGCTGTGCCTTCATCTAGAAGTGACGCATTCGCAATTTCCAAGCCTGTTAGATCCATGATCATGGTTTGGAAATTCAGCAGCGCTTCGAGCCGTCCTTGAGAAATTTCGGGCTGATACGGCGTGTATTGCGTGTACCAACCTGGATTTTCGAGAATATTGCGCTGAATGACAGGAGGCGTAATGCAATTCGAGTAGCCCATGCCAATCAACGATCGCAGCACTTGATTTTTCGACGCGATCGCTTTGAGTTCCTTCAAAAGCTCATATTCACTCCGACCCGATCGAATTTGTAGCGGACGCTGAATTCGGATGCTTTTTGGCACAGCCTGCTCGATTAGATCGGAAATCGAGTTTAATCCCAATACCGCGAGCATTGCTCGAATTTCTTCACCTCGCACCCCGATATGTCGATCGACAAAGCGATCGGTATAAGTCAATTCAGGAGTCGAAACAGTGGATTCTGAAGGTTCGGACGAATCGAAATCGAGCGAGCGAGCGTAGTCGGACAATGCGGACACGGACACTGTGGGTTCAGACATAGATTACGAATCGTTTAGAGTGACAAAAGCAGGTTCGATTCTAAGTCAATTTTCGGAGCCGCAAATGTTTGAGAAGACTCAAAATCTGAAGCTCAGACAGATTAACCTAGCCTAAATGAGGCTTTAAAACTGAAATTCCAAACCATCAAGCACGTTGAACGTTCAAGATATCAAAATTTGTTAGACACATTCTGCAACAATTAACCCGCCAGCGGAACTAGCGGGTGTAAAGCTACAGTGAAATTGCCATGTAGATTTCGGAAATTACTGAGAAATTTTCAAGCACCCTCAACCTGAGCACGGTATTCATCGGCTGACATCGCATCGTCAATCTCAGTCGAATCGCTGATTTGCACCTTGATCAGCCATCCGTCTGTATAGGGAGCGTCTACCAACTTCTCTGGCGAATCCATCATTTCTGTATTTGCCTCTAGCACGGTTCCGCTTACCGGAGATTTCAAATCTTCCACCGCTTTCACGGATTCCACGGTGCCAAAATTCTCGCCTTTTTGAACCTCAGTTCCAGGTTCTGGCAATTCCAAAAACACAATATCGCCAAGCTGATCGATCGCGAATGCGGTGATCCCGATCGTGGCAGTGTCGCCATCGAGCTGGACATATTCGTGAGAGTCTGTGTATTTCAGTGTGTCAGGATATTCAAATGCCATGATGTCTAAACGTATCGAAGATTTTTCTTATTCTATTTGCTTGCGCGGTAGAACGGACGCTTCACGACGATCGCGGGATAGTTCTTTCCCCGGATGCCAATTTCGACTGCTTGCCCAGGTTTCGACAATTCAGTCGGAACATAGCCAAGCGCGATCGCTTGTCCGACCGTCGGTGCTAACGTCCCACTGGTGACAATTCCAACCTCTTTCCCTTCAAAGAAAATCGGATAGTCATGTCGCGCAATATTCCGTCCTTGCATTTGTAATCCGACTAAGCGCTTTTTCACGCCGTTTTGTCTTTGCTCTTCGAGAACGGATCGCCCGATAAAATCACCCTTGGTATCGAGATGCACAAGCCAACCAAGCCCCGCTTCTAAGGGCGTCGTTGTCTCGTTAATATCTTGTCCGTATAACGCCATTGCCGCTTCTAATCGCAATGTGTCCCGCGCTCCCAACCCGCAAGGAGTCACGCCGGAATTTAACAACGATCGCCAAAGTGCGATCGCAGCTTCTGGTGCGAGCATCACTTCAAATCCATCTTCTCCGGTATATCCGGTACGCGCTAAGAAGGCAGGCTGTCCTAAAACATGCGCTTCTAAATGTCCAAAGGCTTTCACCCCTGACAAATCTTGATCGACGATCTCGCTTAAATATTCGACTGCCTTCTTCCCTTGCACTGCGATTAAAGCTTGAGTCTCTGAGAGATCTTGAAACTCGATCCCACTCAGATGAGCCAGCATCCAATCGCGATCTTTCTGAGTCGTTGCGGCATTCACAATCACGACCCAGCGATCGTCGCCTTGAAAATAGAAAATCAAATCATCAATGATCCCGCCTTGCGGATTTAGCAAGACTGTATATTGAGCTTGTCCCGGCTGAAGGCGACTCAGATCAGATGGCACAAGTTTTTGGATTTGTGTCAAAACATCCCGACCGCTCAGCGTGAATTTACCCATATGCGAAATATCAAACATGCCTGCTTGCGATCGCACAGCCTGATGTTCTTGAGTAATTCCGCCAAATTGGACGGGCATTTCCCATCCCGAAAAACCCGTCATCCGGGCATTGAGTTCGATCGCTAATTCATACAACGGAGTTCGACGCAAAGCTTCCAAAGGCTGACTCACAAAAAACTCAACACAGATATTCTAAACGTAGCGTTACTCCTGAACTCAGGGGTTTGAATGTATTCTAGAATGCAAATATCTACGGATTCGAGAATATTGATCCCTGATTTCAATTTCTCTGCCTCAAACCTCTTGTCAACTTTGCCATACAGACAGAAACTAATGGTGGGAGTCGAAGTGGAAGTGCGAGGTTATTTTTGTGAAAAAAGTTTTAGCTATTATTTTAGGAGGGGGTGCTGGAACCCGTCTGTATCCATTAACCAAGCAGCGGGCGAAGCCAGCCGTCCCATTAGCCGGAAAATATCGACTCATTGATATTCCAGTCAGTAACTGTATCAATTCTGAGATCTTTAAGATCTACGTTCTGACGCAATTCAATTCGGCTTCTCTCAACCGCCACTTAGCTCGCGCTTACAATTTTTCAGGGTTCAGTGAAGGATTTGTTGAAGTCCTCGCCGCTCAGCAAACTGCCGAAAATCCGAACTGGTTCCAAGGAACTGCCGATGCGGTTCGCCAATATATTTGGTTGTTTCAAGAATGGGACATTGATGAATATGTGATTCTGTCGGGCGATCACTTGTATCGCATGGACTATCGCGAATTCGTTCAGCGTCACCGCGAAACTGGAGCGGATATTACGCTTTCAGTTGTGCCGATGGATGAGGCACGCGCTTCTGATTTTGGTTTGATGAAGATCGATGATTCTGGACGAGTTGTAGACTTTAGCGAGAAGCCGAAAGGCGATGCGTTGAAAGCCATGCAGGTTGATACGACCGTTTTAGGATTGTCGCCTGAAGAAGCAAAACAAAGTCCCTACATTGCTTCAATGGGGATCTATGTCTTCAAGAAAGAAGTTCTCGAAAAATTATTGAGAGAAGCCCCGAATCAAACTGATTTCGGAAAGGAAATCATCCCCAGTTCGGCAAGTACTTACAACGTTCAAGCCTACCTGTTTAACGACTATTGGGAAGACATCGGAACGATTCAAGCGTTCTACGAATCGAATTTGGCATTAACCCAACAACCCTATCCGCCTTTCAGTTTCTACGACGAAACGGCTCCAATCTATACTCGTCAACGCTTCTTGCCACCGAGCAAATTCCTCGATTCTCAAATTACCGAATCGATCGTGGGTGAAGGCTGCATCCTGAAAAATTGCCGAGTGCATCATTCGGTGTTGGGTGTGCGATCGAGAATTGAAGCAGGCTCGATCATTGAAGATTCGCTGATTATGGGAGCGGACTTCTACCAAGGTAATACTGAGCGCAAATCCGGTGCGGATTGTGATAGTCCAAATGTACCGCTAGGAATTGGTTCAGACACGATTATTCGTCGTGCCATTATCGATAAGAATGCTCACATTGGATGTAATGTCCAAATTGTGAACAAAGACCATGTGCAGGAAGCCGATCGAGAAAATCTCGGTTTCTATATTCGCAGTGGGATTGTTGTGACGTTGAAAAATGCGGTGATTCCCGACGGAACGATTATCTAAACCGATTCGATTAGTGCTAATGATTGGACTGCCAGGGAGCGGGAAATCGACTCTGGCAGACTCTTTGTTGGCAGATGAATCGTTGCCTTCCGAATTGTTGTGCTCTCGCGAATGGAATTTGCAGGACACTCATACAAGAAGGTTAATCTCCACCGATGCTATTCGCGCTCAACTGTTCGGAGATGAGGCGATTCAAGGCAGTTGGCTGAAAATCTGGCTCGAAGTGCGATCGCAGTTTCACCAAGCGGTCAGTGAGATCGCAGCCGACGAACTCGAATTTGCGCTCTACGATGCCACCAATGCTGTGCGGAAACAACGCCGAGCCGCGATCGCACTCGCACGAAAAGCTGGATTCACACACATCACTGGAATTTGGGTCAATCCAACGATCGAGATTTGTCTAGAGCGAAATCGACTGCGATCGCGCCAAGTTCCAGAAGAAGTCATTCACCGCATGGCTCGCCGATTATACGGAGCACCACCATCCGTAGAAGAAGGATTAGATTGTTTGATTGAAACTGAAAGCCAGACTACTTCCCACCCCCTACTCCCCACTTTTTCTGATCCCGAAAGCAACTTTCCAAGTCATAATGAACAGAGCGTTAACTCACCGCACGCAACATAATGGACGCTTTTGAACCGACTCCGCCGACTTGGACAACTTCGGCAGTGCATTCTTTCTCTTTTGCTTGTCCAACCTGTCATAAGTCTTCTAAGGAAGCGAATGGAGTTTGGATCAATCGTCGCGCTCCGGTATTCACCGAAGACTATCGCAAAAAATGGCAGGAATTCTATCATTGCCAATGCGGTCAAGTTTGGTGGGCATGGAGTAGCGATCGCCCACCGAGCGAACTTGGAGAACGCGAACGGGATGAACCTCGCCGCCGCCGTTTTGATTCGTTTAACCCTTTTGACGACTTCTAGGCATTAAGCTTTTAATCTCACGTAATAACGGAATCGATTGTCGAGTCGTCGATCGCGGTTGTGTGAGAACTCCATGTCGAGGACTCAATAGAAACGCCAGAAAAAACAATGCCGATGTGACCATCACGATCGCGGCTCCCGATGGCAAATTGTAGAAATAGCTCAAATACATGCCGCTGATACTGGAGAAAATCCCGATCGCGGCTCCAACGATCATGACGTGGTGCAATCGCTTGACTAACAAATAGGCAGTTGCACCTGGAGTAATGAGCAACGATAAAACCAGAATGACACCTACAGCTTTCATGCTGGCAACGATCGTTAATGCAATCAAGACCATCAAACCCAAATTCAGCAAATTGGTCGGAAGCCCTGCTGCTTGTGCGCCTAAGGCATCAAAAGTATAGAAAAGAAGTTCTTTATAAAAGAGCACCACGATCGCTAAAATCACCGCAGCAATAATCGCAGTGTCTCGCACATCGCCTGTTGTCACACCCAAAATATTGCCAAATAGAAAATGATTCAAATCGATTTTGTTATCTTTTTGAATCACCGTAATTAACGTAATTCCAAGTGCAAAAAACGCACTGAAGACAATGCCCATGGCGGCATCTTCTTTAATCGGCGATCGCGTGCGAATCCAAGCAATAATCAAGGTACTGAGAACGCCTGCGATGAATGCGCCCACAAAAATATTGAATCCAAACAGAAATGCGATCGCGAGTCCTGGCAGAACCGAGTGGCTAATTGCATCACCTAAGAGGGCTAAGCGTTGAACAATCAAATAGCTCCCGACGATCGCGCAAATCAACCCGACTAAGATGGCGATGATTAGGGATCGCTGCATGAATCCATATTGCAAAGGCTCAATGAGGGCTTCCATAGTTCGATGGTGGATGAAATGACTCTGAATGTTTGCCTAGCGAATAGAACTCACAGCGACGACAAAGTTCGCCTGACGTAGACTACCCGCCATGCTTGTAATCCACCCTATGCGAGTTTTGTCTGGATTACCATGAATTAAATCGCTGAGTGAATCGAATTCACGATCCTAAGCAGCATCCGAGAAGAATACAACCTTGCCACCATAAGCCTGCTGCAAATTCTCTTGAGTCAAGACTTTCTGCCGAGATCCACTTGCAACCAGCGATTTATTCAGCAAAATCAGCTCATCAAAATTGACGATCGATTCACCCAAATCGTGATTCACCACCAGCACCAATTTATTCTCGCGCGTCAACTCCTTAAACACATCGAACATAATTGTCTGGGTTTTCTGATCAATTCCGACAAACGGTTCATCAAAGCAAAATACATCCGCTTGCTGTGCCAATGCCCGCGCCAAAAAGACTCGTTGTTGCTGCCCACCGGACAAATCCGAGATTGCGCGATCGCGAAACTCCATCATTCCCACCCGCTCTAAAGCCTGGGTTGCTAACCTGCGACTGATCGAAGAATATCGCTGAAACCAGCCCGTTTTCTTCGTCCGCCCCATCATTACAACATCCCAAACGGTGACAGGATACGACCAATCAATCTGCGATCGCTGCGGCACATACGCGACTCGATCCAACTGATCCACCAGCGCTTTTCCTTCGTACTGCACCGCACCGCTCACCGCCGGAATCAATCCGAGCATTGCTTTAATGAGCGTACTTTTTCCGGCTCCATTCGGCCCGAAAATTCCTACCAACCGACCGGATTGAAGCGAGACGCTAACATCCGTCAGTGCCTCGATCGCTCGATATTTCACGCTGAGATTTTCGACTGTCAGATTTGGCGAAATATCCAGCGCTTGAGTATGGACAGTCAATCGGGGATAAGAATTCTCAAAGAATGGAGTCGATTGCATATCAGTGTCCTTGGTCAATAATGAAAGAATAATGAAAAGTTTGAATACTCTAAAGTATGACAGAAAATGAAAGAAAAATGAAAATCTCTTAGTTCCCTAGTTTAGGCAAAGTCAAATTGAGTTGAATCAGCTTTATGGAAGACAATCGCAATCTCATCCCCTCGCCCTTATGATGGAATCTTGCGTTTGTTTCGGAATCCCAAGTCTTGAATCAATTCTCTTACCAGTGCCAAGCTCGTTGCACTCATACCCACGCCCGCGCTGGAGTCTTCCATACTCCTCACGGCATTGTCGAAACGCCTCGCTTCATGCCCGTCGGCACACTCGCCAATGTCAAAACCATTACGCCTGATCAACTCGAAGCCACAGGCGCACAGATGGTTTTGTCGAATACGTATCATCTGCATTTGCAGCCCGGAGAAGACATCGTAGAGCGAGCCGGAGGCGTACATCGATTTATGGGTTGGTCGAAGCCAATGCTGACCGATTCAGGCGGCTTCCAGGTCTTTAGCTTAAGTGAGATGCGATCGATTACGGACGAAGGGGTCACGTTCCGCTCTCCTCGCGATGGGCAAATGATCAAAATTACGCCAGAGAAATCGATTCAAATTCAAAACGCTCTGGGTGCAGATGTGATCATGGCATTCGATGAATGTCCTCCACCGGGAGTGGGACGAGAAGCGACTGAGAAAGCAACTTCTCGAACCTACGATTGGCTAAAACGCTGTATTGAGGCACATGGGAGATCAGATCAAGCTTTATTTGGGATTGTGCAAGGGGGAGAATTCCTAGATCTCAGAGCCGAAGCCGTTCGACAATTGGCAGATTTAGATTTGCCAGGATATGCGATCGGAGGTGTCAGTGTTGGTGAAGCACCTGAGATTATCGATCGCGTTGTTCAAGCCACAACTCCTTTACTTCCCGACAATAAACCTCGCTATTTAATGGGTGTGGGAACCTATCGCGAAATCGCACGTGCGATCGCGGCTGGCATGGATTTATTCGATTGTGTGATTCCAACTCGACTGGCACGACATGGAGCGGCATTAGTCCAAGGAGATCGCTGGAATTTGAAAAATGCGAAGTTCCGAGAGGACTTTCAGCCGATCGATGAAACTTGCCCGTGTTACACCTGCCAGAATTTCAGTCGGGCATATATCAGCCATTTGCTGCGGTCACAAGAACTGCTGGCTTACACCCTAATTTCGATTCACAATATTACTGAACTGATCCGATTCACCACCCAAATTCGGGCGGCGATTTTCAACGGCACGTTTCACACCGAATTCGCAAAATGGCTTACTCCTCTCTAGGGCATCAGCACTATGGAACTCTACGATCGCGACTTCTTCCAATGGACACAGCAGCAAGCTGACTCCTTGAAAAAAGGGCGTTGGGCAGAATTAGATATCGAAAATTTGATCGAGGAATTAGAAGCTTTGGGACGCAGTGAACAACGAGAGCTTGGCAGCTACTTGCAGGTTCTCATTTTGCATTTGCTCAAATATCAATATCAACCAGAACGAAGAACCAAAAGCTGGGAAACGACGATCATCAATTGCCGAGATCACATCCAAGATTGTCTAGAGGATACGCCTAGTTTGAGGCGGTTTCTTGAAGATCCAAGCTGGATTGAGAAGTACTATCGACGAGGATGCAGAGAAGCTGTGAAGGAAACCCGCTTACCCAGTGCAACCTTTCCTCCTGAATGTCCTTACTCGATCGCAGAAATTCTTGATCCCAACTTTCTGCCTTAAAGACGACCCTCGAATCATGTTAAAATCCGTATCAATTATGAGTCCTGTGTTGGAGAGGTCATCGAGTCATGGAAGCAGCAATGCTACTTGCAAAATTGCCCGAAGCTTATTCGATTTTTGATCCGCTGGTTGATATCTTGCCTGTAATCCCTGTTTTCTTTCTGTTGCTGGCATTTGTATGGCAAGCAGCCGTCGGTTTCAAATAAGTTAATCGATCAAAACGATAAAAAAAAGAGGGGTCAACACTGCCCCCTTTTTTTGTTGTACGATGCTCGACCTTTGTTGCATTTATTTCCGACCGCCGATCGATTTTTGAAATGCCGGACGTGCTGTGATTCGCTGCATATAGCTCACCACATTCGGATATTCACTCAAATCCAGTTTTAACATCAACGGAATATAAGCAAGCAAGGAACCAACTGCCACGTCTGAAACCGTAAACTGATCGCCTGCAATAAATTTACGCTTGCCAAAAATTTCATCGAGAGGCTGCATCAGTCGCGGCATTTCTCGCTCTCGATTCGTCTCTACGAAGATCCCAGGGCCCAACGTGGCATTGGCAAACAGCACCCATTGAGCCGCAATTGCACGCTGATTAACATCCGCATTGTCATAGCGATCGAGCAAATAGAGCAAGATCGCACCCGACTCCCAAAGTTTCAGATCCCCATCCACGATCGCAGGAACCTTGCCGAATGGATTGATCTCGCAGAATTCAGGCTGCCGATGTTCCCCAGTTTGCATATCAAGCAGGTCAAACTCATAAGGGATCTCTAATTCTTCGAGATACCACTGCACAATCGATGCTCGACTGCGCGCACCCCCAAACAGTTTCAACATAAAATTTTCTACAGAACCTTGTGCGTATATTCGTGTTGTTTCACATTATCCTCAGTCTTCACAATTCGCTGAGAATTTAACACTCGTTTCCGCTCGGTTGAGAAATTGAAATCCTCGCGTGTTGTACCTGTTGGAATGTGAGATTGAGCAATCGATCGCGCTTTATAGGTTCGAGCCGATGCCGTAGCGCGGAAAACAAAATCATCACAGAATTGCGCGTCTGATGGAAAACACTCTGGGAGATGTAACGCTTCACCCGGGATCACAGAGCCGAGCGTCGTCGCAGTTGCAACTTTATAAGAAGTTGGGATGCCTTTGACGATCGCTTCTAATGCCGCAGAAGGAATTGGCTCAACCACATTCACTTCATGGACCCCATCATCGTCTTTGATAAAGCAAGTCGCCAACCCAACGACGAGATAATCATCGCTAGCAAGATCAGTTGTGTGAGGATAGCAAATCGTTGTCGTCATAATTTTTGCATTTGAAGAGATATGCATTGAATGCGATCGTATCAAGTGCCTAGAACGCAAGTTTCAGAATGACTCAATTCTTAATCTGAATAAAAAAGGATCGTCTTAAACGATCCTTTTTCAAACTTGATCAAGTTCGCCTATTCACGATTGGCTGGCGCGGATTGCGAGGCTTGTTGTGCATTCGGTTTCAGCAGTGCCGTCCGTTGCAGCGTATTCAACGCTTGAGCGTACTGCGGATCTTGAATCGTTCCAATCAGTTTCGGATTGGTTGCCAAGAATTTCTGCTGAGCATCAGACAAATCAACCTTCACATCGGGTGAAATTCCCTTGTGGCTAATGTCTGTTCCGTTGGGCGTGTAGTAATGCGCGATCGTCACCGCCAGTCCCGATCCGTCAGACAGCGAATGCACCGATTGCACTAATGCCTTTCCAAAGGTCTGACTGCCAATCACCATTGCCCGCTTATTGTCTTTCAGCGCGCCTGTGAGAATCTCGCTCGAGCTTGCCGATCGACCATCGACCAAGACCACTAGCGGCAACTTCGTCAATTGTCTACCCGTCGCATAAGCCGTATCACTGCCGCCTTGACGATTCACCGTCTTGACGATCGCTCCTTTATCTAACCACATGCGGCTGATATCAATACTGGCTTGCAACAGCCCGCCTGGATTGCCGCGTAAATCAAGCACAAAGGCATCCACTTTCTGATCGCTCAATTTCTTGATCGCTCGCTCCATTTGTTCAGCAGCATGGCTGCTAAATTCAGCGAGGCGAATGTAGCCAATCTTGTTTTTGCCTTCTTGCCGGACATCTGCACGAACGGTTTGCAGTTCGATGCGTGCACGGGTCAGGGGTAGATTAAAGGCAGTCGCTCCATCTCGCCCGACTTGGAGCGTCACTTTTGTTCCGACTTCCCCTCGAATCAAATTGGATGCGTCTTCAACCGTCATGCCTTTGGTCGATTTGCCGTTGATCGCCAAAATGCGATCGCCTGACTTGATCCCCGCTCTTATCGCTGGAGAATTTTCTAACGGCTCAACCACAGTCAACACTTTAGTTTTTTCATTCTGCTCCAAGCGAATCCCAACCCCTGACAGTTCTCCAGACGTTTGACTACTCAATGCCTCAAACTGCTTTTGATCCATAAAGCGGGTATAGGGATCATCGAGTTTTTTCAGAGCATCTCGAAGCGCTGTATATGCCTGCTGACGAGAGCTATAGTCTCGACTCAAAAGAGATTGCCGGACAGCACGCCAGTCATTTTTGTTAAACGTACCGTCTACATATTCGCGGTTCACAATCTGCCAAGCTTCGTCCAAAACAGATTTGGGGCTGTCTTGAAGTGCTGCCCGAACCGAGCGATCAGATCCAAATACGGATACAGCAGCTGTAGCTGCAACGACACCACTACAGAGAGCGACTTGAAGCAGCGATACACGGCGAGTGGGTTGGTTCATTGAGTATTGAGGAGGCGAGAAGTGGACAGTTAATAATTTACACCGGTCACTTAGGGTGACATTGGTCGAATTCGATCAACGAAATTTAATTAAGTTCAGGATTCAGGTGAAGAGTGGGGATCAGAATTACCCCAAAGACTAGATACAACGTATACGGAGCAATTCCGGTCAGTCTGACAGTTTTAGGACAGTTAATTAAGTGTCTCTGAGTTGAAAACGTGCCTTAATATGGCTCAGACAAGGTAACGATGAATGCAATCTTTATGACAATCTAACGGAATTTGGGCAAATTGTTGTAAGAATTTCTTGCGAGTTTTGTAAACCTTTCTTAATGAGGTTCTCTGTTGTGGTGTTAAGCGTGCGTCAAACTTGGAAGTCTTGTAGCGGGATCATTGCCCATGTGACGATCGCAGCAGTCGCGATCGCGGGAGTGATAACAATTCAGTACGATCGACTCAAACAACCTTCGATTACGTTAGAAACGCCTGAGCAAGCAGAGCACCAGGAACGAGTCCGCCTCACTTTGCTCAGCAAAATGCCAAGTTTTGGGTTTGATAATATGGTGGCGAACTGGACATTCCTCAATTTTGTTCAGTATTACGGCGATGCACCTGCTCGGAAAGTCACTGGATTCTCGCTTGCTCCCCAGTATTTTGATATCGTGACGCGTCACGATCCTCGTTTTGTCGATAGCTACTTGTTTGTTTCTGGCAGCATTTCGCATCAATTGGGTCAGCCAGAATTAGCGCTGAAATTGATGAAGCGAGGAACCGATGCGCTTACGCCTCAAATGCATCCCAAGGCTTTCTCAGTCTGGCGATTTGCGGGGTTAGATCAAATTTTATTGCTTGGGGATCTGCCAGGAGCAGCAAAATCGTTTGAAATGACTGCGAAATGGGCAGCGGAAAGCGAAGATTACAAGCAGTTTGCACCGAACTTCCAGGAGACTGCCAATTTTCTCAAAACCAAGCCCAATATTGAAGCAGTGCAGTTTCAAGCTTGGCAAGTGGTTTATCAGGATGCCCTTGAAGTTGGGGATCAGCAATCGGTCGATCGCGCCAGACGCGAACTTTTAAAACTCGGTGCAATTGAGCGAAAAAACGAGCAAGGCGAGACGGTGTTTATCATGCCAACCGCGTTGCAGGAGAAAGCGCCGCCTCGTCAAAGGTGACGCTTTAGACAGAGCTGAGGCAACGGCAACAATTCGAGTGGTGCAATCTGCATTGTTGCCTCGAATGAACAGCTTAAAGAATCAACTGATCAATCATGCGATTCGCTTGTGATTCGTAGCCGCCTCCAAACAAATTAAAATGATTCAGAATGTGATACAGGTTATAGAGTTTTTTTCGCTGGTGATAGCCTGCATCGATCGCAAAAATTTCGTCATATCCTCGATAAAATTCGGCAGGAAAGCCCCCAAACAGTTCGGTCATTGCCAAATCCACTTCTCGATCGCCCCAATAGGTTGCTGGATCAAAAATGACAGGCTCCCCAGATTGGGTTACTGCTGCATTTCCTGACCACAAATCTCCATGCACGATCGACGGTTTTGGGGTGTGATCTGCAAGTAATTCTGGAATCTGTTCGAGGAGGCGATCGCCATTGCGAAATCGTCCGCCGTTTTGATGTCCTAATTCAAGCTGATACCCAATTCGATATTGGGTGAAAAAGTCCACCCAACTCGATGTCCAAGGATTTTTCTGAGGAGTCGAGCCGATCGTATTATCGCGCTCCCACCCAAACGCGGTCGATTTTTGAAATTGATGCATTCGAGCCAGATTGCGCCCCAATTCTGCCCAAGCTTGAGAACTCCCGCGACCGAGTTCCAGCCACTCCAAGACAATATAGGCAGAATTTCCAGCAACCCCAACGCACATGGGCTTCGGAACGCGAATGGCTTGCGCTTCTGCCATCTGTTTGAGTCCGAGCGCTTCGGCTGTAAACATTTCCAGTTGATCAGCCTGATTGAGCTTAACGAAGAAGGTGAGATTGCCATCGCTCACCTGATAGCCCTGATTGATGCAACCTCCACCCACAGAACGTCGATCGCGACTTTCAAACGGGTGGGAAATTGCTTGACTAATCTGAGCATCGATCTGCGTCCACATAAGTCTATATTTCTCAGGTCTATTTTCCCGGCTTCACGACAACACAACCATACGCCTGAGTTGGCAAATAAGTTTGTGCTGCATTTTGCAGGTCTACAGCAGACAGAGATTGAATATAAGTCGGATAGTTGAATGCTGGCTCTAAATCGCCGACTAGAGCTTGATAATAGCCATACAAACCAGAGCGATCGCTGGGTGTTTCGTTGCCAAACGTGAAATGATTTGCAACTTGAGTCCGTACCCGATCGAGTTCGACAGCAGTTGCAAAATCAGTTTGCAGAGTTTGAATATGCTCTAAAAGCGCTGCTTCAACCGCTTCAATATTTTCGACTGGCAACTGAGCGGACAAACAGAAAATGCCTTGGTGACGATAGTTCATATTGCTCGCCGACACACTGGACACTAAGCCGCGATTCTCACGCAAGTCTTTGACGAGTCTTGCTGTTCTGCCATGTCCGAGAATGCTCGCGATTCCGTCTAAGGCATAAGTTTGCTTGAGATTGTCTAATCCGGGAACCCGCCATAACAGCATTAATCGCGCTTGAGTCAGACTGGGATCTACATGTTCTTGACGAATAATTTCAGTGAACGGCTGTTCTGCAAACAGGCGATCGCGTTCCGGTGCAGCCGTGGGCAAAGCGTGAGAAACACTGTCTTCGACAATTTGAATCAGTTGATCAACCGGAAGATTTCCAACTGCAACCGCCGTCATCGATCGAGGTTGATACCAAGTGGAATGAAAATCTCGCATTTGTTGAGCGCTGAGATGTTCAATTACAGAGGCTGGCCCTAAAACTTGTCGTCGATAAGGCAAGGTTTCAAATGCCATTTCTGACATGTGTTGATAGGTGCGACGGCGAGGATTATCTTGCGATCGCCGAATTTCTTCTAACACTACAAATCGCTCGCGTTCAAATCCATCTTCTGGAATCCGAGCATTCAGCACTACGTCCATTTGCAAGGGTGCTAAAGCTGCGAAATCTTTGGGAGCGGTCGTAATGTAGTAATGCGTGTAATCTTGGCTGGTTGCGGCATTTGTGACTGCGCCACAGCGTTCAATCTGTTGCTCAAATTCGCCGCTTTTCAAGTGATCGGTTCCTTTGAACACCATATGCTCTAAAAAGTGAGCCATTCCGTTAATCGCATCTGATTCGATCGCACTTCCGACATCTAGCCAAACATTGAGATTGACTGCATCGACGGGAATTTGTTCGGCAATAATCGTCAACCCATTCGAGAGGCGATGGATCGTGGGCGCGTTCAGCTTCGGAGATTTAATCAACGTTGAAGTCATGGCTTACCTGTAGCGTCGCTTTACTTATCTTAGTCTTCCGAAAGTGGCAATTGACACTCTAAATCTTTAGATTTCAAGCAAAAGCTTGAGCAGATGGATTGTGCACGATGTTCTACGATTCTTTACAATGAAGTCAGAAAGTTAAGTTTTTTTAAGCAGTATAGAAAGATGCCCCAGAAAGTTGTCGTTGTCGGTGCTGGAATTGGTGGATTAACTGCGGCTGCACTCCTTGCTCATCGCGGATATGAAGTCCTGGTTTTAGATCAAGCCCTTGTTCCAGGCGGATGCGCTTCAACCTTCAAACGGCAAGGTTTTACCTTCGATGTGGGTGCGACTCAGGTTGCAGGATTAGAGCCGGGTGGAATTCATCACCGAATTTTCTCAGAGCTTGAGATCGATTTACCCCCTGCGACGTTCTGCGATCCAGCCTGTGCAGTTTATCTTCCGGGTGAAACTGAGCCGATTCAGGTTTGGCGAGATCCCGATCGCTGGAAAGCGGAACGCCAAAAACAATTTCCCGGCAGCGAACCTTTTTGGCAATTGCTGAATGATTTATTTCGCTACAGTTGGCAGTTTCAATCCCGCGATCCAGTGCTTCCGCCTCGAAATGTCTGGGATTTGTGGCAACTGACAAAAGCGGTTCGACCGAATACACTGCTGACATTGCCGCATACCTTCTCGACGGTTGGTGATGCGTTGCGAGGATATGGGTTAAACGATCGCCGACTTCGCACGTTTCTCGATCTGCAATTGAAACTCTATTCTCAAGTGAGTGCCGAGGAAACTGCGTTGCTTTATGCTGCAACGGCTTTAAGTGTTTCTCAAGCGCCCCAAGGCTTGTTTCATTTGCAAGGCAGTATGCAGGTTTTGAGCGATCGTTTAGTCGAAGCTTTGGAGCGAGATCGCGGCAAACTTTTAATGCGGCACAGCGTTGAGCGAATCCACACTCAAGCAGGACGCACGACAGGGGTGACGATTCGGAATCAGAAAACGAATGAATCTTGGTTCGAGTCTGCGGATCACGTGGTTGCAAACGTGACGGTTCAGAATTTAGTCGAACTTTTAGGAAAAGATGCGCCTCAAGGGTATCAGCGTCGAGTCGATAAATTGCCGCCTGCTTCGGGCGCATTTGTGATTTATTTGGGAGTTGATCGGGCTGCAATTCCTGCCGATTGCCCGCCTCATTTACAGTTTCTCTACGATTACGAAGGCGCGATCGGTGAAAATAATTCCCTGTTTGTGTCGGTGAGTCACGAAGGCGATGGTCGCGCTCCAGCCGGAAAAGCAACGATTATTGCGTCTTCTTTCACCGATACAGGCGCTTGGAAAACTAGCGGTGATTATGAGGCGATGAAACAGCACTATGCAGAAACAGCGATCGCGAAATTAGGGCAGTATTTCAAACTCGATCCATCAACGATCGTGTATCAAGAATCTGCGACTCCCAGAACATTCCAGCGATTTACAGGACGTGCAGATGGAATTGTAGGAGGCATTGGGCAGCGCATCCCGACATTTGGGCCTTTTGGATTTGCAAATCGAACGCCAATTCAGCAGCTTTGGCTGGTCGGAGATTCGACCCATCCCGGAGAAGGAACCGCAGGCGTGAGCTATTCTGCATTAACGGTTGTGCGCCAAATCGAAGCTTTAGCCTTGCCACGTGCCTGAAAAAATACTTTTGACGGCGATCGCAATTCGGTCTAAATCCTCATTCAATAGCGGTGGACAATCGCGACTTTTGCCTAACCCATTATTAAATAAGCGTCTTGCTTCATTAGAAATCGAAAATAATGCAGCAGCCAATGTGCGATCGAGGGTGGTTTGATCTTTCAACGCATCAAATACGACTCTCAATGCCAGCAAAATTGAAGTGACTTGACCCGGAACAGGCGGTTTTCCTTGACCCAACCGTCCCAGGAAGGTATCGCTGGCAGTCGAATTCGTTTGGTCAATTAAGAGCTGACGTGCAGTTTCGTAATCCACGATCGAGCGATCCGAGCGAAATGAACTGTACCACTTTAGCGTGAATTCACAACTTTGCTTCATACATAAAAAATCGGGGAGAGAGTTGTATCCTCTTTCCCCGATTTACCAGAGTTTGAATTGTTTTGTCCGTCTTGGAGTTTCTTGCGTAGGACTTGATTGCGTTTCTTGAGTTGTCTTTGTCTCGCCGCTCCACCTTTTCCTTTATCGTTTCGCCCTTCTCGTCTGGGCGATTCCCAACGTTTCATCATCGCCATATTTCATGTCCTTTTGATTCGTATCTAAATTTTAGCGCGAGAATCAAGCCTGTCAAAGGGTGAAGCCAACGGTTAACCGCCCTGAATTTTGACTAGGGATTAATAATTTGAAGGACATCAATTTGAATCGTTGGAAATGCGATCGCATGAATTATGCCGCTATCCTGTTCTGTGATTGAAGTGTATTCAGACCCCTGAGGATCGCGATGAACAATGAGGCGGTTTTTCTTGACCTCGACGATCCAATATTCAGAAATGCCAGCCGTCGCATAAACTGCTAACTTGACGGATTGATCATGATTCAAGGTTGAATCCGAATACTCAATTAAAAAGAAAATATCTTCGGGATAGGGATGATGATGACGATATGAACTTCCTGGAGGACGAACAACCGCGATATCTGGTTCTGGTTCTGAGTGGTTGGGTAATGTGATTGGTTTCGCTTGTCGAATATAGGCATATGGCTCTAAAAGACGTGCAAGATACCGATCAGCCTCTTGGCTCTGATAAGCGTGTGGCGGGTTCTCAGGAGGCATCTCGATAATCTGACCATTTAATAACTCGACATGGCTGTTACCAAGCAAACCAGTCTCAATGAGTTGATGGTACTCATCGATCGTCCAGCGCTTTAGTTGAAGTGCGGTTTCAGCCATTTCAACCTCTGATACTCTATTCCAATTGCCCTAATCATAATTGAGAAAGCACTTTGCCCAAAGTGATACAGCTTCAGACGATCGAGCAAAATTAGATATTTTCAATAAATTCTAAAACTCCTGCTAATGACCAGTGCTAGCCTTGGTCGTTAACTTTGTAATCTGTGATGGGCGGAGAGAGAATCGAACTCTCATACCTTTCGGTGCCACATTTTGAGTGTGGTGCGTCTACCAGTTTCGCCATCCGCCCTTGGATGTCTTAATCAATATAATCTGTTTTGTCACTTTAACGCAAGCATCTAAAAAATCGTATTTTCCGAACCAAAAAAGATTGGTTGGAATCTCGCAAAGCGCTTTATTCTTAGATTAAGAGTCTCTGCAACGTTTTGTAGAGTTTTGTTTGTCCGCGATCGCCCCTCAACACGAATCATGGCTTTCTTTCGTCAATACATCGCTCCGTTGATCGTTGTTCTCGTATTTTTGTTTTCCCTAGTCGTTGTTAGTGCTCGAATTTTTCTACCGAGTGACATGGCAGCACCTGCACCTATTGAAGAAGTCACTCCTCGTGGTGATAAGGCACAATCTCCTGATGTCGATGCAGTTGCAGGTTTACCGCCCGCACTTGCACCGTTTATTCAGGGCTTGCCGAATGATCCGACTCAGCTTTAAACGATCGTGTCGGAATTCCTGCCAGGATATGTGCTTGAACGCGGCTCAGGTAGCGGACGCGATCGCGATCGATTGCTAACGTTTATGCAGAATACCTATACAGAACTATTTCCCGGGCGCAATTTTCCTCAGCTTGAGTCTGCGATCGCGCGGTTTTTCTCTGCTGAAACACCTTTGCAGTGGGTTCAGTGTTCAAATCGTTCCGGTTGGAATCCAATTGCCGGATTATGGCTTGGAAGCGCAATTGAGCAAGGCACAGGCGAACGACAGACCCATATTTTGTTGCTATATGTCATGCCTGAACATCGACGCAAGGGGATCGGAGCGGCACTCGTGCGTTACGCTGAAACATGGGCAAAAATGCGCGGCGATCGCCAGATCGGGCTGCAAGTTTTTGAAACAAATTTGCCTGCACTGTCACTCTATCAAGCCCTAGGGTATGGCACCCAATCCCGCTGGATGACAAAATCGATCGATTAGCAGAATAAAATAAATCCCATGTATAGCAATGATGATTTAAAGGTTTTAGACCTAGAAGAGGATTTAGCCGATCCGTTGGATGAACTGCCGACGGTCGAGGATGAGGTTGCTGCCAAACCTGATCCAGAGGCGATGCTGCCTTTATTGGATGCTGCCGATATTCAGCAACGCATGTTAGCAGCACGAGCTTTCTGTGATGTGCAAGACGATCGTGCCATTCCAAAATTGATCGCACTGTTGAGCGATCCTTGTCCGTTGGTGCGGGTTAGCGCGGCGTATGCGTTAGGAAGAAATCCTAGCCCGGAAGCGGTGGAGTCATTAGTCGATCGCTATCAGCAAGATTGGAATGGCTATGTCCGCAAAGGAGTCGTTTGGGCACTGGGGAATTGTCGCGATCGACGATCGCTTAATACCTTAACCGAGGCGGTCAAAACTGATATTTCAGCCGTTCGCTTATGGGCAGCAAGTTCTCTTGCCCAGATGGCAACCCTCGGATACGACGTAATCGTTGCCGCCGTTCCACCTTTAATTGAAGGATTAAGACGTGATCCGGTTGCAGCCATTCGGAGCAATTGCGCTTGGGCATTGGGTGAGTTGTGTCGAGAGATGCCATCGAATGTCGTTTATGCAACTGCGATCGATGCCTTGATCGAGGCATTTGCAGAAGACGAAGATTCTGGCGTGCGAGAAGATGCCAAAGCTGCAATGCTCAAAGTTGGAGACGCACGCGGCTTACAAGTGATTGAAACGTTGGAACAAGAAGATTGGTTCTAAAGGAAAGCCGGAGTGTTGTAACGCCCCGGCTTTTGAAGGTCTAAACGTCGTAGATTCGGCACTCTGGCGCATCTGGATTATCGTCACAGAAAACAGTCAGCGAAGTTTTCACCGCCGATCGGCGATGTGAGATTTCAGCTTGAACTTCTTCAACCGCATCCCACGCCGCCGCACAATCATCGGAAATTGTTCCATTGGTGCTGCAAACATCGTGAGCGGATTCAATCAGAGTATTGAGGCGTTGTTCGATCGTCACATTTCCTGTTGCGTGAGCCATAACTTTAACCCTTGGTGTAGTGAAACTGGGTGACTCCTTTTAGTGTGCAACCGAAATTTCAAAACTGGGCAGAGTCTTACCTTTAATTTAACGATTCAGAAAACTCGAATGTCGCAGGCGCTTTAGTCAGATCTGCTGAGTTGACTGAATTGCGATCGCCCTGTTCGTCATCTGCTCCATCCATCTGATAGATGCAAGGTACGGCAGAATTCCCGATGGTAGGAAAAGTGCCAAAGTTCGCCTTAAACTCATTGCAGAGCAGAATCATGGAAGCCTTTGATAATACATTGCTGAGCAACTATATCCAAACGGTTCAGCAGCGGACACAAGTTCTATATAAAAATACAAAAGACTCTAAGCAATCTTCTGCAAGCATAGAAGATTGTTTAGAGGAATTATTCTCAGCCTTAGAAGAACTGAGTATTGCAGAAGAAGAATTACGACAACAAAATGAAATGTTAATCGCGGCTCAGTCTGAGATTGAAGCAGAGCGACAGCGTTATCAAGAGTTGTTTGAATTTGCGCCGGATGCGTACTTAATTACGGATCTATATGGAATCATTCGAGAGGCAAATCGGGTCGCACTTCAACAATTTAATATTGCTCATCGGCATTTGATCCAGAAACCGTTAATCAGCTTTATTCCTGAACATCAGCGTCAGGCATTTCGATCGATTCTGAATCAATTACCGATGATTTATCGAGTCCAAGAATGGGAAGTGATGGTTTGTGGACGCAAGCGTGAGCCGTTCATCGCAGCAATTACAGTTGAAGCAGTACTTGATCAACAAGGAAAGGCAACTGCACTGCGCTGGCTGATTCGCGACATTACGAATCGCAAACGCACTGAGGCACAACTTCAAGACACTCAACTTCAAAATCTGGAACTGATCGAAATCGATCGACTCAAAGACCAGTTCATGGCAACGATTTCTCACGAACTGCGAACGCCAATGAATGCAATTTTGGGATTTTCTCGGCTGATTGGCGATCGCGTTGCGCTTTTGGGTGATGGTAGGTTGAACCAAATGGTGGATCATGTCGTTCGCAATAGTCATCATTTGTTAGCCATGATCGAAGAACTGCTCGACTTTTCTAAGCTCAAATCTCGAAAGCTTGAACTTCGACCCGCAGGATTTGATCTGGTTCAGATTGCGTCTGAAACGATTCAGGATCTTCGCTGTTTAGCAGAGCAAAAAGGCTTAGCGTTAGAGCTTGATTGTTCGCAGGACAGTTTACCGATCGTCAATGATCCGGGTCGAATTCGCCAAATTTTAGTGAATCTGATTTCTAATGCCGTCAAATTTACGGATTCAGGTCTTGTTACTGTCGGCTTCTGGGAAGCTCCAGAAGGACGGATTTTAATTGTGGTTCAAGATACCGGAATTGGTATTGATGTCGCCGATCAAGAGAATATTTTTCAAGAATTTTGGCAAGTGAATCAATCGCGCACTCGACAAGTCGGCGGCACAGGCTTGGGACTCGCGATCGTTCATGCTCTGGTAGAATTAATGGACGGATCAATCTCAATCCACAGCAAAGTCGATCAGGGCACAACGATTCGGGTCGAGCTTCCTCGCCGCATTGCACCGCTCTAAACCCGCGTTTTCATTGCCTCCACGATTTCATTGCCCTGAACGAAGTTAAAGACCCCACCTAGTTGTCATACATCTCTGAAGCGATTGTATATCTGAGCAATTGGCTAAGCTCAGCAGTCCTTGTCAGGGAACTTGCAGAGTTAACACCGGACTTTGAAGCTAGTGCGGGACAGCATTGAATTTCTAAACAATCCGCGATCGCATCTCTCTTGATCACTGATCAGAAGGAGCTATGACTAAACATAATATTATTGCGATCGGGGCTTCGGCAGGTGGAGTCGAAACGCTGTCGAACTTAGTGAGTCAACTCCCGAGCGATTTAGATGCAGCGATCTTTGTGGCGATCCATTTTCCTCCTCGTGCAACCAGTGTTCTTCCCCAAATTCTCAATCGCCTCAAGACGCTTCCTGCACAGCATCCAGCAGAAGGAGACGCGATCGCACCCGGACAAATCTACATTGCACCTCCTGACCATCATTTATTCGTTCGGCAGGGTCACATTCATCTTGATCACGGTGCGCGGGAAAATGGACATCGCCCTGCGATCGATACATTGTTTCGCTCGATCGCGTATGCTTACGGTCGGCAGGCAATTGGAGTCATCTTGACTGGAACGCTAGACGATGGGACGGCTGGACTGTTGACCATTAAAGCCCGTGGCGGCATTGCGATCGTGCAAGATCCAAATGAAGCCTTATTTGCTGGAATGCCGCTCAGCGCGATCAATGCGGTAGAAGTAGACGAAATTTTGAGGGTCAGAGACATTGCAAAGCGATTAATCGAGCTTTCCCTCACACCTATCCATGAGCAAAAGCCGATGACTGACGAAATTTCGCATGAAGGGGAGTGGGTGGCACAGGAAAAAGCTGCGATCGAGCAAGGAGAGCGCACAGGCTTAGCATCCACCTTTACCTGTCCTGACTGTGGGGGTGTGCTGTGGGAGTTGCATGATCAAAATTTGATGCGATATCGCTGTCATGTGGGTCATGCTTATTCGATCGATAGCTTGCTCTCGGAAAAAGACAACAGTTTAGAACGAGCGCTTTGGACAGCCCATCGTGCCTTAGAAGAAAAAGCGGCACTGGCACGGCGCATGGCAGCACAAGCGAAGCGATCGAATTACTCCATGTCAGAAGCACAATTTCTGGAACGAGCAGCAGAAGCGGAAAATCATGCGGCAGTGTTGAAACAGGTCTTGTCTCAGCAGATTGAGTTGCAGCCTCACCCAGAGGAAATCGATTAGGCTCAGCAGATCTTGCACCCTCAAGGCCATGTTTGAGCATTTCGTTTCTGATGTCATCCTGCCCGTGAATAGAATTCACAATCTATACAGCGCGAAGTCCCTTGAGCGAGAGTGACAGCCGGATTGAGAACTTTAATCTTTATTCAAAGGGGTTCGCGCACCGTTCAATCCGGATTCAAATTCCAGTGCGGACAGAATCGATCTCAAAAAAAACTTTTAAATGCAAGTCTAGCAACGTTAACGTTATGACCCACAAAAACGCCGCAGGCGTACAAGGACAAATCAAGTGGAAGACCATCAAACTAATATTGAACTCGAAGCACTGCTGGACTACATCAAACAGAGCCGTGGCTTTGACTTTACAGGCTACAAGCGCCCCAGCTTAGTGCGTCGCATTCACAAAGCAATGCAGACAGTCGGAGTCGAAGGATATAGTAACTATTTAGATTATCTCGAAGTTCATCCTGAAGAGTTCGAGCAATTATTTAATACACTGCTGATCAATGTCACTTGCTTTTTCCGCGATCGACCTGCTTGGGATTGCATTCGCAGCGAGATTGTTCCGCAAATTCTGGCTCAGAAAGATCCAACTGACCCGATTCGTATTTGGACAGCGGGCTGTGCCTCGGGTCAGGAAGCCTACACGATCGCAATTTTGCTGGCAGAAGTTTTAGGCATTAAACCGTTTCGCGATCGCGTCAAAATTTACGCTACAGATGTTGATGAAGACGCGCTCAATCAAGCACGTCAGGCTAGCTATTCTGATAGTGAACTGACTGAATTGACTCCTGAACAGATCGAGCACTTCTTTGAGCAGTCCGATGCTCTCTATGTCTTTCGCAAAGACTTACGGCAATCTGTGATTTTTGGACGACATGATCTGATTCATGACGCGCCCATTTCCAGAATTGATTTGCTCATCTGTCGGAATACGTTGATGTATCTCAATGCCGAAACTCAGGCGAAGATTCTGACTCGATTTCACTTTTCTCTGCGAGAGAGTGGCTTTCTGTTTTTGGGTAAAGCTGAAATGCTGCTGTCTCATACGAGCACGTTTGCCCCAGTTCAGTTGAAACATCGCATCTTCTCAAAAGTACCCAGAGCAACTTTTGCACATCGACCTGTAGCAACCAGTCAACCGACTCAAGATGAAGCGTTCAACTTCTTACCGAGCTATGCGCGACTCCGTGACTCAGTATTTGAAACTGCGCCCCTTGCGAGGCTAGTGATCGATGCGGCTGGTTTTCTTGCCTTGGTGAATGAACGTGCTCGATCGCTGTTTGGCATTAGTCTGCGAGATGTCGATCGCCCGATCCAGGACTTAGAAATTTCCTACCGTCCGGTCGAACTTCGATCGTGTATCGAGCAAGTTTATATCGATCGTCGATCGGTGACTCTTTGCAATGTCGAATGGCAAACCGCCCGTGAACTGATCTATCTAGACGTGCAAATCACGCCTTTAATTGATCCGTCGGACAATATTCTTGGTGTCAGTGTCAGCTTTACTGATGTGACGCGATACAAACGGTTGCAGGAAGAACTCGAACACTCGAATCAAGAATTGGAGACAGCGTACGAAGAACTGCAATCGACCAATGAGGAATTAGAAACGACAAATGAAGAACTGCAATCGAGCAATGAAGAATTAGAAACAACCAACGAAGAATTGCAATCGACCAACGAAGAACTCGAAACGATGAACGAGGAGCTTCAATCAACCAATGAGGAACTCCAAACCGTCAACAAAGAACTTCAACGTCGCAGCGAAGAACTAAATCAAAGCCATGCCTTTCTAGAATCAATCCTCAAAAGCTTGAAAGGTGGAGTGGTCGTTGTCGATCGAGACTTGCGCGTCCAGATTTGGAATCACAAAGCCGAGGATCTCTGGGGAGTGCGCCCTGAAGAAGCGATCGGGCAGAATTTTCTCAATCTCGATATTGGGCTGCCTGTCGAAGCGCTATGCCAACCGATTCGGGACTGTCTGTTGGGATTGTCTGAGGGCACAATTGATCTGATGCTGACATCGGTTAATCGTCGGGGACGCAGCATTCAATGTCATGTCACTTGCACTCCATTGGTCAGAAGTGAAGGCACAACTCAGGGCGTAATTTTGCTGATGGAAGAATGGAAAAATGAGGGGGCTGGCTCCTGAGGATGAGGGTTCGATGCGTCGGTATCCAGAGGATTAGCTCCATCAGAGAAATAACCTCACAAGCATCTTAGAGCGCGAATCCATTGCTCTAAAATCTCTCAGTTTATCGCAGCAAAACTTAATAGATCCCCGATCGCACTTTGAAAGACCGCCATTTGGTAGGATTGATAACTGAGATTGCCCATGAAAACGGCGACTAATCAGCAGTTGGAGGACTTATTTCGTGGAAAACACGCTTGGTTTAGAGATTATTGAAGTCGTAGAACAGGCGGCAATTGCCTCGGCACGCCTCATGGGGAAAGGCGACAAAAATGAAGCCGATCGAGTTGCAGTAGAAGCGATGCGCGAACGCATGAACAAAATTTACATGCGTGGTCGGATCGTGATTGGAGAAGGGGAACGTGACGATGCGCCGATGCTCTACATCGGAGAAGAAGTCGGAATTTGTTCTCGTCCTGATGCAGCAGATTTTTGCAACATCGAAGAGTTGATCGAAATCGATATCGCTGTTGACCCCTGCGAAGGCACAAACCTTTGTGCATATGGTCAGCCAGGTTCGATGGCAGTTCTAGCAATCTCCGAGAAAGGCGGATTGTTTGCAGCTCCCGACTTCTATATGAAGAAGCTTGCGGCTCCTCCTGCTGCAAAAGGTAAAGTTGACATCAACAAGTCAGCCACCGAAAACCTGAAAATCTTGTCTGAGTGCCTTGATCGCTCGATCGATGAACTGGTGGTCGTCGTGATGAAACGCGATCGTCACAATGACTTGATCAAAGAAATCCGTGACGCAGGCGCGCGCGTTCAACTCATCAGCGATGGTGACGTAGGCGCAGCAATTAACTGCGGTTTCGCTGGAACCAATATTCACGCCCTGATGGGAATTGGTGCGGCTCCTGAAGGTGTAATTTCGGCTGCGGCTCTGCGTTGTCTCGGCGCACACTTCCAGGGACAATTGATCTACGATCCAGAAGTCGTCAAAACCGGATTGATCGGAGAGAGCAAAGAAGCAAATATTGCTCGCCTCAAAGAAATGGGCATCACTGACCCTGATAAGGTTTACACCGCTGAAGAACTTGCATCCGGTGAAACCGTGTTGTTTGCTGGAACAGGTATCACTCCCGGCAACATCATGAACGGTGTTCGGTTCTTCAAAGGCGGCGCGAGAACCCAAACCCTGGTTATCTCTAGCCAATCGAAGACGGCACGGTTTGTGGACACGATTCACATGTTTGACCAGCCGAAGATTGTTCAGTTGCACTAAGAAGGTAGGGAGTAGGGAGTAGGGGGTAAAAGCATTCTTGCTCCCCACTCCCCACTCCTCACTCCCCACTCTTCCCTTCACCCTTCCGATTTATCAGAGCGCTTTTTAATATGAACATTGCTGTTGTTGGGCTAACTCACAAAACTGCTCCAGTTGAGGTTCGTGAGAAGCTAAGTATCCCGGAACCTGTTTGCGATAAAGCGATCGCACAACTGTGTAGCTATCCCCACATTGAAGAAGTCGCAGTTCTCAGTACTTGTAATCGCTTGGAACTTTATTTAGTCACTTCTGAGACTGAGCAAGGTATTCGAGAAGTCAATCAATTTTTATCAGAACATAGTAAATTGCCCAGTGCTCGCTTGCGTCCTTATCTGTTCACGCTGTTACATCAGGATGCAGTCATGCACTTGATGCGAGTATCGGCGGGTCTCGATAGTCTGGTTTTGGGTGAAGGGCAGATTTTGGCACAGGTGAAACAATGCCACAAACTCGGTCAGCAACATCAAGGCATTGGTCGAATTCTAAATCAACTCTTTAAGCAAGGAATTAGCGCTGGAAAACGAGTTCGGACTGAGACGAGCATTGGAACTGGAGCAGTTTCAATTAGCTCCGCAGCCGTTGAATTGGCGCAAATGAAAGTCGATTCGCTAGCAGATCAGCGCGTCACGATTATCGGGGCAGGGAAGATGTCTCGATTGTTGGTGCAGCACCTACTGTCGAAAGGCGCGAATAACATTGTGATTTTGAATCGATCGATGAATCGCGCCCGAGAACTTGCAAATCTGTTCCCGGATGCTCATTTGAGATTGCTGCCGATCGAAGACATGATGGATGCGATCGCACAATCTGACATTGTGTTTACCAGTACGTCTTCGACAGAGCCAATTCTCGATCGTGCCAATCTCGAACCTGTTTTGGACGCAAACCAGCCTTTAATGGTGATTGATATTGCGGTGCCGCGAAATGTTGCCGCAGATGTCAATGAATTGCCGATGGTACGAGCATTTAACGTCGATGATTTGAAAGCAGTGGTCGCCCAAAATCAGGAAAGTCGTCGGCAGATGGCGATGGAAGCAGAAGCACTGCTCGAAGAAGAAGTAGAAACGTTTCAAGCATGGTGGCGATCGCTCGAAACCGTTTCGACGATTAGCTGTTTGCGAGACAAAGTTGAAGCGATTCGGGCACAGGAACTAGAGAAAGCCTTATCGAGACTAGGGACAGAATTTGGCGATCGACATCGCGAGGTGATTGAAGCCTTGACTAAAGGGATTGTGAATAAAATTTTGCACGATCCGATGGTTCAATTGCGAGCGCAGCAGGATATTGAGGCGCGGCGACAAGCGATGGAGACTTTGGAACTGCTGTTCAATTTAGAGAGTCCGCAGGCAAGAGTTTAGACTCTGGGAGCGATCATATACGATCGCATTTTGGGAAAGTGATACCAAATTGTTTTTTTCATTGCGACAGATTGATTTGGTATCACTTGCTTTAAGTCGAGAAACCCGTCCAGCGCAGAAACTAGATGCGACGTACAAAGAAGTAGAGTCGGTAGCGTCCCTCAGATGGGCTGCCCATTTCCCAAGTGAAATCAGCGATTGGATCACCCCCTTCCCCTTGATTTGCAAGCTGAATCAAGCGCTCTTTTGTAAAAAGCTCCGCTCGTCTGCCGACATCATCATCCCCTGCGCCGACTAGCTCACTTAACTTATTCGCAATAAACATTTCTACCGTTTCTGGCACAGACACCCCAGTTTGACTGTTGAGCGCACTATTCCCTGCATCCAAAATTGATTTAAATGTTGCAGAGAAAGCATGAGGATCACCTTCATCGTTTTCTCGAATGACTGCTGCTAAAATCAAGTCTCTTGCAGATCCTGAATACAGGCGGATTGCAGATCGAATGACATCGCCTTCGTCCACTTCAATTACACCTGTTTCATAAGGTGTTTGCGCTTGATCAGAAGAAGAAACGCCTAGAAACATATAAGGCTCATCACTATCCGACCATTCATTTGATTCTTCTAAACATTGAAATCCAGTAAACCAAACTTCGACTTTGGGGGCAGCCAGTCGTTTCACGGCTTCAGATGAGAGACGGTCTTTCAAATGAGACGGAATTTTCGTCATCGAACCGCGATCGACTGAAAATACGGAAGAGGGCATTACGTTCTCCTGAATCATGAATTAAAGCATCGGTGCTTTTGAATTCATTGTGTCAGTCACGATCTGCGATCTACAGTGCCCAGTTGGGTAGTTTGTCCGCAGTTTAGAGCGTAGCCGGATCAAGACCGCGATCTCGAAGAAATCACGATCGCTCAACTATCCAAGCGTATCCGGATCAATTCCACGACTGCGTAGCTGTTCTCGTAATTGTTCAAGTTGTTGTTGTGCAGCTTCAGCTTGGCGTTGTGCAATTTCAGCTTGGCGTTGTGCAGCTTCAGCTTGGCGTTGTGCTAATTCTGTCCGCTCATCCGGGAGAAGATAACGATCGCCTTGCTCGTTGTACCAAAAGACCCATTCCCGCTCAATGCCCAGATAAGTTGCACGCTCTCGCCCAATCCCTAAACCGATTTCCGGCATCCAACAAGGAGATTGGGTCGAAAGCAACATATATTCGCCATTGACTAATTTATAAACTTCAAGCGGTGGCTTGCGACGGCGGCGGCTGGAATATACGACGTAATACAGCACCCCCATTTCCTGATACATGAGTTTTTTAGTGCTGTATTCACCTCGGTAATTCTGCGAAACGACTTCTAAAACAAAAATTGGAACGACACCTTCTTCCCACAAGGGATAACTGAGCCGCAAATCTTCATCGATAAACCGCTCAACTCCCAAACTGAGAAATCCGTCCGGCACGATCGCAGGTTCTTCTGGATCGTAATAAATCCCCATATCGATCCCAAAGAACCAATCCCAGCGATCGACCCATAGGTATCCAAGAATTGCTTTTAACAAGCCTGGAATTAAATCTTGAAGCTCATTATCCACAGGCGTATCATCCGAGTCGGGCAGTTCTTCAGAAGAAGGGTAGTAATGGAGAGGCTTGTACTCGAACATCTTGAGTCCTCCAGCGCTCCTTTCATCTTAAAGTTTCTTCCCAACCTTGCCAAATCGTCGTTCTCGTTGCTGATATGAGATCAAAGCCTGGTGAAATTCAGCTCGATCAAAGTCGGGCCATAACGTATCGGTCACATACAACTCTGCATAAGCAGCTTGCCAGAGCAAGAAATTACTGAGCCGCATTTCTCCGCTAGTGCGAATCATCAGATCCGGATCGCAGATTCCCGCAGTATACAAATGCCGCTCAAATAAGCTCTCATCAATATCATCTGGCTGAATTAACCCTTGTTGAATTTGAGTGGCGATCGAGCGACATGCCTTAATAATCTCCTGTCGTCCACCGTAATTCGTTGCGACCGTAAACCGAATTCCCGGATTATCTTTCGTTTCTAAAACCGCCCGTTCAATCTCCGCCTGCAAACTCGTGGGCAGCGCATCCAAATTCCCAACAAATTGAATCCGGACATTTTCTTCCTTCATTTCACGCAGCTCTTGCCGCAAGACTCGCTCAAACAAAGTCATCAAGAATTCCACTTCTTCGAGTGGGCGTCCCCAATTCTCAGTTGAGAAGGCATAAGCCGTTAAGGCTTCAATTCCCCAATCGCGACAGCAGCGAAGTAAATCTTTCAGCACATCTACACCACGTCGATGCCCCATAATTCGAGGTCTACCCTGCCGTTTTGCCCACCGTCCATTTCCATCCATAATCACCGCGACGTGGCGGGGCAAGCGATTGCGGTCTAGATCAGCAGGTAAATCTTGAAAAATTTTGTGCTTGGCAGTCATTGTGGTTTCGGGGAACGCCGATAAAAGGGGTTAAAGTCAACTTGGTTTTAGCAGAATTAAGAGTCGCCTCGCTTACGTTCATTCCGAATCCGGCGGTCTTTTAAACTACCTTCGTTAAATAAACGCGAGAATAAGAATACTGCCTTTGTTCGGAATTGACGACCGAGACTTTTCAGATCGCGCGTGACAGGTTCGCGATCGCCCGACTGTGAAAACCGTTCTTCTAGAAGCTCCTTTAGTTTACTGCTGGTTAAGGGACGATTTAACATTCCGCGTTCAGCCAGCGAAATCGACCCGGTTTCTTCAGAAACGACGACACAAATACAATTTTCTAATTTCTCAGTAATGCCCATGGCAGCCCGGTGCCGAGTCCCAAGCTGCCGAGATGCCGTTTTTTCCGATAATGGCAAAATTACCCCGGCGGCAATCACGCGAGAACCTCGAATTAAAACCGCTCCATCGTGTAAAAGTGTCGTGGTTTGAAAGATTGTTTGTAGGAGTTCTTTAGAGATTTCGGCATTCAGTTTAACACCCGGAACTGAGAAATCTCGTTCGTCGATCGCAGTTCCGGTCTCGATAATAATTAAAGCTCCAGTACGATTTTGAGAAAGTCCTTTCACCGCTTCGACAATCTCATCGGTCACACTATCTGAACTGGGTAAATTTCGATTGGACGGTTGAAAAAGTTGCGTGATTTCTCCTCGTCCCAATTGCTCAAGAAATCGGCGGAACTCAGATTGAAGAATAAACGCCATTGCTACGGCTGCCCCAACCACCAGATTATTGAGGACAAAACTCAGCAAGGCTAAATCCATGCGACGACTGACCGCCGCCGCGAGCATCAAAATAATAAATCCCCGCACCATCCAGAGGGTACGTCTTTCTCGTCCGATGATCACGAGCATCACGTAGGTCAGCGCCAAGACTAACCCGACATCAACGAGAAATCGGAGATTTTCAAAAACGAACTTGAGTAGGGAGGTCAAAGCAGAAGGAATAAAGAGTAAGAAACTAAGGGCTTGGGTCATTGTATACAAGCTTAGAGGGGAGACTTGCAATTGAATTTCCATCTCTGCTCATCCTCACCCTTTATCCTTCATCCTGCTTTATTTCAATCTATCCGGGACGCGATCGTTGCGAATCAAGTCGGCATAAGTTTCTCGTTCGAGGATAATGCTCGCTTCTCCTTCATACACGAGAACTGCTGCCGGACGAGTCAACCGATTGTAGTTCGATGCCATGCTGTAATTGTAGGCTCCCGTTGCCATCACGACGAGAATATCTCCCGGTTGTGTTTGAGGCAGCGAAATATCTTTGATTAAGACATCTCCGGATTCACAGTGTTTTCCAGCGATTGTGACTGTCTCTTTTGGCTCAGCAGACATCCGATTCGCAATGACTGCACGACAGATGGACTGATAGGTAATCGGTCTTGGATTGTCTGACATGCCGCCATCGACACTAATATAAGTGCGAATTCCTGGCACAGTTTTGCGTCCACCGACTGTGTAAGCAGTGATGCAAGAAGACCCAATCAGCGATCGACCTGGTTCACAGAGCAATTTCGGCAGCGGCATATTTTCTGCTTCACAGGCTTTGACCATCGATTCTGCAACAATCTTCACCCATTCATCAATGCTAGGTGGATCATCGCTTTCGTTGTAGCAAATCCCTAAACCGCCACCAATATTCACTTCGGGAACATTCAAACCGTATTGAGCAGCTTTCTTCACCCATTGCAGCATGACGCTGGGCAAATCGCGATGCGCTTGCAGTTCAAAAATCTGCGAACCGATATGAGCGTGCAAGCCAGTTAATTCAAGATTTGAATTCTGACTGATGAACTGGAAAATATCTTCGACTTGATTGGGATCAAAGCCAAATTTGCTGTCTAAGTGCCCGGTGCGGATATATTCATGCGTATGGCAATCTAATCCGGGTGTAATTCTCAGCATGACTCGGATCGGACGCTCAGCATTCATCTGCGCCAATCGTTGTAGTTCAAGCTGATTGTCAACAACGATCGTGCAACCGGATTTCACGGCATATTCTAATTCAGCGATCGACTTGTTATTTCCGTGCAGATAAATCTTGCTTGGATCGGCTCCAACCTGCAGCGCGGTATAAAGTTCGCCTCCAGTTGCCACATCGATCCCCAGTCCTTCCTGAGAGACGATCGAGCAGACTGCCAAACAGTTCCAAGCTTTTGAGGCGTACAACACCTGCGTTTCTGCAGGATAGTAGCGGCGAAATGCATCGCGATATTGTTGGCAAGCCGTTCGCAAGCCTGTTTCATCTAAAACATAGAGCGGAGATCCGAAATGTTTGACCAGTTCAGTCAAGTCACAGCCGCCGACTTCGAGATGATCGCGATCGTTGACCTTCGCGGTCAGGGGCATGAGAAATTGATTGGGAGAGCGATCGGAACCGGAATTCGGGAGATATTGACGACCAGAAGCCGTCGTTGCAATCGGAGTCGATACCATGCGTGAGTCCTCAATGCTGGCAGGTGTTGTAGCTAGCTTTTTTTGCAGTATCTACCAGTTTACAATTGAGGGCTTTGGATTTAAGAGTAATTTCTGATTGATCGTCCCCCGTTCCAATTCCTTGAACTCCGATTGAGAATCCGCGATCGCGACTTGATTTACTGTAATTCGTCGATCGCTGCTCAGCCTGAAATTTTGAGGATCGTCTTAACTCATACGCTTCTGTGTAGAGTGAAATGAAGTCTACTGCGATTACCTCTATGCAAGCGAAAGAACAATTGCTGCATGAAATTGACGAGATCCCTGATTTCTTGCTCGAAGAAGTTCTAGATTTTGTTCAATTTCTGAAATCAAAACATTTGCGGAACAAACTTGAAATTAGTGCGATGAGTGAGGCAGTTCTAGCGAAGGACTGGCTTAGACCGGAGGAGGACGAAGCTTGGCAAGATTTGTAAAGGGCGATGTGGTGATCGTGCCGTTTCCGTTCTCGGATTTGACAAATGCAAAACGGCGACCCGCTAAGTTCTAGCCACATTCAAGATAACGATCTAGATTTTGTGTCAGATTACCAGCCTATTAATTTCTGATAGTTGCTTGATAAATAAAACCCTATCTTCTCCTGAGCCATCGTAATCTGGATGGAAAGGCACTCCATTTCTCTCAGCATTACTAGGTTCAGCCTCAAATCCCAAGCGTAGATGATAAGCGATCGAGTCTTGATTAACCGGGGAAGTTACACACCTAACTCGAACCCGCTCAAACCTTTGCACCACTTGAAAGAACTGTTGATACAAAGCACTTCCTACACCTTGCGTCCTAAAATCCGGGTGAATTCCAACAAAGTGAATATATGCTTCTTCCGAGTGACTCTGCGATAAGAAGCCAATTAAAAAACCAATAATTTTTTGATCAATTTCTGCGATGAAACTTGTCTCACAAAAGTGAACAAAAAAGAGCTTAGGGAGCATATCTCTCATCTGTCTGCCGCCCCACCATTCATTCACAACACAAATAATGGATTGATAGTCACTGGGCTGCACATTCCGAATTTTCATGCGATTTCATTCAAATCGTTGCGATTTCAGATTGGGTTGACGCTAGCTCAAACGGTAACAGCTTGATTGATTCTGGATACAGCCTCAGAGATTCATAGGTTCTTTCATCTCGATCGACTTGACTTCGATACAATCAGATCCGTCCGTCTATGCGCTATCTCTGTGAATTCCATCACGCTTCAAACGATGGACCACCCGCTCCTCCCCAAAGTCCTCGAACTGGATCAAGTTTGTTTCAACGGACTTTGGGCAATCGCAGGGTATCACCGAGAAGTAGACAGCCTCAATCGTGAATTAATCGCACTCTTATCTGGGGATCGCTCGATCGGATATAGGGTGACCGTTTTGTATCAGATTTGTTCTTTAGCGCAGTTCTAACCCTGTCGCCGTAAAGCGCAACCGATCTGGGCGCACTCCCAAAGCAGTTTCGAGAGAAACTCCAGCGATCGAGCGGTAGGTTTCGAGCAACTCTTGGTCTTTCTCCTCGGTTGCTACTACATAGCCCGCTAGAGGCAGAGTCGCCATCAGAACAAAGGTTTCATAGAGCTTTTGACGCTCTTGGCTGTTCAGTGCTTTGAAGGTTGCCGAAGAACCGAAGGCAGCATCGACGTTAGCTTGGAGATTCATCAGCGCAGTTTCACTGGGTTCCTCGCCGTAATGCACCATGTAGCAAACCCCGACCAAGTAGGTGAATGCCATCGCGACATTGTTAGGGCGACCCAGACGTTGGGCTTCTTGCTCGAAAGCAGTGAAGCCCCCGATAAAAGTTTCGTTCAACTGACTTAGTATAGTGGGGTCGTTGCTCAAACTCTGAGAAAACTGCGTCACCAGCAGGCGTTGCGGACTGGAGCTAAAGCTTGTTTGTGGGGCGGTTTGAGCTTGGGCGCGGGCAGTGGTTTGCGCACTCCGGTCACTGTTGTTGCGCCGATTGATGCTATCAAGCCGTGTCTGAGTTTCACGAACCATTGCAGCATTTTTCTGGATGCTGAGGTAGGCATTCATGTTGCTGAAGCTGAGACTGCTAGGTGCGCCAAACTGAGCCGAAGCTGGGCTACCAAAGCCAGCAGTGATGAAGACGGTTATGAGGATGGCACGAATGGATGGGTTCATCGGTTCTTCTGTTATGGGTCTTGAAGTTTACACAGTTGAGAACTTGAGCATTACAGCACCCTGCGCCAAAACGATCGCATAGAAGGCTTAAAACTTTTGCCTTCACATAATTTCCTTAGCTGAGGAAGGATCCAGTCTAAACTTTTCTAGAACGAGTGTCCAGGAGTAATTTATACAGTAAACAATGATGAGTTATCGCATCTTCTCATTTACCAATCAGCGTTGACGCGATCTCGTCAACTTGTCTAATTGCTGCTAATTTCAACCCGTGCTTCACCTGATTTCAAAAGCTCTCATGCTTCTAGCAATGCTACCCTTAAAATCTCCTGCATTCGCGAGTTGAAAGTCTTGCCTCAAGCATCTCTCAAGCCCGCATCGTGAGTGATCAAAATTTTCTCATATCGATCGCACTTCGATACAATCAGATTCGTTCTGTTCATCCTATCCCTGTGAATTCCATTACGCTACAGACAATCGACCACCCGCTCCTCCCCAAAGTCCTCGAACTGGATCAAATTTGCTTCAATGGACTCTGGACGATCGAAGGATATCAGCGAGAAGTAGACAGCCCAAATAGTGAATTAATCGCGCTCTTATCTGGGGATCATTTAATTGGCTATGGATGTTTCTGGGCGATCGTAGACGAAGCGCACATTACCATTCTCGCGATTCATCCCGATGATCAACATCAGGGATTTGGACAATTGATCTTACTGGCATTGCTCGATCGGGCGCGTCAACGCCAAATGAAACACGCTACGTTAGAAGTTAGAATTTCTAATGAGGCTGCAATCTCTTTATACGAAAAGTTCCAGTTTAAAGTTGCAGGTCAGCGTAAGAATTACTACACTGATACGGGCGAAAATGCCTTAATTCTCTGGCGTGGTCAACTACAAACAGCAGAATTCGAGGATTCTCTAAAGGAAAAGTGGCAACAAATTCGCGATCAACTCCACCAGCAACAATGGACACTCAGCGATCCTGAAGCTTTGCTGAACCTGAAAAAAATCAGCTTGACTTCTCCCTAAAGATTCGATAACAATCTGCCTTTGGTAGTAAATCACACAATTTCAATTCATTCTAACGGCAGGATTTCGTTCGGTAATCCTCCCATTTGCCTGTTTCGGAACTCCGTAACCGGAGAGTTCGGCTATGCTAGAATCAGACCTACGCAGCAGGTGAATGGAAATACGCCATGTTTGAACGCTTCACAGAAAAAGCCATTAAGGTGATTATGTTAGCCCAAGAGGAAGCACGCCGCTTGGGTCATAACTTTGTGGGTACAGAGCAGATCCTCCTGGGTCTGATTGGAGAAGGAACGGGTGTCGCTGCCAAAGTTCTCAAATCGATGGGAGTGAACCTCAAGGACGCTCGGATCGAAGTTGAGAAGATCATTGGTCGCGGTTCCGGCTTTGTGGCAGTGGAAATTCCGTTTACCCCACGGGCAAAGCGCGTTTTGGAACTCTCGCTTGAGGAGGCTCGCCAACTCGGTCACAATTATATTGGAACCGAACACCTGCTCTTAGGATTAATTCGAGAAGGTGAAGGCGTTGCCGCCAGGGTGTTAGAGAATCTAGGCGTTGACCTCTCGAAAGTTCGTACTCAAGTTATTCGGATGTTAGGCGAAACCGCCGAAGTCACTTCGGGTGGTAGCCAAGGTCGCACCAAAACCCCGACCTTAGACGAATTCGGCTCAAATCTGACGCAGATGGCAGCCGAAGGCAAGCTCGATCCCGTGGTCGGTCGCCAAAAAGAAATCGAACGAGTCATTCAAATCCTGGGTCGTCGGACGAAGAACAACCCCGTGTTAATTGGTGAGCCTGGGGTCGGTAAAACCGCGATCGCTGAAGGACTCGCTCAACGCATTGCCAATGATGACGTTCCTGACATCTTAGAAGATAAGCGCGTCGTCACCCTCGATATCGGTCTACTCGTGGCAGGAACCAAGTACCGAGGCGAATTCGAGGAACGCTTGAAAAAAATCATGGATGAAATCCGCTCTGCCGGAAATGTCATCCTGGTCATTGACGAAGTTCATACCTTAATCGGTGCAGGCGCGGCAGAAGGCGCGATCGACGCTGCCAACATTCTGAAGCCAGCCCTTGCCCGAGGTGAACTGCAATGTATTGGTGCAACGACGCTCGATGAGTATCGGAAGCACATTGAACGCGATGCAGCGCTCGAACGCCGCTTCCAGCCTGTCATGGTGGGTGAACCTTCGGTCGATGAAACGATCGAGATCCTCCGAGGCTTACGCGAACGTTATGAGCAGCACCACAAGCTGAAAATTTCAGATGAAGCGCTAGAAGCAGCCGCGAAGTTATCCGATCGCTATATCTCAGATCGATTCTTGCCGGATAAAGCGATCGACTTGATCGACGAAGCAGGCTCGCGCGTGCGGTTGATTAATTCTCAATTGCCGCCCGCTGCAAAAGAACTCGATCGCGAACTGCGTCAAGTCCTGAAAGACAAAGATGATGCAGTCAGATCTCAGAATTTCGACCGAGCAGGTGAACTGCGCGATCGCGAAATGGAGATCAAAGCGGAAATCAGAGCGATCGCTCAAACCCGCAAAACCGAAGCGACCGATGAAAATGCTTCTCCGGTGGTCGGCGAAGATGACATCGCGCAAATCGTTGCCTCTTGGACAGGCGTTCCGGTGAACAAACTCACCGAATCTGAGTCTGAGAAGCTGCTGCACATGGAAGATACGCTGCACACTCGCTTGATTGGTCAAGATGAAGCGGTGAAAGCAGTATCGCGTGCAATTCGCCGCGCACGGGTGGGCTTGAAGAATCCCAATCGCCCGATCGCGTCCTTTATCTTCTCTGGTCCGACTGGGGTAGGTAAAACCGAATTGACGAAAGCCTTAGCAGCTTACTTCTTCGGATCTGAAGAAGCGATGATTCGTCTCGACATGTCAGAGTTCATGGAGCGTCACACCGTTTCTAAACTGATCGGTTCGCCTCCTGGATATGTCGGTTACAACGAAGGTGGTCAATTGACTGAAGCCGTTCGTCGTAGACCTTACACCGTTGTGCTCTTCGACGAAATCGAGAAAGCGCACCCCGACGTGTTCAACATGCTGCTGCAAATCTTGGAAGATGGTCGTTTGACCGATGCCAAGGGACGCACTGTAGACTTCAAGAACACACTCTTGATCATGACCTCGAACATTGGTTCTAAGGTGATCGAGAAGGGTGGCGGTGGACTTGGTTTCGAGTTCTCTACCGAGAACGAATCGGAATCGCAATACAACCGCATCCGCTCCTTGGTGAACGAAGAACTGAAGCAATACTTCCGTCCTGAGTTCTTGAACCGACTAGATGAAATTATCGTCTTCCGTCAGTTGAACAAGGCAGAAGTCAAAGAGATCGCGGACATCATGCTCAACGACGTGTTCAAGCGTTTGAAAGAGCAAGGAATTACGCTGCAAGTCACGGAGCGGTTCAAAGATCGCCTCGTTGATGAAGGCTACAATCCGAGCTATGGTGCACGTCCGCTCCGTCGAGCCATTATGCGATTGCTTGAGGACTCGTTAGCAGAAGAGATTCTATCTGCACGGGTGAAAGATGGCGATATTGCGACGGTTGACGTAGATGAGAATGGACAAGTGAAGGTACTTCACGGTCAAGAGCGAGAATTGCTGCCAGCAGCAGAGTAAGTTCTAATTCTTGAAAAGTAAAAGGGATAGAAAGAGTTGACTTTCTATCCCTTTATTTTTTTGATGCTATCTATAAGAAATATCAGATCTTTGAAAAACTGCAATAATTCTCGTCCTATAATACGCGTAAGTAGAAAATGATGCAGTCGGCAGATTGAATCATTTCTATTGTGAAAGTTGAGGACAAATTGACCTATGGCAAGAAGTAGTTTTTGGGCTGATTTTCAGAAGTTTCTTATGCAAGGAAATGTCATTGACCTTGCAGTTGCAGTCATTATTGGTGCTGCTTTTGGCAAAATTGTGACTTCGTTTGTAGAGGATATTATTACTCCGTTAATTTTGAATCCGGCTTTGAAAGCTGCTCGAGTTGATAGTTTGCAGAATCTCTCGTACGAAGGAATTAAGTATGGAGTTTTTCTTGCGTCGGTTATCAATTTCCTGGTGATTGCTTTTGCAATCTTCTTGATGATTCGTGCATTTGAGAAAGCAAAGCGGCGTTTTTCCCGACAAGAAGCGATCGAAGAAGCCGCAGCACCCGATCCATTGTTAGTTTCTCAAGAACGTTTGACCAATGCGATCGATCGTTTGGCTTCTAAAATGAACTAATTGAATTTCACGATTGAACGATCGCAGTTCACTTTTGAGAATCGCGATCGTTCTTTTTAAAGTTAAACCTGAATGAAAAGTTAAGAATTTTAAGACCTCCAACTTCTCGGACTTAAGGAAGTCTTGCAAACACTTCGCGAATAAACTCTTGATCATTAATTTGTCGGGCTTGGAGACTCTGTTTCAAAGTGATTAAATCGCTTTTCAGTTTGCGAAGTTCATTCAGTTCGGAAGTGGGAGTCGGAGTTGGAGATACGACACCTTTTGCATCATCATTTAAGCGTCTCCGAACTGTAAGTGTCGCAATTCCTGTAACAGGAAGTTTGCGAGTTCTTTGATAAGTTTTAACAGCACTATAAGTCGTGCGGCGGTAGTTGCCGCTCAGCTCAATATCGACTTTCAAAACGATTTTGAGATTGTTTTGTAGAATTCTCACCGTCTTCTCGATCGAACTTCTCAAATCTGCACCATCGTTTCCGGTTGCTGCCATGTTGCTATCCAATTGGTATTGCAGAATCGCAGCACGGGTGTAGTCGTCTAAATTCGATAAGACTCGCAGCGAAGTTGTGTCACAGTTAATCGCACCGAGAATGTCACGATCGCAAGCATTCACGCTATTTCCTAACCCATCAAGTCCTCTAGGACCTAGATAGTATCCCAGTCCATCGAGATTTTCTCGTAGGTCTTGAAGTGAAGTGATTGGCATAGAACGATGCTCCTGAATTTTGCACGTTTTTACAGACAATTCAGTTTCTATTTTGCTACAAGAAAGCCTGGTCAAAATCGGTAAAGAAGTGGAAGAGAGATAAAATGTCCAAAGACCAAGTTAAACGTGCCATGACTCCCGAAACCAAAGCCGAACCTCAAAATCTTCCTGCTTCAGATTCTCCGCCCAAATGGAAAATCTGGTGGGAGAACTTCCAAATTCTATTTATTGCCTTGATTTTGGCTTTGCTCGTGAGATCGTATGTGGCAGAACCGAGATTTATTCCATCTGATTCGATGGTTCCGACGTTGCGAGTGGGCGATCGCTTAGTCGTTGAGAAATTGTCGTATCGATCGCATCCACCAGAATTTGGCGACATCATTGTCTTTGATCCACCCCCTCAGTTACAAGAACTTGGATATTCTAAAGATCAAGCCTTCATCAAGCGGATCATTGGCAAGCCTGGGCAAACGGTCGAGATTAAGTCTGGAAAAGTATTTGTCGATGGTCAGGCCTTACAAGAACCGTATATTGCTGAACCGCCGAAGTATACGATGCGACCTGCAGCTGTTCCAGCAGATAGCTACTTTGTGATGGGAGACAACCGAAACAATAGTAATGATTCGCATGTTTGGGGCTTTTTGCCCAAAGATTTTATCTTGGGTCGCGCTTGGATCCGGTTTTATCCATTCGATCGCATTGGACGAGTCAGTATTGATACCAGATCATAATGTGAATTTTGCGTGAAGTTTTTCAAAAAAGCCTGTCGTAAAAACAGAGTACACGAATCAGTAGAAACCGAACTTGCTCTACTTGTTTCCTAAATCACTTGAATAGGAAATCATTCGGAGATCATTCTCCTGTTGGGTTTCTACATGTTGAAAATTAACCGCGCAGTTACGTTAGTGTGGCAAAGTTCGCCATTCTGGACAACGATTCATAGCTTTGTGGCGATTGTTCAAACGCTGTTACCGCTGATCCAGCTTTACTTGATTAAGCTGATTGTTGACAGCATTGCCAGTAGTCTCAAGGGAACGAGTCAGTCTCAAAATTTTAATCACATTCTATTTCTGTTGATGGGTACAGGAATAGTCATGCTGCTGACTAATTTTGCTGCCGTTATCGCTGAGTTAGTCTCGACGACTTTATCTCAGCGAGTGACGGATTACATGCAAGTTGTACTCTACAGAAAAGCGATCGAGATTGATTTAGAGTCTTATGAAAATCCTCAGTATCAAGACATTCTAGAGCGTGCGAAGTGGGAGGCGCCTCACCGTCCTACTCGAATGTTGAACAATTTGACCTCAATTGGGCAAAGTGCCCTTTCTCTCATTGTGGTTGCCGGGTTACTCATCACGATGCATTGGGGGTTGATTAGTATTTTAGTCGTTGCCTCGATGCCCATGATGCTTCTGCGGGTTCAACAGTCTAAAGCGCTTTACAAGTGGCAGCGACATCAAACTGAACTTGAACGTAAAGCTAATTATTTTGGGCATTTACTGTTAGGCGATAGCCCAGCGAAAGAAATTCGGCTCTTCAATATTGGCAACTTACTGATTGAATGGGTGCAGGAGTTAAGACAGCAATTGCTGCGAGAAAAGCTTGCGTTGATTACCCGACAAGCCAGTGCTCGATTGCTCATGCAAGGGATCACGAGCCTTGCAGTTCTTGCAGCGTATGGATTCATGATTGAACAAACGTTGCAGGGGAAATTTCAGCTCGGCGATCTCGTCCTTTATAGCCAAGCTCTGCAACGCGGGCAGGGTGCGCTGAAAGATCTCATTGGCAATCTAGCAAGCCTGCATGAAAATCATCTATTTCTTGCTGACCTGTACGAGTTTTTGGCGATTCAACCCACGATCGCGAAACCTCTTCACCCGACAACTGTGCCATATCCGTTTCGCCGCGGAATTGTGTTTGAAAATGTCAGTTTTCGATACCAGAATTCTGCCCGTTTTGCACTGAAGCAAATCAATCTTTCTATTCAACCGGGAGAAGTGATTGCACTCGTTGGTGAAAATGGCTCGGGTAAAACAACATTGGTCAAACTTTTGACTCGACTCTACGATGTCACAGAAGGGCGGATTACGATCGATGGCATTGACATTCGGCACTTCTCGCCTGACGATTTGCATCGTCAGATCAGTGTGATTTTCCAAGACTACACGCGCTATCAATTCAGCGCCCAAGATAATATCTGGCTTGGCAATATTGAACTACCGATTACCTCTGATCGCATTGTTCAATCTGCTCATCAATCGGGTGCCGATGCGGTGATTCAAACCTTGCCACAAGGCTATAACACCCTGCTCGGAAAGTGGTTTAAAGGGGGCGAAGAACTCAGCGGAGGACAATGGCAAAAGATTGCATTAGCTCGGGCTTTTTTACGTGAAGCTCAGTTGGTTGTGCTCGATGAACCAACCAGCGCTATGGATGCCAAAGCTGAGGCTGAAGTCTTTCAGAAATTTCGGGATCTGATGCGCGATCGCTCAGCGTTGTTAATTACTCATCGTCTCTCAACGGTCAAGATGGCGGATCGAATTTATGTGATGGATCAAGGAAGAATCACAGAAAGTGGGACGCATGACCAATTAATGGCGCGACGAGGAACCTATGCTCACTTGTTTGAAATTCAAGCCAAACACTATCAATGACAACTCCTGAAAATACTGCTTTACTAGCCTGTATCCGGCTCTATTTCGGCACAACAGCCGAGTGCGACGTGAAAGATGCGTTGGGAGGGGCGATCGATTGGTCGGTACTGTTAAAAACTGCGATCGATCATGGCGTTATGCCGCTGCTATATCACGCTCTTAAATCGATGGATGTTCAAGTCCCGCGATCCATCCTGATGAATTTGCAAGTCTGTTATCGGATGAATGGATTGCATAATGTCTCGCAAACTCAGGAACTCTTGAAGGTGCTTGCGCAGCTTGAAGCGGCTGGAATTGATGCGATCGCATTTAAGGGATCGGCACTTGCGGCTTCTGCATACGGCAATATTGCCTTTCGTCAATTCAATGATTTAGATATTCTTGTTAAGCGGCAAGATTTTTGGCAAGCAAAAGCAGTCTTAGTAGCAGCAGGCTATCATTCTCCAGTTTCAACAGGCGAACTTCTACAATTTCAGCGATATCTTCAGATTTCTTTAGTGAACCGCACGCCTGATGCAGCCTTGTTTAATCAGAAGTTTCAACACTCTTTGCTGCATAGTAATCCAGAGCGAAGCATTGACTTACATTGGGGAATTCCGCCGAGACGAACTTGGAAGTGCGATCGCATTGAGCGCCTCTGGGAAAATCTAGACACGATCGATCTGATGGGACAGTCGATTCAAACGTTTTCGCCGGAGACAGCACTGGTGGTTCAATGTCTAAATGTTGCGAAGGAACCTTGGAAGCGCTCATTTAAGCAGATTTGTGATGTTGCTCAGATCATTCAAGCGTATCCTAAGTTGAACTGGAATACTGCGCTAGAACTATCGGCTGATTTACGAAGCCAACGGCTTTTTCTCATCGGGGTTGAGGTGACTGCTCAACTTCTGGGTGTTCCGCTACCCGAATTTGTGCGCGAGAAACTTGCCGGAAACGATTCCAGTCATCAGCAAGTTTTTGAGAGCGATCGCGCTCCTACAGGCGTGTTGAAAACTTCTTGGTGGGAATATACGAACCAACTGAATACTCTAGATCAAGCGAGAGATGGCATTTTTGCGACAGGCTTTTATCCCCTCATCACGCTGCTTGCGATTTTGACAACCATCACATCGATCAATGATCGCGATCGTGAGCTATTACCTTTGCCAAGCTGGCTATTTTTCCTTTACTACGTGCTTCGCCCAATTCGACTTTTGATCCAGTACGTATTCGCTCGTAAACTGCTCACTGTACAAAGCAAGGTATAGTTCCTATGAAACAGTCATCTAATGTAGAGAGTGCCCTGACTCAATTCCAGTTAGCGAACGCTTGGCACGCTCGAGGTCATCTGGAAGAAGCCTTGACGCGCTATCAAGAAACAATCCGACTCCATCCGAACTATGCGCCTGCCTATCAGCAGTTAGCCAATTTGATGCTCAAACAACGTCGGATGGAAGAAGCATTGCAGTACTACGAGCAAGCGCTGAGCTTAGATTTTGAGGCAACCGATCTATCGTTTTACTATCACTGTTTGGGTTTATCAGAACGTAAGAGTTCTTCTAGTCAAGCGGAAATTGTTTCAGCAGGAAACTCAAGCGTAATCAAGACAGAACATATATCCAGAGGCATGACCACTGGCAAAATTAGTCTTGGAAAACAACGAATTTTTGGGTTTCATCGTAGCGGCTGGAACTTTGCAGTTCAGGCACTGAGTCCGTTGCACAATCCTCATGGTGTTTTGTTTGATGGGTGTATAGAAAATCAGTTTCTATTTCAGCACAATGCGCGATCGCGATCCCGCCAAATTTTGGCAAAAATGAAAGCTGATGGTGTGTTTCAGTATCTCGCAACTTCAGAAGAAAAAGGAATTACGCCTTATCAAAAACCTTGGGTTGGGTTCTTCCACAATCCTCCTGCTATTCCCATTTGGTTTCACTATCACAATTCACTCCAAAGGCTATTTCAAAAGCAAATCTGGCAAGATAGTCTACCTCATTGCATTGGGTTGTTTGCCCTCTCGAACTATCATGCAGAATGGCTAAGAGAGCAGACAGGCAAGCCTGTTTCTGTGTTAGTTCATCCAACTGAAATTCCTGAAAAACAGTTTGATTTTCATCAATTCTTACAAAATCCACGTAAAAAGGTGGTGCAGATTGGATGGTGGCTCCGCAAATTGAACTCGATTTATCGACTCCCACTGGATAAAGATAATTCACTGGGCTATGAGAAAGTCAGGCTAGGTTTTTTGTTTGATGTAGCCGAAGATCTCATTACTAAGCTGATGCAGCAAGAAGCGAGAATTCATAAGATCGATGTTGATGAAGCATACTCAGAAAATACGACTGTTCTTCGACATCTCCCTAATGATGAGTACGATGATCTGTTAGCTGCCAATATCGCCTTTATCGATTTGTATGATGCCAGCGCGAACAATGCCGTTATTGAATGCATCGCTCGTGCAACTCCCCTGCTCGTCAATCCACTCCCGTCCGTGAAAGAATACTTGGGTGATGAGTATCCCATGTACTTCAACACTCTAGAAGAAGCCGCAGAAAAAGCGTTGGATACGTCCTTAATTCTTGAGACGCACCTTTACCTGAAGCATTGCGAAACCAGACAGAAACTCTCAGCAGATTACTTCCTGAATAGCTTTTGTAACAGTGAAGTTTATCGAATGATTTAATGAAAGGACAATTCTGATGACTGTTAATTTTCCGCTGGTTAGTGTGATTATTCCGGTTTACAATCGCGATCGCTATCTGGCTGAGGCGATTGATAGTGTTCTCGCTCAGACTTATCCAGCGATCGAGTTAGTTGTGGTTGATGATGGATCGAGCGATCGTAGTGCAGAGATTGCTCAGCGATATCTCCCAAATCTTGTTTACCACTATCAACCAAATGGTGGAATCAGCGCTGCTAGAAATACCGGAATTGGCTTAGCTCAAGGCGAATTTCTAGCCTTTCTTGATTCCGATGATATTTGGATGCCAGACAAGTTATCTCAACAAATGGAAGCCTTTACATCTGATCCAAATTTGGAGGCTGTGTTTGGCTATGTTCAACAGTTTTATAGTCCAGAGCTAGACGAAACGTTTCGGCAACGCATTCGCTGTCCGGAGCAGCCGAGTGCTGCTTATATTTCCAGCGCGATGCTGATTAAGCGATCGGCATTCCTGCGAGTCGGTGAGTTTGAAACCGAGTTAAAAACAGGAATCGATATAAGTTGGTATGCCCGCGCGGTCGAACAACAGTTGAGACAGCTCATGTTGCCCGACATTGTTTATCACCGGCGGCTGCACGAGACGAACAGTGGCATTACAGAACGTCAGCACGCGAATCAACGTCTCCATATTCTCAAAACGATGCTGGATCGACGGCGGCAGTCTAATCTCCCTCAAACGACTCAGGAAATCTAAGCATGCGCAACTTCTTTCAACCTCGCCCCAAGTCGGATCAGAAAACTGTTCTATTGACGGGAGCAGCCGGAACGATTGGGATGTCCTTGCAGCAACATCTAGGGGAAACCTATCACTTTCGTTGTCTCGATCGTAAACGTATTCCCCAGGTGCAAGATATGCAAGTGGTCAACATCGAAAACTTTAGAGCAGTGCTTAAGGCAATGCGAGGAGTCGATGCTGTGATCCATCTTGCAGCCAATCCTCGTATTGATCAGCCTTGGCAAGACGTTTATACGAGCGGTATTGGTGGCACATACAACGTCTTTGAAGCAGCTCGCCAAGCCGGAGTCAAGCAAATCATTTATGCCAGCACGAATCATGTTTCTGGCTGGCGAGAAGTGAAGCAAGAACCTCAGATCACGTCTGATCAACTGGTTCGCCCTGACTCGTTGTATGCAGTTGGCAAGGCATTTGGTGAAACGTTAGGGCAATTTTTTGTCGATCGATATGAAATGTCGATCGTTTGCCTTCGCATCGGAGCCTTTGTAGCCGAACCCAAACTTTACAGCCCTAACGATCGCATGCTGGCAGTCTGGTGTAGTCCACGGGATCTGGCTCAACTGGTACAGCGATCGCTAGAGCAAGATAATCTCGGCTTTCAGATTTTCTACGCTATTTCCGGCAATACTCGCCGCTATTGGGATATCAGCAATGCTCAAGCCTTGCTAGGATATGACCCTCAAGATGACGCTGAACGCTTGCTGACCGCTCTTAAATTGACTTAATCAGCGAGTCGCTGTGTTTTACGGGCAAGCGATGCTCTCAGGATTTTGATGGCACGATGAACGCTTTCACGCCATGCTTGCCAGGACAAATTCGCGCCATGAAGCCGTCTGAGAATCAGTGTTTCAGGAAGTGTGATGATAGGGATTTGAGCATCTCTGGCTCGACATAACCATTCGAGATCTTCACTGGCACGATAATCAGGCGAGAAATTCCCAATTTGACTAAACACAGTTCTGCGAACGACCAGCGTACTAGGAATGGGACTCTTGTGATCTTCAAGCCCAATTTCGGGTTGAAACCAGGATGGGAGCTGAGTTCCTGGTTCGATAAAATTTTTGATTTTCGTTGCGGTGATGCCAACATCCGGATTCTCTAACATATAGGCAATCTGAATACTGAGCTTATTGGGCTGCCAGACATCATCTGCATCTAAGAACGCAATGAATTCTCCTTGAGCCTCTGCGATCGCGCGATTACGAGCTACTGATACTCCCTGATTCGATTGATAGAAGTAACGCACTTCTGGATAAGCACGTACTACATCAGCCGTGTGATCCGTTGAACCGTCATCGACCACGATCGTTTCGAGCGGATGGTAACTTTGAGCGCGTACGCTATCCAACGTTGCTGCGATGAATTTTCCGTAGTTACAGGTGGGGATGATCACGCTTACTAAAGGAGAAGTGCTCATGATTGGTATTGCTTAGGGTCTAGTAACTGTCTTGATGTAACCAGTAGATTTCCCAAGGTTTATCTCGATTAAATGGATTTTTGATTTGCCGATATCCATTTGCCGATAGCAACTGAGAAAGGGATGCTCGAATTGAGTGATCGCATTCCAAGCTCAATGCCAAAAATCGATACTGATCAAACGGAAACACTTCTAAAACATCTAACTCGCTGCCCTCAATATCAAAAGCAGCATAGTCAATGATGTTAGGAGCCTGATGTTTCTTCAGCAGAGCTTCCAAAGTAGTTGCTTCTTTCTCGACAGATCTGCCTTTTTGAACCACTTCTTTTCCCTGATGCTTGACCTGTTCCAGATTAGATTTAATCCCGCTCAGATAGGGGCTTACCGTATCTTCGCTGCCTTCTATGAAGATGACGTTGCCAACTCGATTTGAGAGGCAAACTTTCTCACAAGTGCTATTGGGGCGATTGTCAACAAGCTGTTCAAAAAAATAGTCATTCGGTTCAACACAAATCCCTGTCCATCCGAACTCTTGTTCCAACACATAACAGCTACTGGCTGCTTTACCATTCGCGGCTCCGATTTCTAAGAAATAACCGTTTCGCTTGCCTGGAAACACATATTCAGCAATCCAACGATCGTTATTCGTTTCGTTATAGTATTGTCGCTGGGGTGGAAGTAGAGCGGGTGTAAATCGGGTCAGCCCATCAATCATTTTTCGCTGCAAAGCTCTCATCTCACTGCCTCATTTAAAGTGATGTCAGTAAATTCGCAATCACAGCGGGAATCTGGGCTACGTCCGTACCGAGTTCCAGAGCATAGCAAGGAACTTGCTTGACTAAGCTAGACATCATCTGGAATGCCGTTTTTCCACTACCTGCTAATTGGAACATTGTGCTGGGCGCAAGTGCTTTTAATGCCATTGCTGCTGTTGTCGGGCGCAAATGCGTGTCTGATTTTCCAGTTACTTGTGGAACTAATACCGCTTTAATCGGAAAGCCTGTGACGACTTTTTCAGGGCAGTGATGATTCAGAAAGAGCATTGCTTTTTCTGAATCTAGGCGATCGCGATTATTGACCCAAGGAGCCAACCGAGGAAATCGCTCTAAATCTTCTTGTCCCTTCAGTTTGGCAGTGTTGTAGAGACTATAAACATAGGGAGTCGGCTCCATCGAAAGCAGACAATAATCATCGCTGGCGTAAACGAGTGGACTATCGATGCAAGCGAGCGCAGTAGAAGATTTGCCAGACCCCCCTTTCCCTGCAAGCAAGACACCTCCATCTAGAGTGCCAACTGCTCCAGCATGAACATATTGCTTGTGATGATCGGTTGTCCACCAATTTAGAATCATTTGCAGAGGTGAACCCTTTTCCCAGTAGGGAATATTTTCGGCATCTTTAATCCAGTAACAGGCAAGATTTTGCTTGCGATCGAGCACGCTCAGAATGTTCGGTCCGATGTGAAAGTTGGAGCGAATGCGATCGCCATCGTATCCTTTGACTTCTTTGCGCGGTCCTAAGTGGCTCGTCCAATTGATCTCAAGCAGTTCGATGAGACTGCCAATCAGTAATGGCAATTGCGTTGAGGTAGAAGCACTATCCCAAATACAAATCGTGAGATCTGGATCTGCTACAGGTGAAGTCCCTAAGTGAGCAAGTGCAGGTGTGAGATAGGGAACTAATCCGTCTCCTGCAAACTGTAGACAAATCGTATATCCTCCAATTAGATAGAAGAACTTCACGATTCCAACAGCTTGAGCGGCTCGCTCAAATCCTGCATGAACCATCTGAAAATAGACGAGCTGTTCCTGTTCTTCTAATCTCAAAGCGGGTGGAGCTGAAGTAAGTTGCATAAGAGTGACTTAGTATCGGGGAACAAGAAGCGTTTTCAGAATTTGTCTACCTGGAAATGGGCGATGCCGAAGCTGAAATAAATACTGTTCTAAAGGTCGCATCACAGGTAAGCTTTGCGCTCTCAGCCACGGTTGCCACTCTCCTGCTAATACTTGATAGGTGGACAATTCCTCAGATAGGAGCGGCATCTGCACCAGCGTAGGCAGTACCCAGTTCGGTACATCTAACTCAAGGATTTGGTGCAACAGCGTCAGCGTATTTCGCAGGGGCAAGATCATACGATAGCGTTGTGCTTGAGTGATCAATCGTTGCCAGTCCAGATCGTCGCCAAATCTCTGGATCAGTAAAAATGCATCTGCGAGACCCTGAATGGTTTGTCCTCTTGCCTTCAAGAATGTCCTTGCACAGATTTCTAAAAGCTGATCGGTTGGATCGAGTAAGAATCCAGCGTTAGGAAGCGAGATGGCTCGCCGCCAAACCTGCTCATCTGTCTCATCTTGAGGGAATGCCCAAAATAGACGCGTCTGAATATAGAGGCTCTGCTGTTGCGCCTTGAATTGGATTGACAACTGTCCCGGAGTCGGTGCAGGGGCTTCCCAATCGAGAGCGGTAAGCGTCTTGAAGGTAGGGTCTAGCTGCTCTTGGCGGAGCAGCAAATGGAAGCTGGAGACAGGTAAATTGCTGCCGTGAAAATTGAGAGCAGCATCTCCGAGAACGATCGCATCAATTCCAGCTTCTGCCAAGGTTGCCAAAATGGTATGAAGCGATCGGATCTGAAGTTGATTAGCATACCAAGTGCGCCGATAAATCCCTTTCAGCCTTGCCATGTGAGGGTCTTCGACACCGTGCGCCAATAGAGTTTGGTATAGTTGCGGCAGGAGTGTAAAGGATGTTGAGTCTAAGGTTTCAATATCGACGCGAGCTTTCCACTGCTCCCAAGCGGTGAGTGCAGATTGACCCTTCAAAAGGGCTGCTTTTAACAGAAGCTCTTGTGTGAAAGTGAGACGATAGAATCCAAACTGGAAGATGTGTTTTTTGTGCTTCTCTGGTGAATTGTTCATGAGCGTTAGGCAGACTTGGCGTTAGGCCAGCCTACTTCTACATCGACTTCATGAATTGGATCGAGTAGGAGTAAGTCTTCCATGTCGGTGAACTTTTCCAATATCGGTTTTTCAAATTGAGGTTTGGAGGCAGAAGGTGCAATCGTTGTGGTGGGATTTGGCGAATCAAGCGTCGTGCCTTCGACTTTCAAGATCAGTTCTTCACGTATTAGATGGTCTAGAAACTCATCGACGGCTGTTGCAATATCCTCGTAGCTTGCTGCATAGGTTTGCGTGAGTTGATCAATGAGGTGAAGACGATCGCTGCCTTGCTCAAGACCACTCCAAACTTCTGCGCCTGTCTTAAGCAAGCTGTAGTAGTATCCTTTCTCTAAATTAACAATGACGACTTCTCCATCAATCGTTTCACAAACGACTTGCGGTGTATTGACCTGAAAGCTTATGTTCATTTTGAGGCTGATATGAATTACACAGGTGACTTGTTGCAGTTTTTACAGCGTCACAATCGAGCGTCAGGGGAAAAAAATCAAGACTTCATCAAAACTTCATCAAACGCTGCTAGTGGATTGTCGATTATGAAAGCTAGACATAATCAGCAGTATAGATACTTTTATTGTTGGCATCTTGTGATATTCAGAGACTGATGCAATCTCTTGATGCACATTTCTAAGACATTTCTTTAAATAGTACTCGGAACATGCTTTGTCCTTTTTTTAACTATGACGAGTTTTTAATTTAGGAATCGAATCGTTGATAATGCTGTGTACAAACCTCATGCAGTTAAAGTGATGACAATAAAATTAAAGATCAAACAGCAGATCGCAAAATACTTGCCAGGAAATTGCTTACAGGCAACAACACAATCGTTCAAAACCCTGTTTCCTAAGAATTTTCGTGTTACTTGCATTGCATCCGGGTTGAAATTTACAGAAGGTCCGCTGTGGTCTGCAGATTCACAATGTTTACTATTTAGCGATATTCCTGCTAATCGGATCTACAAATTTGCAGATGGACAATTAACGGTTTTTCGGGAGCCTAGTGGTAACGCGAATGGCTTGACGCGCGATCGACAAAGACGATTGATCACTTGTGAGGAAGGAAGCCGTCGTTTGACGCGGACAGAGCTAGATGGAACGATTACTGTGTTATGCGATCGCTTTGGTAACCAGAAACTCAACAGTCCTAATGATGTGATTGTGAAACAAGATGGCTCAATCTACTTTACTGATCCACCTTATGGAATTCAACCTGAGCAGCAAGAACAACCTGTTCAAGGAGTTTACTATCTATCAATTGATGGAATGCTGAAACTGGTTGTTCAAGATTTCATTGCACCGAATGGTTTAGCATTATCTCCAGATGAAAGGACGCTGTATATTGATGATTCGTCGGAACGCTGTCATATTCGTGCATTTGATGTGCAAGCGGATGGTTCTCTAACCGGCGATCGAGTTTTTTGCGCGATGAGTACTCCGGGAGTATCTGGGAATCCGGATGGCATGAAGGTTGACCAAGCCGGGCATCTCTATGCGACTGGACCTGGGGGAGTTTGGGTGTTTGAACCGGATGGAACTCATCTGGGCACGATCGTATTTCCAGAGCAGCCTTCTAACTGTGCTTGGGGTGATGCTGATTGGTGCAGCCTCTATGTTACGGCTTGTAGCTCTGTATATCGGATTCGTGTGAATATTCCAGGGATTCCAGTTCCTTAAGTTACCTATCTTGGAGTGGGCGTTACTGAACGGACAATTACTTCAACTTTTTCAGGCTTCTGATGCGGTGTAGTTGGGTAAGCGACATCTCCAGCAAAACGCAGCTGCTGATCGACTAAAATCCGGGCACGAATGACATAAGATATGTCTTCACGAATGCTAGAAGTATTGTAATTGAGCGAAAACGGGATCGGGACTTGTTTGCCTTTCGTTTCGACAGTTTGTTCTGCAAGAACTTCGATTGGTGCGTCAACCGATTCTAAAGTGACTTGTACGATCGCATCAGGCGGCAAAGCAATCCGCTCTCGATAAGTGACGTTGCCAGAGACGGTTGTAGAGGCTGGAGAGATCATTGTTCCGGTGCAAGCTTGATAAAATGGTCGATTGTTGTGCGTCAGTTCAGCTTGATCTCCTTTGCCAGAAAAGGTGTACTTGCCAGCTTGATATCGAATTCCAGAACCTGTGCGAACTTGGCGCAGGTTCAGAGATTGATTCTCGAAAGTCACGATCGCACGATTGCCAATAAATCTTGCTCGAAACTGCTTGCCCTCGCGACACTGAAACTCATAGATCCGAGCTTGTGCAGGCTGTTGTGCTTGAGCCGCGATCGCTGTTGTGAGGAACAAAAATGTTGCAAGTCCTATACCCTGGTTAAAAAATTTCATTGTCCTAAAGGTGAATGATATTGATTGATGAATACTCTTCATCACAATAGTTCCAAGCAAAGTTAATTTAACTGTGAGGCGGCGCTGATCTCCACTACGCGATCGTTTTCAAATCGAAACACTAAGGACGAAGCGTACTGATCGTTGGCATAAAACACTGCATTGTCTTCGTCGGCACTGGGCGTTCCGTAAATTCGTAAGACTTTGTTTCGGCGATCGCCGACGCGCACTCCTTCTAATGTTGCGAACTTTGAACTACGCGTTGTAATCGAATAAACTGTAGCATTCGGTTCTTGACGAACGCCCATTGGGACTTCAAAATGCACTTCCAGTTCTGGATATTTCCAGTAGAGCAAGGTTCCACAACAGGTTGAAGCTTGAGATGCCATTTGGGGTGGCTTGCCGAGTTTGCGTTCAACCTGAGACGCTTTCATACCCAGTTTGATGCCTGCAAGACCCATGCGAGCCATTGACATCTCTTTTGGTGGTGGTTGCACTGGAGCCGCGAGAGAAACTGAAGCGAGTGGAACTGCAACGAACGTCGTTGTGAGGAGAAGAATTGTAAATAGCGATCGAGAATGAGTCAGCATAATCAAAATTTCTGAAGGAGCTTAGTTTCTGCTTCAAGCCTAAAGCCATCATTCCTCAATTTTTTCGAGTGATTTCGACAAATCAGGTCGAGACTGAAAGATTAACAAAATCAAGAGAGTTTTTCGTCGATCGCACTTTTCATACTAAAAGTGATCACACAGCCTTGGAGGAAGATCTGTTGGAACGCTTGATTTTAGTGCTAGAAGAAAACCCAGAGCAGGCGATCCTGATTCAAAATGTCTTTCAACAGGATGAAGTTCCTTGTCGAGTCGAAGCGATCGCCGATGGTGCAAGCGCGATCGATTTCTTGTATCGCCGAGGCATTTACGAAAATGCTCCTCGCCCTGACTTAATTTTGCTGGATTTGGACTTGCCTGGAAAAACAGGTCATGAAGTCTTGAAAGAACTCAAATCCGATCCGCAGTTTAGAAGAATACCCGTGATCGTGCTGACCTTTTCTGAGAAGAAAGAAGACATCTTTCAAAGCTATGTTTTGCAAGGCAATAGCTATGTGATCGAATCTTCGGAACGCGATCGATTGACTGAAATTATTCAGCGAATTAAAGATTTTTGGTTAGGAATTGTAACCTTACCAGGAGAGTGAGCGCTCAGGATTGTTTGTGCTTTGATTGCAGAGTCCTAAATTTTATAAGCTCAGAAATCTAATTAAAAAAACTGGCGATTTTAATTAACGATCTTGCTGAAATTCCTGCGCTATGCTCGGACGTGGAACGTAGGGGTAGATGTGGCAATTCACAGAGGCAGGAAAAGATTATGACTGACTTAAATTTAGATACTCAATCAAGCAGTTTAATCAGCTTGAAGCAACCTTCCATTCATCGCCTTACCCAGGTTCAACCTCATGGCATCCTGCTCGTGTTAAAGGAGCCAGAGTTAATTATTTTGCAGGCAAGCCGCAATACGACTTCTCTGTTAAAAATGGATGCTGAATCATTGCTCGGAAAAGCGATCGATGAAATTCTCGACTCTTTCCAAGTTGAACGAATCCGAGCCGGATTATCCGCAGACAATCTTGACTTTATTAATCCAACGAGAATTTGGATCAAACGAAATGGCGATGACTATGCTGTATTTGATGCTGTATTCCATCGCAGCGCAGACGGCTTTTTAGTTCTAGAGTTAGAACCTGCTTTGACAGAGGAAAACATTCCATTTCTGAGCTTTTATCATCTTGCAAAAGCTTCGATTAGCCAGCTCGAAGCAACGTCTAATCTTCAGGATTTTTGTCAAATTATTGTCCGCGAAGTTCGCAAAGTCACCGGATTCGATCGAGTGATGCTTTATCGCTTTGACCATGATGGACATGGCGAAGTGGTTGCAGAAGAAAAAATTGCAGAACTTGAATCCTACTTTGGGCTACATTTCCCTGAATCCGATATCCCGCAACCCGCTCGGAAAATGTTCTTGTCTAACTGGATTCGCGTGATTCCAGATGCTCACGCCGAACCTGTTGCCCTCTATCCGGCAAATAATCCACTGACCTACCAGCCAACCGATTTAACCCTGTCCATTCTTCGCAGTCCTTACGCGTGCCACACTGAATATCTGCACAATATGGGAGTTGGAGCATCGTTGACCATCTCCTTGATGAAAGACCAAAAGCTTTGGGGCTTGATTGCTTGTCATCATCGCACTCCCAAACCTGTGCCGTATGAATTGCGGAAAGCCTGCGAATTTTTAGGGCGTGTGATCTTTGCAGAAATCTCGACTCGCGAAGAAACGGCAGACTATACCTATCGAATGCGCCTTGCACAGGTACAATCTGCCTTGGTTGAAGCGATGTCTGAAGCAAGTAACTTTATTGAGGGTCTGACACAATCCGAGCCGAATTTACTCGATCTCGCAGATGCAACAGGTGCAGCAATTTGTTTTGGTGGACGCTGGACGACTTTAGGGCAAACCCCCTCTGAAGAAGAACTGAATTATCTGGTTCAATGGCTTGCGAAGAACAATGATGACGAGGTGTTTTACACTCAATCTCTGCCGCTGATTTACTCTGATGCGGAGCGATTTAAGCATGTGGCGAGTGGATTACTCGCGATTCCAATTTCTAAGCGGAGCTATGTCCTCTGGTTCCGTCCAGAAGTGATTCAAACTGTGAACTGGGGAGGCGATCCAAATCATGCGTATGAGCTTAAAGAATCCGGAGACGATCGTCGTTTATGCCCCCGTAAATCCTTTGAACTTTGGAAAGAGACAGTACGGCTCAATTCCTTGTCATGGAAGCCTGTCGAGATTCAAGCTACATTGGAATTGCGAAAAGCGATCGTCAACATTGTCCTCAAGCAAGCTGAAGAACTCGCACTCCTAGCTCAGGATTTAGAGCGATCGAATGCTGAATTGAAGAAGTTCGCCTATGTTGCTTCGCATGACTTGCAAGAGCCACTCAATCAAGTCGCGAACTATGTGCAGCTTCTCGAAATGCGCTACCACGATGCGCTAGATCAAGATGCCACTGAGTTCATCGATTTTGCTGTCGAAGGCGTGAGCTTAATGCAGACGTTGATTGATGATGTCTTGGTTTACTCGAAGGTTGATCTCAAAGGCATTGAATGGCAACTGACTCATTCTGAAGCGGCGCTGACTCATGCACTCAGTAACCTCAGAGGACGCATTGCCGAGACGGAAGCGACTGTAACGTATGATCCGATGCCTCAAATTGTGGCAGATGGAACTCAGTTGATGCAGCTCTTCCAGAATCTCATTGGGAATGCGATTAAATTTAGAGGCACAGAACCACCGAAGGTTCATATCGGCGCGCAACGGCAAGAAGATACTTGGCTGTTCTCAGTGCGCGACAATGGCATTGGCATCGATCCGCAATTTAGCGATCGCATCTTTGTGATCTTCCAACGCTTGCACACCCGCGATGAATATCCTGGCTCTGGAATGGGACTCGCAATCTGTAAGAAGATTGTCGAATGCCATCGAGGTCGGATTTGGGTCGAATCCAATGTCAATCAAGGCGCAACCTTCTACTTCACCATTCCCGTCGGAGGACGAGATGCCGGAAAGAAAACGCATCTTTCTCATCGAAGATAATCGAGGCGACATTCGGCTCATCCAAGAAGCGCTGAAAAGCACAGCGACAGAATGTGATGTGATTGTTGCTCGCGATGGCATGGAAGCGATGCAGATCCTTCAGGCTCAAGATCCTTACCCGGATTTGATTCTGTTGGATCTGAACTTACCAAAAAAAGATGGGCGGGAAGTGCTAGCAGAGATCAAAGCTGATCCTTTGCTCAAGCATATTCCCGTGGTTGTTCTGACCACTTCGCGCAATGAAGAAGACATTCATAAAAGCTACGATTTGCATGTCAATTGCTACATTGCTAAATCTCGAAATTTACCCCAACTATTTAAGATTATTCAGGGGATTGAGGAATTTTGGTTAGAGACTGCGACATTACCTATCAGAACTGGTTAGAGAAGCCTTCTGTGCAGGTGCTGCTTGTAGAGGATAGTGCTCCAGAAGTGCGCCTGCTCCAAGAAATTCTCAAAAGCACGATTCTGACTCGATTTGAGCTTGTCCCAGTACAGCGCATGTCAGATGCGATCGCACAGTTAAAATCGACTCATTTTGATATCGTTTTACTTGATTTGACTTTACCTGATAGCACTGGACTCGATTCTGTGAGTAACTTAACCTCTCAGTTTCCCAGTGTTGCGATCGTTGTTCTGACGAATACCAATGATGATGATCTAGCAATCAATGCAGTTCGACATGGCGCTCAGGACTATTTGATGAAGCGTCAACTCAATCCGGATACATTGATTCGCTCGATGCGATATGCGATCGAGCGAAAACAAGCCGCAGAAGCATTGCGGGAGGCAAATGAAATCTTAGAGCAACGCGTTCAAGAACGTACCGCAGAACTCAAGCAAGAGATTGAAAGATGTCAAAAAATCCAAGCCCGATTAGAACTCGCTCAAAAAGCTGCGAAAACTGGAACCTTTGAATGGAATCTACAAACGAACGAGATTAATTGGACAGCCGAGGCTGAAGCACTTTATGGTCTAGCTCCGGGAAGTTTTGCTGGGAGCTATGAGCATTGGATTGAGCTACTTCATCCTGACGATCGAACTAAGATTGAGATTGAAGATCAGCAAGCTCTCGATACTGAATTCCGAATTCTGCACCCTGACGGAAGTCTGCGCTGGATTGCGGTACAAAGTAGCCTTGTGGCTCAACCGCTGCGAATGCTTGGCATTCAAATGGACATTACCGAGAAAAAGCAGCTCGAAGCCCAATTTCTCAGAGCACAAAGACTCGAAAGTTTAGGTACTCTAGCAGGTGGAGTGGCGCATGATCTCAACAATATTCTCACGCCCATTTTGGCAGTCACTCAGATTCTGCCGCTGAAGCTTCCCAATCTCGACGATCGCAATCGCTACCTCTTAAAGACGGCTGAAACGAGCGCGCGGCGCGGCGCGGACTTGGTGAAGCAAATTCTCTCGTTTGCAAGAGGAGTCGAAGGACATCGCGTCAGTTTGCAATTGAGTCATGTTCTGCGTGAGGTGCAGCAAATCATTCAGCAGACTTTACCTAAATCGATCGACATTCATACCAATATTGCTTCTGACCTTTGCACGATTACAGGTGATGCAACCCAGATCCATCAGATTCTAATGAATCTCTGTGTGAATGCGCGGGATGCCATGCCTGAAGGTGGAACTCTAACGCTGCAGGCTGAGAACATTGAAATTGATCATGCGATCGCGCGGTTACATCTTGATGCTCACGTGGGTTCTTATGTGGTCATCACTGTCACAGATACCGGAACGGGCATTTCGCCAGAAAATCTCAATCGGATCTTTGATCCATTCTTCACGACGAAAGAGATCGGAAAAGGTACAGGTTTAGGACTTTCTGCTTTACTAGGCATTGTTAGAAGCCATCATGGATTTGTTGATGTTCAAAGTCAGTTTAATCAAGGGAGTCAGTTCAAAATTTATCTGCCTGCGGATTGCTCAAAAGAGTGTCCTTCAGAGGAGACACTACAGTCTCTATCAGGTCAGCAAGCTTGGGTACTAGTCGTGGATGATGAGCAGGCAGTCTGTGATACTTTACAAGCGATGCTATTGGCTCATGAGTATCAGGTTGTTGTCGCAAAAGGGGGGACAGAAGCGATCTCACTGTTGACCGAACATTCAGAGATTCAAACTGTGATCATGGATCTGATGATGCCGACATTAGATGGATGGGCAACGTTACCTTTACTACGGCGAGTGAACGGAGAAATTTATGCGATCGCGATGAGCGGACTTGCATCCACTGAAATTGTGACTCAAGCTGAAAGACGTGGCTTTCAAGGATTCTTACAAAAACCATTTACGACTCAAGATCTGCTGAAAGTACTCGCTCAACAACAACAGCAATTGTCGTTTTTGGTGTAGTCCGAAGCTAGAGTAGTGCTGAATTAGGTGGGAGTAGGGAGTGGGGAGTTGTTTCTTTGCTAGCTCCCTACTCTTGTTAATCGCTTACTTTTGGAAATGTTGAAATCCTTGGTCCAAGCTCAAAGTGCGATCGCTAAATTCCCCGGAACTATCAATCAATCGCACTGCTAAATCAGAAGTAATTTGACCCACGATCGCTGAGCCGCTTACTTGCTCGACCCAAAGCTTCGCTTCTTCTTGTGGCAAACATAAAACAAGCTGAAAATCCTCACCGCCGTACAATGCCCATTCCATTGCTTTTTCAGGAGTAACCCACTGTTTCAAAGCTGGATCAATTGGGATTAAAGCTCGATCGAGCTTTGCTCCGACTCCACTCATCCGACAGATTTGTAGGACTGCATCTGCTAAGCCATCACTACTATCCATTCCAGACACGCGGCTCGTCAGTTGAGGAATATCAAATCGCGGAATTGGATATTGATGTGCGCGAATTAATGAGGCTCTCTCTGGTGCAGGGTCAGAATGTAAGAGCATTTCTAATCCTGCACGGGACGACCCATGAAATCCGGTCACAAAGATGGCATCTCCGGGCTGAGCGGTCGATCGCTGAATCACACGATTCGGATCAACCTGACCAAATGCAGTAATCGCAACCGTAATCACAGGCGATCGACATAAATCTCCACCGACCAAGGCTCCCCCGTATTGATTCAGACAATCCGCCATACCTTGATAAAGCTTTTCCACCCATTCTACGGGGGTTGTTTTTGGGAGACCTAATCCAACCGTTATGCCGAGCGGTGAAGCTCCCATTGCAGCCAAATCAGAGAGATTTGCCGCGATCGCTCTCCAACCTGCGGCTTCGGGCGGCGTCGTACGATCGCTAAAATGCACGCCATCGACTAAAACATCGGAAGTAATCACAATCGATTTTCCAGGTTCAGTCGGCAGAACCGCAGCATCATCTCCCACGACCGCACGAGGACAAAAAGCTTGAACTCGTTTTAATAATCCTTGTTCGCCAATATCTTGAACGGTAAGCGTCATAGTGTCGAATTAATCCCGCGATGATGATATCAAAGAACTCACGATCGCAAACGCCTTTGTCAGTCCTAATCTCTCGGCTTACTCACGAGAATCCGCCAAGTTACAAACACTGTCACCGCAACGAAAGACCAAAACACTAAAGCATCCTGCCAATTTTCTAGAAAACCAATGTGATCTGACACGATCGCTCCTCTGTACTTTTAGAATTAATTCTATCCCGGTGAAAAACGACATATACGCAGATCGCTAAAAATAAGGCTGGAGTTCTAAAATGAGCAGATTTCAACATGCGATCGTGATTGGCAGTGGAATGGCAGGATTGTTAGCAGGCAGGGTTTTAGCAAATCACTTCGAGCAAGTGACGATCGTGGAACGAGATCGGTTTCCCGATGCACCTCAGCCCCGAAATGGTATGCCTCAATCTCGGCACTTACACGTTCTGTTAATGCGCGGACAGTTAATTCTCGAAGCATTGTTTCCAGGACTACGCGATCAGTTGATTCAAGCTGGCGCAGTATCCTTAAATCCTTCAGGCGATGTGGCATTGTTTAGTGCGTTTGGGTGGCTCCCCCGGTACGAATCGAACTTAGTCCAAATCTCAATGAGCCGAGATTTACTGGATTGGACAATTCGACAACGATTAGAGCAAGTCGAAAATGTACAATTTCTGCCAGAATCTCAGGTCACAGGACTGATTGCAACTAAAGACGGACAAGGAATTGCTGGCGTTAAAATTCAAGACCAATCTCTCTATGCAGATTGGATTGTAGATGCGAGTGGACAAACTTCCAAAACGCCGCAATGGCTCAAAGCTTTAGGATATGAACCTCCAGCAGAAATGTTTGTCAATGCCTTTATTGGATATTCGAGTCGCATCTATCGGCTGCCCGCGGGCGTTCGAGCCGATTGGAAAGGCATCTTTATTGCCTGTTCGCCTCAAGGTGCAACGAGAGGGGGCATACTTTTCCCGATCGAAGGCGATCGCTGGTCAGTCGGACTGTCTGGAGCAGAACGAGATTATCCGCCGACGACTGAAGCAGAGTTTCTAAAGTTTGCAAAAACCTTGGTCAGTCCTGAGATCTATGAGGCAATCAAAGAGGCAGAACCCTTAACGCCAATTTACGGGTTTCGGAAAACTGAAAATCGATTGCGACGGTATGAGAAAATGCAGCACCAACCTGAGAATTTCGTCGTGCTCGGACATGCAGCCTGTACGTTTAATCCAATTTATGGACAGGGTATGACGGTTGCAGCGCTCAGCGCCCAAACTTTGGATCGGTGTTTCACACAACATCGATCGAGTTCACTAAAAGGTCTGGCTCGAAAAATTCAAAAAGAGGTCGCGAAGGTACAAAATCAGCCTTGGACGTTTGCGATTAATCAGGATTATCGCTACAGCAGTGCTGAAGGGCTAAAGTCCCAAGGACTGAATCGATTGCTCGATCTGTATTTCGATCATCTCGGTCAATTGATGACGCAGAAAAAAGAGATTTATCAAGCGTTCTTAGAAGTCATGCACATGCTTAAACCTGCTTCAAGTCTGTTTCAACCAGGGATTGCAATTCAAGTGCTAGGACAAGCACTGCGATCAACAGCAGCGAGAGAAACAAATAAAAAAGAGACAATTGAACCTTCAACTGTCTCTAATAATGCTTAGGGGATGTTTGATAAAAGGATCATTCGTCGCCTCTACCCGCCCTGGAATTCCATTCCGGGGCGAGATAGACTGGAGCGAAGAAACTGTCGATACTTTTCAACCACTCTTTTAGGCTCGATCGCCCAAATTCCTATTCTTCATCTAGGGTTTCGTCATCATCCATTAGCTCGTGCTCATCCACTTGACCCACTGAATTCGCTGACACCTGCGCGCCCATCTCTAGCTTTTCACGCACCTGCACTTCAACTTCTTTGGCAATCTCTGGACGCTCTTCGAGATACTTAATGGCATTATCTCGACCTTGACTGATATTCTCGCCCTTGTAGCTATACCATGCGCCTTTACGGACAATCACATTGGTCTCTTCCGCCAAATCGACCAAACATCCAAGCGTAGAGATTCCCTTACCAAAAATGATGTCAAATTCTGCAATTCGGAACGGAGGCGCAACCTTGTTTTTTGCCACCTTCACTTTCGCACGGGTTCCAAACTCTTCGGTTCCCTTCTTCAGTGTTTGAATTCGACGAATATCCAGTCGTACCGAAGCGTAGTACTTCAGA